>DASUWK010000049.1:0-69208 GCA_036378435.1 Candidatus Dormiibacterota bacterium | reverse complement strand
GCCTGGGCGCGTGGCGGCCGAGTTTCGGGTCGATCTGCCCAGGCCGCGCCGTATCGAGTCGGCCGAGCTGGGAGCGATCGCGCGGGAGATCGGGGCGCGCCTCCACGAGGAGGTGCGCGTCCACGCAGGCTGAGGCGCTAGGCACCGAGCTCGAAGGTCTCGACGCGCTCGAGCTGAGCGCGGTCCGCGTGCGCCCGCTGTCGCGCCGGCTGTGGAGCGCGACCTGGCCCAAGCTCGCCGCCCTGGCGTTCGTGCTGGTGGGCTGGCAGGCGCTGGTGTTCGCAGGTTGGCAGCCCGACTACCTGCTGCCCGGGCCGCTGCCTGTCTTCCAGAAGCTGGGCAGCTATCTCCACGATCCCGGCTTCTATGCCGGCGTGGCGATCACTCTGCGCCGGGCCGCGTTCGGGTTCGGGCTGGCGCTCGTGATCGGGACCTTGGTCGGGGTGGCCGTGACCCGCTGGCGGCCGCTCCGGGCAGGCATCGGAGCCCTGCTGACGGGCCTGCAGTCGATGCCCTCGATCGCGTGGTTTCCGCTGGCCATCCTGGTGCTGGGCATCAGCGAGACGGCGATCGGGTTTGTGGTGGTGCTGGGCGCCGCGCCGGCGATCGCCAACGGCGCCATCCACGGCATCGATCACATCCAGCCCGCTCTCTTGCGCAGCGGGCGGTCGCTGGGGGCGCGCGGCTTGTCGCTCTACCGGCACGTGGTGCTGCCCGCCGCGCTCCCCTCCTTCGTCGCCGGCCTGAAGCAGGGCTGGGCCTTCAGCTGGCGCAGCTTGATGGCCGGCGAGCTGCTGGTGAACTTCGGCAACCGCGCGCTGGGCGCGCAGCTCAACAACGCGCGGGAGTTCAGCGATGCGCCGGGCCTGCTGGCGACGATGATCGTGATCCTGGTGATCGGGATGGTCGTCGACGGCATCTTCGGGGCGATCGACGGGACCCTGCGCCGGAGGCGGGGCCTCACCTCGTAGCTGCCGATTCCCGCGCTCGCCGGCGAACGCAGGCATTGCGGGCTCTCTAAGACCTGCTTTCGCCGGCGAACGCAGGTGTGGCGGGACGCTTGACACTCTCTCGATCGGCCGCGAAAATCGCCGCGGCCCGGATCCGGCTGAACAGTGAGAGTTGTCGTGACGCCAACGGCGAAGCGTCGAAGGCGGATTCTGATGTTCCTAATCCCGTTAGCGGCGGGAACTGTCGCCCTATCGGTTGCTTTGGTCGTTCACAGTCGCGGGTCCAACCCCCAGACCTCATGGCGGCAGTTGACGTCGGAGACGTCTTCCGACTTGCGGGCGGTGAGCTGTCCAACCGCCAAGGTCTGCTTCATCCTGAAAGCCCGCGGCGAAAACATGCTCGTGACGCACGATGCCGGCGCCAGCTGGTCTGCCACGACTGCCGGTGCTTCAGATGACCTCCACGCCGTGAGCTGTTTCGACGCCAACCGCTGTGTCGCGGTCGGTGGAGTATCCGTTTGTCCCGGTGCCCCGGCTCAATGTCACGGCTCAGCCGTCTTTACGGTTGACGGCGGGTCGACCTGGCGGCAAGGCCACCTCAGAACCACGAGAGTCCTCGACGGAGTGAGCTGTCCTGGCGCGTTGGTTTGCGTCGCCGTTGGCTCGCTGAGCAATGCGTGTAACAGCTTTGTAGGAGGTCCCGACTGCTCCCCCGCGATCCTCACGACCAGTGACGGCGGCAGCACCTGGATCGAGCACGTGCTCCCGGCGTGCGAGGCCCAGGCGCCACCCGCCTGTATAACCGGTCCGTCTCTCTCCGCGGTGAGCTGTGCCAGTCCGCAGCGCTGCATTGCGGTTGGCGCGGACGAGACGATTCTGGGAACCAGGGACGCCGGCGAGACCTGGGTCTCGCAGACCCCCGCGACCAGTGGAGACACTCTCGACGCGGTCGGGTGCGCCGACCTCGATCACTGCGTCGCCGTGGGCGGTGGCGGCGAGGCGCACATCCTTGCAACCTCAGATGGCGGCGACAACTGGTCGTCTGCGGGCCACCTTGACCTGGGGGATCCACTGGGAGTGAGTTGCCCACGGGTCACTTTCTGCGTAGCCGTGGGAGGAAGCGGCGGCGGCTTCGGGTTCGGACGACTCGACCCGGTCATTCTGATGAGCGACGACGGTGGCAAGACATGGCTGGACCAGGCCGCCCTTGGCAGTCGTGAGCTAACGGCGGTGAGCTGCCCAATCGTCAACTCTTGCTTTGCAGTGGGAGGCGCCGGCACCGTCGAGGCGACCTTGCCCTAGTTCAAGAAAGTGGCGGACGGGGAGGGATTCGAACCCTCGATACCCTTACGGGTATACGGCATTTCCAGTGCCGCGCCCTCGACCGGACTAGGCGACCCGTCCGCGGCCGCTAAATGCTACCCAGCACCCTCACCCCGCCCGGCCCGGCGACGATCGCCGCGCTGGTCAGGCCCGCGAAGAGCCCGTGCTCGACCACCCCGGTGATCAGCTTGAGCTCGCGGCCCAGGCCCTCCGGGTCGGGGATGCCGCCGTCGAACGTGCAGTCCAACACGACATTGCCGTTGTCGGTGAGATAAGGCGCGTCCTCCGCCCCCCGCAGGACCCACCTGGCGCCGAGCCCCGCCAGCCGGTCGGCGGTCCGGCGCCAGAGGAAAGGCAGCACCTCGACCGGCAGCGCCACCGGCGGCGCGCCGGCGCCGAGCCGATCGACGAGTTTTGACTCCTCCGCCACAACCACGAACTGCTGCGAGGCTTCGGCTACCAGCTTCTCGCGGAAGAGCGCTCCGCCGCGGCCCTTGATGAGCCGCAGCTCGGCATCGATCTCGTCGGCGCCGTCGACTGTCAGATCGATCTCGCGATCGAGCTCATCGACCAGCGAGATGCCCAGCGCTCGAGCCTGGGTCTCGCTCGCGCGCGAGGTCGGCACGGCGGTGAGCTGCATGCCGTCGGCGACCAACCGCCCAACGCCCGCGATGAAGTGTCGCGTCGTCGTCCCGGTGCCCAGCCCGACGACCATGCCCGGTCGCACGAGCTGCACGGCACGCTCGGCCGCGGCCTTTTTGAGCTCGTCCTCAGTCGCCAACCGCTTCCCTCAACGCGCGGATGCCAGCGCTGACGCCGCCCGGGTGGCCGAACACGGCGCTGCCCGCCACGAGGCACGTGGCCCCCGCGGCCACCACGAGCGGAGCAGTGCGCGCCTCGATCCCGCCGTCGACCTCGATCTCGACCTCGGCCGAGAGCTGGCGCAGCCTGCCGATCTTGGCCGGGCTCGTGGCGATGAACGCCTGCCCGCCGAAGCCGGGCTCGACCGTCATCACGTTGACCTGCTCCACGTAGGGCAGGATCTCGCGGAGCGACTCCACCGGGGTCGCCGGGCTGATCGCGACGCCCGGCTTCGGCCCCAGCTCGCGGATGGATTCCACCACTCGGAAGAGCGAGACCGTCGCTTCGACGTGCACCTGGATGAAGTCGGCTCCGGCCTTGGCGAAGGCGGCGATGTGCCGCTCTGGACGCTCCACCATCAGGTGCGCCTCAACCTGGATCGAGGGCGCCGCCGCCTTGACCGCGGCGACGGCCGCCGGCCCGAACGTCAAATTGGGCACGAAGTGACCGTCCATCACGTCCACCTGGATGCGATCTGCCCCGCCCTCGGCTGCTTCGCGAACCTGCTCCCCGAGGCGGCCGAGATCGGCCGAGAGGATCGAGGGGATAACCAGCACGGACCTCACCGGGCTGTCACGCCGGCGCCGCCGCCCGGTCGATGAGCCACGTCGCCTGCGGAACCATGCCTGCCGGCACTTCGCCGCGCCGGGCCCGAGCCACGGCGTCGCGCTTGCCGGCGCCGGCGACGAGCATCAGCACCTGGCGCGCCTCCTGGAGCACCTCGAGGGTGAGCGAGACGCGATCCGGCGGCGGCTTGGGCGAGTCATGGACGGCGATCGCGCTGCCGGCCGCGTGGAGCCCCTGGTGGCCGGGAAACAGCGACGCGGTGTGGCCGTCGGGTCCCATCCCGAGGAGAACCAGGTCCAGCGGGCGCAGCGGTTCGACGATGCGCGCGTACAGCTCCGCGCCTTCCTCCGGCACCAGCTCGCCGGGCATCCGGTGGACGCTCAGGGGCCGCACCCGGTCCAGCAGCGCTTCTCGGGCCATGCGGAAGTTGCTCTCCTCGTCATCCGGCGGCACGCAGCGCTCATCCCCGAACAGCACTGTGACACGCCCCCACGGCAGCGAGTCGGCGTCGAGCAGCTCGTAGCAGCGGCGCGGCGTCCCGCCGCCCGCGAGCACCAGCGTTCCGCCGCCCGCCATCCCCCTGCTCACCCAGTCAGCGGCGGCGGCCGCGACCGCGGCGGCGTCTTCAAGCACCTCGATGTTCATTGGAACGCCTGCAGCAGCTCGCTCGCCTTCCGCAGCGAGCGCAGATACACCGGGTCGCGGCGGCCCAGCACCAGGAGAGTGCTGAGCACCTCGGCGTCCTCACTGTCTCCAAGGGGCACGTCGTGACGCAGAGGCTCCTCCTCGCCCACCTCCAGCGTGAGCGAGGCGCGGTTCATCTCCAGCCGATCGCGCATGAGCTCGGCGTGCAGCGTGTGCCCCCCTCCCGCCCCCTCGAGGCGGAGCGCCAGGAGCGTGCCGTCGGCGACGCCGCCGCCCTCGACTTGAACAGACCTCGCCGCAATCTCGACCGCGTGGCCGGACGGCGCGCGATAGTGCGCCTGCACCAGACCGCTGTGCTTGGCGGAAGCGTCGTGCAGCGCCCACTCCAAGCGATCGATCAGCCAGCCGGCCATCAACGCCACCGAAGCGCGGTTGGCGCGGCCTTCACCCGCGTAGTCGAGACCGACCGCCCCGATGCCGCGCAGCAGCTGCACGCGACCCGCGGGCGCGAAGGCCTGTGCCAGCGCTTCGCGCCAGGGATGGAGGCGCACCCACTCGAAGTCGGCGACGCCCTGGTACGGCTGCAGGTTGTCCGCGATCTCGCTGAGGGCGAGAAAGCCTTCGTAGGGGCGATCGAAGTCAGAGCTGTCCACCACGAGCGTGTTGATCCCAGGCAGCACCTCGCGAAAAGCTTCGGCATCCCAGGGCGGCGTCCCGAGCCACCAGAGGTGGGTCAACACGTCCGGCGCCAGCAACGGCTCGACCAGGCTGCGCAGCCGGGCCCGCGAGCCCCAGACGCGCAGGCGGATCTCCTCGTATTGGATCGGCGCGCTGTCGACCAGCTCATGGGCATGGGCCTGGATGGCCGCGTCAATGCGGTCGCCGGGCTTCAGGACGGGCTCGACGACGATGGTGCGCGACGGATGCTGGGTGCCGAGCATCTCCGCCACGTTGGCCGCCCGCTGAGCGTCGCCTTCATCGGCGGCGACGACCACCAGGTTCATGACGCTGTTGCGCGGGTGGGGCAATTCGTAATCGCCCGCCCCCTGCGAGGCGAACTCCGACCGCAGCCGGTTGACCTGGTAGAGGACCTCGTCCAGCGAGACGTTCTCGCCCGACCAGTTGACGTGGCTGACGCGGTCGGGGTGGATCACCAACTACGGTCGATGCCAGGCGTGGCCGTCGGAGGCCAGCATCTCGTCAGCCTCCTTCGGGCCCCAGGTGCCCGCTTCGTAGAACGACAGCTGGGGCCGGCTCTCGGCCCAGCTGGACTCGATCGGGTCTACCAGCCGCCACGCCGCCTCCACCTCGTCGATGCGGGCGAACAGCGTCGCGTCGCCGAGCATGCAGTCGACCAGCAGGCGCTCATAGGCGTCGGGCGCGTCGACGAGGAACGACGACATGTAGAGGAAGTCCATGTTCACGCTGCCGATCCGGATGCCGGCGGTCGGGATCTTGGCGCCGAAGCGCAGCGAGATGCCCTCCTCCGGCTGGATCCGCAGCGTGATCGCGTTGGGGTGCAGCTCCTTGCTCGCCTCGCGGCCGAACGTGAGGTGAGGCGGAAGCTTGAACCGCACCCTGATCTCGGTCACCCGCTTGGCCAGGCGCTTGCCGCTGCGGATGTAGAACGGCACCCCGGCCCAGCGCCAGTTGTCGATCTGCAGGCGCAGGGCGGCGAACGTCTCGGTCTGCGATTCGCTCGCCACGTTGTGCTCGTCGCGGTAGGCCGGAACCTCCTCCCCCTTCACCCATCCGCCCTTGTACTGGCCGCGGACCGTCCACTTTTCGATGGACTCGCCGAGCAGCGGCCGGATCGCTCTCAGCACCTTGACCTTCTCGTCGCGCACCGCGCGCGCCTCGAAGGCGACCGGCGGCTCCATCGCCACCAGGGTTAGGAGCTGCAGGGCGTGGTTCTGGATGATGTCGCGCATCGCGCCGGCGCGGTCGTAATACGCGCCGCGCGCCTCGATGCCGAGCTCCTCCGCCACCGTGATCTGCACCGAGTCGACGTGCTGGGCGTTCCAGACTGGCTCGAAGATCAGGTTGGCGAAGCGGAAGGCGAGGATGTTCTGGACGGTCTCCTTGCCCAGGTAGTGGTCGATCCGGAAGATCTCGCTTTCGCGGAACGCCTGGTCGAGCGCTTGGTCAAGCTCCTTGGCTGTCTGAAGGTCGGTGCCGAAGGGCTTCTCGACGACGATGCGGTGCCAGCCGTCGCCCTTGTTCATCCCGGTGGCCTTGAGCTGCTTGGCGATCTGCGAGTAGGTCGGCGGAGGCGTCGCGCAGTAGAAGATCCGGTTGCCGGCGGTCTGCCGCTCGGTGTCGATGCCCTCGAGCTTGTGCTTGAGCGCGCCGAAAGCCGCCTCGTCACCGAAGTCCACGGGCTGATAGTCCAGCTCGCGGCAGAAGGTGCTCAGCACGCTCTCATCGACCGGCTGGGTGCGCGAGTGCTCGCGGATCGACTCCTCGGCGTGCTTGCGGAAGTCGTCCGGACGGAGGTCGTCCTTCGCTGCGCCGACGACAGTGAAGCCGGGCGGCAGCAGTCCCTGGCGGGCCAGGTTGTAGATCGAGGGCAGCAGCTTGCGGGAGGACAGGTCCCCCGTCGCGCCGAAGATGACCATGACGCAGGGCTCGGTGGCCCGGTACTCGTGAATGCCCTCGGCCAGCGGGTTGATGAGGACCTGCGGCGTCGCCATCAAGCGCGGGGACGCGCTTCGATGCCGGGCTGCTCCTTGGTCGCGTGCCCCCCGAACTCGTTGCGCATCATCGCGAGCATGCGGTCGCCGAATGTGTTCTCCATCCGGCTGCGAAAGCGTGTGAAGAGCGCCAGAGCGATCGTCGGCGCCGGCACCGCCTCGTTGATGGCTTCCTCGACCGTCCACCTTCCCTCGCCCGTGTCCTCGACCCAGCCCCGGATCTTCTCGAGCTCGGGGTCCTTCGCCAGGCCGTCCGCGATCAGGTCCAGCAGCCAGGAACGCACCACGGAGCCGTAGCGCCAGGCCTCGGCGATGGCGTGCATGTCCATGCCGGGGAACTCCTGCACCGCGCGCATGAGCTCGAAGCCCTCGGCATAGGACTGCATCAGGGCGTACTCGATGCCGTTGTGGACCATCTTCACGAAGTGCCCAGAGCCCGCGGGGCCGGTGCGCACCAGCCCGCCCTCGGGCGGAGCCAAGTCCGTCAGCAGCGGCTTGCAGTGCTCGAAGGCGCCCTCGTCGCCGCCCACCATCAGGCAGTAGCCGTTCTCGAGGCCCCAGATGCCGCCTGAGGTGCCCGCGTCCAGGTAGTGCAGGCCCTTGTCCGCGCAGCGCTTGGCGTCCTCGAGCGCGAGCCGCCAGTTGGTGTTGCCGCCGTCGATCACGATGTCACCGGCCGAGCCGAGCTCCACCAGGCGCTCGATCGTCTCCGTGGTCGGGGCGCCCGCCGGCACCATCACCCACATCACGCGCGGGCTCGACTGGAACGCGCCGACGAATTCCTCGAGCGTGCGGGCGCCCGTCGCCCCGGCCTCCTCGGAGCGCTTCACGGCCTCCTCGCTGCGGTCGAACGCGATCAGCTGATGGCCCTGCTTCAGGAGCCGCAGCACCATGTTGCCGCCCATCCGGCCGAGGCCGACCATGCCCATCTCCATTGCTGGACCTCCTACTTGGCGGTGGCCTGAGCGGCGGCCGCGGCGAGTGCCCGCCAGCCCTTGGCCGGCGTCCGGCCGAGCGTCACACGGACGACGGGAAGCTCGCGCGAGCGCAGCGACTCGAGGTCGCCCAGCGCCTGCGCTTGCTTGAGCACCGAGAAGCTGTAGGGCTCGCCCGGGATCGCCAGGTCCTCGCGGTCCTCCTGGACCACCTGGACGAACAGGCCGATGCGCGGGCCTCCCTTGTGCAGCTGGCCCGTCGAGTGCAGGAACCTCGGGCCGTAGCCCGCCGTGGTGGCCAGGCTCGTCGCGTCGCGCAGGGTGGCTCGGATCTGGGCGAGCGAGCGCTCGGAGGTCCGGGTGCGCTCCGTGTACGCCATCAGGGCCACGTAGGCGCCCTTTTTGGCTCGCTTGAGCAGGCCGCGTAGGGCATCCGCTGAGTCGGCGGCCGCCACCGACTCAGCCGCGGGCAGGCGCCCGGCCTTCTTGAACTGCTCCAGCACCTTCTTGGTGTTGTCCTTGCTCTCCTGCACGTTGGGCTGGTCGAAAGCGTCGATGCCTAGGATCGAGCCGGCGACCGCCGTGGCGACCTCCCAGCGGAGGAACTCGCCGCCGAGGTCGAGCTTGTCGCGGAGCGTGAGGGTCACCACCGGCTGGCCCGCCTTCTCCAGAACGTTGATCGCCCGGTTGTCCTTGTCCGCTTCCATCCGGACGTGGACGAAGACCCGGTCGTCGCCGTACGCGGACGGCGGTCCCAGTGGCTCCCCCTCGATCGGGATCAGGCCCTTGCCCTCCTTTCCGGTCGACTCGGCGAGCAGCTGCTCGACCCAGTACCCGTACGTGGCCACCTTCGGCGACAGGACGAGCGTCACCTTGTCGCGGCCGTCCTTGGCCAGGCGGCCGAGCACCGCGCCCAGCCAGACGCCCGGGTTCTTCTCGACCGGCTGCGTCGGATCGCAGGCCTGCTGCATCTCGCCGGCGCGCTCCAGCATCTCGACGACGTCGACGCCCATCAAGGCGCCAGGGACCATGCCGAAGTAGCTGAGGGCGGAGTAGCGCCCGCCGATGTCGGGCGGGTTCTTGAAGGTCCACCGGAAGCCGTGCTCCTTAGCCAGCTTCTCGAGCGATGTGCCCGGGTCGGTGATCGCCGCGAAGTGCCGTCCGGCCTTCGCGCCGACCGCGGCTTCGGTCTCGCCCCAGAAGTAGGCGAAATGGGAAAGCGTCTCCGTGGTGGTCCCGGATTTCGAGGCGACGATGAAGAGCGTCTCCTGCGGCCGGATGGCCTTGCGCACGTCGAGGATGCTCTCGGGATCCGTGGTGTCCAGGACGTGGAGCTCCGGATGCCCGGGCGCTTTGCCGAACGTGTTGCGGAACACGTCCGGGCAGAGGCTCGAGCCGCCCATGCCGAGCAGCACGACGTCGGCGAATCGCTTGCCTTCGCGGGCCACCTCGCGCAGCCGGGCGCGGTCCCCCAGGAGCTGCTCGGCGACAGTCAGCCAGCCGAGCCGATCCTGGACCTCCTTCGCGGCGGCGCCGGTAGCGCCCCAAAGAGTCGCGTCCTTAGCCCAGAGCCGGCGCGCGACCTCGTTCTTCTGCAGGTCGGCGATCTGCTTCTCGACGGCGGGTGCGAGCTGCCCGAGCCGCGCCCACTGCCGCGGGCCGCGCCCGGCCTTGATCGCCTTGACCTCCGCGGCGATCGTCTTGCGCAGGTCGTCGAACGACTTGGAGAAGGCCTCGACGCCCTCGATCTCCAGCTCGTGCGTGACCTCGGCGAGGTCGATTCCGTTCGCCGCCAGCGCCTTCAGCTGCCGGCGCGCCTCGTCGACGTCGGCGTCCAGCGTCCGGCGGACGGTGCCCCGCTCTCGAAATGCCACGAGGGTGGCGGGCGGCACCGTGTCGACCGTGTCCGGTCCGATCAGCTCCTCCACATACATGAGCTCCGGGTAGCGCGGGTCCTTGACGGAGGTCGAAGCCCAGAGGCACCGCTGCACGCGGGCCCCGGCCTTGCTGAGCCGATCCCAGCGGGGCCCCGAGTGCAGCTCCTTGAAGCGCTGGTAGGCCTCTTTCGAGTTGGCGACGCCCGCATTGCCGAGCAAAGGCTCGAGCGCTCGCTTCTCAGCGGCGCCGGCCTTCTCCAGCCTGGCGTCCAGCAGCTTGTCGACCTTGGTGTCTACGCGGCTCACGAAGAAGCTCGCGACGGAGGCGATGCCCGAGATGTCCCCGCCGGCGTCGAGGCGATCCTCCAGGCCGGACATGAACGCCTCGACGACCTCGACGTAGCGCTCGACCGAGAAGATCAGCGTGATGTTGATGTTGATGCCCGCGGCGAGCATCTGGCGGATGGCCGGCAGGCCCTCACGCGTGCCCGGGATCTTGATCATCACGTTGGGTCGGGCGGCGCGCTTCCAGAGGTCCTTGGCCATGCGGATCGTGGCGCGGGTGTTGTTGGCCCGCTCGGGCGAGACCTCGAGGCTGACGAAGCCGTCGGCGCCGCCCGACTGGTCGTAGACGGGCCGGAACACGTCGGCCGCGCCCTGGATGTCCTCGACGAAGAGGTCCCACAGGATCCGCTCCACCGACACACCGCGCTTGGCGCGCTCGACGAGCGCCTCGTCGTAGTCCGTCGAGCCGCTGATCGCCTTCTGGAAGATCGTCGGGTTCGACGTCACGCCGCGCACGCCCTCGTCGCGCATGCGGGCCAGCTCGCCGGAGGTGATCAGCTGCCGCCGGATGTTGTCGTACCACAGGCTCTGACCGGCCTCCAGCAGCTGCTGCAGCGGGCTCAGCTTCGTGCGAGTCGCGGTGGCCATCGTCAGCCCCCGACGAGCTCGCGGGCTCGGGCCGCGATCTGTTCGGCGGAGATGCCGGCGGCCTTCATCAGCTCCTGCGGCGTGCCCGAGCCGGGCAGTCCGCGGACGGCGCAGTGCGCCAAGCGCACGGGCCTGGCTCGCGCCGCCAGGACTTCGAGCACGGCCGCGGCCATACCGCCCTCGGGGTAGTGATCCTCGGCCACGACCACGTTGCCTTCGGTGGCGTCCACCGCGGCTTCGAGGGTCGTCACGTCGACGGGTTTGAGCGAGTAGAGGTCGATCACCCGCGCCTTGATGCCGTCCTGCGCGAGCTCGTCGGCCGCCGCGAGGCAGTTGTGCACGGTCACTCCGGCTCCGATCAGCGTCACCCGGTCATCACCGGAGCTACGCAGAACCTTCGAGCCGCCGACGTGGAAGGTCTCATCCGGCCCGTAGAGGACCGGGTACGCGCCGCGCGTGGTGCGCATGTAGACGATTCCGTCGGTCGCGGCCATCTCCGCCACGAGCGCCGCGGCGGAGTTGCCGTCGGACGGGTAGAGCACGGTCGAGCCTTCGATGGCGCGGATCGAGGCGAGGTCCTCAAGCGCCATCTGCGAGGGGCCGTCCTGTCCGATCTCGACGCCCGCGTGAGAGCCGGACAGTCGTATGTTCGCCTGCGACACCGCCGCCATCCGGATGAAGTCGTACGCGCGCGAGAAGAAGGCGGCGAAGGTGGACGCGAACGGGATGTAGCGGCGCACGCTCATGCCTACCGCGGTCGCGACCAGTTGCTGCTCGGCGATGAACATCTCGAAGAAGCGGTCGGGATACGCCTGCTGGAACTCGGCGGAATAGGTGGAGTTGCTCACCTCCCCGTCCAGTGCCACCACGATCGGGTTGGCGCCGATCGCTTTCAGCGCATCGCCGTACGCCTTGCGAGTCGCCACCTTCTCGCCCACCTGGTAGGTCGGCACCGCCTCGCTCTGCCCGGCCACGGTCGCGGGCTCCGCGCGGGCAGGCGCCGTCACATCGACGACGAGGTCGCGGACGCCGCCCAGCTCGGCGATCGCCCGCTCCGCCAGGTCTTGGGGCAGAGCCTTGCCGTGCCAGTCCTCTTTGTTCGCGATCTCGCTGACGCCGCTGCCCTTGACGGTCTTGGCGACGATGACCGTGGGCTTGCCGGTCGCGCCGCTGCGCGCTTCGGTCAGCGCCTGGTCGATCTCGCGTAGGTCGTGGCCGTCGATCACGATCGCGCGGCACCCGAAGGCCTCGGCGCGCCGAGCGTAGACATCGAGCTCCCATTGGTACTCGGTCGGCCCGCGCTGGCCGAGGCGGTTCACATCGAAGATCGCCGTGAGGTTGTCAAGGCCGTAGAAGCCGGCCTTGTCGAGGGCTTCCCAGATCGAGCCCTCAGCGAGCTCCGAATCGCCGCAGAGCGCCCAGACGTGGTAGTCGATCTGGTCCAGCTTCTTGCCCGCCAAGGCGACCCCGGCCGCGATCGGCAGCCCCTGGCCGAGCGAGCCGGTGGCAACGTCGACCCAGGGGATGACAGGCGTCGGGTGGCCCTGCAGGCGCGAGCCGAACTTCCGGAAGGTGAGGAGCTCCTCGTCCGTGATGGCGCCGGCCGCCTTGTACACCGAGTACAGGAGCGGGGACGCGTGTCCCTTGGAGAAGATCAGGTGATCGTTCGCCGGCTCCTCGGGGCGGTCCCAGCTGTAGCGCAGGTGTCGGGTGAGGAGCACCGCCATCAGGTCGGCGGCCGACATCGAGGACGTCGGGTGCCCGGAGCCCGCTGCCGTGCTGCAGCGGATCGAGTCCACCCGGAGCTTCTTGCCCAGCTCGGCCATGAACTCGAGGTCGGTTTGCGTGAGTTCGCCGGTGGCTGTTGCCATGTCTCTCCTCAGGAACGCGGGCCGTCTACCAACAAACGGTACAGCGACGTCTGCCGCGCCATCGCCCCGGCGTAGTGGCGTCTCACAGCGGGATCCGTCGAGGGTCGCAGGCGGGGGCCGAGGCCAGGGCTGGCAGCCCTGCCCGCGGCAGCGCGCCCGGCGGCCTCCAAGGCTGTGAGCGCGGCGCCGTGGCTCGACGCCTCGAGGGCTTGACTGGGCGCCAGCGGCCGGCCGAGCGCGTCGCAGACCATCCGCATCCAGCCTGGGTTTGAGAGCAGGGCGGTTCCGCTCGCGACGACCAGCTCCGGCGCGGGCAGCACCCGGTCGAGGTCACGGTCGATGCAAGCCAGCTGGATCGCGACCGATTCGAGGCCCGCGGCCAGCAGCTCGGCCGGCGTCGTGGCCAGGGTGAGCCCGCTGACCGCGCCCGACGCCCGCAGCGCGAAACCAGGGCTGCGCTCTCCGGCCAGGAGCGGAAGGAAAGTCAAGCGCTCGGGCGGCGCTGGCAGCCGCTGATCGTCGACCCGGAGCGTCTTCAGCATCCACTCGTGGAGGTTGCCGCCGGCGCTCAGCGCCCCGCCGACGACGAAGCGCGCTCCCGAGGAGCGATAGCACCACAGCGATGGCGGCAGCCGGGCGGGCGGCGCGGGCGTCGTCACGCGAAGCGCGGACGAGGTGCCGATCGTCAGCGCGCGGCGGCGGGGATCGAAGCAGCCGCTGCCGAGGTTGGCTGCGGCGCCGTCTCCGATCGGCGCCGCCCAGACGGCTTGCGCCAGGCCGGGCCAGCGCCGGCGCCAGCGGGGCAGCAGGCCGCGCCGCGGCTCGTCGGCGACGGGTGGCAGCGCGGCGCGGTCGAGCCCAAGCTCAGCGAGCAGGCCGCGATCCCAGCCCGGGCGCCGCAGTCCGTAGAGCCCGGTGCCCGAGGCCAGCGACGCGCTGGTCGAGACCTCGCCGAGCAGGGCGCCGAGGACGAGGTCGATCGGTGACACCCACCGCACTGACGCCGCCCGCAGCGCGGGCTGGGTGCGCCGCAGCCAGGCGATCTTGGCCGGCCAGTAGCTCGGGTGCAGGCGGCAGCCCGTCCGCTGGTGGATCGCGCGCTCCGGCAGGCGCTCCCGCAGCCGGGCCGCGTCGATGGCGGCGCGGCCGTCGAACCAGAGGAAGGCGGGCGTGAGCGGCCTGAGACTGCTGTCCGTGGCTGCCAGCCCATGCCAGAAGCTGCTGATCCCGACCGCTTCGATCTCTGCCCCGCGCGCCGCCTCGACCACGCGGTCCACGGCTTCGATCACGCGCCGCGTCAGGGGACGGATGTCGAGCTCGGCCGTGCCGTCGCGCGCCGTGCGCGGAGTGTGCGGCAGGTGCGACTCGAGGCCGGGTACCGGCGTCAGGTCCGAGTCATAAGCGACTGCTCGCACCGACGAAGTGCCGACGTCGACGGCCAGCACCACCGGGGCGCCGGCGTTACGGGATCGCGGTCGTCTGTCCGGCTGAGCTCGGCTGCGGCTGCTGCTGCGCGGGGCTGACTCCGAGCTCTTCATCCAGGTATTTCCGTTCGTTCTGGAACGATGACACCTCGGAGCGGATGGCTGCGGCGGCCCAGGAATCGCCGCTGGCCTCCAGCTGAGTCTCGAGGGACTGCAGGCTCACGGACTCATCGGCGATCAGCTTGGTGCGGGCCGCGCGCCAGCTCGAGTCGTGCGCCGAGCTGTCGTCGATGAGCGCGCGCGACGCCTGGAGCAGCTCCACGTAGCGATCGTGGACCGCCGGGACCGCCAGCGATGCCTTGTTCGCCAGCGCCATCGCCTCGGCCTCCCGCAGCCGCTGGTCGGCCAGGTCGACCTCGAGTGTCGCCCTGGAGACCGGGTCGCGGTGCGCGAGGACGAGGGCGTTCTCGGCCACCCGCCGCAGCGGATACGCCGGGGAGTCCGGCTCGCTCGTGACCGCCATCGCGGCCAGCCCGACGCCGATTACGACCGCCAGGAACAGGATCATGGTCCCTCCGACCAGCCGGCCCAGTGCGCGGAGCGGCCTGAACGGCCGGCGCGGCGCCAGCGGCCGGATCGGGATCCCCTGGTGGGAGTGCACCCAATGCGCGCGCTTCTCGGTCGCCTCGCCCAGCAGCGCGTCGCGCGTGCGTGCCCTGGCGGCGGTGTCTGCTGACCCCGGCCGGAGGGTAGTGACTCCGTGAGCCGCTTGTACGAGAGGGAGCTGAGCTTGGGCGTCCGCGACAGCGGCCACGGCTGCCTCCGGATCAGCGCCCGCGGTGACGCGGTCCAGGGTGCGGTCGAGCGTCGTCTCGGATCCTCGCGGGTAGCTGCTGCGGCGCTGGTCGCCGGCGAGGGTCCGCAGGGCACGCTGCTGGAGCGAGAGCACCAGCCCGACGCTGCGCCCGCTCGCGGCCGCCACGTGGGCAGAGTCCATCCCGGCCAGTGCGCGCAGGGTCACGACCTCGCGCTGATCGGCCGGCAGGCTCCAAAGCGCGCCGCGCACCCGACGCGGGTCATACGGACGCGGCCCCATTCCCGGCTGCACCGCCGCCGACAGCCCTACCGGCCGCCGCCGCATGGCTTCCCGGCAGGCCGTGTGAGCCAGCCACCCGTTCAGACCGGCGCGGCGGCCGCGTTCCGCCGAGAGGCGGTCCAGCACGCGCTCGTACGTCGCCAGCGCGGCCTCTTCCGCCGCCGGGCGATCGCCGAGCAGGCCCACCAGCAGCCCGTGGATCGTCTCGAACGACTCGTCGAAGATGTGGCCGAGCGCGGCTGGGTCGAACTGGCGAGCGGCGTCGAGCAGGCGTTCAGAGTCTCCCCCCTGCCGCTCAGCCGCACTTGGGCGGCTCGGCTGCGAGCTGATCACGTGAGAATGACTATAAAGCTGTCAGCGCCAATGTAGGGAAACCTGAGCGGGCAGAGGGGCTACCCGGCCGTGCCGACGACGCCGCCGGCCAGGGTCTCGACCTGGTCGATCATCTCGTCGAGGATGTCGAGGCCCGCCGACCAGAAACCGGCGTCGCGGATATCCATCCCGAGCGTGGCCACCAGCTCGTCAGGCGGCCGCGAGCCGCCCGCGGCCAGGAAGTCGAGATACGAGTCGACAAAGTCCCCGCCGAGCTGCCGGTAGCGGCGGTAGATCGAAAGAGCCAGCAGGTTGCCGAAGGCGTAGGCGTAGACGTAGCCGGGCGCCTGCACGAAGTGCTCGACGTAGCTCCACCAGGCGCCGTGCTCCTCGGTGAGCTCGACCGAGTCGCCGAACATCCGCCGGCTCTGGTCCTGCCAGATCTCGCTCAGCTGGTCGGGCGACAGCTCGCCCTCCGAGCGGCGGGTGTTGTGGACCGCGTCCTCGAAGCGGTTCATCGCGACCTGGCGGTAGATGGTCGCGAAAGCCTGCTCGACCTGGTAGCAGAGCAGCGCCAGCCGGATCTTGGGGTCCGATTCCTCGGCCAGGATCCGGTCGAAGGTCATCGCCTCCCCGAACACCGACGCCGTCTCCGCCAGGGTCAGCGGCGGGTGGTAGTCGAAGATGTGCTGCTTCGCCGCGAGCCGGTCGTGAAGCCCGTGGCCGAGCTCGTGCGCCAGGGTGAGGGCGTCGCCTAGCTTGCCGGTGAAGTTCATCAGCACGTACGGATGGAATGACGGCGTCGCCCCTGCGCAGAACGCGCCACCGCTCTTCCCCGCTGTCACCGGCGCGTCTATCCAGGGGTGTGCGAAGAACTCCTCCACCAGGCGGCCGGCGCGCGGTGAGAGCCGATGGTAGGAGCCGAGAACCAGCTCCTTGGCCGCGTCCCAGGAGATCACGCGCTCGGTGCCTTCGAGCGGCGCATAGCGGTCCCACTCGTGGAGACGCTCCAAGCCGAGCAGCCGGCCCTTGACGCGGTAGTAGCGCTCGACCGCGCCGTACCGCGAGGTGACGGCTTCGACCAGCGCCTGCACGGCCTCATCCGAGGTCTCATTGCTGAGATTCCTCGAGCTGATCCAGGTCGGATAGCTGCGCAGCCGGTCCTCGATCGCGTGGTCCTGCGCGACCACGTTCAGGACGTAGGAGCGGGTCCGCAGGTCGCGGCGGAGGGCCGCGGTGATCGCGTGGCTGGCCGCCTCGCGCGTCGCCCGGTCGGTGACGCGAAGCCGCGCGAGGGCGAGGGCCAGCGGCATTTCGGACCCGTCGAGGTCCACTCGGATGCCCGCGCAGAGCTCGCCGAAAAGTCGCGTCCATGCGGAGGTGCCCACCGGGCTGGTCTCGGTCAGCAGCCGCTCTTCGACCTCCGTCAGCTGGTGCGGGCGATACCGACGCGCTTCCTCGATCGTGTGCCGGTAGCGGCTCGACGCCTCGTGCTCATAGAGCTCGCGGGCGCGCTCATCGGAGAGCGCCGCCAGCTCGAGGTTGAAGAAGACGAGGTGCTTGCCTCGCTCGGCCCCGGCCTCGCGCACCCGTGCCACGAGCCGGCCCGCGTCGGTGTCCTGCGTGTCGCGGCTGTGCATCAGGTTGGCGTACAGCGAGGGCTTGGACACCGCGTCGTAGTGCTCGGCGAGGGCGTCCATCAGCACCGCGAAATCGGGCGGACCGAGCTGGGCGATCCTGCCCTTGTAGCGCTCCTCGAACTCCTGGGCGAACTCGAGCGCTTCCTTCAGGACGGCGTCGATGGCGGGGTCGTGAGGGGAGGCGAAAAGCTCGGTCAGGTCCCAGCGGATCTCCTCCGCGCCGGTCACCTGCGTCCCTTGAGCTGCCAAACCTCTACGCGACGCCGATGACGCGCCCGATCACGTCCTGGAGATTCGGGCCGGCTTTGCCGAAGGGCACGGTGCGCACGCGATGTGCGTACACCATCTCGGCCACCTGTGTCACGTGCGGCACCTCGACCTCGGCGGCGCCGTCATATGCCGCCTTCGCCTGTGCCGCCCGGGCGCAGACCAGGTCAGCTCGGTGACCGTCCACCTCGAGGGCGATGCTCAGCTGCGCGATCAGCTTCAGGATCTGGCGCGAGACCTGGACCTCCTGGTCGGTGGCGATGCCCTCGGCGATGTGCGACCGAACCTCGTCCTCGGCCCCGGCATAGCGGTCGTAGAACGCCGCCGCGTCGCTCTCCCAGCCGGCGCGCGCCTCGACGATCTCGACGCGCTGGTCCAGGTCGCGAATGCCCTCGACGTCGACGCAGAGCCCGAAGCGGTCGAGCAGCTGCGGCCGCAGCTCCCCTTCCTCGGGGTTCATCGTCCCGACGAGGATGAAGCGGGCCGGGTGGGCGACCGAGACGCCTTCTCGCTCGACCACGTTGACGCCCATGGCGGCGGCGTCGAGGAGCACGTCGACGATGTGGTCGTCGAGCAGGTTGACCTCGTCGACGTAGAGGATGTTGCGGTTGGCCTCGGCCAGCACCCCGGGTTCGAAGCGGCGGGAGCCCTCCTTGAGCGCGGCCTCGAGGTCGATGGTGCCCACGACCCGGTCCTCGGAGGCGTTGATAGGCAGCTCCACCACTCGCATCCGCCGCTGGGTGGCGGGCAGCTCCTCGCCGTCCGCCAGCCGGCCGCGGCAGTCGAGGCAGAGGTTGTCGCGATCCTGCGGATGGCAGCCGAAGTGGCAGCCGGCGACGACCTGCTGCTCGGGCAGGAGCCGCGCCAGGGCGCGGACCGCGGTGGACTTGCCGGTGCCCTTCTCGCCGCGGATGAGCACGCCGCCGATGGCGGGGTTGATCGCGTTCAGGACCAGCGCCAGCTTCATCCGGTCCTGGCCCACGATCGCGGTGAACGGGTAGGAGTAGTTCTCTATCGCCAAGGGCTTTCCAATCCTACCCAGGCCCGATTGCTCTAGCCCTTGCCTCGCAGCTCGCGCTCCACAGCCGACGCGATCTCGTCGCGCGAGAGGTCGTACAGCCCGTAATAGCGGGCGCCCATGCGCTCGGCCAGGTCGGCGCAGGCGTTGATCGCGTACGTCTGATACATCGGCGCGACGCGGGCCAGGTTTTGGACCGACGGCAGGTGCGAGAAGTCGCGCGCGGAGTCGATCACCAGGGTGTCGATCTTCTCGGCCGAGACGAGCGCGGCGACCTTCTGGGCCTCCACCAGCGGCTCCTCTTTGAACATCGAGATGTTGCCGCGGCCGTCCGAGATCAGGACCAGCAGCGGCCTGACGGTGGGGTCGCGCAGCAGCTCGGTCTTGATCACCTTGTAGCCCGCCATCAAGCCGTGCGTCAGCGGCGTGGTCCCGCCGACGGACAGGCGCTCGAGCCGGCGTTGGGCCAGCTGGACGCTTGAGGTGGGACGCAGCACCACCTCCGCGGTCCGGTTCTTGAAGATGACCACGGCGACGCGGTCGCGCCGGACGTAGGCGTCCTGCAGCAGCGACAGGATGGCGCCCTTGGTCGCCGCCATGCGCTGTTCCGCGTCCATGGAAGCCGAGGCGTCGACGACGAAGACGATCAGGTTGCCGACCCTGCGCTCGCGCACCTTCTCACGCAGGTCGTGGCGCTCGAGCAGCAGTGGATCGCCTGTCTCCCTGCCCCGCTTGACCTGGTGGGGCGCCGCGGCGCGGATGGTGGCGTCCACGGCGAGGTCGCTGACCTTTTCCGCGGTGTCGGCCCGCACATAGCGTCCGCGGCGATCGGCGGCCTGGCTGGCCGCGCGCTTGCCGCTCTGCTTCCGCGGCCGCCGCTGGCGCGGCAGCTCGATCCGGCGCAGGTTGAACGTGTCCTCGGCGTCGGCGGACGCATCCTGGCCGCTGGCGCCGCCGGATGTCATGCCCTGTTCGGCGCCTGCCTTCTGCTGACCCGACTGCGTTTCGCTAGTCGAATCCTCGGTGGCGCCATCGGCGTCCCGCTGTTCCTGGGAGTTCGAGTTGGTTTCGCCGGGCGCTTCAGCCGTCGTCTCCTCGCCCGGCTGCTGCCTTTCGCCGGCGTCGCCCTCGCCGCTCTGGTCGTGCGTCCGCTGCACGGGGTTCCGCGCGCGGTGGGCCAGCGCGAGCTCGGCCGCGTCGTAGATCTCCTCGCTGGTCGGCCGCTCGAAGCCTCGGAACGCCGCCAGCGCCCGGGCGGTGCGTTCGATGACGACGTCCGCCCGATGGCCCGCGACGCCCGCCTCGACGCAGATCGTCGAGATCAGCCGCGCCTGGCCGCGACCGAGCTGCACATCTGGGGCGGCGTCGAGCGCCGTCCGCAGCTGGTCCGAGAGGTTCGCGTCAGCCGTCTCGAACTCAGCGCGGAACGCCGGGTCACCGGCGCGAAAGGCGCTGTCCCGCTCCGCGACGAGAACGCGTTCATCCGGGTCGCGGATGCCCTCGACATCGACGCAGAGGCCGAAGCGGTCGAGCAGCTGCGGCCGCAGCTCCCCTTCCTCGGGGTTCATCGTCCCGACGAGGATGAAGCGGGCCGGGTGGGCGACCGAGACGCCTTCTCGCTCGACCACGTTGACGCCCATGGCTGCGGCGTCGAGGAGCACGTCGACGATGTGGTCGTCTAGGAGGTTGACCTCGTCGACGTAAAGGATGTTGCGGTTGGCCTCGGCCAGCACCCCGGGTTCGAAGCGGCGGGAGCCCTCCTTGAGCGCGGCCTCGAGGTCGATGGTGCCCACGACCCGGTCCTCGGAGGCGTTGATAGGCAGCTCGATGACCCGCATCCGCCGTTGCGTGGCGGGCAGCTCGCCGGATTCCGCGAGCCGAGCCCGACACTCGATGCAGAGGTGCTCGTTCGACTCGGGGTCGCAGCCGAAGTGGCAGCCGGCGACGACCCGCTGCTCGGGCAGCAGCCGCGCCAAGGCGCGGACCGCGGTGGACTTGCCGGTGCCCTTCTCGCCGCGGATGAGCACGCCGCCGATGGCGGGGTTGATCGCGTTCAGGACCAGCGCCAGCTTCATCCGGTCCTGGCCCACGATCGCGGTGAACGGGTAGACGTGCCGCTCGAGGGCCAGGCTCATAGGGCGACGGCTCTCATACGGCCAACTCTAGGCGCGAACTACATTGGGTCTCATGCAGAAACAACCAGTCAGAGTCGCCGTCACCGGCGCGGCCGGTCAGATCGGCTACGCGCTCCTCTTCCGAATCGCCTCAGGACACCTGCTGGGCCCCGACCAGCCGGTCAGCCTGCGCCTCCTCGAGGTCGAGGCAGTCCTGCCCGCCCTCCAGGGTGTCGTCATGGAGCTCGACGACTGCGCCTTCCCGCTGTTGAGCGACGTCGAGGTGTCGTCGGACGCCAAGGTCGCTTTCGACGGCATCTCCTGGGCGCTGCTGGTCGGCGCGGCACCGCGCAAGCAGGGCATGGAGCGCCGCGACCTGATGGCGGCCAACGCGCCGATCTTCCAAGGCCAGGGCCAGGCTCTCAACGAGGTCGCCGGTGACGATGTTCGGGTCCTCGTCGTGGGCAACCCCTGCAACACGAACTGCCTGATCGCCCGCTCGAACGCAGGCGACATCCCGGCCGAGCGGTTCTTCGCGATGACGCGGCTCGACCAGAACCGCGGCCGCGCGATGCTCGCTGACAAGGCCGGCGTGCCCGTGACAGCCGTGCGCAACCTCGCCATCTGGGGCAACCACTCGGCGACGCAGTTCCCCGACTTCGCCCATGCCACCATCGGCGGCTCGCCTGTGACCGACGCCATCAGCGACATCGGCTGGCTGCAGGGCGACTTCATCAAGTCCGTGCAGCAGCGCGGGGCCGCGGTGATCGCCGCCCGCGGCG
The DNA here is from genome assembly GCA_036378435.1 of Candidatus Dormiibacterota bacterium. GTDB lineage: Bacteria > Chloroflexota > Dormibacteria > Dormibacterales > Dormibacteraceae > DASUWK01. Next base: position 47,900 of record DASUWK010000049.1, on the reverse strand, counting down.
CGTCGTCGGCGGCCTCCGCGGCCAACGCCGCCATCGACTCCGTCAACAGCATCTGGCGCGCCACCGAGGATGGCGACAACGCCGCTCTCGCGGTCGTCAGCCGCGGCGAGTACGGAGTCCCAGATGGCCTTCAATTCGGGTTCCCGGTCCGCTCTGATGGCAGCTCCTGGCAGGTGATCGAAGGCTATCAGCACGACGATTTCGCCAAGGAACGGATCGCGGTCACGCAGAAGGAGCTGGAGGACGAGCGGGCCGACGTTGCACATCTGCTGCCAAGCGCCTAGCATCGGCGCGTTCCGCACGCCCGCCCATCACTGTGGAGGAGGAGAGAGATGGCGGTAACAGAGCAGCAGGCGTCCATCGAGAGGACGCGCAGGGGTTACACAGCCTTCGACGCCGGGGACGTGAACACCGTGCTCGAGCTGTTCGCCGACAACATCGTCTGGCACATCGGCGGCGACAGCAAGTACACGGGGACGTACAACGGCAAGCAGGCGGTGCTCGAGTTCTTCGGCCGGCTGATGCAGGACGGGCTCGTGCAGAAGCACGAGATCCACGACATCCTCGCCAACGACCAGCACGTCGTCACCCTGTCCACCGTCACCGCGACTTACAAGGGCCAGACCATCACGGGTCCGGTAGTGGACGTCGCCCACGAGAACGCGGCAGGCCAGCTGGCTGAGTTCTGGCGCTTCTCGTCCGAGCAGGCCAAGTTAGACGAGCTGATCGGCAAGTAGCTAGAACCCTTCGGACTCGGTCTCGAACACCTCGCTGCCGGCAAGCCGGCGGGCGAAGGTGAGAAAGGCCGTGTGAGCGACCATGCGATGGGCGGGGCGCAGGCTCCGCCCGCGCACGGTCCAGGCGCGCTCCAGGAGCTCGACCGTCTCGATCAGCCCGAAGCCGCCGACCTCTCGCAGAGCGTCGCAGAGACGCTGCACCTGGCTCACGTTCGGGCTCAGCGCGAAGAGCACGCCCCCCGGACGCAAGGCCGGGGCCACCTGCGGCAGCGCCTGCCACGGCTCGGGCAGGTCGAGGCAGACGCGGTCGAACTCGCCGTCCACGGCATCCGCATACACGTCGCCGAGCCGAAGCTCGAGGTTGGCCGGCGCCCCGCCGAGGTGCTCGGCCACGCTGGCGCGTGCGGCCTCCAGGAAATCCTCCCTCATCTCGTAGGCGACGACGGCGCCGGTGGGACCGACGGCGCGCAGCAGGGCCGCTGTCAGCGTGCCGGTTCCCGCTCCCGCCTCCAGCACCCTGGCGCCAGGATGGATGTCGGCCTGGACCAGGATGGCGCCGAGGTCCTTCGGATAGATGGGCTGGGTCCGCCGGCGGCGGTCCAGGATCGACTCCGAGAAGGTGGGCCGCAGGACCAGGAGTCGCGCGCCCTGGTGCGTGCTCACGACAGAGCCTTCCTCGAGGCCGATCAGGTCGTCGTGCTGGACGACTCCGGAGTGCAGGGACACGATCGCGCCGGGCTGGAGCGTGGCGTGGTAGCGCCTGCCGGCACGGTCATGGAGGATTACGGAGTCGCCGGCGCTTAGCTCCAAGGCTTGCGGGCGCGGATCAGGCAGTGCCAGTAGGCGTGCCACAGCTTGCCCTCGCGCCGCTCCGGCCTGAGCTGAGCGCGTGCGGCGCCCTCCGCCGCCTCGACCATCCGCGCCAGCTCCGGGCGCCGCTCGGCGGGCACCGCCATGTTGTTCATCCAGTCGTCGTGATCCCAGTCGACCTCGCGCTGGTCGGCGCGCTCCACGACCAGCCCGGCTTCGCCGAGCAGCTCGACCCACTCGTCGACGGTCCGGCTCTGGACGTGCGACGGATCGCGCCGCAGCTCCACGCCGTGCAGGACCTCTCGCGCCGCCGCGGGCGGTGCGCAGTCGATGAAGCACGCTCTGCCGCCTCCCTTGAGCACACGCGCCGCCTCGCGCAGCGCCAGCGGGAGATCGGGAAAGTGATGGGGCGCCGCGCGGACCATGTAAACGTCGAAGGTCGCGTCGGGGAAAGGCAGCGCCTGGGCGTCGCCGAACACCCAGGTCACGTTCTCGATGCCACGCTCGGCGGCGACGCGACGGGCCTCGGCCAGCATCTCGGGCGTGAGGTCCAGGCCGATCACCCGCTCCAGGTGCCCGGCCAGGGCGAAAGCCGCGTTGCCCGTGCCAGTGGCGACGTCGAGGGCCAGCTCGCCGGGCTTCGGCTCAGCCAGCTCGATGACCTCCTCGATGCCCCGCTTGCCGGCGTGGAACGTGGACCGCGAGTAGTTCTGAGCCACCGGGGCGAAGCTCGAGCGGACGTCGTCTGGCATGGCGAGGGAAGGATAGGCTGCATATCAGATGACTACCGCCACCGTGCGCTGGACCGGCGACCGCACCTCCTTCGACATCGAGGGCGGGAGCGGCTTCCACGCGCAGGCCGATAGCGACGCCCCGGGCGCGGCTGACGAGGCGATCCACCCCACCGAGCTGCTCTTGGGCGCGCTCGGGGCCTGCACCGGCGTCAACGCCGTGCTGCTTCTCCAGAAGATGCGGCAGCCTCTGCGCTCGCTCGAGATCCGGGTGGACGGCGATCGTGAAACCGAGTGGCCCAAGGCCTTCACGGCAATCCGGATCGAGTTCGTGCTCGGATGGTCAGGCCCGACCGACGACGCCCTGGTGGAGAAGGCTCTCGATCAGTCGGTCAACCGCTACTGCCCCGTGCACGCCACCCTCGCGCACGGCGTGGAGATCAGCCACCGCCGGACCGACAGCTGATGGGCCTGCTCGAGCATGGAATCGACGCCAAGCTCAAGCGCTGGATCGAGAAGCAGCACCTGTTCTTCGTCGCCACCGCGCCGGCCGGCGGCGGAGGCCACGTCAACCTCTCGCCCAAGGGCCGGGACAGCCTTCGGGTTGTCGACGCCTGGACACTCGCCTATGTCGACCTGACGGGCAGCGGCGTCGAGACCATCTCTCACGTGCGGGAGAACGGCCGCATCACGCTGATGCTCTGCGCGTTCGAGGGCGCGCCTCGGATCGTCCGGATCCACGGGCGCGGCCGGGTCGTAGAGCGCTCGCACGAGGATTGGGACCGCTGGATCGCCCTCTTCGCCACCTTCCGCGCCGTCCGCTCGGTCATCGCGATCGAGGCCGAGCGCGTGTCCGACTCCTGCGGATATGGCGTGCCGTTGATGGCGTACGAGTCCGAGCGCACGCAGATGGACGCCTGGGCCGACCGCAAGGGCCAGGAGGGGATCGACCTCTATCAAAAGGATCACAACGTGAGCCTGGACGGGCTCCCGGGGCTGCGCGAGCCGGGGCTCAAGACACCCGCGATCTCCTAGGCGCGCGCCCAAACGTCGCCTGATACGGGCGGTAACCACCGCTACCTACAATTGGGATCGTCCCCCTCGGGGCGACGGCCCCTCCGCAGGAGACTCTTAGCGCCACCTTGTCCGGCTACGTCCCGCTGCTGGTCTACGCGATCATCGCCCTCGGGCTGGTTGCGACTCTGGTGCTGGTGTCCTTCCTGCTCGGCCCTCAGAAGCCCTACCGGAGCAAGCTCCTGCCCTACGAGTCGGGCATCATCCCGCAGGTTCCGGCGCGGCAGCGCCTGTCGGTGCGCTTCTACCTCACGGCGATGCTCTTCATCATCTTCGACGTCGAGGCGGTGTTCTTCTACCCCTGGGCTGTATATCTGCACCAGCTGGGCTGGTACGGCGTGATCGAGATGTTCGTATTCATGCTGATCCTGATCGTCGCCCTGGCCCACATCTGGCGCAAGGGAGGCCTGGAATGGGAATAGAAGAGCTCGCCGACTCCATGCCCGGAGTCCTGCTGACCACGCTGGACAAGCTGGTCGGCTGGGGACGCGGCAACTCGGTCTGGCCGGCCCAGTTCGGACTCGCCTGCTGCGCGATCGAGATGATGCACACGGCGTCCTCGAGCGTCGACATCGCCCGCTTCGGGTCGGAGGCGATGCGCGCCTCCCCGCGGCAGGCCGACCTGATGATCGTGGCGGGCCGGGTCGCGCACAAGATGGCCCCCGTACTGCGCCAGATCTACGACCAGATGCCAGAGCCGAAATGGGTCATCTCGATGGGCGCCTGCGCCTCTACCGGGGGCGTGTTCAACAACTACGCGATCCTGCAGGGCGTGGACAAGGTGGTGCCGGTCGACGTGTACGTCCCGGGCTGTCCACCGCGTCCCGAGGACCTACTGAACGCGCTCATGATCCTCCAGGACCGGATCAAGGCCCAGGGGATCAAACCTCGCGTATGAAGTCGCGTCTCAAGGTCCTGGCCAAGGGTGAGAGCGCGGGCGACGAATGGATCACTGTCGCACCGGATGCGCTGCGCGCTTCGCTGACGGCGCTCCGTGACGAGGACGGCTACGAGGCGCTCTCGTTCATGACCTGCGTCGACCACCTCGCCAGCGTCGCGCCGGCCGCGCCGGAGCGCTTCGAGCTCGTCTATGAGGTGCGCAGCTACCGGCACCGAAAGCTGCTTCGAGTCCGGACCTTTGTGGCGGAGGCGGAGCGCGTCGTCGCTCCGTCGGTCGCCGACATCTATCCCAACGCGAACTGGGACGAGCGCGAGACGTACGACCTGTTCGGGATCGAGTTCGAAGGCCATCCGGACCTGACGCGGATCCTGATGCCCGAGGACTGGGTGGGTCATCCGCTGCGGCGCGACTACCCGGTCGGGGGCGAGCAGGTCGACTTCTCGGAAGAGCACGAGGTGTGGGAGACCACACCGCCACAGGCATGACCGAGAGCACCACGACCGAGGAGCGTTCGCAGCTCGAGAAGCCGCGCGGGATCAGCATCGTGCGCTCGGGCGTCGACGAGCTCGGCGGCGACATCCTCACCGTCAACTTCGGTCCGCAGCACCCGTCGACGCACGGCGTCCTGCGCCTGATCGTCGACCTCGACGGCGAGGTGATCCGCCGCGTGAAGCCGGTCATCGGCTACCTACACACCGGCATCGAGAAACAGATGGAGGCGCTGCGCTACCAGCAGGGCGTCGTCGTCACCGACCGGCACGACTACCTCTCGCCGCCGATCAACAACCTCGCGTATGCGCTGGCCGTCGAGAAGCTGCTCGGCATCGAGGCGCCGGAGCGGGCGCAGGTGCTGCGCGTGATCATGTCCGAACTGACGCGCATCTCGTCGCACCTGGTGTGGCTGGGTACGAGCGCGCTCGAGCTCGGCGCGATGAGCGTGTTCATGTACTGCTTCCGCGAGCGCGATCGCATCCTCGACATGAACGAGGAGATCTCGGGCTTCCGCATGCACACGTCGTACATCCGCCCCGGAGGCGTGATGGCGGACGCGACGCCGCGCTTTCTGGACATGCTCGACACCTTCATCGGCGAGATGCCGGAGCACATCCAGGAGTACGAGGACCTGCTGACCGAGAACCCGATCTGGAAGGTGCGCACGCAAGGGATCGGGCACCTCAGCGGTGAGGACGCGATCCGGTTCGGCGCGTCGGGCCCGATGCTGCGCGGCAGCGGCGTCGAGTGGGACCTGCGCAAGTCGATGCCCTACAGCGGTTACGAGACCTACGACTTCGACATGGCCGTCGAGCAGGCCGGTGACTGCTACGCGCGCTACATCGTGCGGATTCGCGAGATGCGCGAGTCGCTGAAGATCCTGCGCCAGGCGTTGGACCGGCTGCCGGTGGGCCCGGTCAACGTGGACGACCGGAAGGTTCTGCCGCCACCGCGCGAGGAACTGGACACCTCGATGGAGGCGGTGATCCACCACTTCAAGCTCTTCACCGAGGGCTATTCGCCGCCCGCCGGCGACGTGTATGTCGCGGTCGAGTCAGGCCGCGGCGAGAACGGGTGCTACGTCGTCTCCGACGGCACGCACAAGCCGCGGCGCGTGAAGTTTCGCTCCGCGTCCTTCAATCACCTGCAGGCGCTGGAGAAGATGGCGGTCGGCCACATGGTGGCGGACCTGATCGCGATCATCGGCACCGCCGACGCCGTGCTCGGAGACGTTGACCGATGACGCGTCTGGCGGAACGCCAAAGCCCGACCCCGAACGGCGATTTGTCGGCAAATCGCCCACCAACCGCAGCGGCAAGGGGTCATTTGTCGGCAAATCGCCCACTTCGGGAAGGGACCAGGTGACCCTGAGCCAGCACGTGCTCCGCGAGATCCGCGAGCTGCCGGCGAAGTTCCCCGAGCTGCGCTCCGCCGTCATGCCCGCGCTGGACCTGGCGCAGGAGGAGACCGGCCACCTGACTCCCGACGTGATGAGCGAGGTCGCCCACGCCCTCAACCTCGACCCGGGCTACGTCGAAGGCGTCGCGACGTTCTACACGCTGTTCCACACCAGACCGATCGGCAAGCACCGCTTCTACGTCTGCACCAACCTCAGCTGCGCGCTGCGGGGTGGCAACGAGATCTACGAGCACATCCAGGCGCAGGTCGGCGTCCACGATCCCGAAGAGGTCAGCGCCGACGGTCTCTTCAGCGTCGAGCCCGTCGAGTGTCTGGGCGCCTGCGAGTACGCGCCGATGCTGCGCCTCGACCATGCCTTCCACTACGACCTCACGACCGAGAAGGTCGACGCCCTGATCGAAGCCAGGAGGGGCTCCTCCCCGCTCGGCGGGGAGGTGGCCGGCGCAGCCGGCCGGAAGGGCCGTGGCAGGTCCAAGAGCGATGGCTGAGCTGCGAGGCTCCCACGGCAAATCCGCCGGGCCGGTGCTCACGCGCTGGTTCGGCACCGAGAACCTTCACCAGCTCGACATCTACGTCAAGAAAGGCGGCTACGCCTCCTGGCGCAAGGCGTTGACCTCCATGGATCCGGCCGCGATCACCGCCGAAGTGAAGACGTCGGGCCTCCGCGGCCGCGGCGGCGCCGGCTTCCCCACCGGCCAGAAGTGGAGCTTCATCCCGCGCGACATGCCGGGGCCGAAGTACGTCGTCGTCAACGCCGACGAGTCGGAGCCTGGAACCGCGAAGGATCGCTACCTGATGGAGAACTCGCCGCACCAGCTGCTCGAGGGCATCGCCATCGCGGCCTTCGCCGTCGGCGCGAACCAGGCCTGGATCTACATCCGCGGTGAATACGACCGCCCGCACGCCATGCTCGCAGAAGCGATCGCCGAGGCGACGAAGGCCGGGCACCTCGGCAAGGACGTCTACGGCAAAGGCTTCGACGTCGATATCCGCCTCTACCGCGGGCACGGCGCCTACATCTGCGGCGAGGAGACCGCGCTGCTGGAATCGCTGGAGGGCAAGCGCGCGCAGCCGCGCTCGCGACCCCCCTTCCCCGCTGTCAAGGGCGCTTGGGGCCGGCCGACGCTGATCAACAACGTCGAAACCCTTTCCACGCTGCCCTGGATCATCGAGAAGGGCGGGGCCGAGTACGCCAAGCTCGGCACGGAGCAGTCGCGCGGGACGCGCCTCTTCACCGTCAGCGGTCACGTCCAGCGCCCCGGCAACTACGAGATGGAGATCGGCCGGCCGTTCCGCGACCTCATCGAGGGCATGGCCGGCGGCGCGCTGCCCGGCCGCACGCTGAAGGTGTTCTGGCCCGGCGGCTCGTCGGCGCCGGTCCTCCCCGCCTCGATGCTCGACACGACGACGGACACCGAGGAGCTCAAGAAGCTCGGCACCATGGGCGGCTCGGGTGGCGTGATCGTGATGGACGACAGCTACTGCGTGGTCCGCGGCGCCTACCGGCTGCTCCAGTTCTATGCCTACGAGTCGTGCGGAAAGTGCACGCCGTGCCGGATCGGCGGCAACTGGGCGGTTCGCGCGTATGAGCGCCTGCTCGCCGGCGAGGACGGACCCGCCCAACTCCAGCTGCTCGACCGGATCCAGGCAGGGCTGCAGAACGGGCGCTGCCTGTGCGGCCTGGGCGACTCCGCCGGTTGGGTGATCGAGTCGACGATGAACCACTTCCGGAACGAGTACGACGAGCACGCGCACGGCAACGTCTGCAGCGCGGCCGGGGCGATGGCCGTTGCCTGAGACCCCGCCGACGGTCACGCTCACCATCGACGGCATCGAGGTCACCGTGCCCAAGGGCACGCTGGTGGTCGAGGCCGCCAAGCGGATCGGGATCGAGATCCCCGTCTTCTGCTACCACCACAAGCTCGACCCGGTCGGCGCTTGCCGGCTCTGCCTGGTCGAGATGTCGCCGGGGCCGCCCCGCCCGCAGACCGCCTGCACCACGCCGGTCGCCGACGGGATGGTCGTGAAGACCGCCTCGCCCATGGCGGTCGCCGGCCGCGCCGACATCCTCGAGTTCGAGCTGGTCAACCATCCTCTCGACTGTCCCGTCTGCGACAAGGGCGGCGAGTGCCCGCTGCAGGACTACACGTTCCGGCACGCGTTCCCGGTGAGCCGCGTGAGCGATCCCCGACTGCACTTTCCGAAGCCGATCCCGCTCTCGGACAAGATCGCCCTCGACCGCGAGCGCTGCGTGCTCTGCTACCGCTGCACGCGCTACTACGACGAGATCGCCTGGGAGCAGGAGCTGACGACCGACCAGCGCGGTGCGCAGTCGTTCATCACGAGCCAGTTCGACCGCCCCCTGGAGTCGATCTTCAGCGGCAACATCATCGACCTCTGCCCAGTCGGCGCCCTGACCTCCCGGGTTTGGCGGTTCGAGTCCCGCCCCTGGGACATGAACCACACCGAGTCGATCTGCTCGAAGTGCTCGGTCGGCTGCAGCGTCACGCTCTGGGAGCGCCGCCGCCAGCTGGTGCGCGTCACCTCGCACGAGAACGACGAGATCGATGACGGCTGGATCTGCGACCGCGGCCGCTTCGACTACACGCACGTCAACGATCCCGCGCGCCTGCGCGTCCCCCAGGTCGAGGGCCGCGCCGCGTCGTGGGAGGAGGCGATCACGCGCACGGTGGAGGCGCTGCGGGGCAAGAAGCGGCGGCTCGGGATCTCCGTCGCGCAGGACGCGACCAACGAGGAGCTCTACCTGCTGCGCAAGCTGCTGGACGGCCCGCTGGCCGGAGCCCGGGTCGCGCTGGAGCGGCGAACGCTGCTGCCGCAGCCCGGGCCCACCGACACCCTCGCCATCGACGACCTGGACCGCGCGCGGGCGATCGTCGTCATCGCGTCGGACACGCGGGACGACGTTCCGATCATCAACCTGCGGATCAAGAAGGCGGTGTCGAAGGGCGGCGCCAAGCTGGTCCTGGTCCACCCGGACGAGCTGGACCTGGACCGGCACCGCGACACGGTGCACGTGCGCAGCACCTGGGCCGACATGCCGAAGGCGATCGCCGGGCTGCGGCGCCACGAGGCCCTGCGCGAGGGGCCGGTCGCGATCCTCTACGGCGACGGCAGGGGCGCCGGTGACGCGGCGGTCATCGTCGCCGCCGCGCGGGACCTGGCGACCAGCCTGAAGGCGGCGTCGATGCCGCTCTACCGTGCCACCAACGAACGCGGCGCCTTGAACCTCGGTCTGGCGGTGGAGCCCGACGACCTCGCCGGCGTCGACACCTGCCTCAGCTGGGGGCCGCCGGCCGTGCCGGTCCCGAAGTCGGCGAAGACGGTCATCAGCTGGGATTCCCTGCCTCGCGCTGAGCTGCAGTCGGCGCAGGTCGTGCTGCCGGATCTCACCTTTGCCGAGACGCAGGGCAGCTACACGAACGTCGAGGGACGCGTGCAGTTCCTGCGCCCCGTCCTGCTCGTGTCCGATCCCATGCGCGAAGGCTGGGACGTGCTTTGCGAGCTGGCCCGCGGACTGGGGCTGGACCTCGACTTTCTCGGTGTCTACGGTGTGCAGCGCGCCGCGGCGCAGGCGTTCCCGGCGGAGCTGGCGGCACTCGCCGATCCACCGGCGCCGGCCGCCGGCTTGCGCAATCCGACGGTGCAGGGGCCGGCACGACCTTGATCGGCAACCAACTCGTGAACATCAACCCCATCGCCTTCTGGGCGGTGGTCGTGCTCTGCATGGCCTTCCTGCTCTTCGTGCTGCTGACCGCCAGCGCGTACACAGTGTGGTTCGAGCGCGTGGCGCTGGGTCGAATGCAGCGGCGTCCGGGCCCCAATCGAGTCGGGCCTTTCGGGTTGATGCAGCTCGCCGCGGACGGCGTCAAGCTGGCGTTCAAGGAGAGCTTCCTGCCGGGCGGCGTCGACAAGGTGGTCTACCTGGTCGCGCCGATGATCGCGGTCGGCGCCGCGTTCCTCGCTTGGGCCGTCATCCCGGTCGGCATCTGGTTCGGCGTCTACTACTGGATCGCCGACATCAACATCGGCATCCTCTTCGTGTTCGCGGTCTCCGCCATGAACGTGTACGCGATCATGCTCGGCGGCTACTCATCGAACTCGAAGTACTCGCTGCTCGGCGGCCTGCGCTCAGCTGCCCAGCTCATCAGCTACGAGATGTCGCTCGGGCTCGCGCTGGTCCCGACTTTCATGATCGTCGGCTCGCTGCGCCTGCAGGACATAGCGAACTACCACGTGACCTGGGGCAGCCTCACGTTCCCCCTGCCCCTGATCCTCTTCACGCCGCTCGGCTTCCTGATCTACCTCGTGTCGGCTGTGGCGGAGACAAACCGCGCGCCGTTCGACCTGCCCGAGGCTGAGCAGGAGCTCGTCGGCGGCTACCTCACCGAGTACTCGGGGCTCAAGTTCACGATGTTCTACCTCGCCGAGTACGTGAATATCATCACGGTCTCCGCGCTAGCCTCAGTGCTCTTTCTCGGCGCGTGGTGGGGACCTTGGTGGATCCCGCCGATCGTCTGGTTCCTGCTCAAGATCATCCTGTTTCTCTTCCTCTACATCTGGCTGCGCGCGACTCTGCCGCGCCTGCGCTACGACATGCTGATGCGGCTCGGGTGGAAGTTCCTCCTGCCGCTCGGCCTGGCGAACGTCATCCTCACCGCGATCGCATTGGTAGCTTTCCAAGGCTGATGGACGAGCAGCAGGACGACTTCAAGGCCAAGTCGACACGGGTCAATCCCGGCAACCCGCTGGCCGATGCGAAAGCGCTGGCGACCGGTCTCAAGACCACGCTGCAGGAGTTCTTCCGGCCGCCGGTGACGCTCGAGTACCCGGAGGAGAAGACGCCGCGTTCGGAGCGCTACCGCGGCCGCCATTACCTGCGCCGCTACGAGAACGGCCTCGAACGGTGCATCGGCTGCGAGCTGTGTGCCGCGGCGTGCCCGGTCGGCTGCATCCTAGTGATCGCCGCGGAGAACACGCCGGAGCAGCAGGAGCAGGGCATCGGCTCACCCGGCGAGCGCTACGCGAAGGTCTACGAGATCAACATGCTGCGCTGCATCTTCTGCGGCTACTGCGAAGAGGCCTGCCCCGTGCAGGCGATCGTGCTCGGGCCTGAGTACGAGCTCTCCGACACCAGCCGCGAGAAGTTCATCTACGGCAAGGCGCGCCTTCTGGAGGCGGCCCCCTAGGTGGTCAGCGTCGTCTTCTGGGTCGCGTTCCTGGTTGCGCTGGCGGGTGGCGTCTCAGTGGTCTGGCAGCGCGAGCCGCTGCGAAGCGTTCTCAGCCTGGTCGTGGTGATGATCGCGCTGTCAGTGATCTTCCTGATCCTGTCGGCGCAGTTCATCTTCGCGGTGCAGATCATCGTGTACGCCGGCGCCGTGATGGTCCTCTTCCTGTTTGTGATCGCGCTGATAGGTCCCGCGCGCGAGGGACGCTCCCAACGGCTGCGGTTCCAGGGCTGGCTGTCGGCGCTGATGGTCGTCGTTCTTTTCGGCCTTGCGTGGGCGATGCTGCAGGGCGTCCAGTACAGGACTCCTGAGCGCACGAACATCAACGTGTTCGGCACCGTCCAGGAGATCGCGCAGGGGCTCTTCTCGACATATCTCTATCCGTTCGAGGTCACCTCGATCCTGCTGCTGGTCGCGGCGATAGGCGCCATCTACCTGTCGCGTCGAGAGCCCTAGATGGGGACGCTCACCTTCCCGGACGGGAGCACGCTCGACACCGGCAACTTTCTGCTGCTCGGCGCGCTGCTCTTCGCGATCGGCGCAGCGGGCGTGCTGATCCGCCGTAATCCGCTGGTGATCTTGATCTGCATCGAGCTGATGCTGAACGCGGTCAACCTCACGCTGATCGCCTTCGCGCGGCAGTTGCAGAATCTCGACGGACAGCTCTTCGCGCTAATGGTGATGACAGTCGCCGCGGCCGAGGCAGTCGTCGGGCTCGCGGTTCTCGTCGACATCTTCCGCGTGCGCGAGGTCGAAGACGTCGACGATCTCAGTGAGCTGAAGGGCTGAGTTGACCTCCACCGGGACTTTGGCATTGCTGGTGCTCGCCTTCCCGGCGCTGGGCGCCCTGCTGCACGCGTTCTTCGGCTGGCGCTGGTCGCGCGTGCTGACGATGCTGCTCGGCCCCGGCGTCATCTGGCTGAGCTTCGTCTGTGTCGTGATCCTGTTCTTCGGACAGCTGGGCGACGCGTCATCGAAACAGTCGACCTACTGGACCTGGATCACTTCCGGCTCATTCAGCACGCCTTTCAACCTGCTGGTCGACAACCTGTCGGTCTTCATGGGGTTGGTGATCACCGGCGTCGGCGCGCTGATCGTGACCTACTCCGTCGGCTACATGGAGCAGGAGGACAACCCGAGCTACGCGCGCTTCTTCTGCTACATGGACCTCTTCGTCTTCTCGATGCTGCTGCTGGTCTTCGCCGGCAATTTCGTGTTCCTCGTCGTCGGCTGGGCGATGGTCGGACTCAGCAGCTACCTGCTGATCGGCTTCTGGTACCAGCGGCCATCGGCGGTGGTCGCGGCCCGCAAGGCGTTCGTCATGAACGTCATCGGCGACATCGGCATGATCCTCGCCGCGTTTCTCATCTGGGTGACCTACCACTCGGTGGTGTTCACCGAGGTGTTCGGTCGCGTCGGGCACGCCGACTCCGCCGGGTTGGAGATCATCGCGTTCCTGCTGTTGGTGGGCGCGGTCGCCAAGTCCGCGCAGCTGCCGCTCCACACCTGGCTGCCGGACGCGATGGAGGGCCCGACGCCGGTGTCAGCGCTCATCCACGCGGCGACGATGGTCACGGCCGGCGTCTACCTGGTGGGACGCATGCACCCGATCTACGACGTCGCCGTCACAGCGCATGACGCGGTCGCGCTGATCGGGGCCGTGACCGCGCTCTTCGCCGCGACGATCGCGTTTGTGCAGACCGACATCAAGCGTGTGCTGGCGTACTCGACGATGAGCCAGATCGGATACATGTTCCTGGCCGTCGGGGTCGGCGCTTACGCCGCCGGCTTCTATCACCTGATGTCGCACGCCTTCTTCAAGGCGCTGCTGTTCATGGCGGCGGGCAACGTCATCCACGCGCTGTCGGACGAGCAGGACATGCGCAAGTTCGGCGGCCTGTGGCAGGACCTGCCGCGCACGGCCCTGTGCTTCCTCGTCGGCTCGCTTTCACTGGCTGGGATCATCCCGTTCGTCGGCTTCTGGTCCAAGGAGGTGGTCCTCGGCGACGCCTTCAGCCGCGGCGACCCCTTCGCGCTCGCGATGTGGGCGATCGGCTTCGTGACCGCGCTCCTGACCGGCTTCTATACGGGCCGCATGTTCTACCTGACCTTCTGGGTGAAGGCCGCGCCGGACCGTCCGGTCGAGCACCCGCACGAGGCGCCACCGGTGATGCTGATTCCGGTCGCGATCCTGGCGGTGCTCTCGACGATCGGCGGCTTCATCCAGATCAACGCCGGCTTCCACCCCGGCTGGAAGCTGGTCCAGGACTTCTTGAACCCGGCCGTCGGCGTGCTGGGCTGGGAGGAGCGCGGCCTCGAGTACCTCGCCACCGCGGCGACGGTGCTGCTCGGGGCGTTCACCTTCTTCCTCGCCTACCGCTTCTACGTAGAGCGGCGCTGGGACCCGGCGGTGGTGCGCGTTCGGTACCCCTGGGTGCAGACGCTGCTGGAGCGCAAGTACTGGTTCGACGAGATCTATGACGCGGCCTTCGTGCGTCCGATGGACTGGCTCGGCGCGGCGCTGGTGCGCTGGGTGGAGCGGCCGATCATCGACGGCGCCGTGATGGGCCTGGGCACCCGCACGGAGAACACCGCGTCCGACCTGTCGGTGACGCAGAGCGGGTACTTCCGCAACTACGTCCTGGTCCTCACGACGGGCGCCGTGATCGTGCTCGCGCTCGTGATGATCCGCGGGGCTATCGGCTGATGCTGACTTTGATCTGGCTCATACCGCTGGTCGGAGGCGCGATCGTCTGCTTCCTGCCGCGTCCGGCGGCCAAACCCGTCGCGCTGGCCGTCACGCTGGTGACGCTAATCCTGAGCGCATACGTCGCCGCGACTTTCAACACGTCTACAGAGACGTACTACTCGCTCCACCAGCTGGGCGCACTACCACCCGCGCCGCCTCCGCAGATGCAGTTCATCCAGCAGGTCGACTGGATCCCGCAGTACCACATCAGCTATCTGCTCGGAGTCGACGGCATCTCGCTCTGGCTGGTCGTTCTCAACTCCTTCCTGGGCCTGGTCGCGGTGCTGGCCACCCCGCAGCGCATGGGCCGTCTGAGCCTCTTCCTCGGCTTGCTCCTGCTGATGCAGGCGGGCATGTCAGGCGTCTTCATGGCGCTCGATCTCATCCTCTTCTACGTCTTCTGGGAGGCGATGCTGATCCCCGCCTACTTCCTGCTCTGGCTGTGGAGCGAGGGAGAGGAGCGGCCGGGGCGAGCGGCGATCAAGTTCGTCCTCTACACGCTGGTCGGGTCGCTGCTGCTGCTGGTCGGCTTCATCGCCGAGTACGTGGCGACCGGCCAGCGCTCGTTCGACCTGCCGGCGCTGCTGTCAGCGCCGCGGCCTGACACCGGCATCCAGTTCGGGCTTTTCATCCTGATGGCCTTCGCCTTCGCCATCAAGGTGCCGGTCTTCCCATTCCATTCCTGGCTGCCCGACGCCTATATGGCGGCGCCCACACCGATGCTCATCACCTTCGCGGGCGTCATGGGCAAGACCGGCGCCTACGCCTTCCTGCGCTTCGTGCTCCCTCTGCTGCCCCACCCGGTCCTCTGGTGGGACTGGAACATCGCGCTGGCCATCCTGGCGGCTGCCGGGATCATCTACGGCGGCTTCTTGGCGCTGGCGCAGACCGATATGAAGGCGATCGTGGCGTACTCGTCGATCAGCCACATGGGCTTCATCGTGCTGGGGATCTTCGCGCTCAATGCGCAGGGCGCCCAGGGCGCCGTGCTGCAGATGGTCAACCACGGGATCATCATCGCGGCGCTCTTCCTGCTCGTGGCCTGGCTGGCCGCTCGAACCGGCACTCGCGACCGCGACGCGCTGCGCGGGCTCGCCCCCAAGCTGCCCATCCTGACCGGCGTCTTCCTGGTCGTGACGCTGGCGGCGCTCGGCCTTCCCGGCCTCAACAGCTTCGCCGGCGAGTTCATGACCATGCTCGGCGCTTGGCAGGCGTCGGCGTCGCTGGCCGCCGCCGTCGCCGTCGGGCTGATCCTGACGCCGGTCTACATGCTGCGGATGTTCCAGGGCGCCTTCTACGGTCCGGCGCCCGCGCGTGACGGAGGCTCGCTGGTCGACCTCGCCGTGGGCGAGATCGGCGTCCTCGCGCCGCTGGTGATCCTGATGTTCGTGCTCGGGCTCTTCCCGTACGTGATCACGCGAGCCATGAACTGATGCCGCACTACACGGGCGCTCAGGCGTTCCACGACCTCACCCAGATCGCTCCCATCGTCGCGATCCTGGTCGCGCTGCTCGTGGCGATCGTCGTGGACCTGATCCTGCCGAAGCGCTTCCGCGGCCCCGCCGTCGCGTTGATCGCCTTCATCGGGTACCTCGTGTCGCTGGGCATAGCCATCGGCGAGTGGCAGAACGGCTCGGGCGGCTCGGCTTACTACGGCTTCGCCACCGGCGATGCCTTCGCCCTCTTCTTCGAGATGCTGTTCGCGGTCCTGGGTGTCCTGACGGTGGCCGTATCCGCTCCCTACCTCGAAGCGCGCGGCTGGCTCGAATCGGAGTTCCACGTCCTCACGCTCGCGGCGGTCGCCGGGATGATGATCCTGGGCTCGGCCACCTCGCTGGTCACGGTCTTCCTGGGCCTCGAGCTGCTCTCCCTGGCGCTCTACGTCGCCTCGGGGTTCGACCGTTCGAGCACGCGGTCCCAGGAGGCCGCGGCGAAGTACCTGCTGGTCGGCGGGTTCGCCAGCGCGTTCGTCCTGTACGGCATGGCGCTCGTCTACGGCGCGACGGGCTCGACGCTGCTGCCCTTGATCGCCGAGCGTCTGGGCAGCAATCCCGCGGGCAACTCGATCCTTCTGCTGGGCCTGGTCCTGATGGGCGTGGGCTTCGCCTTCAAGGTCTCCGCCGCGCCGTTCCACATGTGGACGCCGGACGTCTACCAGGGCGCGCCGCTGCCGGTGACGATGTTCATGTCGGTCGGGACCAAGGCGGCCGCGTTCGCCATGATCATCCGTGTCTTCAGCCTGGGCCTGCCCCACCTCTCCGCCGAGTGGCAGCTGCTGCTCGCCTTCGTCGCGGTCGTGAGCATGATCGTGGGCAACCTGATGGCGATCGTGCAGTCGTCCGTGAAGCGCCTGCTCGCGTACTCAGGCGTCGCGCAGGCCGGCTACGTCCTGGTCGGCGTCGTGGCGGGCGGGAACGCGGGCCTGGCGGCGGTCGGCTTCTACCTCTTCGCCTATCTCTTCATGAACCTCGGCGCGTTCGCCGTCCTGACGCACCTCAGCGGTCCCGAAGGCGACCGCGATCGCCTCACCGACCTTGACGGGCTCGGCCAGCAGCGACCCTGGCTCGGGCTCCTGATGACGGTGTTCATGCTGTCGCTGGCCGGCTTCCCGCCCACAGTCGGTTTCATCGGCAAGTTCTTCCTCTTCGCCGCGGCGGTGCAGAACGGCTTCTTGTGGCTGGCGGTCATCGCCGTGCTGATGAGCGCCGTCTCCGTCTACTACTACCTGCGCGTCGTCGTCCACGTCTGGACGCCGGTCGCGACACCCGCCGAGACTCAGCTCCGGCCCGGCTCGGCGGTCGCGATCGCGGTGTCGGGTCTATTCAGCCTGGGGCTGGGGATCTACCCCCAGCTGATGTTCGGCCTCGGTCTGGTCGCCGCCGTCCCGATCCTTCGCTAGACCACCCCACGAAATCTGGCGATTTCGCGGGGGCCCCGTCACCTTCTCCCTCAGATGTTGCTGCGCGACTGCGCCCCGTCGACCGCCCAGGCCGCGCCGCTGACGTAGCCGGCCGGCTCGGAGCACAGGAAGGCGACAACCGAAGCGACCTCCCGCGTCGTCCCGAAGCGCCCCAGCGGCAGCTCCCGCCGGACGAAGTCGGCGATGGCGTCTGGATTCTCCTGCTGCCGGCGCCACCACGAGCCGCCTTCGAACAGCACCGAGCCCGGAGCCACGGCGTTCACGGTGACGCCATCCGCGGCGACCTCACGTGCGAGCGAAGTGACGAAGCTGAGCTCGGCGGCCTTGGCGACGTTGTAAGCCGGGGCGCCGCCGGCCTCGCGGCCGAAGACGCTCGAGACGACCACGATGCGGCCCCAGCCGCGCTCACGCATCCCCGGCAGGACAGCCTTGGTCAGACGCACCGCGGGATGCAGGTTGGTCGCGATCGCCGCGTTCAGCTCCTCCACGCCAGTGTCAGCCCACGAGCTCCCGGCGCGCCCGCCGAGATTGTTGACCAGGACCTCGATCGGCCCGAGATGGGCGGTCGTTTCCGCTGCGGCCTTCTCGCAGCCGGACAACTCCGTCAGGTCCGCCGAGATTGGGAGAGCTCCGAGCGGGCTGGCCGCCGCCTCTAGGGGTTCGCGGTTGCGCGCGACCATCGCCACTCTGGCTCCCTCGGCGGCCAGGGCCTGGGCGATGGCGAGTCCGATGCCGCGGCTGGCGCCGGTGACGAGCGCGACCTTGCCGGTCAGGCCGAGATCCACAACCAAGCATCGTGCCGGATACACTCGGGCCATCGCCATCCCACCGGGCGGCGCGGCCCTACTCCACGACGGCGAACCGGTCACGCCCCGGCAGGCGGCGACCGTCCTGCTGTACCGCCACGCGCCTGAGCTCGAGCTGCTCTTCGTGCAGCGCCCGGGTGGCGCCGACTTCGCCGCGGGCGCCTGGGTCTTTCCCGGCGGCAGCGTGCACGCCGAGGACGAGAACCAACCCGACCCCCACCGCTCAGCGGCCGTGCGCGAGCTCTTCGAGGAGGCCGGCGTCCTCTTCGCGCGCCACCAGGGCCGTTTCGCCACAGCTGATGAAGCCGCCAGCGTGCGCGACCGTGTCGCGCAGGGCCGCGGCTACGTGCTGGCCCTGTCGGCGCTGGGCCTGGTCCCCGCGGTTGAGGAGCTCGTGTACTTCGCTCGCTGGATCACTCCGGAGGTCGTCCGCAAGCGCTTCGACACGCGCTTCTACCTGGCGCCGCTACCGGAGGGGCAGTCGGTCCACCCTCAACCCGGCGAGGTCGTGGACTGGCGCTGGGCGGCGCCGCGGGCCGTGCTCGAAGACGAGTCGTTCAACCTCGTCTTCGCCACCCGGCGCGTCCTGGAGTCGGTGGTGGCCGAGCCCCACCTGGAGGTTTTCATCGAGCGGGCGCGCGGGCTGGCCGAGATCGCGGCGGTGCAGCCGCGAATCGTGCGGGCCGCCGACGGGTCGATGTCGATCGAGGTCGACTGAGGGGTAGCGCTCTAGCGCCTTAGCGCCAGAGATCCCGCCAGCGGTCGTACTGCTGGACCTCGACCCCTGCCGCCTCCAGGACCCGCAGGCCTGCGGTGTCGCGGTAGCCGGTCCGGTAATAGACCTTGGCGACGTTGCCGTTGACGATCATCTTGGCGCACATCACGCAGGGCGACGAGGTGACGAACATCACCTTGTTGGGCAGCTGGGCGCCCGCCTTGAGCAGGGCGTTCTGCTCACTATGGATGCAGCCGCACCGCCCCGGCTCGTCGGAGTCGCAGTGGTTGGGCAGCCCGCGGGCGTTGCCGTTGTAGCCGATGCCCAGCACCTGCGTGAGGTCCGGCGTGGTGATCACCGTCCCGACCTGGAGGCGGGCGCAGGTCGAGCGCTTGGCCAGCTCCTCGGCCATGCGCAGGTACACCTCTTCGAGAGGGATTCGATCCGGAACCGGCTCCAATCCAGGAGCGTCGGGAACTGCCACGAGGGCAATGTTAACGAGGGTTGCCGCAGGCGGGCCCCGGTGCTACGATCCACCACATGTCGGGTTTCGAACTCTTGTTCGCGCTGCTGCTGGTGCTCATCGTATGCGGAACGGCGGCCGTCTGGGCGCTCGTCGCCAACTTGGGAAAGCGGGCGGAAAGCCAGTCACGGGAGCTCGCCGAGCTGCGAGCGCATCTCGACGCCGGCGGTCGTGCCCAGGACGGGCAGGTCGCCGAGATCCGTGACCGGTTGACGCAGACACACTCGGCCTTCGAGTCTTTTCGGGCCGCCCTCGCGGCGCGGCAGCAGGTCGACGACGAGTCGAGGCAGAGCCTGCGCCGTCTCGAGGCGATCATCGCCGGCAGCTCCACCCGGGGCGCCGCGGGCGAGAACATCCTCGAGGAGGCCTTCAAGCACCTCCCGCCCGAGATGATCCACCGCAACGCCTGGGTCAACGGCAAGGTGGTCGAGTTCGCCATCCGGCTGCCCGGCGGCAAGCTCCTGCCGGTGGACTCGAAGTGGACCTCGAGCCAGGCCCTCGAGCAGCTCTCGGCGCCCGACCTGGATCCCGGTCGGCGCCAGCAGCTGGCGGCGCAGGCGGAGAAGGAGGTCGAGAAGCGCGTTCGCGAGGTCTCGCAGTACATCGACCCGGCCACCACGGCGCCGTTTGCCCTCGCGGCGGTGCCCGACGCGGCCTACTCCGTGTGCCGTTCGGCCTTTGGCGAGGCCCACAAGCGCCACGTGCTGATCGTCGGCTACTCGATGACACTCCCCTACCTCCTGCTGCTCTACCAGCTGCACCTGCAGTTCGCGCGCACCGTCGACCTCGACAACCTCCAGGCCTGCCTGATGGAGATCGACCGGCAGCTGGAGGCGCTGGACGGGGTCTTCGAAAACCGTCTCCAGCGGGCGACGGTGATGCTCCAGAACGCCTACGGTGAGGGCAAGCAGGTGGCGGCTCGGATCCGGGCGGCGACGCAGGGAATCCAGGCTGCGGAGAAGCTCGAGAGCCAGCCGATGCTCCACCTGATGGAGGGCGATGAATCCCCAACTCTGGCGGCCGGAAATCCACAGGGTTAGCACCTAGAATCCCCAAGCTATGGACAGGGTTCTGCACAGCTATTACCCCGACATATGGGGTCTGAGCCATGAAACCCACCAAATATCTTGTGTTTTGGTCTTGACAGGCCGGCGGCCCGGTCGTAACATGAGCGGCGTAGTTCGGAGGCCCTGGGGCATAACGTGGCGGGCATGCTCTGGGGCCTCTTCCATCCCCGCCAGACCGAACCCATCGGGAGGATCACCGCCCCGCACCAGCGGAGCCGCAAGGAGGCTTCAACCTAGAAGATGGCCAAGAACGTAGCCGACGTCGCAGCCGGAGCCAGCCGGAAACCCCAGCCAGCCTCAGGGCTTCATTTCGAACGCCGCTTCACTCCTCCCGGCGCTCACGCGTACGACCTGGTCGAGTGGGAGCGCCGCACCGCCGCCATCACCGGCGAGAAGGGCCAGGCCATCTTCGAGCAGAAGGACGTCGAGGTCCCCCGCTCCTGGTCGCAGCTGGCGATCAACGTCGTCGCCCAGAAGTACTTCCGGGGCGCCCAGGGCAGCCCGGAGCGCGA
This sequence comes from Candidatus Dormiibacterota bacterium, assembly GCA_036378435.1. GTDB lineage: Bacteria > Chloroflexota > Dormibacteria > Dormibacterales > Dormibacteraceae > DASUWK01. The sequence continues at coordinate 27,198 of DASUWK010000049.1, read as the reverse complement.
GACCAGCGTCAAACAGCTCATCGACCGCGTCGTCGACACCATCAAGCGCTGGGGCGTCGAGGGCGGCTACTTTGCGACCGCCGCAGACGCCGACAACTGGGCCGAGGACCTGCGCTTCATCCTGGTGACGCAGCACGCATCCTTCAACAGCCCGGTGTGGTTCAACATTGGCGTCGCCGGGCGGGAGCAGCAGGCGTCCGCCTGCTTCATCAACTCGGTCCAGGACTCGATGTCCTCGATCCTCGACCTCGTCAAGACCGAGGGCATGCTGTTCAAGTTCGGCTCCGGCACGGGCACGAACCTGTCTGTGCTGCGTTCGTCCCGCGAGCAGCTGTCCGGCGGCGGCACCGCGTCGGGTCCCGTCTCCTTCATGCGCGGCTACGACTCGTTCGCGGGCTCGATCAAGTCCGGCGGGACGACTCGGCGCGCGGCGAAGATGGTCATCCTCAACGCGGATCACCCCGACGTCCTCGAGTTCATCCAGTGCAAGGCCGGCGAGGAGAAGAAGGCCTGGGCGCTGATCGAGGCCGGCTACGACGCCGGGTTCAACGTCCCGGGCGGCGCCTATGACTCAGTCCAGTTCCAGAACGCGAACCACTCGGTGCGCGTGACCGACGAGTTCATGGAAGCCGTCGAGAAGGGCGGCAAGTGGGAGACCAAGAAGGTCGTCGGCGGTGGTGTCATGGACACCTTCAAGGCGCGCGACGTGATGCGTGAGATCTCGGACGCCGCCTGGATCTGCGGAGATCCCGGACTGCAGTTCGACACCACCATCCAGGACTGGAACTGCGTCCCGAACACGGGCCGCATCAACGCGACCAATCCCTGCAGCGAGTTCGTCTTCCTCGACGACACCGCCTGCAACCTGCTGTCCTTGAACCTGCTGAAGTTCCAGGAGGAAGACGGCAGCTTCAATGTGGAGCGCTTCAAGCAGGCGGTGGATGTCTGCTTCACGGCCCAGGAGATCCTGGTCTCGAACGCCTCGTACCCCACTCCGGCCATCGCCAAGAACTCGGAGGCGCTCCGCCCGCTCGGCCTCGGCTACGCCAACCTGGGCGCGCTGCTGATGTCGATGGGCCTGGCCTACGACTCCGCCGAGGGCGGCCGCTTCGCGGGCGCCGTGACTGCGATCATGACCGGCGAGGCCTATGCGCAGTCGGCGCGCATGGCGGCAGTCAAAGGGCCGTTCAGCGAGTTCTCGAAGAACCGCAACGAGATGCTGCGGGTCATGAACAAGCACCGCACCGCGGCGTATGCGCTGGTGGGTGGCGGTGAGAAGCTGGACGTGGTCGACGCCGCCGGCGAGACCTGGGACGACGCGGTCGCCCTCGGCGAGCGCCACGGGTACCGCAACGCTCAGGCGACCGTGCTGGCTCCGACCGGGACGATCGGCCTGATGATGGACTGCGACACGACCGGCATCGAGCCGGACCTGGCGCTGGTCAAGTACAAGAAGCTGGTCGGCGGCGGTCTGCTGAAGATCGTCAACCAGACTGTTCCCGCGGCGTTGCGCAGGCTCGGCTACGGCGAGGAGCAGGTCAAGGACATCGTCGACTACATCGACGAGCACGAGACGATCGAAGGCGCCCCGCAAATCCTCGACCACCACCTGCCGGTGTTCGACTGCGCCTTCAAGCCTCTCAACGGGGTCCGCTCGATCGCGCCGATGGGGCACGTGCGGATGATGGCGGCGGTCCAGCCGTTCATCTCCGGCTCGCAGTCGAAGACGGTCAACCTCCCGCACGAGGCGACCGTCGAGGACATCGAGCAGACGTACATCGAGTCCTGGAAGCTCGGCCTCAAGTGCATCGCGATCTATCGCGACGGGTGCAAGCGCTCGCAGCCGCTGAACACCTCCAAGGATTCAGACGCCGGGCGCTCGACCAAGGTCGACGAGAAGGCCGTCACGGTCGAGCACCGACCGGTGCGCCGGCGGCTGCCGGATGAGCGCCGCTCGATCACCCACAAGTTCGACATCCAGGGCCACGAGGGCTACGTCACCGTCGGCCTCTACGAGGATGGGACTCCGGGCGAGATCTTCGTGACGATGGCGAAGGAGGGCTCGACGATCTCGGGCCTGATGGACGCCTTCGCAACCCAGACGTCGGTCGCGCTGCAGTACGGCGTGCCGCTCAAGAGCATGGTCGACAAGTTCAGCCACATGCGCTTCGAACCGTCTGGCTTCACCAAGAATCCGCAGATCCCGATCGCCAAGTCGCTGGTCGACTACATCTTCAGGTACCTGGCGAGCCGCTTCCTGACCATGGAGGACCAGGAGGCGGTAGGGATCATCCAGCGCGAGGACGTGAAGCCCCCGCTGCCGCCCGCCGGGCGCGCGCAGGGCGCAACAGACAAGGCCGAGGCCAAGCCGGAGCTGAAGGTCATAGCGCACAAGGAAACCGGCAACGGCGGGGCCACCAAGGTCGCGTTCGTGGTGGACACCGACGCGCCGGCGTGCTCGGAATGCGGCGCGATCACGGTGCGCTCAGGCTCTTGCTACAAGTGCATGAACTGCGGCGCCACCACGGGGTGCAGCTGATCTAGAGCACCACCCTCCCCCCCTGCGACGAGCCGGTCAGCCTGCTGGCCGGCTCGTTCGTTTTGTGCCGGCGACAAAAAAAGGGCGCCGCTCACGCGGCGCCCTCTCAATCCACTCGGATTAGTTCTGGGTGATCTCCACCCGGCCGGCGCGCGGGCCCTTCGGGCTCGGCTCGACCTCGAAACTCACCGACTCGCCTCCGACCAAGCGGTCGAAGTCGGCGGCGCCACTCCGGTGGAAGAAGTACTCCTTGCCGTCGTCGGCGGCGATGAAGCCAAAGCCTCGGTCCGACACGAGCTTCTTAACGGTGCCATTCATGATGGCGGACTCCTAACTTCTCGAACGCAACTGAACTAACGACGGCGGCTGTTCGAGAAGAAGAGGGACCGACCGACGAAGGACGCTCACTGCGAGCGACTCAACGAGTCTACCCCACCGTGCACCCGCCAAATCATCGATTTCAGCGCTTGGCTGGCCGGAGGTCGCGATATTGGCGGGCGGCGTTGGCCGCCGTCTCGAAGTTCTCGCAGAACTTCGCGTTGCCCGTCTCGCTGCGGAGGCGCTCGATGTGCTCGCGGAAGTGCTCCCAGTAGAGGTCGAACGCGAACGCGTCGAACAGCAGGTCCTCGCTGATCAGCCCATGCACCGCGAGCGTCGAGATCTCCTCGAAGAGGTGGGCCAGCGGGATGTAGTCCTGTTCCTGCAGGCGGCCGCTCAGGAGCCGGCTGAACGCCGCCGAGTTGGGCTCCTGGTGCAGCACCTGCATGACGCCCAGGAATGCCGGGATGTCGGCAGCTGTGGCCGTGCCGAAGTTCGGACGCGGACGTGAGGGTGCGGAGGGGTCGACGACAACCGGACCGGCCATGGCTAATGCCTCCTTCGAGAGTGGACAGGGTGACTGGCTTCGATGATAGGAACGGGCTCGAGAATGATCACCGGGATCTCGCGGGCCGACCGGTCCTGGTAGCGCTGGTAGTCAGGCCAGACCGCGGTCACGCGCTTCCACAGCCGCTTGCGCTCGGCTGGATCAGCGATCCGCGACCGCACCGAGTAGTGCTCCCGACCGACCTGGACCTCGGCTTTGGGCTCGGCTTCGAGATTCAGCAGCCAGGCCGGGGGCGCGTCGCTGCCGCCCTTGGAGCCCACGACGATGAAGTTCGCGCCATCGTCGACGTAAAGCAGCTCGGCCGTGCGCAGCTGGCCCGTCTTGCGCCCTCGCGTGCGCAGCAGGAGGAGGCGGTAGGGACCCAAGCGCGAGCCGATCGCCCCATCGGTGGCTTCGTAGACCACCTGCAGGACCTGCAGCAGCCGTACGCCTACCGCGATCTCAACGTTCTTGGGCAGGAAGGTCCGCACTCTCTGAAGACCGTACAGCAGCCACAACTTCACAAGCCCTCAACAAGCCGCGGCCATCTTGCCCGCGCAGGGTTTCTAGCCTCGCTTCGGTGCCCCGGATGCCCCGGATGCTCAGCCTGGCTCTGCCCCTGGTCGCGGCGGCGCTGGCGGCCTGCTCGGGATCCACGGCAGCGCCCCCGCTGACGGGCACGCTGGCCGGCGCGAGCACCGCCAGCACCGACCACCGCGGCATCACCCACCAGCTGGCCTGGCCTCCCGCCGAGCCCTGGATCATCCCGCCGTCGCCGGCCCAGCCGGCCGATCCTGCCTTCGTCTTCCCCACGCCAACTCCGGCTCCGCCACCAGACGGTTCCCACCATCCTGCCGCTTCGCCCTTCAGCACCCTGTCTCGCGGTTACGACGCCTCGTTCCCGCAATGCAGAGACGGCCACCAGCCCGCTGCCGCCGCGTACGGCATTGTCGGGATCAACGGGGGCCGGGCGTTCACGCTGAACGCCTGTTTCCTGGACCTCATGAAGGCCGCGCCGAAGAACGCAGGGATCTACCTCAACACGGGCTTCAACCCGGCCAACGCGCCGCGACTGCTGCCGTTCTGCGCCGCCCGCGCGGCGAGCATTCCGGGAGCGACGCCAACCCAGCAGCTCGCCTACGGCCTCGGCTGCTCCACCACCGAGGACACCCTCAGGGTCATGAGCGATTTCAAGATTCCGTACCCGTCCGTCTGGTGGCTCGACGTCGAGGAGGCGAACAGCTGGGACGATGCCGACCCCGTCGTCAACCAGTTCGCCCTGCGGGGCCAGATCGACGCCCTGGCCGATACCGGCAAGCATATCGGCGTGTACTCGACCTTCCCCGATTGGAAGCAGATCACGGGCGGCTGGGGCGACCCGCGCATCGTGGGTGACTGGGTCGCCGGCAAGGCGCCCGCGGACGCTTGCTCGCATCCGGGTTTCTCGGGAGCGCCGGTCTGGCTGGCCCAAGAACTCGCCACCTGGGCCGGTTCGGGCTACGACTCGGACTACGCCTGCTAGCAGGCAGACCGTTGCAAACCTTTACCGCGCGCGTGGCGGGGGTTTGGAAGGGGTGCCTAGATTGGGAAAACGTACTCGGATCAAGGAGATAAACGACATTGGCCCTTCGCGCACCCCGCCTGGTTCCACTCAGCACCCTCGCCCGTGAGGGCCACGCGATCATGCCCGAGTTCTGGGCGCAGATCAACGAGGAGCGCCACTTCGTCACCGCCGTTCTCGAGCGCACGGTCGTCTACGTGGACCAGGGCGAGAAAAAGCTGATCAAGCGAGAGAGCGTGTTCGTCGATCCGGCGGACATCGAACTGCGCGAGGTCACCACCTCCATCAGCTGGCGCAGCCGCGGCAAGGCGGTCGCAGCCGCGGCGAACGCCAAGCGGACCGCGGCGCCCGCGGCCGTCGAGGAAGCTGAGGAAGCCGATGAGGCAGAGCCGGAGATCGAAGACCTCGCCGACGAGGGTGACGCCGACGAGGCGGACGACGAAGAGCTCGAGGTCGACTGAGACCTCCCGATCCTTTTAGCCGGCGCTCGTCAGGCGCGGGCTCCCGCCAGGATGTCGCTCAGCTCGAACCGAACGGCCTTGAAGACCTGGTCAAAGCCGCACTCGCTGGGCGGCTTGTCGGGGCGCCAGCGGCGAAAGGTGGCGGCATGCCGAAACCGCTCTCCGCTCTGCAGCTTGTCGTAGCTGACCTCGCACACCAGCTCGGGCTTGATCGAGACCCACTCGCTCTCCCGGCCGCGCGACCAGCGGCTGGGGCCGCCCGGCATGCGGGCTTCCGGCAACGCCGTCTTCCCCCAATCGATCTCCTCGCGCATCGGCGCGAGCTGTTCCAGCAACTGGCGGCGCTCAGCCGCGGAAAAAGACGACGTGTGCCCGACGTAGTGCATGCGACCCTCGTCGTCGAAGAGCCCCAGCAGCAGTGAGCCCAGGCTGCCGTCCTTGCCGAGGCGGTAGCCGATGACGACGCAGTCTGCCGTGCGCTCGTGCTTGACCTTCACCCAGCCGCGCTTGGCAGGTGTATAGGTCTGATCGAGCCGCTTGGCGATCACGCCGTCCAGCCCCGCGCCCTCGAACTGGTCGAACCATTCGGCGGCCAGCTTGCGGTCCTGCGTCGCGGGCGTGGTGAAGATCGGAGTGTCCGAGCCGGCCAGCAGCTCGCCCAAGCGGACAGTGCGCTCGCTGAGCGGTTTTGAGGTGAGGTCTTCGTCGCCCACGGCCACCAGGTCAAAGGCCACGAACCAGGCCGGCGTCTTCTCCGCCAGCATCTTGATCCGCGACTCCGCCGGGTGGATCCGCTGCAGCAAGGCGTCGAAGTCCAGTCCGTCGGAGCCGGCGATGACGACCTCGCCGTCGATCACGAAGTATTCCGCCGGCACCAGGCGCAGCGGTTCGATCAGCTCGGGGTAGTAGCGCGTCATCGGCCTGCCACCGCGGCTGACCAGGTCGACGCGCTGGCCGTCGCGATGGGCCAGCACGCGGAAGCCGTCCCACTTGGGCTCGTAGCGCCAGCCGTCGCCGGACGGAAGTCCCGGCTGCAGTTGCGCCAGCATCGGTTCGAGTGAGAGCGGCAGCCGGGGCACCGGGACACAATAGCGTTCGGTGATTGGTCCGAAGCCCGTGGTGGCGATGCGCATGGAAGGGACGATCGGAGTCGGTGTACGACCGGCCGATTGGATCCCGTTGATCCAGCGCGTCCGGAGGAGCCGGTGGGCGCAAGCCGTGGTCGTGGACATCGAGTCACGCGGCGGGTCTGCGGCCGACGGCGACCACATCTACACCGAGCTCCGCAAGCTGGCGGCCGAGAAGCCCGTGGTCGCCTTCACCGGCGGCATCTGCGCTTCAGGCGGCTACCTGATCGCCTGCGCGGCGCGTGAGCTGATCGTGCAGCCGGCCGCGGTGGTGGGCTCTATCGGAGTGATAACCGTGCGGCCCCTGGCCGAAGAGCTCCTGGCCCGCGCCGGGCTGGGCTTCAACGTCACCAAGAGCGGGAAGCTCAAGGACATGGGCGCGTTCTGGCGCCGCCCTACCGACGAGGAGCAGCGCAAGGACGAGGCCATGGTGCAGGAGTACTTCTCGCTGTTCCTGGAGCGGATCCAGGAGGGCCGCGGCACCGATCCCGGCAAGCTGCGCAAGCTCGCCACGGGCGAGGTGTTCAGCGGCCGCCAGTCGGTCGAGCTCGGTCTCGCCGATCGGGTCGGCGGTTTCGAAGACGCGGTCAACCGGGCGGCCGCACTGGCCGGGGTCGCTCCTCGCTGGGGCTGGATCGGTCCTCGGCGTGGGCTCCGCTCAGTCCTGCTGGGCCGCGCCGCCCGAGCCGCGGCTCTCGAGGCCGTCGACCAAGCCCTTCAGCTCGGAGGGCGCGAGCCCAGGTTCTAGGGGCTGCTCTTAGGCGAGGACGACGGTGGTGAGAAAAGCGGGCTCGACGCAGGCGCGCTGCCCCCGCCGTTGCCGTTGTTGGTGTGAGTCGAGCCGCCGCCGTTGAACCACCCGTTGGCCAGACCAGCCCAGATCAAGATGGCGACCACGATGATGAACAGGAGCAGTGCCGCCACCGCGGCTCCGCCGCCGCCCGGCCCGGTTTCCACGACTTCGCCCGTCATCGGCGTGGCGCCGTAGTACCGGCGGTACGTGTAGCCCCCGCCGCCGAGAACCAACGCCACTAGGATGATGACCAGGATGATCAGAAGCAGCAATCCCATTGGCGGCAAACCTCCTACTACCAATGTAGGACTTTATGGTAGCAGCCCGGGCAGGTCCGGGCGCGCATATCCACAGGCATTCGACATCTTGTGGAAATCAGCAACTGCTGCTACTATATGTGCGGCCTGAAAGGGCCGTCCAGGATCGAACTCCACGCCCCCACCCCAGCCTGGAAAGCCTGCGCAAGCAGGCTTTCCCCTTTCCGAGCAGCCTTCCCTTTCCGGACGGGTCAGCCCAGCAGGTCGAGCACCACGGCGGCCGTCCAGGTGAAGCCGGCGATGCCTCTCCCCTCTCCGATGATGGCGTCGAAGTACTCGTGGAAGCCGCCGTCGGCGACCAGCTCCAGGCTCTGCGCGCGCAAATCGGCGGCTTCGGAATTCATCCCCGCGTGCTCGAGTCCGCGGATCACGAGCCAGTTCACGTTCAGCCAGACGGGCCCGCGCCAGTAGCGCGCAGGTTCGAACTCCAGCGCCGACGGCGGCACTGTGCAGACGAGGCGCGCGCCGACGGCTTGGTCGACGAAGCGCCTCCATATCGTCGCCGCCCGCTCCGCCGGGATCACGCCACCGGCCAGCGCCGCCACGGCGGCCGCGGATTCGACGGCGATCGGACTCCCTGCAGCTACGTCCCAGTCGAGATACGTTCCCTTCTCCGAGCTCCAGTGGACCGCTTCGAAGGCGTCCGCGTAGCTGGACAGCTCCTGGTCGCTGAACGCCGGCCCCTGGCCCACCAGGAGCGCCATGAAGTTGACGTCCCGGGCCGCGCCGTACCAGAGCGCGTCGACCACGACGTCGTTGACGGCGAAGGGGGTCCGCTCCAGGTACTGGGCCGCGTCATAGTCCGTGCCGTCGAGCAGCTCGGCGAGGGCGAGGTAGCTGTCGTAGTCCTTGCCCGCGGGGCGCTCACCGGCGGCCACGTGACGCGTGTCGAGCCGCTCGTAAGGCCGGCTCGGCTTCAGCCCCGCATGGGACAGTCGATCCCAGCGGGGCGAGTTATCCCACCCCGCCTCCCAGGGATGCACGACCACCGGGAGCTGACCGCCGGGCGGGCGCCTTGAGTCGAGGAACCACCGCAGCCAGGCCGTCAAACCCGGCAGGCAGCGCCGCCAGAGGTCGTGTCGCCGGCCGAGGTCAGCCTGCCGCTCTCCGACCAGCCTGACAGCGATCGGCAGGACGGGCGGGTTGCTGATGCCGCTCGTCAGGACGCCCGCGTTCTCGATGTGTCGTGGCGCGCGGGGCCACCAGTCGGGACCCGGGAAGTAGTCGGCCACGAAGCGCGGGTCGTAGCGCAGGTGTGGAAGCATGCCGTCGCGCCACCTCGCCTCCAGCAGTGACTCGATCTCGAGACAGGCCCTGTCCCAGTCGAACGTCGCCCAGCCCAGGGCCGCGAAGGCGCTGTCCCAGTTCCACTGATGCGGGTACTGGGTCGGGGATGGCTTGGTCCAGGCGCCGGCGTCGTTGCCGCGCAGGACCTCTTGCGCCGCCTCGGCCAGCCGGTCGCGGTTCAGGAGGCGGCGGGGGCGGCGGCCATGTCGCCGAGGCGCTGGAGGGCTTGGCGTTCGGCCGCTGCCCTGGGAGTCTCGCCGTCGGCGATGGCGGCGCGCAGCGCAGCCGGCACGGCGTCGCGCATGGTCTGGCCGATGGCGTTGAAGGCCGAGTCCGAGTTGGGCTCGATCTTGCCCAGCACCAGCCACCAGAGGTAGGCGTTGGTGCCCGAGTTGGCGACGAAGTCCGGGATCACGGTGATGCCGCGATCGGCGAGCCGCCGCTCAGCGGTGGCGGTCGTCGGGATGTTGGCGGCCTCCACGATCAGGCTGGCGCGGATCGCATCGCAGTTGGCCTCATTGATCGCGTCGGCGACGGCGGCCGGCACCAGGATGTCGGCGTCCACAGTGAGCCAGGCTTCGCGGGGGAGCTGATCGTCGGTCGCCCTCAGCCGCGACCGATCGATGTCGCCCAGCTCCGAGCGCGCCGCCAGCATCGCCTCGACGTCCAGGCCGACGGGGTTGGCGACGACACCTGTCGCGTCAGCCACGGCGACGACCCGGACGCCGGCCCGCACCAGGTAGCGCGCCGCTGACCCGCCCATCGAGCCGAAGCCCTGGATCGAGGCGCGCAGCAGCGACGGATCGCCCAGGTCGAGCTCCTCGATCGCCGCCAGGACGGCTTCGGCGACGCCGTATCCGCCCACCAGGTCGACGAGGCGGATGCCTTCGTTCCGCACCTGGAGGCCTTCCGCCACGCGAGCCAGCGCAGCGGCGGGATCGCCGGATCGCGTGAGGCCGGCGTGAAGCGAAGAGTCGACTCCGGCGGCTCGAAAGACGCGATCCAGCAGCTCCGGCGACGTGCCCATGTCCTCGCCGGTGACGAGCATGGTCTCGAACAGCGGCTTCAGGTGCCGCACGAAGCGGACGAGCACGCCTTCGGCGGCGGGGTCGGTCGGATCGGCGTCGACGCCGAACTTGGCGCCGCCGGACGGGATGGCGAGGGCGCCCATCTTGAGCGACATCGCGTGCGCGAGGCGCTCGACCTCCTGCAGCGTCACACCGGCACGGAGGCGCGTCCCACCCGCAGCGATGCCCTCGACAAGCGTGTCCACCACCGCGTAGCCGTGGCGGCCCGTGATCGGATCCGTCCACGTCATCCGCAGCAGAGGCTCAGCCATGCGGTGCCTGAACTTTATGCTCGGATCAGAGCTTGGAGTGAAGGACGGGCACCGACCGCGCACACACAGCCTCGAGGCAGAGCTCAAATTTCGTTTGAGCGGCGCCCGCGACCAGGCGCGTCTGCGTGGGCGGCTGCGCGAGCTGGGCGGCGAGCGCATCGGGATGTACGACGAGGAGAACGTGCGCTACCGTCCGGTGCGCTCGCAGCCGGTCACGCTCCGGCTGCGGATCATCGATGGCGGGCCGCAGGCCATTCTCACCGCCAAAGGACCGGCCCGCTACGAGCGGAAGATCAAGATCCGCGAGGAGACGGAGGTGGTCGTGTCCGACGCCGGCGCGATGCGGGACGTGCTCGCGATGCTGGGGCACCGGATCGCCGTCATCTACCACAAGCACCGGGAAAGCTGGCGCCTCGACGGCTGTGACGTCACCCTCGACACGCTCGACTTCGGCTGGTTCTCCGAGGTCGAAGGGCCCGTGGACCGGATCGAGGCGATCGCCGAGGAGCTGGGCCTGGCGCGGCATCGCGCCCTCAAGTCCAGCTATTCGGAGCTCGCCCGCGCCCACGCAGAGCAACTGGCCCGCTAGCTGCCTGCATGCCGGTTTCGGTCACGCTCCAGACCGTCGAGCCGCGCACCCTGGCCGCTGTCCGGCGCGAAGTCCCGGCGGAAGAGATCGGCTCGACGTGGCGCCCAGCCCTGGACAAGGTGTGGGACTTCATCCACAGCCACCCGGGCCTCTGGAGCGGCGGCCACAACGTCTTCGTCTACCAGCGCGCTGAGGAGCTTGGCGGCTCAGTCCGCTGCGAGTTCGGCGTCGAGATCACGGGCGCTTTCGAGGCGGCCGGCGAGGTGCACCTGACCGAAACCCCCTCAGGTGACGCCGCCGTCGCGGTCTATCGCGGGCCGTACGACAGCCTCCACGAGGCCTACGGAGCGATCGAGGTGTGGATGGAGGCCAACGGCAGGGAGCCTGCGGGGCGCGTCTGGGAGATCTACGGAGACCCGACCCCAGACCCGGCCGACACCGAGACGACGGTGGTGCAGCTGCTGAAGTCGTAGTCGAGGCTGTCGTCCGCCGATTTGGTCGGGCGGCTGGGATTTGAACCCAGGGCCCCATGCTCCCAAAGCATGTGCGCTACCGGACTGCGCCACCGCCCGACGAGCCTAGAAGTCTAGAGAGGTCCCCGCTGGCCACCAGGGCCCGGACCGCAGCCGCCCGGTGACTGTAGAGGTGCTTCTCCGCCGAGGGCATCTCGCCGAAGGTCTTCCCCACAGCCGGGACGAGAAAGACGGGGTCGTAGCCGAAGCCGGCCTCGCCGCGCCACTCCGGGATGATCTCCCCCACCGCCTCGCCGCGGTGGTAGGTCGTCTCGCCGTCCGGCCGTGCGAGCGCGAGCGCACAGACGAAGCGCGCGTGCCAAGGCCGCGGGACGTCCGCCAGCCTCCGGAGCAGCTCGGTGGTGCGCTCCTGCTGCGTTGGCGCCAAGCGCGCCGAATGCAGGCCGGGGAAGCCACCAAGCGCCTCGACCTCGAGTCCGGAGTCGTCGCCCAGGGCCCAGAGCTGCGTCGCTGCGCAGGCCGCCTCGGCCTTCGCGCGTGCGTTCTCCTCGTACGTCGAACCCGTCTCGTCGACTTCGGTCGCGCACGGCTCGAGCTCCAGCGGGACCTGCGCGAGCAGCTCGCGGTACTCGCGAAGCTTGCCCGCGTTCCCCGTGGCGATCGCGAGCTGCGGCAGGGCGCCCGTCGTCAGCTGCCGGTCAGCGCCTTTTTCTGCGCCAGCATCAGCTGGCGGATGCCCTTGTTCGCCAGCTCGAGCATCGCCTCGAGCTCTTCGCGGCTGTAGGGATCGCCCTCGGCCGTCGCCTGCAGCTCGATCAACCGGCCGTCGTCGCTCATCACGCAGTTGAGGTCGGTGCCGGCGAGAAAGTCTTCGGCGTAGTCGAGGTCGAGGCGCGCCTCGCCGTCAACGATGCCGCAGCTCACCGCGGCGATGTACCGCTTGATGGGCAGGTTCGAGATCATGCGCGCCTCGCGCATCCGCTTCACCGCCGTGTAGAGAGCGACGAAGCCGCCGGTGATCGCCGCAGTGCGCGTGCCGCCGTCGGCCTGGAGCACGTCGCAGTCGACCGTGATCGTGCGCTCGCCCAGCTGGCTCATGTCCACGCCGGCGCGGAGCGAGCGGCCGATCAGCCGCTGGATCTCATGCGTGCGCCCTCCGATCCGGCCCTGGATCGCCTCGCGCTGGTTGCGGTCGCGTGTGGCACGCGGCAGCATCGAGTACTCGGCCGTGATCCAGCCGTGGCCCGTGCCGCGGCGGTGACCCGGCACCCGGTCTTCAACGCTGGCGGTGACCCAGACGTGCGTGTTGCCCATCTCGATCTTGCAGGACCCTTCGGCGTGGCGGTTGACGCCGAGCTCGATGCTCACGGGGCGCAGCTGGTCGGGTACGCGGCCATCGGGTCTCGGCATCGTCAGCGGCCCCTCAGCTTCAGGAGCAAGGTGCTTGCCTCCCAGAACACGTAAAGCGGAATGAACATCAGCAGTGGCGAGATCGGGTCAGCGCCTGGAGTCAGGAAGTTGGCCGCGACCGCGAGCCCGATGATCCAGGCCAACCGGTGCTGGTAAAGCCAGCGTGAGCTGATTATCCCGAATCGCCCCAGCACGTAGATGGCGACGGGCAGCTCGAAGACCAGGCCATACCCGATGACCAGCAGCAGGACGAAGCCGATGTAGTCGTCGATCAGCGGCAGGTAGGTCAGATCGACCGGGGCGAACCCCGTCAGGAGCCGGATGAAGAGCGGCAACGACAGCAGCGCGAACGCGACGCCGACCGCGAAGAAGATCACCGTCGAGACGAAGAGCGGCAGGACCAGCCGCCGCTCGTGCTTGTGGAGGCCCGGGCTGACGAACCACCACACCTGCTGCGAGATGACGGGAAAAGCGACCACGAAGCCCAGCTCGATCGCGACCTGCACGGCCAGCAGGAAGGCTCCGGTCGGGCGCGTGAAGTACGCGTGGTCGACACCGCCGCGAACGATCAAGAAGTGGATGACCGGCCTGGTGACGAAGATGCCGGTCAGGATCGAGGCGATGCCCCACGCCGACAGCGAGACCAGCAGCGCCCGGCGCAGGTCCTCCAGGTGCTCCACGACCGTCATGCGTCGCTCGGCCGCAGGCTCTGACGGCGGCGGCGCGCCTTGGGGACGGCGGCGCAGGCCGCGGTCGAGCAGCGCCATCAGCGGGCGGCTCTACGGGGTGGGACGGTCGGCTTCGTGCGGCCCCGGAGGCGTCGAGGACGGCTCCGTCGGCCTGGTCACCTCGTCGTGCAGCTGCTCCGAGGCCTTGCGAAACTCGCGCAGGCCGCGGCCGAGCGCGCTGCCCAGCTCGGGAAGTCGCTTCGGGCCGAAGATGATCAAGACGATCGCGGCGATGAGCAGCAGCCAGAGCGGATGAATTGGCATCTTTACCTCGCCGCGATTATACGTTCGAGGTTCGCGGCCAACGCCCGCTCCAAGCTGTCTAGGACTTCGCCGTCATGAGCGGTCGAGAGGAACCACGCCTCGAACTGAGAGGGCGGCAGATAGACGCCGTCGGCGAGCATGGCGCCGTGCAGCCGCCCGAACGCCTCGAGATCGGAGCGGCGCGCGCCCTCGTAATTCACCGGAACCTGGTCGGCGAAGAACACCGTGAGCAAAGACGCGCTCCGGCTCACCGCCACCGGCAGATCATGTAGCCCCTCGGCCAAGCGCTCGGCCGCGGCTTCGAGGCGCGCATAGGGCGGATCGCGCTCCAGGACGCGCAGGGTGGCCAGTCCTGCGGCGCAGGCGATCGGGTTGCCGGCCAGGGTTCCGGCCTGGTACACGGGGCCCTCGGGCGCGACCAGGCGCATGAGGTCGTCGCGACCGCCGTAAGCGCCCACCGGCAGGCCGCCGCCGATGATCTTGCCGAGCACGGTGAGGTCCGGCCGGATCCCGAACCGCTCCTGGGCGCCGCCGAGTGCCACCCGGAAGCCGGTGATGACCTCGTCGAAGACCAGCAGGGTGCCGGATTCGTCACAGGCTGCGCGCAAGCCCTCCAGAAAGCCGGGCGCCGGCGCGACCACGCCCATGTTGGCCGCGATCGGCTCCACGAAGACGGCGGCGACGTCGCCGCCGGCCAGCACCTCCTCGGCTGCGGCCAGGTCGTTGTAGGGCGCCACGGCGGTTTCCACAGACCGTGCTTCGAGACCGAGCGTCGCCAGGCCAGAGCCGCCCTGCTCGAGCATTGGATCGTAGTGACCGTGGTACCCGCCGGCGAACTTCAGCAGCCGGCGGCGTCCGGTGGCAGCTCGCGCCAGCCTTGCCGCCGACATGACCGCCTCCGTGCCCGAGCTGACCAGCCGCACGCGCTCGACCGACGGCACCAGCCGGCAGATCGTCTCCGCCAATGCGAGCTCAGGCTCGGACGGCGCCCCGAAAGAGGCGCCCAGCGCGACCTGCGCCCGCACCGCCTCGGCGACCTCGGGATGCGAGTGCCCGAGGATGAGAGGGCCCCAGCTCATCACGAGATCGATGTATCGGCGCCCGTCCACGTCCTCGATGTAGGCGCCGCTCCCCTTCCGGATGAACGGCGGCGTGCCGCCGACGGCGCCGAAGGCGCGAACCGGGCTCGAGACGCCGCCCGGCATGACGCGCCGCGCCCGCTCGAAGAGCTCCTCGGAACGGCTCGTCAGGTGACCTTGATCTGGATGTAGAGGATCCGGTCGGTCGAGTCGATCGCCTGCAGCGCGGGCTGCCCGCCGGTCACCTTGCCGAAGTGGTTGTAGGTGACACCAGGTCCCGGCGCCGGCCAGTCCAGCTTGAGGATGAAGAACTGCGCCCCGTTGACGAACCCGTTCGGCGGCCGAGCCATGCCCAGGTCTCCCTGGCGCCAGCCTCCGGCCGGGCTGATCGGTCCTTCCTCAGGCAGGTAGTAGCCGGGCGTCCAGGTGCCGTTCCCATATGGATCGCCGGTCTGCAGGACCCAGTCCTGGATGCGCCAAAAGCGCATGCCGTCGTAGTAGTGGTTGACCGCCAGGACGACGAAGTTGTTCACGGTGACGGGCGCGGCCTTGGCGTCCAGGCGGACCGTGATGGTTCCTCGCGTGGTCACGATCGACGCCGTGTAGGCGCGGTTCTTGTCGATGCACATCGGCTGGGCGTCCGCGAACCGGTACCGCGTCGTGGAGCCCGACGTGTGACATGCAGACAGCGCCCCGCCAGGGCCGGCCAGCACGAGCTGCTGAACTCCCACCCCGACGAGGACCAGGAAGGCGACGAAGAGTCCGAGGGCGACCAGTGCGCGCCGGGTGGAGGTCGGAGGCAGGTCGAGCGGGAGCTCTCCGCCGCTCGGCGCTGCCGCCCTCAGCCTGCGGCGAGCCACCGCGCGGCCTCCAGGGCGTGATACGTGATCAGGATGTCGGCGCCCGCGCGCCGGATCGAGGTCAGGATCTCGAGGGTCATCCGCGGGCCGTCGATCCACCCCCGCTCCGCGCCGGCCTTCACGAGGGCGTACTCCGCGCTGACGTTGTAGGCCGCGAGCGGGACGTCAAAGCGGCGCCGGGCCTCGGCCAGCACGTCGAGGTAGGCGAGCGCCGGCTTCACCATCAGGATGTCGGCGCCCTCAGCGAGGTCCTGCTCGAGCTCGCGCAGAGCTTCGCGCCCATTGGCGGGGTCCATCTGATAGCCGGCACGGTCGCCGAACTGAGGGGCTGACCCGGCGGCTTCGCGGAACGGTCCGTAGAACGCCGAGTTGAACTTCGCCGCATACGCGAGCACGGGCAGCTCGGCGTGGCCGCCGCCGTCGAGCGCGGTCCTGATGGCGGCGACCTGGCCGTCCATCATGCCGGACGGCGCGATCACGTCTGCCCCGGCCTCGGCCTGGCTCTCGGCGATGCGCTGGTACAGCTCGAGCGTCCGGTCGTTGTCGACGGCGCCGCCTTCGAGGACGCCGCAGTGCCCATGGTCCGTGTACTCGCAAAGGCAGAGGTCGGCGATCACCACCAGGTCGTCACCGTGCGCTTGCTTCAGCTGGGCGATGGCTCGCTGGGCGATGCCGTCCTTCGACCAGCCCTCGCTGCCGCTGGCGTCCTTCCGAGCGGGGATGCCGAAGATGAGAACCGAGCGGATGCCGAGGTCGAGCGCCTGCTTGGCCGCTCCCGCCACCTCTGACAGCGGCAGGCGCGAGTGCCCCGGCAGCGACTCGATCGGCGCCGGCTCGGAGATGCCCTCAGCCACGAACAGCGGCAGCACGAAAGACGAGGGTCGAAGCTCCGTCTCCCGCACCAGCTCGCGCAGCGCGGCGGTGCGCCGTAGCCGCCGCGCCCGGCGTGCAGGCAGTGGCAGGGCGCTCTTGATCTCCAGCATCAGGGTCCGAGTCTATCTAGAGAGGGCCGTGACGATCGCCGCCGCGAGGCCGCGAGTGGTGAACTCCCGCGCCACTATGTCCGCCGGAAGCCCGAGCTCGTCCGCCGTCGTGGCGGTGACCGGGCCCATGCACGCCACGCGGGCGCGGCCGACCAGCTCCCTCAAGTTGCGTCCTGGGAAAGCCGAGGCGAAGTTCTCGACGGTGGAGGAGCTGGTGAAGGTGATGACGTCCACGCCCTTGCTGGCGAACAGGGCCTCGAGCTCCGCGCCGGCCCCGATCGGCATCACAGTCTCGTAGACCGTCAGGAGGTCCACCTCGGCGCCGCGCCGTGCCAGCAGGTCGGGAAGCACGTCACGCCCGACCGCCGCCCGCGGGACCAGCACCCTGGCGCCGTCGAGGTCCCAGCCGCTGAGGGCTTCGACGAGTCCCTCCGCCGTGTACTCGCCGGCGACCAGGGCCGGCTGCAGACCCCGCCGCTCCAGCGCGCCGGCCGTTTCCGACCCGATCGCGCAGAGCTGCGTCTCGGCCAGCCGGTTGGATTGGAACCCGGCGGCCTCGAGGAAGTCGCAGAAGATCTTGACGGCGTTCGCCGAGGTGAAGACGACCAGCCTGGTCACCGGCAGGTTCTCAATCGCCGCCCGAATGCGCGGGCTGTCGACGACGGGCCGGATCTCGATCGTGGGGATCTCCACCGGGATCGCCCCGAGCGATTGGAGCTGGCGGCTGAAGGCGGGCGCCTGTTGGGGCGCTCGGGTCACCAGGATGCGCAGGCCCTTGAGCGGGGCCGCGGCGTCAGCCATCGCGCAGCTTGAGGAGGCGCGCCGCCGCCTCTTCCCCACATGCCGCCGGCCTGCCGGACGAGCCTTCGACGACCACCCGCAGTGCCCGGCCAGCGTCGACGAGCAATGCCTCCAGCGTCAGACGGTCGCCGGCGACAGTGGCGAGGGCGCCCATCGCGCTCTGGCAGCCACCGCCCAACGCCGCCAGGCAGGCGCGTTCCGCCGTGACCGCCGCCACAGTCGACGCATCGGACACCGGACGGGCTAGCTCGAGCCACTCGCCCTGCGCGAGAGCCTCCAGGACGATCGCGCCCTGGCCCGGCGCCGGCAGGCACACCTCGGGCTCCAGCGGATGCCCGAGCCGGTCTGTCAGGCCCAACCTCTGCAGTCCTGCCGCGGCGAGGACGAGAGCATCGAACTCGCCCGCGTCGAGCTTGCGCAGCCGCGTCGGCACATTGCCGCGCACGGGCTGAAAGTCGAGGTCCGGGCGGCGCAGGGCCAGCTGCGCCCGGCGGCGCGCGGAATCGGTGCCGACGCGAGCTCCTCGCGGAAGGTCGTCGAGGCCGCCATGGCGGGAGACGAGCACATCCCTCGGGTCCTCGCGAGGGAGCACCGCGGCGAGCGCAAAGCGTGGCGGAATGTCGGTCGGCAGGTCCTTGAGGCTGTGCACGGCCAGGTCAGCCTCGCCTTCATCGAGCGCCACTTCCAGCGCGTCGGTGAAGAAGCCGATGCCTTCCGCGGCCTCGAGGGAGACGTCCACCAGGCCGTCACCGCGGGTGCTGACCTCCAGCAGGTCGACCGCCAGGTCGGGGTGCACGTCGAGCAGGGCCTGGCGCGCGAGCCCCGCCTGCACCAACGCGAGGGCGGAACCGCGGGTGGCTAACCTCACCAGTGCTTCAGGTAGTGCGGTTCGGAGGTTCCGAGAACAGCCGCTGGAGCAGCTCACCGGCCGCCTCGTCCTCGGGATGGGCTCGGACGTAGGAGATCGGGTGCAGCATCAGCCGCGTCACCAGGGCCCGCGAGAGGGACTCGATGCGCAAGCGGAGCTCGGGATCGATCTCGCCCAGCGCGCGCAGGGTGCGCTGCACCTCGCGGCTTCGGATCCCGTCCGCGTAGGCGGCGAGCGCGGCCAGGGTGGCCGCCCCGGCGCTTCTGGTTTTCCAAGCTTCCCAGGCCTCCAGCTCCTCGTCGAGGATCGTCGCGGCGTCCCCGGCGGCAGCACGGCGGCGGCTGAGACCGGCGTCCGCGAAGGTGGCCACCTCGTCGACGTTGACGAGCTTCACGTTCGGCAGCTCGCCGGCAGCAGGTGGGATGTTCCGCGGCACCGCGAGGTCGAGGAGCAGCAGCTGGTCACGCCTGCCGCGCACTGCCGCGTCAAGCGCCTCGACGCCGAGCAAGGGCTCGGCGGCGCTCGCGCAGAACACGGCGGCGTCCACCCGCGCGAGCGCCGGCATGAGCTCGTCCAGGGGCACCGTTTCGCCGCCCGCGCGGAGCGCCAGGCTGTCCGCCGAGGCGCGGGTGCGCGAAGCCACCAAGAGCTCTGCCCCGGTGCGGGAAAGTGCCCGCGCAGCCAGGGTGCCGATCTCACCGGCGCCAACCACCAGCACGGCCGCGCCCGCCACCTCCCCGCACACCTCGCGCAAGAGCGCGACCGCCGCCTGTCCGATGGAGGCTGCGCCGCGGCCCAGGCCACTCTCCTGCCGCGCGCGCCTAGCCGCGGCTATCGCGCGGTCCGCGGTGCCGCCGACCAGGGGATCCAGCGCGCCGGCCGCTCGTGCCTGGCGTGCCGCCACCCGCACCTGCCCGAGGATCTGGGACTCGCCCAGCAGCGGCGACTCGAGCCCGCTCGCGACGCGGAACAGGTGGAGGGCGGCGGCGCCGTCGCGGCGCTCGGCGAGGTGAGAGCTGTAAGCGTCGAACCCCTTGCCATGTACGGCCCTGAGCGATCTCAAGACGGCCTTGCGCAGGGCCGCCGGATGGAGCCCGCTCACGTACACCTCGGTGCGGCCGCAGGTTGAGAGCACGAGCGTCCCCTCGACCGCCGGATCTGCGCCCAGCATGGCGAGCAGCCGCTCACCCTCGGGCGCGCTCAGCGATGCCCTCTCGCGGAGCGCGAGCTCGGCCTCCCCGGGGCCCAGAGCGAGGCTCAGTAGCGTCCGCTGCACCCGCCCACTCTAGGGTTCCAACTAAGAGGTCCGCTCGACCACGAAGGTGGTAAGGGCGTCGAGGGCCTCGCGTGCCGGGTGGGCGGGCGCTTTGGCCAGCGCCTCGCGAGCGCGGCCGGCCAGCGCCTGCGCCCGCCGGCGCGTGAGCTCGGGAGCCTGCGATTGGCGCACCAAGGCGACCACCTGCGCGACCTCAGTCTCATCGAGCTGCTTGCCCTGACCTAGGAGGGCACCGAGCTGTCCGGCGACACTCTGGTCGGTGCGGGCCAAGAGCAGTGGCAGGGTGGCGCTGCCTTCCAGGAGGTCGTGGCCCACGGGCTTGCCGACCTCCGCCTCGTCACTCAGATAGTCGAGCAGGTCGTCGGCGACCTGGAAGGCCAGCCCAAGGTACATCGCGTACGTCCGGAGGGCCAGCCGCGACGCGCCGTCCAGGCCACCGAGCACGGCGCCCAGGTCGCAGGCCGCCTCGAGGAGGCTCGCCGTCTTGAGCCGGATGCGGCGGAAGTAGCGGTACATGCCGACGCGGTAGCGAAACCGCTCTTCCTGCTGCCGGAGCTCGCCCTCGCAAACCAGCCGCACGGCCTCGGCGAGGATCCCGACCACCTCGGCGTCCCCGCTCCGCGCGGCCTGGCCATAAGCGCGGGCGAAGTAAAAGTCGCCCACGACGATCGCCCGCCCGTCGCCGTCAGCGGCCGCCACCGTGGGCAGCCCGCGGCGGGTCGGCGAGTGGTCGATGACGTCGTCATGCACGAGCGTCGACGCGTGCACCAGCTCCACGGCGATGGCGGCAGGCGCCAGGCGCTCGTAGTCCGCGCCGCCCAGGGCGCCGGCAAGGAACACCAGGGTGGGCCGCAGCCGCTTTCCGCCCGCCGAGAAAAGGGACCGCATCGGGTCGCGCGCCAGCTCGATGTCCTCGGCCAGAAGAGCCTGGAGCTCGGCCTCCAGGCGTTCGAGGTCCTCAGTCAGTCCCAGAGGTTGACCTCGCGGACCTCGGGCACGTCCTCGCCGAACAGAATCTGCGCCACCTCGTGGAAGCGATCGGGGATCGACGTGACGATGAGCTCGTGGTGGGGACCGTCTCCGTCGGCGCGCATCCGCGAGTGGTCCAGCAGGCGCTCGACCTTGGCGGCCGTCGGCTCGGCCGAGTCGACCAGCTCGAAGGCGCCGGGGTAGACCCTCCGGATCGCGGGTTTCAGCAGCGGGTAGTGGGTGCAGCCGAGCACCAGCACGTCCGCGCCGAGATCGACGATCTCTCGCAGGTCGTCGCGCAGCACTTCGTCCGCACGTCCTGACTCGGCCTCCCCGGCCTCGACGATCTCGACCAGCTCAGGACACGCCTTCTGATAGACGCCGATCGTCGGGTCGAGCTCCTTGACCGCGTGCAGGTACTGCTGGCTCGCGCGCGTGCCCTCTGTTGAGATGACGCCGATCAGCCCCTTGCGTGTCGCCTCGACGGCCGCCTGCGCGCCGGGGCTGATGACGCCCACGATCGGCACGTCGAACACCTCGCGCGCCTGGTCCAGCGCGGCCGCGGTCGCTGTGTTGCAGGCGATCACGATCAGCTTCACGTCGCGGCTCTGGAGGTAGCGGATGATGTCGAAGGCGAACTCGCGGACCTGTTCCGGGTAGCGCGGGCCGTACGGGAAGTGCAGGAGGTCGCCGACGTAGATCGTGGGCTCCTGCGGCAGCCGCCGGTGAATCTCCTTCAGGACGGTCAGTCCGCCCACGCCGGAGTCGAAGACGCCTAGGGGCCTGCTGTCACCCACGTGGTCCCTAAGCGGGCTTTGCCGAGAGCCGGTAACCGAGACCTGGGACCGCCTCCAGCGCCACGCCCGCCTCGCCGAGCGTATCGAGCTTCTTGCGCAGGCGCTGGATGTGCGGGTCGACCGAGTGGTAATCGACCTCCGCGAGGTAGCCCCACACCTTCTCGAGCAGCTGCGCGCGGGTGAGTACACGGCCCGGGTTCGCCGCCAGCAGCGCCAGCAGGTCGAACTCGGTCATCGTGAGCTTGACCTCGCGCTCGCCGACGCGCACACGGCGCCCTTGCGTGTCGATCTCGACCGACCCGACGGTGACCACGCCCTCCCGGCTCGGGCTCGGCATCATCGCGCTACGGCGCAGGTGCGCGCCCAGCCGAGCCGCCAGCTCACGCGAGTCGAAGGGCTTCGTGATGTAGTCGTCCGCCCCCACCTCGAGGCCGACGACGATGTCGACCTTCGCGGCGCGGCCGGTCAGCATGATGACCGGGCACGTCAGTCCCTGACGCCGCAGCTCGCGACAAACATCGAGACCGGAGATGTCAGGCAGCACCCAGTCCAGCAGGACGAGGTCGGGCTGCTGCGAGCCGCCCTGCTGCACGCCGGTTCGGCCGTTGGCGGCCTCGATGACGTCGTAACCCTCGCGGCGGCAGACCTCGGCCACCATCAGCCGGATGTCGGGGTCGTCCTCGACCATCAGGATCCGCTTCTTGCGTCGTGGTGAAGTGCTCAAATGCCTGGCAGAACTAAGACCGCGATTGGGGGAAGAAGCCGACCGGGTGCGACTGGCGCTCGGAGCGCTTGCCGCGCCGGTAGACGATAACGCGGTGGTCGCCCGCGTCGAGAACCGAGACCAAGTCCCAGCCCTCTTTTGAAGCCTCGGTCAGCTTGCGCGCCAGCGTCGAGCCGTCCGTCAGCTCGGCCAGGCTCAGCGCTTCCGTCCGAAACTCGAACTCACGCGCCGCCTGCCCGACTGAAGGCACGAGCGTCGCCACGGACTGCTCGGCTTGGGCTGGCTCCTCTTCTGGCTCGTCCGGCTCCTGTTCAGGGATCTCTTCCGAACGCATAGAGCTCGATTCTAAAGGCGTGGCCGAACTCGACCGGCGAGGCGCCATGGCCTGGTGCGGGTGGTGGGGCTCGAACCCACACGCCTTGCGGCCCGGGTTTTTAAGACCCGTGTGTCTGCCAGTTCCACCACACCCGCCGGCGGCGTGCAGAGAATTTACCCGCCCGAGCCCCTGGCGGCGTATTCGTAGAAGCCCTTCCCGGTCTTGCGGCCCAGCTCCTTTGTCTCCACCTTCTGCTTGAGCGTGGGGCGCGGTTCCGGCCCTTCGCCCCGCTCGAAACGGTCGAGCATGGCGCCGTAGAAGACGTCGATGCCGCTGAAGTCCAGCAGCTCGAACGGGCCCATCGGCCAGTTGAGGCCTTTCTTCACAGCGGTGTCGATGTCCTCGAAGGTCGCGTAGCCACCCTCGAGCAGGTGCAGCGCCTCCTCGGTGGCGGCAAAGAGGATGCGGTTGACGATGAAGCCGTGGATCTCCTTCTGGAGCAGCACCGGGACGCGGTTGATGCTGCGGACGAACTCCATCGCGATGTCGACGGTCGCGTCCGAGGTCTGCGGGCCCCGCACGACCTCGCAAAGCTCCATGACCGTGACCGGATGGAAGAAGTGGAGGTTGCAGCAGCTGGCCGGGCGCTTCGTGACCGAGGCCAGTCGCGAGATGGCGATGCTGCTGGAGTTGCTCGCGAGGATGGCGTCAGGGCCGGCGATCTCGTCGAGCCGCCGAAACAGCTCCTGCTTGGCTTCGAGGTTCTCGTAGATGGCTTCGATCACGAGCCCGGCGCCTTCCGCCTTCGCCAGGTCGGGCGTGTAGCTGAGGGCCGTGCGCGCCGCGTCGGAATGCTCCTGGCTGGCGCGTCCGCGCTCCACCGCGCGGTTGAGCAGCTTGTCGTTGGCCGCCTCCGCCCTCTCGAGTTGGCTTGCGTCGGCATCCGTCAATGCGACGCTGTACTTGCCCGACAGCGCGGTCTGGAGCGCGATCTGTGATCCCATCGTGCCCGCGCCGACCACGGCGACCTTTTCAATCCCAGCCACTTCGTGTTCCTCCCTTGGTTCGCTAATGAGCGAGGCGCCAGAACGCGCGGTCCCAATGGACCAGCGGTTCGCCGGCGGCGCGCTCGGCGTGGACGACCGCTCCGATGGCGATCACATGGTCCCCGGCTTCGTGAGCCTGTTCCAGCTCGCACTCGAACCAGGCGACGCCGCCTTCAACGTAGGGCAGCCCGCCCGGTGACAGCCGGTGCGGCACCTCGTGCCAGTCGCCGGCGACCATCGGCGCGCGACCGGCGAAGCGCTCAGCCAGGAACTCCTGGCGCCGCTCCAGGAGGCTGATGCTGAACCGCTCGGCAGTGCGCACGGCGTCGGTGGTCACCGCGAGCGAGTCGAGGCTGACGAGGACTAGCGGTGGGTCGAGCGAGACTGCGGTCAGGCTGGTCGCGGTCAGCCCGCGGAAGCTGCCTTCGAAGGGCGCGGCGACGACCACCACGCCTCCCGGCAGCGCCGCCAGAACGTCCCTGAGGTCAGCAGAATCCATGGGTAGAATTCTTGGGCTGCCGGGGCGACGTAGCCAAGTGGTAAGGCAGGGGTCTGCAAAACCCCGATCGGCAGTTCGATTCTGCCCGTCGCCTCCAGCCTGCCCTTCAGGCCTCAGCCCGATCAGGTCGTGGCGAGAGGCGGCCACCGTCGCTGAATCCAGCCAGCGAAGGCTCCGGCGGCGGGTGCCGCGGCTATTGCGACGACCGCCAGCACAGGACTCAGCGCGGCCCGATCCTGAGTCAACGTGAGGTAAGCGGCGCTGCCACATATGGCCGGCAGCACCAGCAAGGCGATGCCGAAGACATTCGCCAGCTGAAGCTCCATCGGCATCTGCCCGCCCTCGCGCGGTGACAGGTCGCGGTTCGTGACGTAGAGGGCGAAAGCAAGACACGCCAGCAGCAGAGCCACGACGAGGACGACCGGCAGTCCGGTGGTCAGTCCCGCCGCATGCAGGCCCTTGGCGAGGGCGATGAGCAGGACAGCGGCGACGGCCAGCAGCAGGCTCACTACCGTCACGCGGCGGAAGGTGCCGAGCGATCGCAGCCAACTCATGGCGCCGCAGAGTATGTCACTGGGCCTACGATCCGCCCATGCGAGCGCTCGGCAGGGTCGTCGCCGCCGTCCTGGCGCTGGCGGGCCTGGTCTGGACCGGCCAGGGGCTCGGGCTGATCAAGGGGAGTTTCATGACCGGCGATCAGCGGTGGCTGTCGATCGGCCTCATCCTGCTGGTGGTCTCGCTCGGGCTCTTTGCGCTGACCAGGCGAGCGAAGCGCCCGGCCGGGCCCCGGCCTCCTAGCTAGCGGGGTAGACCGCCACCGTCCAGCGGCACCGCGGGTCCAGCGCGGTGATCTTGACCTGGTAGTTGCCGCCGTAGGCCATGGTGCCGTCGCCGCTGTCGGTCCACGGCCCGGCGGCATCCACCTCATCCGGACCGGCGGAGCCGTCGACAAGCTTCTCATTGAACTTGACGCTGGTGCCCATTCCCCCGGGGCCGTAGTCGAGCCCGTTCGGGCAGCTCGTGGCGTATCCGAGCTGCCAGCTGTTCCCGGTGATGAACCGCGTCGTACCGGGCGGCACCGTGACCGAGCCGCACCCGCTCCACTTGAGCGAGGCGTCTGAGTGGACGCCGGCCCCAGGCGGGCCCTGCGAGCCGAGCGGATGCTGACCGGCGGCCGGAGCGGGGCAGCCGGCGAGCCCCACGGCGCCCGTGAACGCCGCCGGCGACGGCGACGGAGCGGCGGCCGGTGATGGCAACGGCGACGGGCTGGGCGACGGCGAGGGGCTCGGAGACGGAGAAACGGCCGGCGAGGCGGTGGCTGCCGCAGCTCCCGGCGACGGCGGCTGTGCACCGCACGCGACGATCACGAACGCAAGCGCGATCAGCGCCCCGGCCCTCCCCATTTCGGCCGCTGAGGGTAACAGGCCTTTGGGCATGAGTCAGGCTCCGCGACGACGTGAGCGGAGACTCGAGAGTGGATGACGGTCCCTTGCTGCCCGCGACTCCGCGCATCGCCGTCGTCTCGACCATGAGTGGAGCCGGCAAGACGACCCTTGCCAAGCTTCTGGCGAGCCGGCTGGGTGTGCCCTGCATCGAGCTCGACGCGCTGCACCATCTTGCGGACTGGCAACCCGCTCCGGACTTCGAGCAGAAGGTCGCGATCGCCGCCGCCCAGGCCGGCTGGGTCATCGACGGCAACTACCACGGGCGGCTCAAAGGATCGGTGACGGACGCCGCGGACGTTGTGCTCTGGCTCGATCTCCCGGTCGCCGTGTGCCTGTGGCGGATGGCCAAGCGCACCGCGCGCCGCATCGTGACGCGAAAGGAGCTCTGGAACGGAAACCGCGAGACCATCTACGCCGCAGTCTTCGCGCGCGACAGCCTGTTCCGGTTCGCGCTGTCGACCTACCGCCGGCGGCGCCGCGAGATGCCCGGCCGGCTGGCCGGCGCCCGCTGCGTCCGCCTCCGGTCGCAGGCAGAGGTGAACCGCTGGCTCGCTGCTAACCTGACGCCGTAATGGCAGTCGCCCAGATCAAGATGCCGCAGCTCGGCGAATCCGTCACCGAAGGCACCGTGGACCGCTGGCTGAAGCAGGAGGGCGACTTCATCAAACGCGACGAGCCGATCGTCGAGGTCGTCACGGACAAGGTCAACGCGGAGATCCCCTCGCCCTTCGAGGGCAAGCTCGTGAAGATCGAGGTGGCGGAAGGCACGACGGTCGAGGTCGGCGCGCTGATCGCCGAGATCGAGGTCGACGGCGCCGCCGACGAAGAGACCCGCACCAGCGAGCCCGCGGCCGAGGCTGTCGCTCAGGCGACGGCTGAGGAGGCCGCGTCCGGACCAGCGGCGCCAGCCGCCCCCGCTGCGGAAGCCCCGGCCGGCGAGCGGCCGCGCTTCAGTCCGGCGGTCCGCCGCCTGGCGGAGGAGCACCGCGTCGATCCAGCCCAGATCACCGGCTCCGGGGACGGTGGCCGCGTGACCCGCGACGACGTTCTCGCGTACATCGAGCGGGGCGGTGCCGCTCCCACAGCCCCTCCCCAGCCCTCCCCGCAGGCCGAGAGGGTGAGCCAGCCGACCCCGCCAGCCGCCGCCGACGGGGCGCGGGAAGAGCTCGTGCGCCTCAGCGCCATGCGGAAGTCGATCGCCGAGCACATGACGCGCAGCCTGGCGACGTCGCCGCACGCCTGGACGCTGCAGGAGGTCGACGTCACCGAGCTGGTGCGCTACCGCGATTCCGAAAAGGACGGCTTCCAGCGCCGCAACGGCATTCCTCTGACCTACCTCCCCTTCGTCATCCAGATCGTGTGTGACGCGCTGAAGGAGTTCCCCTTCCTCAACTCGTCATGGACCGACGATGGCATAGCGCTCAAGCGCTACTACAACGTCGGCTTGGCGGTCGCCGTGCCAGACGGGCTGATCGTCCCAGTGGTGAAGGACGCAGACCGGCTCGGCTTCGTCGACCTGGCGCGCGCCGTCAATGACTTGGTGACGCGCGCGCGGGACAAGAAGCTGAAGCCCGAGGACGTGCAGGGCGGAACCTTCACCCTGAACAACACCGGCCCGACCGGGTCGGTGGCTTCGCAGCCGATCATCAACCAGCCGCAGGCCGCCATCCTGACGACCGAGTCGATCGTGAAGCGGCCCGTCGTCATCGGCGACGGCATCGCGATCAGGCAGATGATGAACGCGTGCATCTCCTTCGATCACAGGATCGTGGACGGCATGAT
>DASUWK010000048.1:0-35117 GCA_036378435.1 Candidatus Dormiibacterota bacterium | reverse complement strand
CCGCGCGTCATGACGCAGCGTGTTCATGAAGTCGTCGACTGTCGTCAATGGGACGTTGTCCTGCACGCTGATGTTCATCACGGCGACGCGCTGCTCATACGTCTGGAGCACGCCACCGAGCGCGTGACCGAGCACGAGATTGACGCCAGCGAGGGCGAGGATCAGCGTGATCGAGATCACCGCGGTCAGGCTGACCGCGGCGTTCCGCCAAAAGCTCTGCCAGGCGCTGCTAAGCGCGAACAGCAGATGCCGCCAGGGCCTCATGGTATCTCCCGGCGCGGTCGTCTCTGACGACGCGGCCGCCTTCTATCAGCACCACCCGACGACGCATCAGGTCGACGACGTCGCGGTTGTGCGTTGCCATCACGACAGTCGCGCCGCGCGCATTGATCTGCAGGAAGAGCTGCATGATCTCCCACGCGGTCGCGGGGTCCAGGTTGCCGGTGGGCTCGTCCGCGATGATGAGCTTCGGCGAGTGCACCAACGCTCGGGCGATCGCCACGCGCTGCTGCTCGCCGCCGGACAGCTCGGTCGGGTACTTCTCGTGTTTGTGCTTGAGACCCACGGTCTCCAGCGCTTCGGCGACCCGCTCGCGAATCACTTGCCTCGACTCGCCGTGGACGCGGAGTGCGAACGCCACGTTCTCGTGAACGGTGAGGCGCGGCAGGAGCTTGAAGTCCTGGAACACCAGGCCGACCTTCCGGCGGTACTTCGGCAGCCGGCGCCGCCGCATGCGGCCGAGCTCCTGGCCGGCCACGAAGATCTTGCCCTTGGTCGGCTTCTCCTCGCGGATCAGGAGGCGGATCAGCGTCGACTTGCCTGCCCCCGAAGGCCCGACGAGGAACATGAAATCGCCCTCGGGCACCGCCAGCTCGACGTCTTTGAGTGCCTCGGTGCCGTTGGCATACCGCTTCCAGACGTGCTGAAAGCTGATATGTGGCTTCGACGCGAAGTCCGGTCTTATCACCATGTGCGTTGCTGCGTAGTGGAGTGCGACGAGCGCGAGTACGCGCTTCTAGGTCGGTCGCAGTATAACCACCAACCGCGCCGGCAGGCTACTCTCGCTTGCCGAACCCGCCCGGCGGCGCTTCGAACAAGACTTGGTGCACTCCCCCCGGCGATTCGAGGCGAGCCGCCCGCCGTAGCCGTTCTCGGCTAGGAGCTCTCCTGGGTCAGGCGCCACCTCAGCCAGGCTTCCATGAACTGGTCGAGGTCGCCGTCCAGCACGGACTGCACATCCCCCACCTCGACCTCCGTGCGCAAGTCCTTGACCATCGTGTACGGCTGCATGACGTAGCTGCGGATCTGCGAGCCGAAGCCGGCCGGCATCAGCTCGCCGCGGAGCTCGTTTCGCTTCTCGGCCTCCTCCTGGCGGCGCCGCTGAAACAGGCGGGAACGCAGGATCTTCATCGCGGTCTCGCGGTTCTGGATCTGCGAGCGCTCGTTCTGGCAGGTGACGACGGTTCCGGTCGGCAGGTGCGTTATGCGCACGGCGGACTCGGTCTTGTTGACGTGCTGCCCTCCCGCGCCGGTCGAACGATAGGTCTCGATCCGGAGCTCCTCCGGGTCGATCTGGATCTCCTCCTCCTCGGATTCCTCCAGCTCCGGCATCACCTCGACCAGCGCGAACGTCGTGTGCCGGCGGTGCTGCTGGTCGAAAGGAGAGATCCGGACCAGCCGGTGCACCCCGTGCTCGGAGCGCAGGTACCCGTAGGCACGGGAGCCGGCGATCGTGAACGTCGTCGACTTGAGTCCGGCCTCCTCGCCCGGTGAGGCTTCCAGCACCTCTGCGGCATAGCCGCGGCGCTGCGCCCACTTGAGGTACATCCGCAGCAGCATCTCCACCCAGTCCTGGGCCTCGATCCCGCCCTGGCCCGCCGAGATGGAGACGACGGCCGCGTGCGAGGCGTAAGGATCCGCGAACAGCAGGTCCAGCTCGCGCTGACCGAGCTCCTGCCTTACGGCCTTCAGCTCCTCGTCGACCGCGGGGCCAAGCTCGTCGTCCTCGGCGGCAAGCTGGGCGAGCTCGACGAGGTCTCGAGCGCGGCGTCCCATGTGGTCCCAGGCGTCGACCTCCTGCCTGAGCCCTGCCATCTCCTTGGCGAGCCGGGTGGCGCGCTGCGAGTCGTCCCAGACGCCCGGTTGGGCTAGGAGGGACTCGAGCTCGGCTGCGCGCGCCTCTTTGCGCGCGAGGTCAAAGATGCTCCTTCAGCTGCAGGACGCGGTCGAGAAGCTCTTTGGGGCTGAATTCGGCGTCCATCGGCTACCGCCCGTGACAGCGCTTGTACTTGCGCCCCGATCCGCACGGACAGGGGTCGTTGCGCCCGACCTTCGAGAAGTCCGCCACCGTCCCCGCCCCGGCGGGCACCAAGGGGCGCCCGCCTCGCGGCTGGCTGCCGTTTCCGTTGCCTTTACCGTCGCCCGACGGATCGGACGGGCCGCTGGTCGCGAGAACCCGCGGGGCCTCCGGCATCGGCGGCGGCTCCTCGACCCGGACTTCGGCGCGGTAGACGCCCGCCACGATGTCCGCCTGGATCGCCTCCACCAGCTCCTCGAACATGTGGAAAGCCTCGTTCTTGTACTCGATCAGCGGGTCGCGCTGGGCGTAACCGTGGAATCCGATCCCCTCCCGGAACTGCTCCATCTGGGTCAGGTAGTCCATCCACTTCTGGTCGATCGTGCGGAGCATCACGAAGCGCTCGAGCTGCCGCATGAGCTCCACGCCGAGCGCGTCCTCTTTGGCCTGGTAGGAGCGCACCGCGGCTTCGGCCAGGAACTCGCCGAGCGACTCGCGACCGCCGGCCGTCGCCTCGTCCGGCACGACAGTGCCAGGGGCCAGCGGGAAGTACTGCCCGAGGTAGCCCACCAGCCCCTCGAGGTCCCAGTTCTCCGCGTGGCGGGCTACGCAGTGCGTCTCGATGCCCTTGTCGATCAGCGCCCGGATGTAGGTCTCGATGTTGCCGCGGGTGTCGGCGCCCTCGAGCACCTTCCGGCGCTCCTCGTAGATGATCTCGCGCTGCTTGTTCATCACGTCGTCGTATTCGACGAGGTGCTTGCGAGCGTCGAAGTTCATACCCTCGACCTTGCGCTGGGCGCTCTCGATCGACCGGGACACCATGCGGCTCTCGATCGGCTCGGTCTCGAAGCGCTCCATGAGCCCACCGATGCGCTCTGCCGACGGTCCGAAGATCTTCATCAGGTCGTCGTCGAGCGAGATGTAGAAGCGGCTGGAGCCGGGGTCGCCCTGCCGTCCGGAACGGCCGCGGAGCTGGTTGTCGATGCGGCGGCTCTCGTGGCGCTCCGTGCCGATGATGTGCAGGCCGCCGACGTCTTTGACCCCCTCGCCGAGGACAATGTCGGTGCCGCGACCCGCCATGTTGGTGGCGATGGTGACGGCGCCGGCCTGACCGGCTTCGGCGACGATCAGCGCCTCGCGCTCGTGGTACTTCGCGTTGAGCACGTTGTGCGGCACGCCGCGCTTCTCCAGCATCCGGCCGAGACGCTCCGACTTCTCGACCGAGACGGTGCCGACGAGCACGGGCTGGCCGCGCTGGTGGCAGTCGACGATCTCGTCGATCACCGCGTTGAACTTCGATTCCTCGGTCTTGTAGATGAGGTCGGCGTGGTCGGCGCGGACCATCGGCTGGTGCGTCGGGATCGGCAGCACCTCGAGCGAATAGATCTTGTGGAACTCCTCGGCTTCGGTGATGGCGGTACCGGTCATCCCGGCGAGCTTGTCGTAGAGCCGGAAGTAGTTCTGCACGGAGATCGTCGCCAGGGTCTTCATCTCCTGCTGGACCCGCATGCGCTCTTTGGCCTCGACCGCCTGGTGCAGCCCGTCGGACCACCGCCGGCCGGGCATCGTGCGGCCCGTGAACTCGTCGACGATGACCACCTCACCGTTGATCACGAGGTAGTCGCGCTCGTTGAGGAAGAGGGCTTTCGCCTTCAGGGCCTGGTTGATCTGGTGAGCCTCGGTGACGTTCTCGATGTCGTAGATGTTCTGGATGCCCGTCAGCTTCTCGACCCGGGCGATGCCTTCCTCGGTCAGCGAGACCGCTTTGTGCTTCAGATCGGTTGTGAAGTCCTGGTCCTCTTTGAGCTGGGCGGCTATCTGCGCGTACTGGTAGTACTTGTCGGTCGAGTCCTCTCCCTGGCCCGAGATGATGTGCGGAGTGCGGGCCTCGTCGATGAGGATCGAGTCCACCTCGTCGACGATCGCGAAGTTAAGCTCGCGCTGGACCAGCTGCTCGAAGTCGACCGCCATGTTGTCGCGCAGGTAGTCGAAGGCAAGCTCTGAGTTGGTGCAGTACGTGATGTCGGCGCGGTAGGCCTCGTGCCGCGTGCAGGGCCGCAGGTGCTGCAGCCGCGAGTCCGGGTGGGCCTCGTCGACGAACTCGGGGTCGTAGATGAAGGATGCGTCGGGGACGATGATGCCAACGGTCATACCGAGCAGGTGATAGACCGGCGCCATCCAGCCCGCGTCGCGGCGCGCCAGGTAGTCGTTGACGGTCACGAGGTGGGCGCCTTTGCCCTCGAGCGCGTTCAGGTAGAGCGGCAGGCTGGCGACGAGGGTCTTGCCTTCGCCGGTCTTCATCTCGGCGATCCGGCCCTGGTGGAGCACGACGCCTCCGACCAGCTGGACGTCGAAGTGCCGCAGCCCGATGGTCCGGCGGGCCGACTCACGAACCAGCGCGAAGGCCTCTACCAGCAGGTCGTCTAGGTCTTCCTCTTCGGCGCGCTTGCGCAGCTCGTCGGAGCGCGCGCGCAGGCCGGCGTCGTCGAGGGCTTCGAGCTCCGCCTCGAGCTCGCCGACCGTCGCGGCGAGCCGCAGGTGCTGCTTGACCTCGCGCTCGTTGGGATCGAAGAGGCCGCCGAGGAGTGGCATAGGTCTAATAAATACCCAGTCGGGTCAGTGGAGAACCGGTGCGATCACGCGCAGGCCGCCGTCGGCCCGCCAGTAGATGAGGTTGACCTCGCCGGAGTCCTCGTTCAGGAAGAGGTGGAACTGGCCTCCTTCGGCCTCGAGCCTGGCCCGCGCTTGCTCGACCGATTCGGACTTGAGGTGCCGGTGAACTGTGTCCAGCTCGGAGCTGACGGTGGGCGCCGCGTCGCCGTTCATGGCGACGGTCATCTCGGCGGGACCCACGATGCGCCGCTCGCGGCGCCGCTCCTTCAGCTTGCGCACCTGCCGGTCGATCTTGTCGAGCGCGAGGTCGAGAGCGGCCTGCTCGTCCGCAGCCTTCTCCTGCGCCTTGAGCAGGGGCGCCTTGCGGCCGAGTGCATGAACGAGGATGCGGCTCACCACACGTCGCTCACGGCTGCGGCGGCTCTCCTCTTCGAAGTGGACCTCGGCCTCGAGCACGCGGTCGAAGTGCCGGCTGAGGCGTTCGAGCTTGCGCTCGGCATCGGAGCGCAGATGAGCCGGGAGGCGCTCCGTCCGGTCGTGGATCACGACCTTCACGAGGGCTAGTTTAGGCCCCGAAGACGAGATCTAGCGCTGCAGTAAAGCCCGGCTTCGCCGGGCTGTGTGAGTCCGTCTTCCAAGCGCCGACAAGCCTGGCGTGTTCCCGGGAAGAGGGTTCGCGGGAGGAACCTGGGTTCCTTCCGCGCTTAGCCGCTCCAGGCCTGCTGGCGCTCGGGGAACAGGGTCAGGATCTCCTGGGGCAGCGGGAGGCCCATCGAGAACATCCGGTCGAGGATCTTGGGGCGCAGCCCGGTCGGCACGAAGTCGCCGATGATCTTGCCGTCCGGCCCGGCGCCGTGCGACTCGAACACGAAGATGTCCTGCATCGTGATCGTCTCGCCTTCCATGCCGGTCACCTCGGTGACCTGCGTGACGCGACGCGAGCCGTCGCGCAGCCGGTTGAGCTGGACGAAGATGTTGATCGCGCCGGCGACCTGCTGACGGATCGCCTTCACTGGAAGGTCCGTGCCGGCCATCAGGACCAGCGTCTCGAGGCGGGCCAGGGCGTCGCGCGGGCTGTTCGCGTGGATCGTGGTCATCGAGCCGTCGTGACCGGTGTTCATGGCCTGGAGCATGTCCAGCGCCTCGCCGCCGCGACACTCACCGACGACGATGCGGTCCGGGCGCATGCGCAGGGAGTTGATCACGAGCTGGCGGATGGCGATCTCGCCCTCGCCGTTGATGTCCTTGGGCCGCGTCTCCATCCGGCAGACGTGCTCCTGGTGGAGCTGGAGCTCGGCGGCGTCTTCGATCGTGACGATGCGGTCGTCCGGCGGGATGAAGCCTGAAAGCACGTTCAGGAAGGTCGTCTTACCGGTGCCCGTGCCCCCGGAGACGATCACGTTCGCCATCGCCAGGACAGCGGCCTTCAAGAAGCCGAAGCCCACCTCCGTGCAGCTCCCGAAGCGGATCAGGTCCTCGACCTGGAACGGGTCGCGGGCGAACTTCCGGATCGTCAGCAGCGGGCCGTCCAGCGCCAGCGGCCGGATGACGGCGTTGACACGCGAGCCGTCTGCAAGGCGCGCGTCCGCGAGCGGCACGCGCTCGTCGATCCGCCGTCCGACCGAGCGGACGATGAACTGGATCACGTTCAGCAGCTGGTCCTCGTCGGCGAACTTCAGGTTGGTGAGCACGAGCTTGCCGCCCATCTCGACGTAGATGTGGTCGATGCCGTTGACCATGACCTCGGTCACGCGGTCGTCCTCGACCAGCGGCTGGATCGGGCCGAGCTGGCCGTAGTACTCCTGAAGATCGATTCCGGGGATTCGAACTGCCATCGTTTTCCTACCTTCTCTAAAGAAGTGCGGGGGAAATATAGACGACTGTCACGCGGCGCGGCGGGCAACCGCGAGGCCGGTCACGGCGCCCGCACCGGCCTGTCGCAGCGCCGACGCGCATGCCTCCAGGGTCGCTCCCGTGGTCGCGACGTCGTCGATCACTGCAACGGCGGCGCCGCGCAAATCCTGCCCCTCCCAGCGGAACGCGCCGGCCACGTTCTCGGCGCGCCGGACGCGATCGAGCCCGACTTGCGACGGCGTGTCGCGCAATCGGATCAGCCGGCCGCGGGAAGGCGTGAGCCGCAGGCGGCGCCGCAGCTCTTCCGCGAGCAGGTCTGCCTGGTTGAAGCCCCGCTGACGCTGGCGGGCCGGGTGCAGAGGGACCGGGACCAGCTGCGCGGCCGCCAGCCCGTCGACCGCCAGGCGATCGGCGACCAGTCCCGCGAGCGGGCGTGCAAGCGGTCGCCAGCCCTCGTATTTCAAGCGCTGGATCGCCCTCTCCACCGGCCCTTCGTAGGCCGCGGCCGCGCGCAGGCGCCGCAACGAGCGCAGCCGGTGGGCGCAGCCGCAGGAAGCTTTCAAGAACGGCAGCTCCACGCCGCAGCGCGGGCAGAGCGGCTCCTCCAGGCGCCGGCAGCGGTCTCGACAGGCCGGGCAGAGCCACGCGCCGAGGCTGCCGCAGCTGCCGCACCTGGCCGGCAGCAGGAGATCCAGGAAGGTGTCGAACATCCCGCGGCGATCATCCGCGGGCGGTCAACCTTCTTTACCGAAACTCCAGCTGCTCTCCGCGTGGCAGTTCGAGGCCGTCCAGCGTCCCCGCGGGGAGCTCGGCCACACCGTGCGCGCCCCACACCAGCGGCACGACCCGCCAGGGCTTGAGATTTCGGTACACCCGCCGCACGCGATCCTGCCGATCGAGGAAGACGCAGTCGAGCGCGAAGCGCATGAAGAACATGTGGATGCCGTTGCAGGGCACGATCCACATGCCGCCACCGGGCGCGAGAGTGCGGCGGAACATCAGGCCGAGGCCGCGTCCGAACATCGTTCGCGGCATCTCCAGGTTCTCGGCGAGCACGCGGCCGCTGGCGGGATGGACGAGTCTCACGGCACGGACCTCACGGCGGCTACGTTAGCTCCAAGGTGAGATTCGACTCGGACGGCATCTCCATCGCCTATGACCTCTTGGGTCCGGACGACGGCATCCCCACGATCTTGCTGCACGGCTTCGCCTCCGACTTCCGCCTGAACTGGGAGGGCAGCCGCTGGATCGAAACGCTGGTGAAGGCGGGCCGGCTGGTCGTGGGGCTCGATCAGAGAGGGCACGGCCGGAGCGACAAGCCGCACGAGGTCGAGGCGTACCTCGAAGATCGGATGGTCGAGGACGTGGTCCGCTTGCTGGACGGCCTCCAGATCGGCGAGGCAGACCTGCTCGGCTACTCGATGGGCGGTCGCCTCTCGCTCCGGATGGCGGCCACCCTGCCCGACCGGATCGGGAAGGTCGTGGTCGGAGGTGTCGGCCTCTCCGGTGGCGTCTCGTCGGCGGAGGCGATTGCGGCCCGCCTACGCGGGGAGTCCGGCCCGGGCGACCTTGTCGCCGACACGTTCTACCAGTTCGCCGCCGCTCGGCCCACGAACGACCTCGAAGCGCTGGCCGCTTGCATCTTGGGGCTGGCGCGCTCGGAGCCGCTGGACCCGGGTCGCGTGCGTAAGCCCCTGCTGATCGTGAACGGCGAGCGGGACGAGCTGGCGCCCGGCGGCGCCGAGCTGGCGCAGCGCTTCGCCGAGGCGCGTTTCGTGGAGCTGTCGGGCCGCGATCACATGAGTGCGGTGACCGACCGCCGGTTCAAAGACGCGGCGCTGGCGTTCTTCGCCTAGTGGAAGACCCCGGCTTCGACCACGCCCAGCAGGCCCGGGCCCAGCAGCAGGATCCACAACGTCGGGAAGATGCAGCCGACCATCGGGAACAGCATCTTCAAGGACGCCTGGGCTCCTTTCTCCTGCGCGCGCTGTCGCCGTCGCCGCCGGATCTCGTCCGACTGGATGCGCAGCACGCGGGCGATGCCGACACCCATCTGCTCCGACTGGATCACCGCCTGCACGAAGTTGTGCAGGTCCTCGACGCCGGTCCGGCGCCCCATGTCGTCGAGCGACTCCAGCCGGGGCCGCCCGAGGCGCGTCTCCTGGAGGACCGTCGCGAACTCGTCCGCGAGGGCGTTCTTGAACTTATCGGTGACGCGTGCCAGCGCGGCGTCGAAGCCGAGGCCGGCTTCGACCGCGATCGTCAGCAGGTCGAGCGCGTCCGGCAGAGACTTCTGGATCTCCTTGCGGCGGCCGCGGACCTTCTGGTCGAGCCAGAGCCGCGGGTAGAAAAGGCCGGTGGCGCCGCCGACCGCGGTGAAGACGATCAGCCAGACGGGGCTCTGGGAGAGCCAGCCGAGCAAGAGGCCGGCGAGACCGAGCACGACCGTGGCGACGTAGCGCACGACCATGAAGTCGGTCGACGACAGGCCGAACGGCCGGCCGGCGAGGTTGAGCTTGTTCTGCAGGTCCTGCCGCGCCTTCTCGGGGGTTCGATCTGACAGGCGCCGACCGACGCGCTCGATGAACGGGCGCAGGAAGCGCTCGGTGAACGGCAGCTGGAGCTCCTGCTCCTCGAGGCTGATCGGCCGCTGGTCCTCGTAGGCCATCAGCCGCTGCTGCAGCATCTGGCCGGTGCTGGTGGCGGGTCGTAGGGCGAGACCGAGGAAGACCAGGAAGATGCCCCCGGCCGCGATCAGTCCGATGGCTATGAGCATCTCGTCAGACCTCGATCGCCACGATCTTGCGGATGATCGCGTTGCCGATGAGGATCATCAGCGCCGCGACGCCCAGCATGATGTAGCCGATGAAGTTCTTGGTCATCGGTCCGAAGTAGTTCGGCGCGATGACGAAGAGCAGGACCGCGAGACCGATCGGCAGCAGCGTGATGATCCAGCCCGATGCGCGCGCCTGCGCGGTCAGCGTCCGGATCTCACCCTTGATGCGAATGCGCTCGCGGATGGTGTGCGCGATGTTGTCGAGGATCTCGGCCAGGTTGCCGCCGACGGTGCGGTGGATGGAGACGGCCGTGACCACGAGGTCGAGGTCGTCGGAAGCGACGCGCTTGACCATGTTGTTCAGCGCTTCCTCGACCGAGCCGCCGAGGTTCATCTCGCGCACTGCGCGGGCGAACTCGTCGGCGATCGGCGCGGTGCCGTTCTTGGCGACCGTGTCGATCGCCTGCGCAAACGAGTAACCGGCTTTCAGCGCGTTCGAGAGCAGCGTCAGCGTGTCGCCGAGCTGACCGTTGAAGGCGCGAAGACGGCGCTTCTGCCGGAAGCTCACGTAGAAGCCCGGCGCGAAATAGCCGATCACCCCGGCGACCAGCATCGGGATGATGCCGCCCGGGAACCCGAAGCGCACCAGCGCCAGCAGCACGAGGAGGATGACCAGGCCGAACTGGATCATCACGAACTCGGACGTGCGTAGCTTGAGGTCAGCCTTCGCGAGCTGCTCGGCCAGGGACGGCTTGCCCCTCTTCTGCTCCCGCTGACCGAGGCGGTCTGCGGCAGGCTGGAAAAGGCGGTTCAGCGACTCGCGTAGGCCTTGCGGAGTGGGCCGCACCGAGGCCAGCGCAAGGCCGGCGTCGCCGCCATAGCTCGCGACCCGGTCGCTGAAATCCTCCGCCCCGCCGGCTGCCCTGCGGGCCTGGCCCACGCCCAACACCACGAGGAACGCGCCGGCGGCGACGATCGCCGCCAGGATGTAAGTCACCATCGGTTGAACCTCCCTCCTTGGGGCATTAGTAGAGCTTCTCCGTCGGAGGCTCGGAAGTCAGTTCGAAGAGCTCGTCCGCGAGCTCTTCGCCGCTGGCACTGAAGTGCTCTGAGCGCATGGGCTTGATTCCGGTGGCGGTATGGTAGCCGACCGCTTTGCCCTCGGGATCGACGCCGATGTGCTTGAAAACGAACATCTCCTGGAAGCGGATCTCGCCGCCGTCCATGCCTGTGATCTCGGCGATGCTGACGATCTTCCGCGGGCCGCCGCGCAGCCTTTGCTGCTGCACCACGATCTGAACCGCTGACGCGATCTGCTCGCGAATGGCGCGCGACGGCAGGTCTGAGCCGGCCATCAGGACCAGCGTTTCGAGCCGGTTCAGCG
Source organism: Candidatus Dormiibacterota bacterium (assembly GCA_036378435.1). Lineage (GTDB taxonomy): Bacteria > Chloroflexota > Dormibacteria > Dormibacterales > Dormibacteraceae > DASUWK01. The sequence continues at coordinate 24,194 of DASUWK010000048.1, read as the reverse complement.
CGTCACGCGGAGAGTTCGCGTGGAGCGTGCTCATCGAGCCGTCGTGTCCGGTGTTCATCGCCTGCAGCATGTCCAACGCTTCGCCGCCGCGAACCTCACCGACGATGATGCGGTCGGGTCGCATCCGCAGCGAGTTCTTGACCAGGTCGCGGATGGGGACGGCGCCCTTGCCCTCGACGTTGGCGGGACGCGACTCGAGCGTCACGACGTGCTCCTGGTGAAGCTGCAGCTCGGCCGCGTCTTCGCAGGTGATGATCCGCTCCTCCGCCGGCACGAAGCTCGACAGGATGTTGAGCAACGTCGTCTTGCCGGACCCGGTGCCGCCTGAGACCAGGATGTTCATACGCGCGCGGACCGCGGCCTCGAGGAACTTCATCACCTCGGGTGTCGCGCTGCCGAACTCGACCAGGTCACCGGACGTCAGCTTCTCTTTGCTGAACTTCCGGATGGTCATGCAGGGGCCCTTCAGGGCCAGCGGCGGAATGATCACGTTGACGCGGGAGCCGTCCTTCAGTCGCGCGTCACACATCGGCGTCGATTCGTCGACGCGCCGGCCGATCGCGCTGACGACGCGGTCGATGACCTGCCGCAGCTGGCGCTCGTCCTCGAAGGTGACGTTGGAGAGCATCGTGCGGCCCTTGCGCTCGATGTAGATCTGCTTCGGGTGGTTGATCATGATCTCGGTGATCTCTGGGTCCTTGAGGAGGCCCTCGAGCGGTCCGAGACCGACGACGTCGTCGAAGAGCGAATCGATGAGGCGCTCGCGCTCTGTCCTCGTGATGGGGACCGCACGCACGCGCAGGTACTCGTCCACCAGCTCGGCGATGCGCTTGCGGATGCCGTCGCGGTCGGTGACGTCGATCTCGTCGGCGTAGCGCTCGACCAGGCGAGCATGAATCTGGGCCTTGGCGCTGATGAAGGCCGTCGACGACGAGCCGCCACCCGTAGCAGCAGATCCCCGGCCGCCGGCGGACCCCTGGGATCCGCCATCGCGAGACGGTGCGCTCGCGCCGTGGCTCTGCGACTGCGCCGCGGGGCCACGCGACGGGAGCTCGACCACCACGGCGTCGCCGGATCCCGCCGCCGCGCGAGGGGGTCGCCCCGGCGCGGTGGCTACACCGCCGCCCCTGTGAGAGGTCGGTTCAAGGGTTGCAGCAGCACCCCCGAGCTCCCGATCCTCTCCGTCGGCGGCCTGACTCGCCTTGACGCGGTCTAGCAGGCCCATCCTTGTCTCGCTAACGCGCTCCTTTAGCTGTTCCTGCTAGCCGATGGCGCTGAAGTGCCAGCGACCGTCGACCTCGCGCGGGCCCACGCCTTGGGCGGCCGCGATCGTCGGGCAGGCCGAGTCGGCGGCGGTCGGCTGGGGCGCGTAGTCGTGGTACGACTCGAGCGTGTACTTCAGCGTCGTTTTGGCCTGCAGCCAGGTCATGAACTCGGCGTCGCACTGAGTCATCTCGACGGTCAGGCTCGAGCTGAGCCCGCCCTGCTGCGATGAGGCCGTGGCCGAGGTTCCACCGGCTGGACCGATGCGGATGATGCGCAGGTTCGTGTAGATGGTCTTCGCGACGAAACGCGGCGGACCGCTCTGCTGACCACCGGTGCTGAAGAGGGTCAGGTCCGCTGACGCGATGACGGTGATGTAGTCACCGACCTGCGGATAGCCGGCGACTCCCTGCAGCTCGCTGGTCGGCATCGTGTAGGCGACCCAACCGGTCGGCAGCGGCAGGTAAGAGGTCGTCGGGGCGACGACGTCGTTGGCGTTCTTGGCCAGCATGTTCTGAGTCAAGGGCTGGCCTTTGTCGATGCTCAGCTCGGCGACCGAGCCGACGACGGAGGACTTCTGCGAAGCGAGGAAGGAGCCAGGCGGAACGTCAGCCTGGACGAAGCCCTTCGTGGTCAGGTCGGTCGGCGCGATGGTGGTTCGAAAAGCGATCGGGTTAGCCGCCACGATCACTTGCACCTGGGCTCCCCCACCCACTGTGCCGCCGCCGGCAAAGTTGCCCACGACGATCACGAGCAGGAAAGCGAGCAGGGCCATGACGAGCCCCACGACGATGAACAGGCGGCCGCCTCCGGGACGAGCACGCGTTGCAGCTACAGGGGCTGAGGCCATGGTTTTAGGTCACCTCCGATGTCAGGTTAGATTGCACGACGTTTCAGTGCGGGATTCCTTGCGATTTGAGGAGGTGAGGAGGGCTCGTCGCACTGACGAAGCCCTCCTCGGGACGTCTACTAGAGGCCGTGTACGATGTCGGAGAAGACGTTCTGAATCGTGCCGCCCAGCAGAGTAAGGATCAGGATGACCACGATGGACACGAGCACCAGGATCAGGGCGTACTCGACCATACCCTGGCCTTCCTGGCGGCTGAGCGCTGAGCGCAGCTTCCAAATCAAAGACGAAAGCACCTTTTCTCACCTCCTTTTCAAAGACTCCGGGCTGTTACGGTGCGATCCAACGCAGGCCGGGCACAAGTCTTGCGCCCAGGCGCTGCATCGAAGCGAGCGAAAGAGTAGCGGGCATTCACCGATTCCGCAACATGCGTTTGTAGGGATAAATCCCCTTAACAAGAAGGGGTCCGGTCGATCGTCAATGCCCTTGCCATCGCTGCTGCAAGCCTGACGACCCCCGATCCCACCGCGGTCCGACCGCGGTTCTCCGATGCGCCGCTCGGGCCTCGCACGCTCCTGATCGGGTCGATCGCGCTCGTCCTCTTCGCCGCGTTCGTCACGCCGGTCAACGATCCCGACTTCTGGTGGCACCTGCGCACAGGCCAATGGATGCTGGCGCACCACGCGCTGCCGTCGCGCGATCTCTACACGTTCACGGTGCCCAACCACGTCTGGACAGACCACGAGTACCTGTCCGAGGTCTTGATGGCGCTGCTGTGGGCGCTGGGCGGCTCCGTCGCGATCAGCCTGGCCTTCGGCATCGTCACCTGGCTCGGCTTCTACTGGATCTGGCAGGCGTTCGACGGCTTTCGCCAGCCCTTCGCGATCGGCGGCGTGGTGATCGCCCTGACCGCGCTGGCGGGCGGTCCGATCTGGGGACCGCGGGCGCAGATGATCTCGTTCGCGCTCGTCTGCCTGCAGCTGCTGTGGATCCGGCGCTACCTGGCGGGACGCAGCCGCGCCATCCTCTGGCTGCCGCTGCTGATGATCCTCTGGGCCAACCTCCACAGCGGCTGGGCAGTGGCGTTCGTGATCCTCGGCGTCGTGCTGGTCGCGGAAGCGGCGATGTGGGTCTGGACCAGGCAGCCCGCCCACGCGCAGCACTTCCGCCGGCTCGGCCTGGTCACGCTTCTCTCAGCGGTGGCTGTGGCGGCTACGCCGCACGGGCTGGCGCTCTACACGTATCCGTTCGCGACCCAGTTCAGCACCGCTCAGCAGAGCCTCATCGCTGAGTGGATGAGCCCTGACTTCCACCTGCGCAGCCTGCAGCCCCTGCTCGCCTTCGTCCTGGTCGTGATCATCGCCTTCGCCTGGCGACGCCCAAGCCTGACGGACATGCTGCTGACGGTCGTGCTGCTCGGCCTGGCGCTGCACGCGGTACGGCAGACGACCATCTTTCTCGCGGTGGCGGCGCCGCCGCTGGCGCTGTCGCTGTTCAGCGTCTGGCGCGAAGAGGTGAGGCCCAGAGTGGCGGGCCTAGTGTCCGCTCGCGATCGCCCTCAGCCGATCGCCCTCAGCGCACTCACCGGGGTGGTGCTTCTGATCGTCCTCGCGGCGACCGCCGTCAAGATCACCGACGGACTCCGCAATGAGAGCAAGGCGATCGCCGGCGACTTCCCGGTCGCGGCCTCGGACTGGATCGCCGCCCATCCCGACCTAGTGGGAACGCGGATGTACAACCAGTACGGGTGGGGCGGCTACCTCATCTATCGCTTCCACTCCGACAGCAACCCGAGCCGGAAGGTCTTCATCTTCGGCGAGGCCCTGCTCATGGGCGACCCGCTGCTGTACACGTACCAGGACGTCCAGACACTGCGCCCCAGCTGGGAGAAGGTGCTGGACGAGTACGGCGTCGATTACATCGTCTACAACCGCGGCGAGGCCCTCGACAACGTGCTGCGGACGCAGCACGGCTGGCGGCTCGTCTACGAAGACAAGATCGCCGTGATCTATGTGCGCGTGGGCTCGGTCACGAACACGGCGGAGCCGGGCTCGCTGAACGCGGGCGCGCCCAGCTCCGCGGGCGGCGCTTCCGAGTCGGCGGCCGTCCACAGCACGTAGCGCACGCCGCGCGCTCGTACGAAGGCCGCGATGTCCGCTCTGCCGGCCAGCAAATCGGACGCCTGGGTGGACTTCTGCCCGTATTGGAACGTCTCGCTGTAGTGACCGACGTAGACGGTGTCGTCCGTGTACGCGGGCACGTAGAGGCCGATGCGGGCTGAGGACAGAACCAGGCCGGCCGGCTGCCGCTGGAGCCAGAGCAGGCTGTCGTACTCGGACCTGGTCAGCGCGTACTGGCTCGCGTGGGCCGTGCCGACGAGAGCGAGGACGGCGAACGCGGGCGTTATCGCCGATACCGCCAAGTAGGAGAACGGCACCAGGCGCCGGCTCCGAGCCGAGTGCAGCCGGCTGATGACGACGCCGTAGAGGCCGTCCGCGGCGAGGCAGGCCAGCGGCACGTAGATGCCGTCGAGGAAGCGGCGGCCGATGCTGCTGGCGGGGTTCGGCACCCACATCACCGCCATCACCGCGAGCAGCCAGGCGAGCAGGAAGACGTCTTCCCGCGATCGCCGCCGCAGGCGACCGGGGATGGCAAGCGCCGCCGGCACGACCGCGGGCAGCAGGGCGACGGCCAGGCTCAACGCGTCGGGCGCGTAGCCGTCCACGCCCTGCGCCTGCCAGCGGAGCACCTCGGCGCTCCGCGACGAGACCCAGGTGGCATAGCCGAGATAGGGCAGCGCAGGCCCGATGGCGACGGCCGCCGCCGCCCACCCGCGCGCTCCCGGACCGCGCCAGGCGAGGGCCACGCCCAGCACCACGAACAGCACGACGAGCATCTGCGGGTGCATCGACGCCTCGCCCAACCAGGCGAACGCGGCCGGCGCCGCCAGCCGCAGGTCTCCGCTCTCGACCGCCCGCAGCGTGAGAACGGCGCCCGCGACGACGAACGCTGCCGGCCAGGTCGGCCCGGTCAGAATCGAGAAGAAGGCGGAGAGCTCGGGCATCCGCAGGTCGAGCGCATCGGTGTGATGACCGAGCACGACGGGCGAGCCCACCGCCCAGATCAGGATGCCGAAGCCCATGGTGAAAGCCAGGAGATAGAGCGCAAACCGCTGCGCGTCGGGACGGCAGAAGTGGCGGATGAACGCCCACGCCGCGAGGAAGAGCGCGATGGCGCCGCTTACGCGGAAAAGCTGGAACGCCGCCAGCGCGCCCAGGTGGAGGAGTGCGGCGAGGTGGCCCCAGGCGAGCAGCCAGATGAAGAGGTAGACCGGTGGGCTCGTCTCCGTGCTGTAGCGGTTGATCCAGTACCAGAGGCCGTCGGAGCCCTCGCGCATCTTCTCGAGGTAGGAGTTCATGTCCGCGCCGTTGACGAAAAAGCCCATGAACACCCGGTCGTGCGGCTCGGTCGTGACCGCGTAGACCAGCGGGATCGAGGTGACGGCCAGGACGATCAGCGCCAGCGCGAGCGGGCGGACGTAGGCCCTCATGCCCGTGGGCTCAGTAGCGGCCATTCCTCAGGCGCAGCTTGAGCACGGTCCCGAGCGCTTTCGTCACCTCGCGGCGCGACACCTTGGAGCGCCCGGCGACGCGGTCCTCGAAGCGGATCGGGATCTCGGTCACGCGGTAGCCGAGCCGCAGCGCGCGGTACACCATCTCGATCTGGAACGAATAGCCCTCTGAGATGACGGTGTCCAGGTCGATCTTCTCCAGGACCTCCCGCTGGTAGCAGCGAAAGCCGGTGGTGGCGTCGCGCACGGGCATCCGAAGGAGCGCCCGGCAGTACCAGTTCGCTCCGACGCTGAGGATGTAGCGGGCCGGGCCCCAACCAACCACGGAGCCGCCGGGGATCCATCTCGAGCCGAGGGCGAGGCCGCCGGTCTCGCGGGACGAGGCCACGAGCTGGCCGACGTACACCGGCAGGTGCGACCCGTCCGCGTCCATCTCCACCAGCAGCTCGTAACCACGTTCCAGACCCCAGCCGAATCCGGCTTTGTAGGCGGTTCCAAGCCCCTGCTTCTGCGGCCGGTGGAGCACGCTGACGCACCCGCTGTCAGCGCCGGCCAGGCGGTCGGCGAGCTCACCGGTGCCGTCCGGGGACGCGTCGTCAACAACCAGTACGTGGTGGCCCGCGGCGCGGATCCCCGCCACGACCTTCTCGAGGTTCTCGATCTCGTTGAAGGTCGGGAGGACGACCAGGGCCGGCCGGGGCTCTGGCAGCTCAGCCACGCAGCCGGATCTTCAGCACGTCCCAGAACATCTGGACCGGGTGGCTCCAGCGGACCTTGGTGGGCGCGGAGTGGCTCCAGCGCACCGGCACCTCGGCGATCCGCAGGCCTCGGCGGCGCGCATTGTGGAGAACCTCGACGTCGAACGCGAAGCCGTCGGTGCGGAGATCGCCGAAGAGCTGTCTGCCGGCAGCGCCACGGAAGAGCTTGAAGCCGCACTGCGTGTCCCAGACTCGAGGGACGAGAAGCGAGCCCTGGACGATCAGGTTGAAGACCTTGCCCATCAGCACGCGCATGCCGGGCTGCGGGATCACGATCTCCGACTCCCTGAGACCGCGCGAGGCGACGGCCACGTCGGCGCCCCGGTCCAGCGCGGCCTCCAGCTTGGCGACCTCCTCGATCGGAGTCGACATGTCGGCGTCCGTGAAGAGCACGAGCTCGCCGGTGCTGGCGGCGACGCCTTCGGCAACGGCCCGGCCCTTGCCGCGATTGGCGGGCAGCGAGACCACCTTGACCGAGGCGTGCCCGTTGGCCGTCGATCTCATGACGGAGAGAGTCTGGTCCGAGCTGCCGTCGTCCACGAGGACGAGCTCGTAGGGCCGGCCCTGGCTCTCGAGGTACTCCCACACCTGCGCCAGCGTCTCCGGCAGGCGCCTTTCCTCGTTGTAGGCGGGGATCACGACGGACAAGGTGGGGGGTTCGCCGGCCACGGCGCCCAATCATATGGGGCATGACTCGCGCTCCCCGCGGACCCAGGCCCGCCGCCGTCACGCGACTCCTGGGCCGCATCCACGGCCTCGATCCCTGGCTGCGACCGCTGCGGCCGGCCCGAACGGCCGCACGTAGGGCTCTGCTTCGCGCCTATCCACCGCCCAACGCCGCACGGTGGATCGGGGTCGAGGCGCCGGTCGTCCCGGGCGTCCGCTTGCGGCTCGACCCGCGCTCCTACATCGAGTGGGAGGTCCTGTTCACCGGTTACGAGCCAGAGGTCCGAGAACTGCTCCGCCGCGCCCTTCGACCCCGCGATGCCGCGATCGACGTCGGCGCCAACGTGGGCGCTCACACACTGGTCATGGCGGCGACCGGGGCCCGCGTGGTGGCGTGCGAGCCGAATCCCAGCCTGAGGGCGAGGCTGGAGATCAACCTCGAGCTGAACGGCCTCGACAACGTGGCGGTTCGTCCCTATGCGCTGGCCGCCGAGAGCGGATCGGTCATCCTGCACGTCCCGGCGGACCCCGTGCACAGCGGCGGCGCCAGCTTGGCGGCCGGCCTGCACGAGCATCTCGAGGAGTCGGAAGAGGTGATCGTCGAGGCTGTGACCGTCGACGAGCTCGTCGCGCGAGAGGGGATCGACAAGCTGCGCCTGTTGAAGGTCGACGTCGAAGGGCTCGAAGCCGCCGTCCTGGCGGGTGCGGCGGGCGTCCTCGAACGCGACCGCCCGGACCTCGCTTTCGAGTTCACCCGCGACTGGTGGGCGGCGACCGGCGGCTCTCTCGACCAGGTGCTCGACCGGCTGCGAGCCCTCGGCTACCGGTCCCGCATGGTCACCTGGCGCGGGCTGCGGCCGATCCCTCCCTCTCCACCGGAGCGGATGAACGTCTGGGCGACTATTCGCGGCTGAGCAGCACCAGCAGCGCGTACACGGGAAGGACGGCCATGCGGCGCGCCCGCCAGGGCTGGCGCAGCAGGCGGAAGAGCCATTCGAGCCCACGGCTGCGCATCCAGGCCGGGGCACGGGGCACGACGCCCGCCAGGTAGTCGAAGGTCCCTCCCACCCCGACGGCGACGCGGGCCGGGATGCGTCCCGCGTTGCGCTGGATCCAGAGCTCCTGGGCGGGCTGGCCGTAGGCGACCAGGATCGCGTCGGGCCGGGCAGCCACGATCGCGTCGACGACCCGCTTGTCATCGGCGGGCTCGGGCGAACCAGGCTCGCAGCCGGCGATCTCCAGCCCCGGGTGAGTGCTCTGCAGGCTGGCGGCGGCCGCCGCGGCGACGCCGGCGGCCCCGCCGAGCAGGTAGAGCCGCAGTCGCCGGCGCGCGCAGATTGCCGCCACCTCACCTGCGAGCTCGACGCCGGGCACCGCCTGTTCGACGGCGCAGCCGCGCCGCCGAGCGGCCCAGGCGGCGCCCCAGCCGTCCGCCACGCGTAGCGCCGCGCCGTCCAGCGCCCGGGCGAACCCGCGGTCGCGGCGCGCCCGCATGATCGACTCGGGGTTCACCGTGGCGACCAGCCGGCAGGGTCCGGGTTCGTCCAGGAGGCGTTCGACCTCGCTCACGGCGCGGGCCATGTCGACGCAGTCGATCCGGACACCGAGCACCAGGGCGGATTCCACCGCACGGATAATGCCGCAGTACATGGGTACGACCGTCGCCGTCGACGCCAATCCGCTGACCCGCCACGTAATCACCGGGACCGAGCACTACGCGCGGGAGCTCTGCACACGCCTGCCCGCCGCGGCGCCGGACCTCGACTTCGTCTTCTATGCGGCCCGACCAGCGGCTGACTCCGGGCTCGATCTCACGGTGGCGCCGTTTCCGCGACTTTGGACGCAGCTGCGGCTGCCCCTCGAGCTGTCGCGGGCGCGGCCCGACCTGCTTTTCGTGCCCGCGCACGCCGTCCCGTTCCTGACGCGGCGGCCGGCGGTGCTGACCGTGCACGACCTGGCCTATGAGCGCTTCCCGCATGCCTACCGGCCGGCGGAGCTCGCATATCTCAAGGCGGCGATCAGCTGGGCGGAGCGACGCTGCCGCCTCTTGATAACCGTCTCTGAAGCGACGCGCGAGGACCTGGTGGAGCTCCACGGCGTGGATCCGGCCAGAGTTCGCGTCGTGTCGTCAGGCGGCGGCGAACCGGCGCCGGCCGGCGATCCCGAGCAGGACCGGCGGGTGATCGAGCACCTCGGCATCGAGGAGCCTTTCGTCCTGCACGTCGGTCGCGTCGAGCCCCGCAAGAACCAGCTGACCGCGGCGCGCGCGGCCCGCCGCGCGGATCTGCGCCTGGTCTGCGCGGGTCCGAAGGTGGATCCCGAGACGGTCGCGGCGCTCGAGCGCTCGGTCGCCTGCCGCCTGGTCGGGCCGGTGGCGGACGGCGTCCGCGACGCCCTCTATCGCCGGGCATTGGCCCTGGTCTTTCCCAGCCTCTACGAGGGCTTCGGCTTTCCGGTTCTAGAGGCGATGCGACACGGCCTTCCTGTGATCACGGCCGCCGTCTCCAGCCTGCCCGAGGTCGGCGGCGACGCCGCGCTGTACGTCGAGGACCCCCATGACGTTGAAGCGCTCACCACTGAGATCGAGCGCGTGCGGGACGACGCCGAGCTGCGGGGCCGCCTGGCCGAGGCGGGGCGAGCTCGGGCGGCGACGTTCACCTGGGAGCGCTGCGCGACCGAGACCGCGGCCGTCCTCCGCGAGGCGCTCGCAGCCTAGCGGAGCACCCTCTCCAGCACGGTCCAGGTCCGCGCGGCTGCATTGCGCCAGGTGAACTCAGCCGCCCGTTCCAGGCCGCGCCGGCGCAGGTCGGCGGCAAGGTCGCCGTCACCGAGCACCCGCTGCAGCGCCGCGCGCCAGGCCTCGACGTCGCCGGGGTCCACGAGAATGGCGGCGTCCCCGGCGGCCTCGGGCAGGGAGCTGGTGTTTGACGCGATGACCGGCGTCCCGCTCGCCATGGCCTCGAGCACGGTCATGCCGAAGCCCTCGTACCAGGCCGGGTGGGCCAGGCAGCGGGCCCCCGCATAGAGCGCGGGCAGGTCTTCGTAGCGCACCTCGCCCAGCACGCGAACACGGTCGCCCATCCGCTCGAGGCGCTCCCGGTCCTCCTCCCAGCGCCAGCCCCAGCCACCCGCCACCACCAGCGGGAGCGGGTGGTCGATCCCCTCCCACGCTGCCAGCAGGGTGGACAGGTTCTTCCGGGGCTCGATCGTCCCGACGAAGAGCACGTAGCCCCCGTCTGGCGCCGCCGGCGCCGGGGCGAACCGCGGCGACACCCCGTGGTGCACGACCTCGATCCGCTCGCGGTCGAGGCCGAAGATCTGGACGGCGTCCCGGGCAGTGCTTTCCGACACCGCGATCAGAGCCCGCGCGCGGCGGAGCGATCTCGGCACCACGATCTGCGTCGCCAGCGTCTGGCCCTCAGGGAACCACTCCGGGTGGCGATAGATCGCGAGGTCGTGGATGGTGACGACCTCGGGGCAGCCGGTGGCGCCGATCGGCAGGTGCCCGGCGGGCGCGAAGAAGACGTCCGGCCGCAGGTGCCGAACCGTCAGCGGATAGATGAGGTGGCGCCCGAAAAAGCGCACTCCGGGCTGTCGCGGGATGGTCAGCTCGCGCTCGGGCTGAGCTTCGCGCAGCGCCGAGACGATCTCCCGCGTGTAGGTTCCGATGCCCGCGGACGGGCGCGTGAGGCCGTAGCCGTCGACGACTACATGCAATGAGTGCCTAGCGCAGGTAGGCCTGGTTGCGCTTGAGCACCTCGAAGTGCTCGAGCGCCAGGCCGGTGCCGCGTACCACGCAGGTTTGCGGGTCGTCCGCGACGACCGCGGGAACTCCCGTGTGCATCGACAGGTAGCGGTCGATGCCGCGCAGCAAGGCGCCGCCGCCGCTCAGCACGAGGCCGCGGTCGTAGATGTCGGCCGCCAGCTCTGGCGGCGTCTGCTCGAGGACGTCGCGCACCGCCCCGATGATCGCGCTCAGCGGCTCCTGGATGGCCTCCGTGATCTCGGTCGACGTGACGGTCAGGTTCCGCGGTAGGCCCGAGACCAGGTCGCGGCCGCGGACGTCGGTGGTCAGCGGCTCCTTCAAAGGCGTTGCCGAGCCGACCGCCACCTTGATCTCCTCGGCCGTCCGCTCGCCGATCAGCAGGTTGTGGCGGCTCTTCAGATAGGCCGAGATGGCGTCGTCGATGCGGTTGCCGCCGATCCGGATCGAGTGGGCGACCACCATGCCCGAGAGCGAGATGACCGCGATCTCGGTCGTGCCGCCGCCGATGTCGCAGACGGCGCTCGCACGCGGTTCGGAGATCGGCAGCCGGGCGCCCATGGCGGCTGCGAGAGGCTCGTCGATCAGCCACGCCTGGCGCGCGCCGGCGCTGATGGCGGCCTCGGTGACCGCCCGCCGCTCGACGGTGGTGACGCCGGACGGCACGCAGATCATGACCTCCGGCTTGAACAGGCGCTGCCGGCCCTGGACCTTGCCGATGAAGTAATGCAGCATGCCTTCGGTCACGACGAAGTCGGAGATCACGCCCTCTCGCACGGGCTTCACGACCTGAATGGCCTCGGGCGTGCGGCCCACCATCTCGTGGGCCTCCGAGCCGACCGCGAGGATGCGTGAGCCTTCGCGATTCACCGCGACCAGCGAAGGCTCGTTGACGACGATGCCTTCGCCGCGCACGTAGATGAGGACCGTTGAGGTGCCGAGATCGACGCCTATCTTCTTCGAGAGCACGTTTAGCGCCGGTGCGAGTCTACAGTCAACGGACATGACCCAAGCGGGTGGATTCGTACCGCGTCCCGACGACCAGGCGATCGAGGTTGTCGCCTGTGCCCTCGGACCGGGCGGAGTTCTCCGCATCACGGGCACCATCAACGTCCCGGGCGGGCAGCGCTTCAGCGACTTCCTGAACCGTGCCGAGGGCCAGGTCGAGCTCACGGGGGCTCGGACCGAGGTGCTCGCAAACAACGGGGAGCACCGCCGCGCTGAGGTGGACTCGCTGCAAGTCAATCCCAGGATGATCGACATGATCTGGACAGGCGAGCGCCGGCGGGGCGGCGATCCCGCCCTACGCGTGGCCCTGGAGTCACGCATGGTGCGCGCGATCACACTCGGCGCCGACGTCGTCGGCGAGACACGGCTGCCGCGGGGCACGACCGGGTTCGGGCACCTGCTGACGGGGCACGACCCCTTCCTCACGCTGAGCCCGGTCCGCATCGAGTCGCCTCATCTCGAGAGCAAGACAGTGGACGGCCCCCTGGAGCTGTGTCTGGTGAACCGCGCTCGCGTGGTGGCACTGACCCTGGAGCCAGAGTCGGCCGTCGCCGAGCTCACCAAGACCTGCTTTCGAACCCGGTGCGAACAGCCGGCGACCACCGCCTGCGAGTACGCCGACGGCACCGGCGCGATCTGCGGCACCGCGTGGTGCGAGGGGCACAGCCGGGCCATCGGCGAGAGCCGCTACTGCGAGCGGCACCACGACGTGATCGTCGCGCTCAACGCGGCCCAGGGAACCCTGAATCAGTTCCGGCCGCCGCTCGTGAACGACCGCACGTTGAGTCTCATCCAGCTGCTGTTCAAGGCCATGGATCCAGAGGTCGTGGCCCTGCTCGAGCCGCTGCGCCAGCAGGTGGACGGCGCCGTCGTCTCGGTCGACCAGCACGTCAGGCACCAGATCCTGGACGGCGGCGTGGCCTGGGAGCGCGGCTGGGGCGTGGCGGTCCCGCAGGGCTACCTGGCGCGCGTGCTGCTGCGGGTTCCCGTCGGCGAACCTCCCGTGGTGAAGCTGCTGGTCAACCGCCGCGAGATGTTCAGCGACGTGCCCGACTGGATCGCCGCCCGGCGCGCCGGGGGCAGCCCGACCGAGGACGACCAGCACCGGTTCACGGCCGCGCTCGTGCGGCTGGTTTCTACAGGGCTCGGCTACTCGTAGGTGTGGTGCTCGGCCTCACCGGCCGGGCTCTCTTCTCCGAGGTGGACCTCGGCGCCGAGCTGCCTCAGCTTGCCGGCCATGTCCTCGTAGCCGCGCTCGATGTGCCAGGCCTCGCGCAGCTCAGTTTCGCCTTCGGCGCAGAGAGCGCCGATGACGAGCGCCGCGCCCGCGCGGATGTCTGGGATGGTGATCGGTCCGCCGCGCAGCCGGCTGGGGCCGCGGACGATCGCTGTGCGCCCGTGCATTTCGATGTCCGCGCCCATGCGGAGCAGCTCCTGAACGTGCTGGAAGCGGTTCTCGAAGATGTACTCCGAGACCACGGCCTCACCGTCGGCCTGGGTCATCAGCGCGGTGTAGGGCGCCTGCAGATCGGTCGGGTAGCCGGGATGCACCCAGGTGACCAGGTCGACCGGCCGCAGTGGCCGCTCCCGGCGCAGTGTCATCGCACCGGGCTCCACCTCCACGTCCGCGCCGGCCTCCCGCAGCTTGAGCACGGGCGACTCGAGGTCCTCGGGCGGGCTGCACTCGAGCCTCACCTCGCCGCCGGTGGCCGCGACCGCGATGGCGAAGGTGCCCGCTTCCAGGTAGTCGGAGATAACGCTGTGCTCGCCACCGCCCAGGGCGTCGACCCCCTCGACGACCAGGGTGTCCGTGCCAGCGCCCTCGATGATCGCGCCGATCGAGATCAGAAACCGGCACAGGTCCTGGACGTGGGGCTCGCGGGCTGCGTTGAGGATCTCCGTCCGCCCGCGCGCGAGCACCGCCGCCATCACGATGTTCTCGGTTCCGGTCACGGTGGGCATGTCCAGCACGACCCGGGCGCCGTGGAGCCCATCGGGCGCCGTCGCCTCGATCTCAGTGCCCCGATCGAGGATGCGCGCACCCATCTGCGTCAGGCCACGGACGTGCTGCTCGACCCGGCGCATGCCTATCTCGTCGCCGCCCGGCTTCGGCAGGCGCACCGCCCCGGCGCGCCCGAGCAGAGGGCCGAGGAGGACGATGGAGGCTCGCATCCGCCGTCCAAGCACGCGGTCGACGTGAGTCGTGTCCAGCCGGCCGGCGCGGACGGTGATGGAGCCCTCGCCGCGGGAGGCTTCGCAGCCCAGCGACTGCAGGATCTGGACCATGAGCTCGGTGTCCGCGATTCGGGGGACGTTGCGCAGCGTCACCGTCTCGCCCGTGAGGAGGCACGCCGCGAGGATCGGCAGGCTCGCGTTCTTCGACCCGCTGACGCAGATCGTGCCGCTGAGCGGCCGCCCGCCCCGGACGATCAGAGTCCGGTCGCGCGGCCAGGTCACCACGCCAGGATCAGCCTCCGCCTCGCCGGCGCACGCGGGCCAGCCGGAGCCTCGCCTCGGCCATCGCAAGCTCCAGCTCCATGCGCGCCGCCTGCTCTGGCGGGACGTCCCCCTGGAGCGCTTCCGCGGCTCGCCGGCGCGCCTCCTCCGCCTGCTGCTCGCTGATGTCGCCGGCGTGCTCCGCGGCGTCGGCCAGCACGGTGACCCGGTCAGGCAGCACCTCCATGAAGCCGCCGCTGACCACCAGCAGCTGCACGTCCGGGCCGCCAACCTCGTCCTTGATCACCAGCGGGCCCGGCTTGAGCGTCGTCAGCAGCGGCGCATGGCCGGGCAAGATGCCGAGCTCGCCGGCGGACCCGTGGGCCACGATGAAGCCAGCTTCGCCTTCGAAGAGGCTCTCCTCGAGGCTGACCACCCTGACCTGTACAGGCAAGGGCTACCTCGCGCCCTTGGCCAGGCGCTCGCCCTTCTCGCGCGCCTGGTCGATGGTGCCGACGTACAGGAACGCCTGCTCCGGGAGGTCGTCGTGCTTCCCCTCCAGGATCTCGGTGAAGCCTCGGACGGTCTCCTTGACCGGCACGTACTCTCCCGGCTGGCCGGTGAAGCGCTCGGCTACCTTCATCGGCTGGGAGAGGAAGCGCTGGATCTTGCGGGCACGGGCCACCGTCAGCTTGTCGTCCTCCGAGAGCTCTTCGATGCCGAGGATGGCGATGATGTCCTGCAACTCCTTGTAGCGCTGCAGGACCCGCTTGACGCCCTGCGCCGCGTCGTAGTGCTCCTGGCCCACGAGGCCCGGCTCAAGGATGCGGCTGTAGGACTGCAGCGGGTCGACCGCGGGATAGATGCCGATCTCGGTCAGGTAGCGTTCCAGGTTCACCGAGGCGCCGAGATGGGCGAACGTCGTCTGGATCGCCGGGTCGGTGTAGTCGTCGGCCGGCACGTAGACGGCCTGGACCGAGGTGATCGACCCCTTTTTGGTCGACGTGATCCGCTCCTGGAGGGCACCCATCTCGGTCGCCAGCGTCGGCTGGTAGCCGACGGCCGAGGGCATCCGGCCGAGCAGCGCCGACATCTCGGAGCCGGCCAGCATGTACCGGAAGATGTTGTCGACGAAGAGCAGCACGTCGGCGCCCTCCTCGTCGCGGAAGTACTCGGCCATGGTGAGACCGGTCAGGGCGATTCGCGCGCGGGCGCCGGGCGGCTCGTTCATCTGCCCGAAAACCAGGGCGGTGGACTTGATGACGCCGGACTCGGTCATCTCCTGGTAGAGGTCGTTGCCTTCGCGGGTCCTCTCCCCCACGCCGGCGAACACCGAGCGGCCCCGGTGCTCTTCAGCGATGTTGCGGATGAGCTCCTGGACGAGCACGGTCTTACCCACTCCCGCCCCGCCGAAGAGGCCGATCTTCGAGCCCTTGCCGAAGGTGCAGATCAGGTCGATGACCTTGACCCCGGTCTCCAGGATCTCCACCTGCGTCTGCTGCTCCTCGACCGGCGGCGCTTCGCGGTGGATCGGCCAGCGGATGATGCCCTCCGGCGTCGGCTCGTCGTCGATCGCCGCCCCGATCACGTTGAACATGCGGCCCAGCGTCTCGACGCCCACCGGGACCGCGATCGGTCCGCCCGTGGCACGGACCGGGTCGCCGCGGCGGAAGCCGTCGGTCGAGTCCATCGCGATGCAGCGGACGGCGTTGTCGCCGATCGCCTGCTCGACCTCCATCACCACCTTGCGGCCGTCCCGCGTCGTGACCTCGACGGCGTGGAAGATCGACGGCTGCGCACCGGGTGGGAACTCGACGTCCACCACCGCGCCGATCACCTGACTCACGCTTCCTTCCGTCGCCGCCTTCGTCGCCATAGCTCTCCTTAAGAGGACGAGCGGAGCGCTTCGGCCCCGCTCACGATCTCCATCAGCTCTGTAGTGATCGTCGCCTGCCGCACCTTGTTCGCGGTCAGCGTCAGGCTGTCGATCAGGTCGCCGGCCGCGTCGGTGGCGTTCTTCATCGCCACCATCCGGGCCGCGAACTCGCTCGCCTTGTTCTCCAGCACCGCCTGGTACACCTGGCTCTCCACGTAACGCGGGAGCAGGGCGTCCATGACGTCTTCGGGTTCCGGCTCGTAGAAATAGTCCCCGCTGGGACCCTCGGGCGCGGCGGCCTCCATCTCGCCGAGGTCCACCGGCACCAGGCGGCGCACCTCGGGCTCCTGCCGCAGCGTCGACACGAACTTCGCGTACGCGAGCAGCACCGCGTCACAGCGGCCCTCGCGGTACTCGTCCAAGGCGACGGTCACGGCGGGCAGGATCTCGGACAGGTGGATGCGATCGCCGAGGCCGCTCGTGTCAGCGATCACATCGCGCCCGAAGCGGCGCAGGAAGTCGCGACCTTTGCGGCCGATGGTGACGAAGCGAGGGTGGTCCGAGTAGTCCTCGTTCATTCTCCGCGTGGCGGCGCGAATCGTGTTCACGTTCAAGGCGCCGGCCAGGCCGCGATCGGTCGTGACCAGGATCATCACCGCGCGGCGGCCTTCGCGCTGCTCCAGGAACGGGTGCCTGTACTCGCGGGCGCGGCGGCTCGTGGTGCCGAGCACCTCGTACATCTTCTCCGCGTAAGGACGCGACGCCTCCGCCTGCTGCTGCGCCTTGCGCAGCCGCGTCGCGGAGATGACGTAAAAGGCGCGCGTGATCTTCTGCGTGCTCTGGATGCTCGCGATCCGGCGCCTGACGTCGCGGAGTGACGCCAAGTTAGTGGTCCTTGACCCCGAACTGGCGGTTGAAGGTCTTGAGCAGCTCCTGGACCTGGCCTTCGACGTTCTCGTCCCACTTGTTGGGATCGAAACCGTCGGCGAACTTCTTGCCGTCTCCCTGGAGCAGGTAGCGCGTGAACTGCGCCTCCCACTCCGAGACCTGGTCCACCGGGACCTTGTCGAGGAAGCCCCGCGTGCCGGCGTAGATGACGCAGACCTGCGCGACCAGCTCGACCGGCTCCCCCTGCGGCTGGCGCAGCAGCTGCGTCAGGCGTTGCCCGCGCTCCAGCTGGTCGCGGGTCGCCTTGTCGAGGTCGGAGGCGAACTGGCTGAACGCCTCCAGCTCCCGTGCCTGCGCCAGCTCGTTCTTCATGCCTCCTCCGACCTTGTTGATCGCGCGTGTTTGGGCGTCGCCGCCGACGCGGGAGACCGACAGTCCGACCGAGACCGCGGGCCGGATGCCGGCGTTGAAGAGGTCGCCGTCCAGCCTGATCTGGCCGTCGGTGATGGAGATGACGTTCGTCGGGATGTAGGCGGACACGTCGCCGGCCTGGGTCTCGATCACCGGGATGGCCGTCAACGAGCCGCCGCCGAAGCTCTTGTTCATCTTCGCGGCGCGCTCGAGCAGGCGGGAGTGGAGGTAGAAGACGTCGCCGGGATACGCCTCTCGACCCGGTGGGCGGCGCAGCGTCAGCGAGAGCTCGCGGTAAGCCCACGCGTGCTTGGTGAGGTCGTCGTAGCAGCAGAGGGCGTCCTGCCCGTGGTCTCGGAAGTACTCGCCGATGGCGCAGCCTGTGTACGGCGCCAGGAACGTCAGGGACGCCGGCTCTGACGCGGTCGCGGCGACGACGACGGTGTAGTCCATCGCCCCGGCCTCCTCGAGCAGGGCGATCGTTCGGGCGACGTTCAGGGCGTTCTGGCCGATCGCGACGTATACGCAGATCAGGTCCTTCCCCTTCTGGTTGAGGATGGTGTCGATCAAGATCGCGGTCTTCCCGGTCTGCCGGTCGCCCAGCACGAGCTCGCGCTGACCGCGACCGATCGGGATCATCGCGTCAATCGCCTTGATGCCCGTCTGCACCGGCTGGTTGACGCGCTCGCGCGTGATGACGCCGGGAGCGATCTTCTCGACGGGCGAGGTTTGCTTGGCCTTGATCTCGCCCTTGCCATCGATCGGCTGACCGAGCGCGTTGACGACGCGGCCCACGAGCTCGGGGCCGACGGGCACCTCGACGACGCGGCCCGTCGTGCGGACCTCCGAGCCTTCGTTGATGTGCTCGAACGGGCCCATGATCACGGCGCGAACCTGGTCTTCCTCCAGGTTCAGGGCCATGCCGTACACGTCGCCCGGGAACTCGAGCAGCTCGCCCGCCATCGCTCCCTGCAGGCCGTAGATCTGGGCGATGCCGTCGCCGACGCTGATGACGCGCCCGACATCGGCGGACACGACCTGCCCGTCGAAGTCGCGCAGCCGCTGCTTGATTACTTCGGTGATCTCGTTGACGTCGATGCCCACTGCTAGTTCATCCCTTCCTTATGTAGATGCGGTGGCCAGGCGGCGGCGGAGCTGCTGCAGGCGCGTGCGCACGCTGGCGTCGACCAACCGGTCGCCGACGCGCAGCACGAGCCCGCCCAGGATCTCCGGGTCCACCGCGGTCTCCAGCCGGACCTTGCCGCCGAACCGCTCCGCCAGGTCGTGCTCCAGGGTCTGGCGCTCCGATTCGCTCAGCTCGACCGCCGTCACGGCGCTCGCGCGAACGCGTCCTTCCGCCTCGTCGACCAGCACGTCGAACTCCTCGAGCACGCCGGCCGCCTCCTCGATGCGCCTGTTCTCGAGCAGCATCCCGGCCAGGTTGAGGGCCTCGCCATCGAGCCTTCCCGCCCCGATGTCACGGAGCAAGGCGACCCGGCGCTCGGTGGCGACGCCGCGGTTGAGCAGCGCGGCGCGCAGGTCCGGCTGCTCAAGCAGGCCGACCACGGTCTCCAGGCGCGTGCGCCACCGCGCGGTGTCGCGGTCCTGCTGTGCCAGCTCGAAGACCGCCTTGGCGTACCGCTTGGTGGCTGCGCTCGTCACCGGGCGCTGACCTCCTTGATCGCGCTGTCGATCAGGCGGCGATGGCGTTCCCGGTCGAGCGTCTCGCCGAGCACGCGCTCGGTCGCGGTCGCTACCAGGTCGGCCACCTCGCCGCGCACGGCGTCGATCGCCTTCTGCTTTTCGGCCTCGATGTCGCGCTGAGCGCGGTCGAGCTGCCGCTTCGCCTCTTCCTCGCCCTGGCGGCGCAGCTCGGCGCGCACCTGGTCCGCCGAGCGCGAGGCGGCGTCGATCATCTCCTGTGCCTGCCGGCGCGCGTCCGCCAGGCGCTCTTCGATCTCCTTGAGCTTCTGCTCCGCTGTCTCGTTGGCGCGCTCGGCGCCCTCCAGCTGAGCCTGGATCGCCTTCTGCCGTGCGTCAGCGGCGCGCGTGATCACGGGGTACACGTACCGCGAGAGCAGCCAGAGCATGGCCAGGAACGCGAGCAGCTCCGCCACCAACGTGGCGTTGACCTCGAGCAGGGTGGCGACGTCGGCAAGAGGGGCGTGCATTACTTGGCGAGAACGAAGACGAAGTAGGCGCCGAGCGCCAGGTTGATGAAGTACATGGCCTCACAGAGGCCGACGATGATGAACATGAACCCGGTCAGCTGACCGCGCGCCTCAGGCTGACGGGCCATGCCGGCGAGCGTCGCGTTGCCCACGAGACCGTCTCCGATCGCCGCCCCGACGGCGCCGCCGCCCAGGGCGATGCCGGCAGCGATCATGGCTCCGGCGGTAACAGTTGGTTCGGCCATCTCTCTAGTCAGTCCTCCTCGACATCAGTGGTGCTCATCCAGGCCTTCCCTCGCCTGGCCGAAGTACACGATCGTCAGCAGCATGAAGATGAACGCCTGGATCGCTCCGATGAACAGGACGTCGAAGCCCTTCCAGACCGCCAGGGTCGCCGGTGCGATGGCGATCGGCCCCACCACCGGGAGTGCGCTGCACTGCCCGAGTAGGAGGACGATCAGGAAGACCATCACGACCCCGGCGAAGATGTTCCCGAAGAGTCGCAGCGAGAGCGAAAGTGGCTTGGCGACCTCCTCGATGATGTTCAGAGGGATGAAGAGGATGCGCATCCACAACGCTCCGTCAAAAGGTTTTGTGAACTTCCTGAGGAAGCCCCCGAGCCCGAGCACCTTGATCGAGTAGCCCTGGGTCCAGAAGAAGACGACCAGCGCCATCGCCAGCGTCTGGTTCCAGTCGGCGTTGGCCGGCACCAGGTTCGGAAAAATGCCCAGCGGAAAGAACTCGAGGTAGTTGGCGATCAGGATGTAGAGCGCGATCGTCATTGCCAGCGGCACCACGAAGGCGGCATCCTCCGCCGCCAGCTCGTGCACCTGCTGCCGCACGTAGTTGATCGCGAGCTCGAAGGCCAGCTGAAGGCGACCGGGAGGCCCGGCGCTGCTCAGCCGCTGGCGCACGAGGAACGCGATCGCCAGCGTGAGGAAGATGGCGACGCCGCTCGAGATGACCGTGTCCAGGTTGAGATGGCAGAAGTCCATCAGTCCGGGCACCTGCGGCGGCGCGCCGCAGATGTCGATCGCGGGGTGCGTCCCCGGGGTTTCGTTGAGGAGCGGCGCCGCCGTCATGACGCGTGCACCGCCTCGACCGCCGCCACCACGCTCACCAAGAGCATCGCGGCGGCGAGTCCGACCACGACGAGGACGGCGGCCAGAGGCGCGATCAGCAGCCCCAGCCCGAGGCCGACGGCGCTCAGCACGCCGAGCCTCCCGAGGCTGGTCACGCGGACGGCCCCGCTGCGCGATGTGGCCCGCTCGATGAGGGTGATGTTCACTGCGCCCAGTGCCACGCCGATCGACAGCCCGAGCCCAGCCCGCCAGCCGGCGGTGAGAGCCAGCGCGGCAAAGCCGAGCGCCGCGACACCCGCGCAGGCGATCACAGTGTGGCGGACCACCGAAGCCCCGTTCACAGGTACTGCTTGAACCCTCTGTAGAGCGCGAATCCGGCCGCGCCGATCCCAACGAAAAGACCCAGGAAGACCCAAAGGGGCGATCCGAGGAGGTTGCCGGCTACGATGCCCAGCACCAGCGGCACCAGCAAAGCCCCGGCCAGCGCTGCCCCGAGCCCGATCAGCTCGAAGCCCGTTGGCCCCCTTGCGGCGCCGGGCTTCATCTCCCGGCTCAGAGTCTACAGATCAGGCTGACTCCAGAGCGAGCAGCCGCCGTCGCTGCAGCCGTCAGGTGTCAGCCGTTCGCCGCCGCATCCCCGGCAATTCGACGCGCCAGCCTGAGCCCTGGAGGCTGTCACCCAGCACGGTCGACAGCCCGACGACGAGCAGTACGATCGCGACCGCCAGGATTCGCTTGTGGCCGAACAGCATCAGGCCGAGCGCACCCAGGATTCCGGTCGCGCAGTAGAAGACAAGGCACGTCTGCGGCTGGCTCAGCCCGAAGTCAAGCAGCTGATGGTGAATGTGACGCGAGTCCGCATGCGCGATCGATATCCGCTTGCGGCGCCGCCGCACGATCGCCCAGGCGGTGTCGAGGATGGGAATGCCCAGCGCGATGACCGGGACGACCAGGGCAAAGGCGGTGACGACCTTCGCCACGCCCGTGATCGAGACGAGGGCGAGCGCGAGGCCGAGGAAGCGGGCGCCCGAGTCGCCCATGAAGATGCGGGCCGGGTGGAAGTTGAAGAACAGAAAGCCGAGGCAGGCGCCGGCGAGCGCGGCTGCGGAGACCACGACGATCGTCTGGTGCTTGCTCGCGGCGGCGATGACGAGCACTGCCGCCACGATCGCGACTACCCCGGCAGCCAGCCCGTCGACGCCGTCGAGCAGGTTGACCGTGTTCACCATGCCCAAGATCCAGGCGAGCGTCAGCGGTATCGCGAGCCAGCCGAGGTGGACGACGCCGAAATGGGGGAACGTGAAGAAGGCGATCTGGTAGCCGAGGGCGAAGATGGCCACCAGGGCGAGCGCCGCGTCCAGCCCGAGCTTGGCCCAGGCGTGGATGCCGTACCGGTCGTCGAGCACGAAAATGACCGCGGCCGCGCCCGTGATCGCCAGCAGGGCCCAATGCCGGCCTGGCTGGAACCAGTTCAGACCGCCGCCGAAGGCGCAGAAAAGCGCCAGGCCGCCGAGCATGGGCACAGGGCGCACGTGGATGTCGCGGCCGTCGCGCGGGTGCCGCACGAACCCGAGCCGCCGGGCGGCGAAGATCGCCACCGGGGTCAGGGCCAGCGAGAGGGCGAGCGCGACGACGAACGGCCCGAGCCCGAGCTGCAGGTTGTGGAAGACGAGCCTTACGTACTGAAGGTCCAAGACGGGCTACTCGAGTCCGTACGGGAGCGGGAAGCGGCGGCAGAGCTCGAGGGACCGTTCCTGGATCGAGTCGAGCGTCGCGGCATCGTCGATGCGCTCGACCAGGTCGGCCAGGCAGTCGGCGATGACCACCATCTCGTCCGCGCCCATGCCGCGGGTCGTGACTAGAGGTGTGCCGATGCGCACGCCGCTGGGGTTGAACTTCGAAGCTTCGTCAAACGGGATGGAGTTGCGGTTGAGGGTTATCCCGACGGTGTCCGCGATGTCCTGCACCTGCCGCCCGGTGCGGCCGTGCGTGCGCAGGTCGATCAGCATCAGGTGGTTGTCGGTGCCGCCGGTGACGAGGCGCAGGCCACGTT
Organism: Candidatus Dormiibacterota bacterium; assembly: GCA_036378435.1. GTDB lineage: Bacteria > Chloroflexota > Dormibacteria > Dormibacterales > Dormibacteraceae > DASUWK01. The sequence goes on along the minus strand of DASUWK010000048.1, from coordinate 1,401 downwards.
CCTGCAGCCGCTGTGCCAGCGCTTTGGCGTTGGCGACCACGCGCCGCGCGTAGTCCTTGAACTCGGGCTTCAGCGCCTCCCCGAAGCAGACCGCCTTGGCGGCGATGGCGTGCATCAGGGGCCCGCCTTGCACGCCCGGGAACACCGCGGAGTCGATCGCCTTCTGGTGGTCCTCGGTGCAGAGGATGATCGCGCCCCAGGCGCCACGCAGAGTCTTCTGCGTCGTGCTGGTGACGATCGGCGAGTGCGGCACCGGGCTCGGATAGACACCGCCGGCGACCAGCCCCGCGAAGTGCGCCATGTCCGTCACCATCACCGCGCCGACCTCGTCCGCGATCGCCCGCATCCTCTCGAAGTCGAGCACGCGCGGATACGCGGAGTAGCCGACCATCAGCATCTTCGGCCGGACCTCTTTGGCCTCCCGCTCGAGCGCGTCATAGTCGATGAGCTCGGTGTCTCGATCGACGCCGTAGGAGTGGATCTCGTATAGCTTCCCGCTGAAGTTGGCAGGGCTCCCGTGGGTGAGGTGGCCGCCGGCGCTGAGATCCATGCCCATCACACGATCGCCGGGCTGGCACACGGCCATGTAGACAGCCATGTTGGCCTGGCTGCCGGCGTGGGGCTGGACGTTGACGTGCTGGGCGCCGAACAGCTCTTTGGCCCGGTCGATCGCCAGCTGTTCGATGGCGTCGATGACCTCGCCACAGCCGCCGTAGTAGCGCCGGCCCGGGTAGCCCTCGGCGTACTTGTTGGTCAGCAGCGTGCCGAGAGCCTCCAGGATCGCGGGGCTGGCGAGGTTCTCGGACGCGATCAGCTCCAGGGTGTTGGCCTGGCGGTGGTACTCGCGGCGGATGAGGTTGGCGATGTCGGGATCGGCACGGTCGAGGACTTCGAAGTGGAGCGTGGTCTCAGTTGATGCCATGTGCCTCGAATCCTAGACGGCGTCAGCTTTTCCGGACATCCGCCGGCGAATGGGCGGCCGATTGGCCGGAAATGGCACCATCCGCCGGCGAATGGCGCTTGTCACAGCTGGAGCTGGGCTGCCGGGATGGCTCCCTCGCGGAGGAGAACCGGTCGGGCACCGCTGAGATCGACCACGGTGGAGGGCACGCCGCCCGGCGCGCGGCCCCCGTCGAGCACCGCGTCCAGATCGGGCAGCGCCGCAGCCGCCTCGTCCGCCGTCATCGCTTCCGCCTCCCCGCTGCGGTTCGCGCTGGTGGTCCAGAGCGGCCCTGTCTCGCGCAGCAGGGAAAGGGCAAGGTCGTGGCGCGGCACCCGCATCCCCACAGTTCCGCCGCCCGCCGCCCGCAGCACCAGGGTCAGCGGCCCCGGCCAGAACCTTCGCATCAACCTCAGCGCGCCCGGAGTCACCACGGCGCGCTCCAACAGCGACTCAGCGGA
>DASUWK010000047.1:0-54872 GCA_036378435.1 Candidatus Dormiibacterota bacterium | reverse complement strand
GCCATCGGCGGTGTGATTTCTGTGGCACTTTCCTTCGGGTCGCCCCGACTGGGTGTTACCCAGCGCCCTGCTCTGCGGAGCCCGGACTTTCCTCCGATCGCGCAGCGACCGGCGACCGCCCGTCCACCTCGACCGGTTGATCGTACCCATCCCAGACCGCTCTGACAGCGTCCGCGAGCTCCGCGCCCTGGCGCCTCCCAGCCTCGACCGCAAGCGCCCGCCGCGCCGGATCCAGCACCTGCCGGCCGATCGCCTTGCGGGACGCCGCATCAGGCGTGATGACGAGCGAACGTACGTCCGGGCCGAGCGTCGCCAGCTGGTGCGAGATGCGGCCCTGCTTGCGGAAGGCGGCGTTGATGGGCGCGATCACGACCACCCGGTCGGCGCCCGACGCCAGGTCGGCGTTGGCGATCGAGCGGGCGCCGCCATCGATGTAGCGTCGGCCCTTGATCTCGACCGGGGGCCAGACCAGCGGCACCGCCGAGCTGGCTGCCAGCGCGTCGAGCAGGTCGACGCCGCTGGACTGGTCGAAGACCATCGGATCGCCGGTATCGGCGTCGACGGCAGTGATCAACAGCCGGCGTGCCGGCCACTCCCGAACGGGCAGCCGGTCCGCGATCACCTGGCGACGATCCTCCGCCGGGACCCGCGCGCGGCCGGCCATGCGCCCGATCCGCGCCCGCGCCTTGTGGGCGTCCCGCCCGGCCCATGCGGCATAGGCGTAGCGCAGGTAGTGACCCCAGCCCATCCGCGCGCCGATCGATTCCGTCTCCTCGACCAGCTGCGACTCATATATCTCCGCGAGGGGAAGCTCGCTGCGGATGAGGGCGCCGACGATGGCGCCGGCCGAGGTTCCGACCACGCGGTCCGCATCGCGCAGGTCGACTCCCGCGTCGGCCAGGCCGACGAAGACGCCGATCTCCCACGCGATCCCGGTGATGCCGCCGCCGCCGAGCACCAGGGCCTTCATGCCGGCTTGTACTCGTCGATGGCCTTGTTCGCCAGTGCGTCCGCGCCGCGGTTCTTCTCGCGCGGCACGTGCTTCAGCTCGACGTCGGCAAAGCGGTCGAGGAGCTCTCGCGCCTGCCGGAAGAGCGGCGCCAGCGCACTGTTCTTCACGCGGTAGTTGCCGGCCAGCTGCTCCACCACCAGGTTCGAATCAAGAAAGACCTCCAGCCGATCCGGCTTCCACTCCTCGACGGCACGCAATCCCTCGATGATGGCCAGGTACTCCGCCTGGTTGTTGGTCGCCTTGCCGATGTAGCGGCAGAGGCCACGAAGGCGCAGACCCTGGTCGTCCTCGATGACGACGCCCAGGCCGGCCGGTCCAGGATTGCCGCGCGCCGCGCCGTCCGTGAAGAGCCGAAGGGTCTTCGTCAAACCAGGACGAGGATGCGGTTGCAGTTCTGGCAGTGCAGCAGCTGCTCGCCGCGCCGCACCTGCTGGAGCTCCGCCGCCGTGAGGCCGACGCGGCAGGCGCCGCACTGTCCGCCGGCGACCTCCGCGACCGGGTTGGGGATTCGAGGCTTGAGCCGCTTGTACGCGGCCTGGTAGTCGGCGGGCACTTCAGCCCACGCCTCGTCCCGCTCGCGCTCGGCCGCCTCCAGCTCGCCTCGGGCACGTTCCATGCGCTGCCGCACGGCGGGCAGGCCGGCCTCCCACGCCGCGCGCACACTTTCGAGGCGTGCGGTGAGCTGCGCCACCTCGGTCTCGGCCTCTTCGACGGCCGCCATCAACGCGAGCTCGCGATCTTCTTCGTCGCGAACCATCGCCTTCGCGTGCTCGACCTCCTGGCTCATCTGCATGAGCTCGCTCGGGTTGCGTACCCGGCCGCTCATCAGCTCCGCCTCACGCGCGCGGGTCCGCTCGCGGTGCCCCGCGACCTCGCGGTCCATGTCGCGCAGCCTCAGGTTGGCTTCCTGAAGGCGCTCCTTGGCCGGAGCCAGCTCCGTCTCTGCCAGCTCGACCTCGCGGTCGCTCGCCGTGCGCTCGGTCAGGTCGTGGAGCTCGACCTCGAGGTGATGGATGCGCTCGTCGAGGTGCTGAAAGTGAAGGAGCTGCTCGCCGGCTCGCACTAGGTCTTGGGCTCGAAGCCGATGTGACTATGCGGCACTTCGGGAGTGTCCCCGATCGGGATCGCTCCGAACTTCGCCTCGTAGCCCTGGATGTTCTGCTCGAGCAGCTTCCACAGCATCTTCAGGTGGTTGGGGCTGAGTCCCACGCGTGAGTACACGCGAACCAGGCCCGGCTGGTCCGGCGCCCACTGCCCGAAGTTGAGGACGAAGCCGGTCGGCCCGCCGTTCAGCACGACCACATCGCTGAAGACGACCTGCTCGGACCCGGGCTGAACCGTGACCTGGATCGGCTGCTGCGCCATTAGAGGTCCACTACTCGATCACAGCCAGGACCTGGCCTTCCCTGACCACGTCCTGCTCCTTGACCAGAATCTCCTTGACCGTGCCCGCCACGGGCGCCGTCACCGGGATCTCCATCTTCATCGACTCGAGGATGATCAGCGTGTCGTCCATCTCCACCTGCTGGCCAGGCGTGGCCTCCACCTTCCAGACATTGCCCACCAGCTCTGCTTTGACTTCGGTAGCCAACTAGCCCACTCCTTCCAATACGCGTGGTGCCGGGTCCAGCTCCAGCTGCTCCCGAGCTTCTGGGATGGTCGCGACCTCGCGGCCGAGCTCCCGGCAGAGGCTCGCGGCCTTGTCGACGAGCTCGCCGTTGCTCTTGGCCATCCGGCCCTCCTCCAGGTAGAAGTTGTCCTCGAGCCCGACTCGCACGTTGCCGCCCAGCGTGATCGCCGCCGACGCGAGCTGCCACTGCTGCAGGCTGATGCCGATCACCTGCCAGTGCGAGCCGTCGGGCAGATTGCGGACCTGGTTGACCAGGTTCTCGGTCGTCGCCGGGATGCCGCCCAGCACTCCCATGATCAGGCTGAACTGGTAGGGCGGCTTGAGCACGCCCATGTCGATGAGCGGCGCCGTGTTGCCGATGTGGCCGGTATCGAAGCACTCCATCTCGGGCCGCACGCCGCCCGCCTTCATCGTCTCGAGGAAGAAACGGATGTCGCGGAACGGGTTGGCGAAGACGTGGTCGTGGATGATCTCCTTGCGCCGCGACGAGTACATCGCGTAGTTCATCGAGCCCATGTTCAGCGCCGCGATCTCGGGACGGAGGTCGCGGATGTGGCCGATGCGCTCTTCCGCCGGCAGCCCGACGGCGCCGGTCGAGAAGTTGATGATCACGTCGGTGCGCGCGCGCACCTCGCTGAAGATCTCGCGGAAAGTCTCCACGGCCCAGCTCGGCCCGCCGTCGTCCGTGCGCGCGTGGATGTGCACGATCGCCGCGCCCGCGTCCGCGGCGCGCGCGGCCTCCTCGCCGATCTCCGTCGGCGTGTAAGGGATGGCGGGGCACTGCTCGCGGCGCGCCAGGACGCCGGTCAGGGCCGCGCTGATCACGACCTTGCCGCTGCGGCCGGTCTTCATACGGGGATGTTCCCGTGCTTGCGCCAGGGCCGGTCGATCTTCTTCGTCGCCGCCTGCTCCAGGCCGCGGATGATCACGCGACGCGTCTCCGCCGGTTCGATCACGTCGTCGATCATCCCCCAGCCCGCCGCGATGTACGGACTGATCTGCTCGCGGATCATCGCGACCAGCTCGGCCCGCGTCTGCTCGGGGTTCTCGGAAGCCTCGACCTGTTTGTTGAAGATGATGTTCACCGCGCCCTCGGGACCCATGACCGAGATCTCCGCGAACGGCCACGCCACCAGCAGGTCCGGGTGGTAGCCCTTGCCGCACATCACGAAGTAGCCGGCGCCGTAGGCCTTGCGCATGACGACCGTGATCTTCGGCACCGTCGCCTCTGAGGTCGCGTAGAGCATCTTGGCGCCGTGCCGGATGATCCCCTGCTTCTCGACGTCGGTCCCGACCAGGAAGCCGGGCACGTCGACGAGGTACAGCAAGGGCACGTTGAAGGCGTCGCACATGCGGATGAAGCGCGCCGCCTTGTCGGCCGAGTCCGAATCGAGGACGCCGCCTTTGAACATCGGCTGGTTGGCCACGACGCCGACGGAGTGCCCCGCCATGCGGCAGAAACCGACGACCAGATTGCGCGCCCACGTGGGTTTCACCTCGAACCAGGAGCCCTCGTCGCAGATCCGCTGGATCACCTTGCGCACGTCGTAGACGGCGCGCTGGCTGGGCGGCACGAGCTTCTCCAGGCCTTCGACCAAGCGGTCGGCCGGGTCGCTCGTGGGCACGAAGGGCGGGCTCTCGGTGTTGCTGGAGGGCAGGTAGGACAGGAAGCGCTTGACGTTCTCGATGCACTCCTGGTCGTTCTCGACCTCGTTGTCGCCGACACCGGAGACATAGCAGTGGACCTGCGAGCCGCCCATGTCGTGGTCGGTGACGTCCTCGCCGGTTGCCGCCTTCACGAGGCGCGCGCCGCCGAGCGACATCGACGACGTCTCCTTCACCATCGGCACGAAGTCGGCCAGGCCCGGGATGTACGCGGTGCCCGCGGCGCAGGGCCCGAGCATGGCCGCCACCTGCGGGATGACGCCGGACATCTGGACCTGCTCGTAGAAGAGGTAGCCGCTGCCCGCGAAACGGGATCCGGCAGCCTCCTGGATCCGGGCGCCCGCCGAATCGAGCAGCCAGACGATGGGCTTGCGGTAGCGCATCGCCAGCTCGCGCACGCGGCTCGCCTTGTACTGCTCCCCGATCGCGCCCATCGAGCCCGCCATGACCGTGAAGTCGTAGGCGATCACCCAAACCTGGCGGCCGTCGACCATTCCGTGCCCGGTGACGACACCGTCGGCCGGCGTCTCATCCGGCTTCGCCGGCGCGCCGGCGACCGGCTGCTGCGACGCCAGCAGCCCGAACTCGACGAAGGAGCCCGGATCGAAGAGCAGGTCGAGGCGCTCGCGCACCGTGAGCTTGCCCCGCTCGTGCTGCTTGGCGATCCGCTCCGGACCGCCCATCTGAAGGTTGCGATCGCGGCGCGCCCTGAGGTCATCCACGATCGTCCCGAATTCGTCGGTCACGCCGTTCGATTCTATGGGGGCAGGGCGACCACCCCGATTCGGTAACCTCGGGGCGGAATCTTGATCCGCGCGCTCAACAGCCTGAAACCGATCAGGCTCGGCCCACTGGGCCTCGTCCGACCCGATCTTCTGGCCGCCGGCGCCATCGCGCTGGCGGTACTGATCGCAGGCGGCGCCGTGGCGCTGCTGCTGACGGCGTCTCCCCCGCCGCCGCGGGCGTCGCTGTCTGCCGCCGACCTCACCAGCGTGCGGCTGGCCGAGCCGGTGGCCGTCAAGTTCAACCGCGCGGTGGACCTTAGCAAGACGAAGGTCCAGATCACCCCGGCGATCCAGCTCCTGGCGGTCAAGAAGAAGAGCGAGCTCATCGTGCAGCCCGTCCCGCACTGGGACCCGCACCAGCGCTACGTCCTGCGGCTGGGAGACGTTCCCGACGCCAAGCACGCCGCGGTCCTGAAGGGATTCAAGGCCAACTTCACGACACAGCCGCTGGTGGGCGTGGTCAATTTCACGGTCGACGGCCACGAAGCGGGCGGCGCCGTGACCTCAGACCTCAGCCCGCTGATCACCGCCGTCTTCGTCGGGCCGATGAAGACCTCGAGCGTGCAGTTCCTGCTGAACGGCCAGCCGCTGGCCGCGACGAGCATCGCGTGGGACGCCAAGTCGACGGTCGCCAGCATCACGCTGCCGGCCAAGCTGCTGCCCTATCGCAACGCGACGCTGCAGGTTCCGGCCACCGGTTTCGACGGCCACAACAACCCGATGACGGGCCCGGCCCAGCTCTCACTGTCGCCGCTCGGCCTCGAGCCGGCGAACACCAGCAGCGGCATCGGCCCGGGCTTCAAGACCATCGCGCCCGTGATGGTCGTGATCGAGAACGCTCCAGGCTCGCTTCCGTCGCACGGCCTGCAGGGGGCCGACATGGTCTTCGAATACCTCAGCGAATACGGCATCACCCGCATGACCGCGCTCTACTTCAACCAGATGTCGCCGCTGCAGCGGTCGGTGCGCAGCTGCCGGATGATGAACGCCTACCTCGACTTCGCCTTCCGCGGCTACCACCTCTGCAGCGGCACGTCCGCCGGCACCTACAGCTGGCTGATGGGCAAGCACGGCAACCCGGTCGCCCCCGGCGCCATCAACGACGTGGATACCCACGGCTACTTCTTCCGCTGCGGCGGGGACGCGCCGCACAACCTCTGCACCAGCAATGCCGCCATGCGCATCAGGCAGAACTGGCCGCTCGGCGGGCAGACCTACCTCGTGGACCCGCCGCATCCCGACTCGGGCCTGGGCACGCCCAACCCGGCGCCCTCGATCCCCCAGCACTGCGTCAACTACAACTACGACCCTGGGAGCCAGACCTACCTGCGCTTCGACCACGGCTCGCCCTACATCGACGCGCAGACCGGACAGCAGGTCCACGTGAAGAACGTGGTGGTCATGAGCGTCGGCGAGCACTACGCCGGCTGGGTCGAGGACGAGAACGGCGGCGCCGGCTCTGTGTGGTACGAGATGCTCGGCTCAGGCCCGGCGGTGGTCTACATGGACGGCAAGGCCGTGCAGGCGCAGTGGCACATGGCCGACGGCCTGAACCTCGGCAACAACTACTGGCTGAACGACCAGGCGCCGTACTTCACGGACGACTCCACCGGGAACGTCATCGAGCTGGACACCGGCCTCACCTGGGTCCACGTGGTCGGCAAACAGGCTCTCAACGCCGGCTGCTGATCAGCTAGCCCAGCAGTTCCAGCGCCTCCGCGATCGGGGTCGCGATGCACGTGAAGATCGGGGTGTCCCGCTCGGTGTACGCGGAAGCCCTGCTCTCCCGCAGCTCCATCACGAGGTCGACGAAGCGATGAGGCTGGTCACCTTCGAACGAAACGACGAACTCCTGGTCGTCGAGCCCGAATGAATAGGCCGTGTTGACCTCGAACTCGGGGTAGGCGGCGCCGATCTTGAAGTGCTCGTTCATCATCGTCTGGCGCTCTTGCTTGGCGAGCGAGTACCAGGCCCGCTGCTTCACGAAGGGGTAGACGAAGAGGTACTTGCCCCGCCCCGCCTTCATGTCCAGGCGAGCGCCGTGCCGGTCGCCGTCGGCGCCCTCGGCCAGGTAGGTCGAGCGCCGGGTCGCCGACAACAAGGAGTACGGCCGCTCGAGATACCCACCCAGCAGCGTCTGGTTGAGATCGCCTTCGAAGCGGTTGAAGATCTCGAGCTCGTGCGCCGCCTTCCACAGCATCAGGTCACTGTCGGCCCGCGTGCCGACGACGCTGTAGGAGCGCAGGAAGATCAGCGGCCGGTATTCGTCGAAGACGGCCGCGAACTCGGAGCGGCCGCGCTCGCGCTCGGCGGCGGGCAGCCGCCGCCACTCGGGCTGCACGCGATAGAACGAGTAGCCGACGAACTGCCGGTGTCCGTTCGCGCCGCGCTCCGCCATCGTTCGGGCAGGCTACTCCGCGATCAGGTCGGCCCGCTCTCGCCAGAGGTCGAGGAAGCGGTAGAAGTTCTTCTTCGAGAGTCGCTCGCGCTCAGCCTCCTCGGTCGACTCCCAGAGCCGGTGAGCGTGCTTACGCACAGGGACCTTCACCGCCCTGGCCTGGCGGCCTCCCTGGGCTCGCAGCCTGAAGCTGAGCTCGAAGTCGGCGATGCGGTAGAAGCGGTACTTGCGATCGAAGCCGCCGGCCTCGACCGCCTCAGCCCTGCGCATCGCGAGGCAGTAACCCTCGATCGCGTGCGCCGAGGGTCCGGTGCTCTCCTCGATGTGGTGCAGCCCGTGGGTGATCCGGACCGCGAACGGCCCGGCGACGGCGACGGCGGGGTCGTCCAGCGCGGCTATCAAGGGCTCGAGCTCGCCTTCGATCTCGACGCCGGGATCGAAGAGCACCACCACGCGGCCCTGCGCGGTCTCCAGGCCGTGGTTGGCGGCGTCGGCCCAGCCGACCGCCGGCTCGATGTGCTCGACGCGGACGTTCTCGCCGGCCAGCTCCGCCAGCTGCGCCTTGACGTCGGGGTCGCCTGAGTTGTCGACCAGCACGGCTTCCCAGTCGCGGTCGAGGGGATGCGCCTGCACCGACTTCAGCCAGCGGCGGACGTCATCCGGCCAGCCGTGGACGAGCGTGAGGAGGGTGACGTCGACGGCGGCCGGCGGCGCCTCCGCGGGCTCCAGCCGGCTGCCGGCCGCATCGTCGACGACCTCCCAGCCACCGTCGCGCAGCTGGTCACGGACCCGGTCGGCCGCGGCGAAGTCGCGGCCGGCACGGTGCCTGGCGCGCTCTTCGAGCAGCCGCTCGGCCTCAGAGGGGTCCGCGGGCTCAGCCCCCCTTCTTGGCCTTGATCGCCTCGGTCAGCTTGGGCACGATCTTGAGCGCGTCGCCGACGACGCCCAGGTCGGCCATCTTGAGGATCGGCGCCTCGGGGTCCTTGTTGATCGCGACGATCAGCTTCGAGCCCTTCATGCCGACCGTGTGCTGCATGGCGCCGGAGATGCCGACCGCGATATACAGGCCGGGCCGGACCGTCTTGCCGGTCTGGCCGACCTGCATCGAGTAGGGCACCCAGCCCGCGTCGACGACGGCGCGGCTGGCGCCGACGGCGCCGCCCAGCGCGCCCGCGAGGTCTTCCAGGATCGGGAAGTTCTCGGGACCGCCCATGCCGCGCCCGCCGCTGATGACAACCTTGGCGTCCTCGAGCTTCACCTGATCTCCCGCTTCGACAACGCGTTCGGCGATCTTCGCCTTCATGGAGTCGGCGCTGATCTCCGGCGTGATCTCCTCGACCTGCGCCTGGCCGCCGCTCTCGGATGCCTCCACGGCTTTGGGCCTCTGCAGCACGATCGCCGGCGAGTTCTGCGCCTGCATCTGGGCGACCTTGGCGCCGCCGAAATACGGCACGCTGGCGACGAAGCCGCCCTCGGCCTTCGCGATGTCGTGCGCGTTGGAGATGATGCCGACGTCCAGCCTGGCCGCCAGCCGGCTCGCCACCTCGCGCGAGTCGTAGGTGAAGCCGAAGAGGATCAGCTCGGGGCTGTGCTCCCTGGCCAGCGCCGCCAGCGCGTCGGTGGCCGGCAGGGCCAGGTAGTCGTTGAAGGCCGCGTCCTCGGACGCGTAGACCTTCTTCACTCCGTGCTTGCCGAGCTCGGCGCCGGCCGCCTTCGCGCCCGGACCGAGGGCCACGGCCTCGACGTCGCCACCCAGCTCGCGAGCCTTGGCGGCGAGCTCGAACGAGATCGGGGCGAGCTTTCCTTCTTTCAGCTCCGCGTAGATCCAGATGCTCATACGAACTTCGCCTCCTGCAGGAAGGCGACGATCTTCTCGGCGGCCGTCCCGTCGTCCTCGATGACCTCGCCGGCCTTGCGCGGCTCGGCGTCCTTGACGCCCGTCAGGCGCTCTGAAGTACCACCCGACTCGACGCCGAGATCGCCCAGGCTGACGTCCTTCACCTCTTTGCTGCGGGCGGCCATGATCCCTTTCAACGAGGCATAGCGCGGTTCCGCGATGCCGGCGGTGACGGTGATGAGCACTGGCGTCTCCGCCTCCACCACCTGGTAGCCATCCTCGGTCTGGCGGTGAATCGTGACCTTGCTGCCGTTCACGTCGACCTGCTTGGCGAACGTCAGCTGCGGGATGCCGAGCAGCTCCGCGACCATCGGCGGGACGACGCCCGTCGAGCCGTCGTACGACTCGGTCGCGGTGATCACGATGTCGGGGTTCTCGGGCTTGATCGCCGCGGCCAGAGCCTTGGCGGTCAGCAGCGCGTCGGCGCCGGCGAGCCGCTCGTCGGTGATCAAGATGCCGCGGTCCGCGCCCATCGAGAGGCCCTTGCGGATGGCGTCGCGGGCGCGCTCGGGGCCGACCGAGACGAGGACGACCTCGCCTTCGTGGGCCTCCTTCAGAAGCAGCGCCTCTTCGATTCCGTACTCGTCGCCCGGGTCGAGCACGACCTCGCGGTCGCGGGAGATGGTGTTGTCCTGGTCAAGCGCCGATTGCCCGTTCGGGTCCGGCACCTGTTTGACGGTCACGACGATCTTCACGAGTGGAGATACCCCCTACTGGATCGGTAGAGAAATGCCGGCACGGCCCGGCGTCAGTTCACTCCCAATTATCGAGGAACGCCCTTCTATGATCGATCAACCCTTGCGCGCGATCGACTTCCACGTCCACCTCCCCACGCCTGACTGGCTCGACACGAGCATGGCGGGCTACATCGAGGCAGCGGAGCGCTACTTCCGGTCGAGCGTGGCCCGCAAGAGCGTCGACGAGCTGGCGGCCGAGTACGCCGAACAGGACCTGGTCGCCGTGCTCCTGGCCTGGGACGCGGAAACGGCGACCGGGCGGCCGCGCCTCCCGAACGACCTCGTCGCAGCCGCCGTGCGCGACCACCCCGACCGGTTCGTCGGCTTCGGCTCAGTCGATCCGCTGAAGGGCGAGCGGGCGGTCGCCGAGCTGGACCAGGTGAAGGAGCTGGGCCTCAAGGGGCTCAAGCTTCACCCCTCGCTGCAGGCCTTCAACCCGGAGGACGAGCGGTTCTGGCCGCTCTACCGCCGCGCCGAGGAGCTCGGGCTCGTCTGCCTGTTTCACACGGGCACCAGCGGCATCGGGGCCGGCATGCCCGGCGGCCAGGGGATTCGACTCGACTACGCGCGTCCGATCCACCTCGATGCCGTGGCAGCGGACTTCCCGCGCTTGAACATCATCGCCGCCCACTTCGGCTGGCCCTGGCAGCAGGAGATGCTGGCGATCGCCCTGCACAAGACCAACGTGTTCATCGACATCTCGGGCTGGGCTCCTCGCTACATCCCGCCCGAGGTCGTGCGCGAGCTGAAGGGGCGGCTGCAGGATCGCTTCCTCTTCGGGAGCGACTACCCGTTCATCCAGCCCTCGCGCTGTCTGGACGAGCTCGCGTCGCTCGAGCTCAGCGCCGAGGTCAGCCAGAAGCTCCTGGTCGACAACGGCATGCGGCTGCTCGGGCTGGCGTAGCCGCCCGTCAGGCGGGCCTGCGCGCCGCCGTCGACGCGCAGCACCCCGCCCGGGATCCAGATCGCGAAGGTCGCCGGCACCAGCTCGTGGGCCGAGATGCTGACCGTCGCTCCGGACGCCGTGAACGCGTCGAGCACGGCCCGCTGGTCGAGCACGTGCAGCTGCGCTGCGGCGACCGTCTGCGCCTGCGCGGCCGACACCTGGAGCGTCGAGTTCTGGCGCAGGGCGGTGTCATCGATCGTCTGGGCGGCATCCTCAGCAGCACGGGCGCAGGCCCACTGGAGCAGGGCTGCGCGGTTCGCGGCGTAGGTGGCTTCGACGGCGTAGCCCGCGACCGGCAGCAGCACCAACGGGAGCAGGAGCGCCACCAGCACCAGCGCCTGGCCCGACTCAACTGGGCGCCGCGTCAAGAGCACGCCTGCTGTGACCGGCTGCGCCAGGGCTCAACCAACGCCCGGGCCGACGCCTTGATGGGCACGGTGCGCGGCAGGAACCAGAGCGGCACGAACGAGAGGTCGACCGAGGCGGTGGCGAGCGCGCCGTAATAGGAGCCGCGGTCGAAGGCGCCGGTCAGCTGCAGCCGGGGCGAGACCAGCGGATAGCCGGCGACGATGGCGTTGAAACGGCTGAGACCACAAGAGGACGCGGCGCTCGTCGAGGTCTGGCGAGCCGCGTCGGCCACGGCCGCGGCCGTTGCGCCATCGAGCCCCGACTTGGCGTCGGCCAGCCTGATCATGGCCGCGGACCCCAGCGAGAGCGCCAGGACGGCCGGGAGCGCCACCGCCAGCTCCACCAGTGCCTGGCCGCGCCCGCGTCTCATCGCTGGAACGTCTCCTTCGCCACCTTTGCGTCCGCCGAGACGGGCAGGGCGGCGGCCAGCGGCAGCGGCACGATCGTTGGCACCTGACCGCCGACCTCCACTTCGACCGCGGCGCCCGCGTCGCGCGCGCACACCCAGACCCACCGCGGCGGCGCACTGGAGCTGGGACACCAGGCGGCAGCGGACGCGCCCGCCAAAGCCGGGGCCAGCGAGCGGAGAGCGGCCGTCGCGGCCGGCCCGCTCCCGCCGCCGGATTCCGAGCCGATCCGCGCGCCGATCAGCGCCGCCGCCCGCGCTGTGTATGCCTCGACGCCATACACGGCGATCTGGATGGCGGCCAGCACCAGCAGCAGGATCACCGGCCAGGCCAGGGCGAACTCGGTCAAGGCACTCCCGCGCTGTCCCGGCTGCCTTCGCCGGTTCACTTGAAGCTGTGGAAGAGCGTGATGACCGCCGGGAACAGCAGGATCGCCATGAAAGGCAGCAGGATGCCGACCGCCGACGGGATGAGCACACGGTTGAGCGCGCGCCGGCTGATCACGATCAGGCGGCGGCGTTGTTCCCGGCGGAGGTCCGCCGCCAGCGCACGGGTGCCCTGGGCAGCGCCCGAACCGTAATCGCGGCTCATCGCGCAGAGCGCCGCGAGACTCTTCAACGCGGACACCTGGTGCAGCTCGGCGTAAGCATTGAGCCTCTCCTCCAGGGTCCCTGTCCCACCCACCCGTGCGCCCAAACCCAGGGGTCGCAGGTCCCGGGCCAGGTCTCCGTCGAGCCGCGACGCGATCGACTCCAGGGCGGCCGTCAAGCTGGCGCCCGCGCTCAGCTCGAGGCAGAGAAGCTCGAGCAAAGGCGCTGCTTCGGCTGCCAACAGCTCGCGACGGCGCCGGCCGGCTGACAGGAGCGCGCGCCACCAGAGGATCGGCGGCAGCAGGAGCCCGACGAACGCCAGCAGCACGCCCGGTCCGGGGCCCGCCGTCATGCCGGTGGAGATGCCGGCCAGCAGCCCGGCCAGACTGGACGCGGCTGCGCCGGCGACCAGCCGTTCCGGCGTCTCGGCCCAGCCGGCACGCTGCAGGTGAGGCTCGAGCTTGGGCGTCCAGCGCGCAAACACTCGGCGCCACTCGGCCCGACCTGGAAGGACGAGCCCATGCGAGCTGCCAGACGCTCGTGCGGCTCTCCGCTCGAGCCAGACCTCGGCGGCCGGGCGGTGCGGCCTCCACCCCGCCCCGACGACGCCGGTGCTGATCGCGGCGCCCGCGGCCCCGGCAGCCGCGAGGACCAGCGGGTCAGCCATCGCTGAGCCTCAGGCGGGGTGGCGGCGGCAGCGCCAGGAGCCGGCGCACCCACAGGTAGCTCGCGCCCATCACGCCGAGCACGCCGATCAGGAAGAGCTCGCCGGCGGGCTGGCGGTACACGTCGAGATAGGACGAGTGCAGCGCCGCCAGGAAGGTGAGGAATCCGATCGGTAGGGCGAGGATGAATATCGCGGTGGACCGCGCCTGGACCTGCAGAGCCTCTCCTTCCCGCACAACCTCGTAAAGGGCCGTGACCGACTCCTCCACATCAGCGAACAGCGGCCCCAGCCGGCCGCCGGCCGGGCGCTGGACCGCGATGGCCGCGGCGAGAAGGTCGAAGACCGGCTCCGCGAGACGGGTCTTGGCGGCCTGCCACGCCTCGGCCTGCCGTCCGGTCGTGCCGGCCGCCACGATCCGGCTGAACTCCTCACGCAGGCCCTCGGGACCGCGATCGGCCAGCACCGCCAGGCCCTGCTGCACGCCTACTCCTCCGGTCTCCAAGAGCTGCCGCAGCAGCCGCACCGCTTCGAGGACGGCGTCCTGGCGCGACCTGCGCAGCGCCGCCGCGCGCATCAACGCGGTCAGACGGACACCCGCGATACCGGCGACGAAGGCCACGATCACGAGAGCGGGCAGGCCGGTGATGACGGCGCCGCACAAAGCCGCCAGCCCGCCTGCGGCGAGCTGAGCACCGGTGAGGCGAAGCGCGTCGACGCGCTTCCAGCCGGTTGCCGCGGCCAGGGCGACCTCGCGCTCCCAGCGCGCGTCAAGCCGGCGCAGCAGGCGGCTGCGGTTCGACCCATTCACAGGCAGCAGCAACGCGAGGACCGCTGTCGTCACGCCGACACCCGCGGCTGCGGCTTCAAGCATCGAGGCCGCTCAGAACGCGGTCGGGATCGCAGACGGTCGCCAGTTTGTAGAGCGATCGCTCGGGCATGCCTCGAGGTGAGCCGGTGCGCCGCCAGCGGCCGTCAGGAGTCAGGTGCACCAGCTCGTCGACGATCGGCGTCCCGCCCTCGGCTCCCGCGACGTAGCCGACCGAGGCAAGACGCCGCCTGCGGATACCGGCCTCTGTCGACACGCCGAGATGCAGGACCAGGTCCACCGTTCGCACAACCTCGCCGACAACGGCCTCCGGTCGGGGAGCGTGCGGGTTGCGCAGCGCCAGCCGAGCCAGGCGCGGCAGCGTCTCGCGGGGCGTCTCGGCATGGACGGTGCACACCGAGCCGGGGTGCCCCGTGTTCATCGCGTCCAGCAGGTCCAGGGCCTCGCCGCCGCGTACCTCACCGATTACGATCCGGTCCGGCGACATCCGCAGCGCCTCGGTGACGAGCATCTGGATCGTGATCTGACCCTGACCCTCGACGTTGGCCGGCCGGCCTTCGAGGGAGACGCAATCGGGCAGCTCGCGCCACAGGTGCAGCTCCGCCTGGTCTTCGATCGTCACCACGCGCTCGGCAGTAGGTATCAGGCGGCAGAGAACGCGCATGAAGGTGGTCTTGCCCGTGCCGGTGCCGCCGGCGACGAGGATGTTGAGCCGGCCGCGGACGGCAGCCTCCAGGAGGGGGCTCAACGCCGCCGGAAGGAAGCCTGCTGCAGCGAGGTCCTCGAGGGTGCGGAACCGGCTTGCCGGGTGGCGCCGGATGGTGATGGAGAGGGGGCGCGCTGGTGGGGACAGCGCCGCATGCAGCCGGCTCCCGTCCGGCAGGGTGAGTGTGACCATCGGGCTCGCGCGGTCGAGTCGCGAACCCGAGCCGTCGGTGTACCAGTGAACGAGCTCCACGAGGCGGTCTTCGTCGGCGAAAGGAGGTGGCACCTCGTGGCGGCGGCCTTCTTTCAAGACATAGCAGCCCGTCGTGCCATTGATTCGGATCTCCTCCACCTCCGGATCCGCGAGGTGGTTGGCCAGCGGTCCGAGCGGCGTGACAGAGCCGAAGACCGCCTGCCAGATGTCGCTGCAGTCGTCGCGGGTCAGCAGGAAGCCGCCGCGGCGGTGCTCTTCGGCCACCAGCCGGCCGACCAGCTGGTAGACCTCGGCCTGGTCCTCGAGGCGCAGCCGCGACGCGCCTCGCGCGGCGAGCAGCTTGGCGAGCTCGCCTTCAACGGCTTCACGCACCCTCTGTTCCGCGTCGAGGCGGGATGGCAGGATCTCTAGGGCCATTTACCGCCCCCTTCGACGTCGGGATGCACGGTTCGGGCCAGCAGCCGGAAGCCGCCTCGGAACTGGCGCTGCCGGTGCGCCGGCGCGCTGCGCTCGCTCACCCGCCGCGCCGCCGCACGGTGCTCCGGTAGCCGCGCCACCAGCGGGATGGCGTGACGCTCCACCAGGGCGCGATCGGCGCCGCGAAGACTCCAGCGCGCGGAGCGGTTGACCACCAGGCCCCGGCCGCCGCCGTGGAGCAGTCGGCCCAGCGCGCGATCGGCCCGCTCCAGGCCCTGTCGGTCGGGCACGGCCACCCAGAGCAGCCAATCCGCGGCGGCGGCGAACTGGCGCTGGAGCCGTGACCAGGCGTGGCCCAGGTCGACCACGACCACCTGGTGGTCGAGCCGGGCTGCCGTGACGACCTCTCTGCCGTCGGGCGCCTGGTCGCCGAGCTCGCCCGCGCCGATCTCCAGAACCCAAAGCCGCGGAGACGCCTCGATAGCCGCGTCGCGCAACACCCCGGGGTCGACGCCAAGCGCTGCGGCGCGCCCCAGGTCTGCCTGCCGGCGACCCGGCAAGGCCAGCGCGGTGCCCACACCGCCCTCCTCGCCGTCCGCGTCGATCAGCATCGTCGGCAGGCCGTGGTCCGCGAAGCAGCGGGCGAGCCCGACGGCGACGAAGGTGCAGCCCGGGCTGCCCTTGGCTCCGCCGACGGCGACGACTCGCGTTCGGCGCTCACCGTCGGCCGTTGAGCCCAGCTTCATCGGGTGGCCAGCTCGGCCGCCTGCTGCACAGTGCTGACCGGCGGCTCGCCGCCCGCGCCGTCCGTGGCGGCGACGGCTATCAAAGGCGTTGTCACACCGACGTACGCCAGCGCGCCGGCCTGCGCCGGGTCGACTGCCACGACAATCGAACCGCTGAGCTGGGCGCGCACCAGCAGCCCGCTGGCAAAGGGCAGGACCGCCGTCGTGCCTCCCGCGCCCTCGATGATCAACAGGTCGACGCGGTCGCCTGGCGCCAGCGGCGGAGCTGAGCGAACCGGCACGACCAGCGTGCGCAGCGCGGGCCCCGCGGCCTGGGCCGCGGTCACATCCGAGTGCTGGATCACCTGGCCAGCCAGCAGTGAATGAGTCGTCCGCAAGCCCCGGAGCTGCGCCGTCGCCCCGGCCGGATAGGCCAGCGGCGTCGCCTGGGCGAGCCGAACGGTCAGCACCTGCAGAGCGCCCGGGTCGAGGGCCGCGCCGGACGGCACATCGTGGGCGGCCGCCAGGACCTGCTCCGTGCCGGCATCCGGGTTGGCCGCGACGAGCAGGACGGCCGCCGTCCCTCCGCCGAGCAGCAGCGCCAGCAGCGCGATCAGCCATCTCTTCATCGATCCCAGCGCACCTCCATCGGCCGGCAGCCTAGGACTCGCGAAGACCGGCGCCAACCCTGCCTGTTAAGACATCGAGGCGTAAATCAGCCCTTTACAACCAGGCGTGGGCGACCTATCATCCGCGCGGCCCGGGTTGGGCTCGGGCGCTGGGTGAAGGAAGGGGACGATGGCACTCGCATGGGAGCGGCAGGAGCGGGAATCCGGGCGCAAGCGGATGCTCGGCGAGGCCGACGGCATCCTCGACACGGTCGAGGAGCTGCGGCTGGCCGATCAGCGTGCGGTGCCTCCCAAGCTGGCCGGCGCCATCGAGGCGTTGCAGCTCCGCCTCGGCCGGCGGGCAACCTCGCCCGCGACACTGGCCGCGGCCCACCGGCTCGTCCTCGCTCTCGAGGGCAGGCTGATGGGCGCCAACCCCCGCGTCGCGGCAACCCGCGTCCATACCGACAGGCCCGCCGGGCAGCCCTTGGTCCGCGTGCTGCAGGGCGGCTTGAAGTGGAAGCTGCTGACCCTCCCCGCCCCGCCCACCACGGGGCCCAGCCACGCCTGGTTGGAGCTGGTCGACGCCACCGTGGACCGTGCCTGCGAACGCTGGATGTACGCGCAGGAGCTCGCGCGACGGGCAGCACGGGACCAGCGAGACGTGCCGGCCAGCTTGGGCCGGGCGCGGATGGCTTGGTCGAACTACTGGGAGCTGCTGCTGGAGGCCGAGGACCTCAGGCGGCGGGTGGGTTCCCGCCCAGCCAAGCCCTGATCTCGGACGCGCGCACCGGCGCCGGCGACGCCTGGACGCGCTCGGCGAAAAGGTCCAGGAAGACGCGCAGCTCCGGCTCCGGCAGGGCCGCGGCCTCCGCGATCAGGGCGGCCGCCTCCTCGGCGTCCGCGGGATGGAGCACCCGCAGCACCAGGCTTGCAAACGCTTCCGGCAGCGGCTCCATCCCTGCCTTCTATGATCCGACGCAGATGCAGCAACCGGTCGTCATCGGCGACGTGGTCTGGGAACCGGACGCCGAGACGATCCGGCGCAGCCGCCTACGCAGGTTCATGGATGACCAAGGACTGGCGGACCTGGCGGCGCTGCAAGCGCGTTCCGTCGAAGATCCGGAGTGGTTCTGGGACGCGGTCGCCAAGGACATCCCGGTCGAGTTCTACGAGCCCTACGACCAGGTCCTCGACGCCTCCGACGGCATCCAGTGGGCGCGCTGGTACCGGGGCGGCGTCATGAACATCGTCCACAGCTGCCTCGACCGCCACCGCGGAACCGAGACCGCCGGCAAGACCGCGATCATCTGGGAGGGCGAGCCCGGCGACGTCCGCACGCTGACTTACGCCGAGCTCGACGAGGCCGTCGGCCGCCTTGCGGCGGCGCTGAAGAAGATCGGCATGCAGCGCGGCGACCGCGTCGGCGTCTTCCTGCCGATGGTGCCCGAGACCGCAGTGTCCGTCCTTGCCTGCGCCCGCATCGGCGCGATCTTCATCCCGCTTTTCAGCGGCTACGGTCCCGACGCCATCGCGACGCGCCTGGAGGACGGCGATGCCAAGGTCCTCATCTGCGCCGACGGCTTCCACCGCCGCGGCCAGGTGGTGGCGATGAAAGAGGTCGCCGACCAGGCCGTAGCGCGCGTCAAAACGATCCAGCGCGTCATCGTGCTGCGTCATGCCGGCCGCGAGGTGCCCTGGCACCACGGCCGGGACATCCTCTGGGAGACCCTGCTCGCCGACCACCCGGAGCCGGCGGCGACCGAGAGGTTCGACCCCGAGACCCCGCTGATGATCATCTACACCTCCGGCACGACCGGGAAGCCGAAAGGCGCCCTGCACGTGCATGCCGGCTTCCCGCTGAAGGCTGCGCAGGACCTGGCCCACGGCTTCGATATGGGCGCGGCCGACACCCTCTTCTGGTTCACGGACATCGGCTGGATGATGGGTCCCTGGCTGATCTTCGGGAGCCTGCTGCTCGGCGGGACGATGGTGCTCTACGAAGGCACGCCCGACACTCCCGCACCCGACCGACTGTGGCGCATGGTCGCCGACCACCGCGTCACGATCCTCGGGGTCTCGCCCACCTTGGTGCGCAGCCTGATGCCCGCCGGCGACGACCTGCCGGCCAGGCACGACCTGTCGAGCCTGCGCATCCTCGGCGGCACCGGCGAGCCCTGGAATCCCGAGCCGTGGCGCTGGTTCTTCGAGAAGGTCGGCGGCGGCCGGCTGCCCGTCATCAACTACTCCGGCGGGACTGAGATCTCCGGCGGCATCGTCTGCGGCAACGTCCTCACCCCCCTGCGCCCGACCGCCTTTTCCGGGCCGCTGCCAGGCATGGCTGCCGACGTGCTCGACGAGGAGGGTCGCAGCGTGCGCGGGCAGGTCGGCGAGCTGGCCATCCGCGGGCCCTGGCCCGGCATGACGCGCGGGTTCTGGAAGGACGAGGACCGCTACCTGGCCACCTACTGGGGCCGGTTCCCGGACGTCTGGGTCCACGGCGACTGGGCTTACGTCGATCCGCGCGACGGCCTCTGGTACATCCTCGGCCGCTCGGACGACACCATCAAGGTGGCCGGCAAGCGGCTGGGACCGGCCGAGGTCGAGTCGATCCTGGTCGAGCACCCTCAGGTCACGGAGGCGGCCGCGGTCGGCGTCCCGGACGAGCTCAAGGGCGAGGCCCTGGTGGGCTTCGCCGTCCTCCGCGAGGGGGCCGCCGGCAGTCCGGAGCTCGCCGAGGAGCTGAAGAACCTGGTCGCCGGCGCCCTGGGCAAGCCGCTCCGGCCCCGCACGATCGAGTTCGTGCCTGAGCTGCCCAAAACCCGCAACGCGAAGGTGCTGCGCCGCGTGGTGAAGGCCGTCTACCTCGGCCTCGAGCCCGGGGACCTCTCCTCGCTCGAGAACCCGTCGGCGGTAGAAGCGATCAGGGCCGCCCGAAGCTGAAAAGCGCCTGGCTGCGCCTCGGCCTGCTCGGCCTGGGCGGGCTCGACATGCGCATCACGGTGCTGGCGATCCCGCCCGTCGTCGTGCTCATCCACCGCGACCTGGGGCTCAGCGAGACCGGGGTTGGAGTCCTCACGGCGCTGCCGACGCTGCTCTTCGCAGCGGCGGCGGTCGGCGGCGCCTGGCTGACCTCGAAGCTCGGCGCTCGCCGCGCTGTGATCGCCGGCCTCGCGGTGGTCGCCGTCGCCGGCGCGCTGCGAGGGGTCGGCCCCTCGCTGGCGATGCTCTTCGGGATGACCTTCGCGATGGGCGTCGGCATCTCCCTCGTCCAGCCCGCCTTCCCGGTGCTGGTCCGGCTCTGGGCGCCCGCCAGGATCGGGCTGGCGACCGCGATCTACAGCATCGGCCTCCTCATCGGCGAGGGCGTCCCACCGACGGTGACGGGCCCGCTGCTTCTGCCCCGCCTCGGCGGCTGGCAGCAGACGTTGGCGGTCTGGTCCATCCCGGTGGCGGCCGGTGCGCTCTTGATCGCGCTGTTCGCGCCGGCCGCGTCGGGCGAGCCCATCGCGGCGCCGCGCTGGTGGCCGGACTGGAGGAGTTCGCGCACCTGGCGGCTGGGGCTGATGCTGGGCGGCGACTCGGCCCTCTACTGGTCGTGCAACAGCTTCATCCCCGACCTGCTGCAGCACACCGGCCGCGCCGGGCTGGTCACGCCGGCCCTGATCGCTCTGAACGTCGGCCAGATTCCCGCGGGGCTCGTGATAGCCACCCTTCCGGAGGGGCTGCTCTCGCGACGCGCGGCCTACTGGCTCCCAGGTCTGCTGCTCGCGGCGGGTGTGGTCGCTCTGGTGTTCTCGCCTGGATTGGGGCCGGTCGTGGTGGCCGCCGGCATCGGCTTCCTCTCCGCCTGGATATTCGTGCTCGCGCTGGCGCTGCCGCCGCTGCTGGCCGAGGCGGCGGACGTGTCGCGGATGGCCGCCGCGATGTTCACCATCACCTACGTCTGCTCGTTTTGCGCCGCCCTGCTCGGCGGCGCGGCGTGGGACACGACCCACACGCCCGCGCTGGCCTTCCTCCCGGGCTTGGTGGCGACGGGGCTGGTCGCGTTCATGGCCGCGGGTCTGCGGCTGCCTGCCCAGGCTCGCACCGAGCCTGTGCCCCCCGTCTAGCGGAGGCCGTCGAGCAGGATCGTCCAGCTCTCGATGCTGACCGGCGTCAGCATCCCGTTGTGCGCCCAGGGGTCCTCCGCGAACCGGCGCCTGATCTCCTCCTCAGACTCCGCCTCCACGACGTGCAGCGTTTCGCGGCCGTCGTCGACGCCGTCGAGCGGGCCGCCGAGGAGGATCAAGCCCTGCTCGACGAGGCCGTCCATGAACGCCGCGTGCTGGTCCCACCCAGCCTGCTCACGCAGGGGGCGGGTCCAGTTCCACGGCCCACCTCGGCGGAGGCGGACGACGTAACGCGGCACCGTCCCAGCCTAGGATGATCAGGCCCGGGAAGCGGAGCGCAGCCTCAGCCTCGCTCGAAACGGAGGCGGATCCTGCTCCGCCTCCAACCCCAGACAAGGGCGGCGACTACCACGGTGCCTCCACCTACCAGCCAGAACGCAGGATCTCCCGGCAGTCCCCCAGCAGCCGGAGCGACGGTGAAATGAAGCGGCGTGGCTGCGGCTGCCCCAACGATGGCCGAGCCAAGGCGGCGGCTGCCGAGCGTAGCCACGACGAGGTCGCTGCCGTAATAGCCCAGGCGGGCGCGGACCGGCACAGTGAGGGTCATCGGCAGGGTCGCGTGGGCGCGCGGAACGAGAAAGACCTCGTTCCCCTCGAACTGCACCCAGTCGGCGGGAACGTCGAGGCCCTGCGCTGATCGGAGCCGCTGCACTCGGGCCGAGTAGATGCCTGACTCGGTCCCGGTGTTGACGATGTAGAGCCCAGGCAAGCTGTAGGTCTGTCCGGGATGGGCGTCACCGGCAAGCACGACGGGGTTGGCGGCGACTCCCGCTCCCGCGCTCGCCTGCGCGCTCGCGGCGCTGAGGGTCGCTCCGAGGATCCCGGTGGCCACCGCGGCGACGATGCGCAGCCAGCCCATGACTAAGGTGCGGCCGTCCAGGTGACGACCGTTGTGAAAGTGAGCGACGGATCCGTCCAGCTCTGCGGCCCCCACAGGGTCAGCACCTCACCCGTGGCGACCTGACCGGCCGTGGCCGTGCAGACCGCCGGATTGGCGAACGCCCTGTCACATTGCGGTGTCCCGCTCAGAATCGTGCCACCGTTGGCGGCAGTGCTGTTGGTCTCCTCTGCGAACTGGTTGGGTCCCGGCAGGTTGCCGGCAAAGATGGGATAGGGGGGTTGTGTTGGGTTGCTCGAACCGGTGCAATTTGGGGCGCCATTGCCGCCGCACAGAGTCCAATGTGTGCCGTTGTCCGAGGGAATGGCATCGGCGCCGTTGACATCGATTGTGCCGCCAACCGGTCCGTTGGTGATCGTGATCGTAGTTGCGCCGGTGTTGCAGGCACCGCCTGCGACGAGGCCGGTGGCTGTGGACTGGCCGCTGCCGTCGACGCAATTGCCATAAGTGATGGTGCTGGGCGTCACAGTTACCGACCGCACTGCGATGTCGATGGTGGCCGTCACTGAGTTGCCGGCAAGGACCGCCTGTGGCACGAGAGCCAGTGTGAGCGGGGCACACCCTGCCACGATCGCTGCGATGGCGCGCAATCCTTTCATGTCTCCTCCTTTTTTCATCTAGGTCAGAGGGTCTCCGCCTTCTTAAGAGGGCGTGACCTCGGTGATGAACGTGCCCCAGTTTTCGTACGTGCTGCGGTAGGGCGGGTACAGTGCCGGCACCCATTCCGCGGCCATCCAGACATTGCCTGACGTGTCGGCGACCGCGGCCGAATAATCGCCCCAGCGGCAGACGTCACCCTTCGCGAGTGCAACCTTTGGATAGCAGGTGATCCCGTCGTTCGGCGCCACGCCGTTGCCAGCGATATGGATCGGCCCGGGCCCGGTGGCTGGATCCAGATAGGCATATCCCGTACTCGGAAAGAGGTCCGGTCCGGCGAGAGAGAACCCGATTACAGCCCGGCCTGCAGCGGTCACTCCGACCGACGGGTACACAGCGTTCTGCCCCGGCGCCGCCAGATAACCCTGGTGCACCATGCTGCCTGACGGTGAGACTTCGAACCACGCGATGCCGGTGATCACGGGGCCATTAGCTTCCTGGACGGCCGTGTTGAGGCCTGACCACAGATTGCCCGCGGCGTAGACGACCTGCTGCATGACGTCGGCGTCCCCGGTGAGCAAGCCTTCGGGATCGTTGTAAAGGCTGCCGAGGTATAGAGGGCCCTTCTTCTGGACCATGTTCGGCGCCTGTGTATAGGGTTCGCTGTCAACCTTCCGCAGGCTGAGCGTGGCCGCGTTGGTGGTGCCCAGACTGGACGTCCCGCTGAGGGTCCATAACCCGATGCCGGTGGTGGTGGTGCCGACGTCGTCCAAGCCGGAGAGGAAGTACTCGGTGTCGGGTGCATACGCCGCGCCAGGCGAGCTGGCGGGCTGGACCGTGGCCGCTGGTCCGCCCGTGGCGATCGAGGCGTAGTTGGTGGCGGCGGTCGCGTCGATGCGCTCGCCGGTGATCGTTCCACCCGAACCGCTTTCCAGGGCGGGCTTCGAGAACGCGTAGATGATGGCGCCGACGAAGGCCGATCCCCACCCTGGGATCCCAAACTCGGTGTTGCTGACGTAAAGGCCGTTCTTGTCGGCACCGATGTGCGGCTGATCGCCGAAGCAGGGGCAGCCGTTGGCACCGGCGTCCGTGGTGTCGAAGCTCCAGAGCGTCCAGCCACTCAGGCTGGTCGGGGTGCTGCCTGCTGATACGGCGACCAGGTTGGCCGAAGTGCCGTCGAAAGAATCGTTCTGGGAGTCGACTCCGAGCTCGAGCTCAGTCAGAAACCAGCGTTGATCTGCCGGGTCGAAGTAACACCGGGGGTCGCTCAGGAAAGGCCCGAACGGTGGACCCGCGGCGTTGGAGGGATGCTCCGGAGTAAGTCCGAAAAACTCGGTCATCGGAATCGGCCCGGCCGCGAGAACGCCTGCGGTCGTGTAGACAGCGATGGCGTCGTTCACCGGCTCGACGATGTACCCGTTGCCCACGCAGAGGCCTTGGTCCGGCGGTTCATTGCTGTGGTTGCTGTCCGCGTAGATGCCGGTCCCAGAACTGTGCATCTGCAGATGGTCGACAGCAGCGAAGCCCAGGTCGAAGTTCGGATCCGCGCTTCCAAATGAGTCGGCGGCAACGTCGGGGACACCCGACGACTCCGTGTGGCGCAGAGGCGACCTGAAGTTGAGCGAATGATCCGGCGTCTGACTCCCTGCATTCGAGGTGTCAGTCCTGTCTACGCCGTCCAGAACGGCGTGACCCGCATAGTGGAGGTTCGCCGTGGAATACCCCGCTGAGGCACGTGCAACGACGCCGGTTCCAGCTGTTAGCGGCACGGCTGCCAAGGCGGCGGCCACTGCGCAGACGACCCGTCCTAGGTGTGAAAGTGCCATCGGGTTCAACACTCCTTTCTCTTGATCAGCGGTAGAAGTACGGGTCCAGCACGCTGACCCGGGTGATGCGGTCGACCGGCAGCGCGTTCAGCCGAGCTGTGCGTCGGATTGCTTCCGGTGTCGGGGCGTCGCAGACGCAGAACTCCTTGGTTTTGTCCTCGCTGACGTAGCTGTGCACCCACGTGACCCCTTCGACCGCGTTGTTGGTGATCTGCCCCATGCAGATGGCAGCCCCCCCGGCGTCTGCCGGGATGTGCATGCCGTCCGGGAAGGTGCGCTCGACGAGGTATCGCGGCATTCGTGCTCCTCCTTGTGTGGAGGAACATCGCGCTCGAGGCGGCCGGCCCGAATCGGGAGGCCTACCTAGATTGGGCCGGGCGGCTCCCTATATTTCAGCGCCGGCCAGGCGGGTCGCGGCCTCGCCGCGATTGCGCACGTCGAGCTTCCCCAGGATCGCCGAGACGTGGTGATCGACAGTCTTGGGCGACAGGTAGAGGCGCTTGGCGATCGCGGCGTTCGACAGCCCCTGGGATAGGAGCTGCGCCACCTCGAGCTCTCTCGCGGTCAGCCCGGCGGGGTTCACGAGAGTGCGCGCCCGCGGACCGCGCGCGATTTTGGTGGCGCCCTCCTCGCGGAGGCGCCGTGCGATCACGGCAGCCGTGGCACGCGCTCCCAGCTTGAGCAGCCGGCTGTGCGCCTGGGCCAACGAATCGCTGTCGCCCGACGAGGCGAGCGCCAAGGCAGCGTCGTACGGACAGCCGAGGGCGAGCCAGGCCTCTGCCGCGCCCCTGGCATCTCCCGTCATCTCGAGGCGGTGCGGCAGCGGCAGCCAGTCGGGCACGTCGTCGACGACGCCGGCCCGAGCGCGCCAGATCGCGGGCCCCGCGGTCTCCCAGGGGTCTTTCTCGCCGAGCGCCCAGCGGTACGTCGATTCCGTGAGGTCGGCGATCTCTGCGGCGCGGCCGTGGTGCCAGGCGACCTCGGCCTCAGCTGTCACGGCCGGCACGATCGACTGCAGCTCGTCGGCCGCGAAGCCGGCTCTCCTGCACTCCTCGAGCGCCGGCTCCCAGTCCGGGTCTCCGCGCCGGACGCGCACGAGCGCGAGGACCAGCTGAGGCGTCTGACGGGCGAGGAGCGTCGAAGTCTGGCGCAGCACTTCCTGGGCGAGATCGACCGCGCGCGACCAATCACCGCGCTCCAGAGCGATGAAAGCTTGGTAGCCGATCAGGTAGTAGTCCCAGAGATCGAGGCTGCGCTCGGCGCAGTACGTGCGGCCGCGAGCGATCATCTCGTCCAAGCCCACGAAGTCGTGTGTGGTCGACGCAACTCCGCACAAGTTCAGGTACGCACGCCCGACGTCCTCGTCGAGGTCCAGCTCGAGCGCCATTTCCAGGCTGTGCAGGATCTTGTTGCGCCCCGCCGGCCGGCTGAGACTCATCTCCACTGTTCCCACGGTGTTGAGCGCATGCAGAAGAGCGCGGTCGGCACCAGTTTGCTCGGCCAGCTCGATGGCCCTGGCGCCCCAGTCAAAAGTGCCCAGCACATCTCCCTTGCACATCCGCAAGAACGCCTGTGTCGCGAACGCGAAGGCCAGCTCAGGGCCTGGCGGCAGCTCCTGCAGGAGCGCCAGGCCCTGGGCGGCGCTGGCCTCGGACTCAAGGTGGTGACCGCCGCACCGCAGCAGGTGTGTGAGCTCGGTCAGGGCGGCGGCTTCGCGCAGCCGGTCATCACCTCGCTCGTAGCACTCGACGGCCGCCCGTGCCGAGGCGATGGCGGGTTCGAACTGATCGGTCAGGTAGGTCTCGTGCGCGTGCCGTTCGTACAGCTCACCCAGCCTGACCGGACTGAGGGACTGCCCCACCCGGATTGCCCGCCAATACTGCGCCGCCGATTCGTGGTGGGCGCCGCGACTCGACGCCAGGGCGCCGGCCTCCGGCGCATACCCGAGAAGGGCGGTCACGTCGCCTGCGGCCTCGGCGTGGTGGGCAAGCCTGGTGGGATCGAGGGCCGACCCGTTCGGCGGCGCGCTCAGGGCGGCTAGAACGTCCTGGTGCACCGAGCGCCTGCGGACCGGGTTCAGGCTGCGCTCGATAGCGGTCCTGGCGAGCTCGTGGCGAAAGGCCACGCCACCGTCCGTGCTCACCAACATGCCGGAGGCCAGGCACTCATCGAGGTCGTCTGAGCAGCCCGGCCTGACCGCCTCCAGCAGCCAGGCTTCGGCCAGCGGGGGCGCGAGCGCAACCGTCTCCAGGACGGCTCTTGCGCCAGCGGAGAGGCGCCCGGCGCGCGCGAGCACCGCATCGCTGACCGCGACCGGCACGTCGGCGCGCGAGCCGGCCAGCACCTCCGTGACGAAGAAGGGGTTGCCGCCGGTCTTGCGATGCAGATCGACGGGGTCGATCTCGGTCGCCGCCGCCAGCTCGGTCACGGCCGCGAGCGAGAGTGGCTCCAGGCGCAGCCGGGTGACGGCCGGCCGGGCGCTGATCTCGCCGAGCAGCCGAGCCAGCGGGTGAGAGCGGCCGAGCTCGTCGTCTCTATACGTGCAGATCAGAACCCCGGACACGTCCTCGAAGCGGCGGGTCAGCAGCTTCAGGACGTCGAGGGTCGCGTCGTCCGCCCAGTGCAGGTCCTCGATCACGACGGCGGCGGCGGGGAACGCCTCGAGGTCGCGCAGGAGCGCCGTCGCGGCATCGTGCGGCCGGCAGGGTCCCTCGAGGACCCGGCTGAGCTCGCCCTGCCGACCCATGGCCAGGTCGAGCAGGGGTCCGAGAGCTCTGGGGGCGGAGAGGGGCTCGCACGCGCCCGACAGCACCGACAGCGAGCCGTTGGCCTCGGACACGAATCGGCGCACCAACGCGGTCTTGCCGATCCCCGCCTCGCCGGAGACGAGAATCGTGTTGCCCCGCCCTGCCTTGGCCGCGTCGAGGTGCTGCTTGAGCTCTTCGATCTCGGCCGACCGCTCGAGCAGCGCTGCGCCGGCGTCGGCCACCCGGACGCTCATGGATCGGTAATAGTGCGCTCGCTGAGCTCGTTTGGCAAAGCCCCACGAGCCGCGGCCGGTGTACGGGGCGGCTAGGTGGCTCGGGGCTTGCGGTCAGGCATCTCGTCCTCGAGGCGATGGAGAGTCGCCATGGCCGAGCTGATGCCCTCGTTGGCGGCCGCACGCTGCGCCTCGGCGTGGGCGCGCAGGTCGCTCATCGCGTCTCTCGCTTGCTCGAGAGCATCGATGAAGGTCTGGTGTTCCGGGCCTTGGAAGCTTCCGCGGCGATGCGCTGCTTCGAGGTTGTCGAAAGAGCGACGGCAGGCGTCGAATCGCTCCCTGACTAATGAGTACGCGGCCGGGATTGCTTCAGACACTGTGGCTTTCCTGCCCTCGACGGTACGCGTTCGGTCGAGAATGTCCCAACTAGCGGCGCACGACCAGGCCCACGATGATCGCGATTGCAAGCAGCGCATACCCAGCGATTGCCACGGCCGTATCGTGGCTGACGCGGCCGATCACGATGACCGGGATGGCGATCACCAGCAGGACCAGCGCGAAGGGGCGCCGCAGGAGGTTGTTGTTCACGGACGCATCATGGCCTGACGCGCCGCCCGCAGTGGGTTAAGAGTGGAGCGGGAGACGGGACTCGAACCCGCTACCTCAACCTTGGGAAGGTCGCGCTCTGCCAGGTGAGCTACTCCCGCTCGGCGAGACTGGAGTCTACCCAAAGGGCGAGTGCGGGCTGACTCAGACCAGGCTCTTGGCGAACTCCAGCTGGCCCGTGATCTCCGAATAGCCCAGCGCCTGGTTGAGGTGGATGATCGGGGCGTTCTCGGAGTCGTTGTCCGTCTCCACCGCTTCCACGCCGAGGTTCGCGGCCTGCACCAGCGTCTCGAGCTTCAGCAGGCGCGCCAGCCCGCGACCCCGGTACTCGCGCAGTACGCCCGTGTACCCGGTCTCGACGATGCCGACCGGACGGTAGGACAGGAGCGACAACCCGACCGGCGCGCCGTCGGCGACCCCGATCCAGATGCGATCCGGCGTCGAGCGGGGGGGCGACATCCACTCCATCCAGAGCTCGAAGGGATCCGGCACGAACGCGATCGAACGCGGCACATCGAGCAGCGTTTGGTTGTTGATCTCGTAGAGCGTTCTGAAAACCGACTCGCCGCCGAACTCGGCCGCCGTGACCGCGCTCAGCCCCTTCGCCGCCTCCCGGGCCCCGGCCAACTCCGCCGCCAGACGCTCCTTGGCTGGCTGCAGCTCGAGGCGCCAGAAGCGCTCGTGCCGGCGCTGCTTCCAGCCGAGCGAACGCAGCGCGTCCAGAGCAGCTGCGCGATCCGTCCAGACGTCGGTGACGACTGAGCCGGCGCCCAACTCGGCGGCCTGGCCTTCGGCGAAGGCGAATGCTTCGGCGTACGCGTCCGGCCCGGCTCCAGCCAGGTCCACCTCGACCCTGGCGTGGACCTCCTCACCTTCGCGGCCGACGCCGATCCAGCCCAGCCGCTCGTCGCCGTGCCAAACGATCCAGCGGCGGGACGGGCCCATCGAGTCCGACCAGCGCCAGAAGAGGCTCATCTCGTCCGCGTCGACGGGATGGTGCGGCGCCGCTGCAGTGGCGGCCTGCGCCGCGAACTCCGCGTCAGCGTCGGCAGCCGGTCGAAAGTCCAGGCTCAGAGCTCGGCCTGCTTGCGCTCCACTACCGGCTCGCCCCTCGGACGCGTCTCGGCGACGACCTCGCGCACGAGCCTCGCGTACTCGTCCACCAGCCCTTTCGCGCTCGCCGTCTCCTTGGTCGACGCGATGATGTGGTATTCGGGCTTGTCCGCGTCCGGCACCACGAGCACCCAGCCGCCGTCGATGAACACTTTCACGCCGTCGGTCAGATCCACCTGGTCCTTGAGGTGTCGCTCCAGCACGGTGCGCATCACGCGCCCCTTCGCCTCCCAGGGGCAGAACTCGTCGCGACGCACGTACCCGACGGTCGGCAGCCGCTTTCGCAGCTCACTCAGAGTCGCATCGCTGGTGGCGAGCATCTCGAGCGTGCGCGCCACCGTGAAGACCGCATCGAACGCGATCTGGAAGTCGGGCCAGCAGTAGCCGCCCGCGGCGTCGGACGCCAGGATGGTCTCGCCGTGCTGCGCCGCCCTCAGCACCGCACCAGGGGTGGTCTTGGTGGGCACGAATCGGCCGCCGAGCTCCTCAGAGATCATCGAGAAGACGAGCGAGCTGGACGCCGGCCCGAGGATCATGCCCTGCCGCTGCTGCAGCGCCAGCTCGGCCAGCGCGCCGAACGCCTCGTGGTGAGCCAGGATCGTCCCCGTCTCGTCCACCAGGAAACAGCGCTCGGCCGGCGAGTCGATGAACGCGCCCAGGCTGGCGCCTACAGCCTTGACGATCACGCCCATCTCCTTCAGGTGGGCGTCGAACTCGTCGACCGACCTCTCGATGGCCTCGCCCGGAGCTCCGTTCAACGCGATCACCTCGCAGCCCATCTCCTGGAGCACGCGTGGCAGCACCTCGGCCGCCGCGCCGCCGTGGTAGTCGACCAGAACCTTGGGCCTCACGGCTCGCACCCGCGGCAGGCTGAGCTTGCCCAGCAGCGTGTCCTGGTACCTCTCGTACGCGTTCTCGTACCGGTTGAGAGCGCCGAGCTCGCCGTGCAGCACTCGCCGCAGGTCCTCGCGGAAGAAGAGGTTCTCGAGCTTGCGCTCGTGCCGCTTGTCGAGATCCAGCCCGTTGGAGTCGAAGATCCGGATGTCGGCGGAGCGGGGGTCCACGGGCGATGTCTGCACGTGCACCGCCGGCACGTGGCGCATGTGGGCCCAGTGCCGGGCGACGGGGATCGTCACGGCCGACAGGTCGGCGATGTCCGCGCCGGACGAGATCAGGCCGGAGATCAGGGCTCGCTGCACCATGCGCGCCGACCGCGAGTAGTCGCGGGAGACCGCCACTGTCGTGCCCTTCGGATACAGCGCGCCGATCGACGCGCCTAGCCGGGCCGCGAACTCGGGCGTGATCTCGACGTTGGTCAGCCCCGAGAGGCCGTAAGCCGTGAACAGGCCCCTGCGCCAGGATCCGGCCCAGATGATCGATTCGCGGACGACGGCGCCGGCTTCGATGTCCTTGTTCGGCCAGATCCGGACGTTGGCGTTGACCTGCGTGCCTTCGCCCATCACGACCTGGCTGCCGATGACGCTGCCCTCTTCGAGCAGGCAGCCGTTCTTCACGATCACGCCGTGGCAGACCACGCTGCCGCGCAGCCGGCAGTTCTCGCCGATGTACGAGTGATCCCAGACCACCGAGTTCGAGATCTTGGTGCTGCCGTCGACCGTGCAGTAGCTGCCGATCACCGTCGGGCCGTTGATGAAGGCGCCGGGGCGGATGCGCGACCCGGGGCCGATCAGACACGGGCCCTCGATCCGGGCGTCGGCCGCGATCTCCGCGTCCTCGGCGACCCAGGCCGAACCCGTGCGGCCGGCTGCCGGCAGCTCCACCTTGACCTTGCCTTCGAGGCAGTCGAAGTTGGCCTTGAGGTACGCGGCGTGCGTGCCGACGTCCTCCCAGTACCCGTCGGCGATCCAGCCGTAGACCGGCTTGCCGTCGGACAGGAGCCGCGGAAAGACGTCGCTCGCCCAATCCACGACGGCGTCGCGCTCGAAATAGGCGAAGACCTCCGGCTCCAGGACGTAGATGCCCGTGTTGGCGAGGTCGCTGAACACCTCGCCCCAAGAGGGCTTCTCCAGGAACCGCTGCACGCGCTGCTGCTCGTCGGTGACCACCACGCCGTACTCGAGCGGGTTGGGCACGGGCTTCAGCACGATCGTCGCCAGGGCCTTCTGCTCCTTGTGGAAGCGGACCGCGGCCGTCAGGTCGATGTCGGTGAGCGCGTCGCCGCTGATCACCAAGAACGTCTCGGTGAGCTCGTCCTCGACCAGCTTCACCGAGCCCGCGGTGCCGAGCGGCGAGTCCTCGACCGAGTAGGTGAGCCGCACGCCGTAGTCGGAGCCGTCACCGAAGTGGTTGCGAATGCTGGCGCCGAGGTACTGGAGGGTGGCGATCACATCACGCGCCTGGTGCTTGCGCAGCAGCAGCAGGATGTGCTCCATGATCGGCCGGCCGCCCACCGGCACCAGCGGCTTCGGCCGCTGGCTCGTCAGCGGCCGCAGTCGCGAGCCCTCGCCGCCGGCCATGACGACCGCCTTCATGGGCCAAATGCTAGGTTCACTTGAGTGTTAGAGGAGCTCCACTCCTGGGCTCTCGACCTTACCTGGACCTGGCAACCACGAATTCAAGCTGCGTTCCGCGCCCTCGACCCCGAGGCGTGGGAGGACAGCGGCCACAACCCGCTGGTCCTGCTCGACCGCTTGGGCGCCGCCGGCGTCGACGCCGCCCTTGCGCGCTCGGAGGTCAAGGCCGCAGTCGAAGGCGCCCGGACGGCTCTCCACGACTACCGCGACCGGCGGCCGCCGTTCTACGACGCCCAGGCGCCGCTGCTGATCGGCTACTTCTCGCTGGAGTTCGGGCTGGCGGAGTGCCTGCCGATCTACGCGGGCGGCCTCGGCATCCTCGCGGGCGACCACCTGAAGGCGGCGAGCGATCTCGGCCTGCCCCTGGTCGGCATGGGCCTGCTCTACCGGCACGGCTACGGGCGACAGCGAATCGACGCCGAGGGCCGCCAGACCGAGGTCTACTCGGAGAGCCGGCCGGAGCTCCTGCCGGTGCAACAGGTGATGAACGGGGATCAGCCGCTGCTGGTCGAAGCGCCCCTCGGCGGCGAGACGGTCAAGGCGGCCGTCTGGCGGGTCCAGGTCGGGCGCGTGCCGCTCTTCCTGCTGGACACGGACGTGCCCGAGAACACTCCCGAGCAGCGCTTGATCACCGACCGGCTGTACGTCGCCGACCCCGAGAGCCGGCTGCGCCAGGAGATCGTCCTCGGCATCGGCGGCGTGCGGGCACTGCGCGCCCTGGGCATCGAGGCGACGGTCTTCCATCTCAACGAGGGACACAGCTTTCTCGCCGGCATCGAGCGCATCCGCGAGCTCCGCGGCTCCCGCCAGCTGACGCTCGAGGAAGCGCGCTTGGTAGCGCGGGCCGGCATCGTCTTCACCACCCACACGCCAGTGGCCGCGGGCAGCGACTTCTTCTCGCCCGAGCTGGTCCGAGACCTGCTGGGGCCGTACCTCAAGCAGACCGGGATCACGTTCGAGCGCTTCATGGAGCTCGGCCGGGAAAAACCGGCGGACCAGACCTCGCCGCTCACGTCCACCTACGTCTGCCTCCGCCTGGCCGACCATGCCGTCGGCGTCAGCCGGCTGCACGGCACGGTGTCGCGGCGGCTCTGGAAGCCGGCGTGGCCAGGCCTGCAGGAATCGCAGGTGCCGATCGGGTTCGTGACGAACGGCGTGCACACGCCGACCTGGGTCGCGCCTGAGGTGGCCGACCTGCTGAGTCGCCACGTGTCACCGGACTGGTGGGACCTGGCGCCGTCCGATCCGCGCTGGGAGCAGCTTTCGAAGGCAAGCGATGAGGAGCTCTGGTCGATCCACACCTCGCTCAAGCAGCGCCTCGTCGACTTCGTGCGCGAGCGGACCGGCGCCGGCCTCGATCCCGAGGCGCTGATCATCGGCTTCAGCCGCCGCTTTGCGCCTTACAAGCGGGCCACCCTCCTCCTCGCCGATCCCAAGCGGCTGCACCGAATGCTCGGCACGGACGGGCGCCGAGTTCATTTCGTGTACGCCGGGAAGGCGCACCCGGCCGACACGCCGGGCAAGGAGCTGGTGCAGAGGGTGGTGACGCTGGCTCGCGAGGAGCCCGGGATCGTGTTCGTGGAGGACTACGACATCGAGGTCGCCCGGCACGTGGTGCAGGGCTCGGACGTCTGGCTCAACAACCCGCGGCGGTTCCTCGAGGCGAGCGGCACCAGCGGGATGAAGGCCGGAGCCAACGGCGCGCTGAACGTCAGCATTCTCGACGGCTGGTGGGACGAGGCCTACCAGCCCGCCATCGGCTGGGCGATTCCTTCCGGCGCAACCCTCGACCGCCCGGACGCCGACGACCGCGCCGAGGCCGAGGGTCTCTACCGCCTCCTCGAGCGGGAGGTGGTGCCGGCCTACTTCGACCGTCCCGACGGGCTGCCGCGGCGCTGGCTGGGCATGATGCGCGCCTCGCTGCGCACGGTTGGCACCGACTTCGCCGCCCGGCGCATGGTGCTGGACTACTTCGATCGCTGCTACGGCCCCGCCGCGCGCCGGGTGGAGCAGATGCGGCTGCTGCCCGACTGGGGCGGCTAGACGAGTCCCGCGGCCGGCCGCGGGCCCTATCGAGCCCTATCGAAGGGGCCCGGGGCACGCCGCGGGACCTCTTGAGGCCCCGTTCGCGGGACACCCCTCGGTCAGCGGGCGCCGGCTTCCAGGGGCACCATCTCGTGGCGCTCGCCGTGGAGCGCGACGGCCGTGCGGTAGAGCTGCGCATAACGCCGGGCTGAGCGCTCCCACGACACGTCCTGCGCCATCGCCCGCTGCACCAGGCCTCGCCAGGCGGCGACGTGGCGGTGGTTCTCCACCGCCCTGACGACGGCTGAGAAGAAGCTCCACGCGTCATAGGGCCCGAAGGCGAAACCGGTGCCCGTGCTGGTCGCCGGGTCGAAATCGGTGACGCTGTCGGCGAGCCCTCCGATCGCCCGCACGACCGGGATGGTCCCGTAGCGCAGGCCGATGAGCTGCGCGAGGCCGCCGGGCTCCGTGCGCGACGGCATCAGCAGGAGGTCCGAGCCGGCGTAGAGCCGGTGCGCCAGGCCGTTGTCGAACCCCACCGTGACCGAGACACGCTCGGGGTGTTCCCGCGTTGCGCGGTGCAGCATCTCTTCGTAGACGCGCTCGCCGGCTCCCATCACGGCGAGCTGCAGGTCCAGGCCGAGCAGGTGGGGCAGCGCCTCCTGGAGCAGGTCGAGGCCCTTGGGGTCGTAAAGGCGGCTCACCATGCAGACCAGGGGCGCGTCGCTGTCGGGCAGCCCGAGCTCCGCCCGGACTCGGGCGCGGTTCTCCCTCTTCCCGAGCAGGTCGCCGGCCGTGTAGTGGGCGGCGATCAGCGAGTCCGAGGCCGGGTCGAACAGCTCGGTGTCGATCCCGTTGAGGATCCCGTAGAGCTTGTGGCCGTAGGCGTGGATCAGCTCCTCCATGCCCTCGCCGAACTCCGGCGTCTGGATCTCCGCCGCGTAGCGCTCGCTGACCGTGTTGACCACGTCGGCGTAGTGCAGCCCGCGCCCCAGCACGTTGACGATGTCGTCGAGGTGCGGCACGCCGGTGCGCAGCAGCCCCCACCGATCCAGCTGGGCCAGGTGGAGCATCCCCGAGCCGAAGACGCCCTGGAACGCGAGGTTGTGAATCGTGAGCACCGTGGCGATCCGGCTGAGCTCGGGGTCGTCGACGTAGAGCCTGTCCAGCAGGTTCGGGATGAGCGCGGTGTGCCAGTCGTGCACGTGGATGACGTCGGGGACGAAACCCACCGGCCGCAGCATCTCGAGCACCGCACGGCAGAGGTAGACGAAGCGTGCATCGTCGTCGCCGAAGCCGTAGATCGCGTCGCGGTTGTAGAGCTGCGGGCAGTCGACGAAGTAGACGATCACCTCGGTGCCGGGCAGGTTCCCGCTCTGGATCGAGCAATCCAGAGCCTGCGCGCCCAGCGGGACCGACAGCGACTCGACGACCGTGGTCAGCCCCTCCCGCGGCACCCCTCGATAGAGGGGCAGCACGAGGCGCACGTCGTGGCCCTGCAGCTTCAGCTGTTTGGCGAGCGCCGCCCCGACCTCTGCGAGGCCGCCCGTTTTAGCGAACGGCGCGAGCTCGGCGAGGGCCATGAGGACCTTGATCGGCGGGCCGCCCTGTGCCTCCGCCAGGCTGTGATCGAGCGGCAGGCGCAGCCCCAACGCCCCGACGGGCGGGACCTGCTCCACCTCGCGGCCGTGGCGCTCGACCACCAGCGCGAACTCCAGGGGCTCTCCCGAGCCGCGCTCGATCGCCTCCAGGGGCACGCTGAAGAAGAACGGGCTCGCCAGCTCCTGGTGCAGCCGCGGTGACCCGGCCCGCAGGCCCTCCTGCACGGCCAGCACCGTCAGCGAGGGGACATCCGGCCCGGCCGATACCTTGACCACGAATCCAGGGTCGAAGCCGAGATCCGCCAGCGCCCCGGGCTTGTCCGGCAGCTCGACGCTGTCGCCACCGGCCGCGGGCAGCGGTGTCCCGGAGCAGTAGAGCCAGAAGTTGGTCCCGGTGCCCGCCATCTCCTCCGCCGAGAGCGGGCTGTCCACGCGGATGTGGAGCGCGCGCGCGTCGGCGCCGAAGAGAACCCTCTCCACCACGCCGACCGGCTTGTGCAGGGCGCCGAAGCCGCTGCCGACCTCGTACCGCCCCGCCTTCGCCCATGCCGCGTCCTGGGGCCCGGCGGGGGTGATCGGCGCTTCGGCCTGGAACTCCTGGCCGGTCCCGGTGCGCTCGATGATCGGCTGGAAGAGCCGCGCCGGCGGCTTGACCCCACCGACCTTGTAGGCGTTCCGCAGGTGAAGGCGGAACTCGTTATCCCAGAACGAGTCCATGCCCGAGTCATGCCGGTGGCTGAACCACCAGTACCAGTCGCTCCCCTCGGTGATCCTGATCTCGCGCCAGGCGGCGGTGGCCGCGTCCGAATCCGGGATCTCGTGGAACGCCTCGGCCACCCAATCGCGGGCTTCGGCGAGCTCCTCCCAGGCGACTGTGTGCTCCGGGTCGCCGATCCAGGTGTCGAGGCTGGCGCCGATCCAGCTGCCGGTGTGCAGCCGGGGGAGCGGCTGGCGGCGCGGGTGCTCCCTGAGGAAGTCGGAGACAGTGGTGCAGACGATGTCCTCGTCCGCCTCGAGCTCGCCGTACAGCGCGTTGAGGAACTCGTGGCCGTCGCGCAGGTAGAAGTCCCAGGCGTTCTCGCCGTCGAGGGCGACCGTGACCAGGAAGTCCTCTTCGCCCTGCTGCTCGCGGATGCGGCGCAGGCGCGCGCTGAAGTCCTTGGCCGCGTCGAGCGGCGGCAGCTTGTGGTAGTCGAAGCCGATCAGGTTCGACAGCAGCGCGTCGCGGAAGATGACGGCCACCTGCCGGCCTTCGACCTCGGCCGACCAGGGCTGGTAGAGCAGTCCCGGGCGGTCCAGGCGTCCGTCTCCGTCGCGGCCGAAGCTCGTGTCGAGCGAGCGTCCCAGGACGCCCTCGTCGGAGATGATCCACTGCACGCCGGCATCGGCCACGGGGGGCACGATCGACGGGCTAACCGCCATCTCCGGCGGCCACATCCCGGCCGGCCGTACACCAAGCAGGTCCTGGAAGGCTTCGAGCCCCATCTCGATCTGGGTGGCGGCGTCCTCGCCGTGCGCGAACGGGCGCGCCGGCAGAGCCAGGCCAGGGCTGGCCTCGCGAGCGCTGGCCGCGTCGATCAGCAGCGGCAGGATCGGGTGGTAGTACGGCGAGAAGGTGAGCTCGACCTGGCCGCGCTCGGCCAGCTGGCGGTACTTGGGGATGACCCTGGCCACCTGCTCCAGCTGGACGTCGAAGAGCACCTGCTTGTCGTGCTCGGTGAAGCCGCGGTCCTTGACCTTCAAGGCGGCCAGCCGCGGATCCGACTCGACCCAGGCCGGGTCGCACCACGCTAGGTTGAACCAGACCTGGAGGTCGCGCAGGTCCTCGACCGTGAACAGGGCGTGGGAGTCGCGGCCGGCCAGCTCGAGGTAGCGCGGCGAAGCCTGCACGCGGTAGAACCGCGGCGACTCACGCATCCACGTGAGGAGGAACTGACGCTCCTCGGCCGACAGCTCTGCCGCCGGCCGGCTCGAGATGTTCAGGAAGAGGTCCTGGTAGCTGCCGCCCGAGTAGTCGTCGATCTGCTCCAGCAGCGACGGCACCAGGTTGAACGTCTGCCGGATGCGCGGATAGCCGTCCAGCAGGGCGGCCATCTTGTAGTAGTCCTTGGCGCTGCGAAGACGAACCCAGGGCAGCAGATAGGTGCCGGTGAGATCGTCCTTGTAGTAGGGCTGGTGCATGTGCCATACCAGCGCGAGATGGAGCTTCCGGGCCATCGGGCCGATCTTATAGACCCCTGCTCAGGGTGGAGTCAGGGGCGCGCCGTCAGGGCTTGTTAAGACTCTGACTTGAAGAAGACCGCGCCCAGCGGCGGCAAGGTCACGTTCAGCGCGTAGGGCCGGCCATGCCACGAGATGGGCGCCGCCTCCACCCCGCCGAGGTTGCCCTGCCCGCTCCCCCAGTAGCGCGTCGCGTCGGAGTTGAGGATCTCCTGCCAGAAGCCGCCGCGCGGCACGCCGATCCGGTAGTTGGTCCGCGGCACGGGCGTGAAGTTGAACGCGCAGACGATCAGCTCGGGACGGCCGCCCGCCCGCCGCAGGAAGCAGAGCGTCGACTGCGAGGCGTCGTTCGCGTCGATCCACTGGAAGCCGTCCGGGTCGAAATCGGACGCGTGGAAGGACGCCTCGCCGCGATAGACGCGGTTCAGGTCCTCGAGCCAGACGCGGATGCCCTCGTGCGACTCGTTCTCGAGCAGCGTCCAATCGAGCTGTGACTCGTGGTCCCATTCCCGCCGCGTCGCCAGCTCGGCCCCCATGAAGAGGAGCTTCTTACCGGGCTGCGCGTACATGAGGGCGTACAGCAGGCGCAGGTTGGCGAACCTCTGCCAGTCGTCGCCGGTCATCTTCCCGATCAGCGAGCCCTTGCCGTGCACGACCTCGTCGTGGGAGAGGGGCAGCATGAAGTTCTCGCTGAACATGTACATGCCGCGGAAGGTCAGGTTGTTGTGGTGGAACGAACGGTGCACCGGCTCACGCGACATGTACTGGAGCGTGTCGTGCATCCAGCCCATGTCCCACTTCATGCCGAAGCCCAGCCCACCGACGTAGGTCGGGCGCGAGACCATCGGCCACGCGGTCGACTCCTCGGCGATCGTCTGGATGTCGCCGCGGAGCGCATATGACTCGGTGTTGAACCGGCGCAGGAACTCGATGGCCTCGAGGTTCTCTCGCCCCCCGAACTGGTTCGGGATCCACTCGCCAGGCTTGCGCGAGTAATCGAGGTAGAGCATCGACGCCACCGCGTCGACCCGCAGGCCGTCGATGTGATAGCGGTCGAGCCAGAACAGCGCGTTCGAGATCAGGAATGAGCGGACCTCGTGCCGCCCGTAATTGAAGATGTAGCTGTTCCAGTCGGGGTGGAATCCACGGCGCGGGTCGGCGTGCTCGAACAGGTGCGTGCCGTCGAAGAACGCCAGCCCGTGCTCATCGCTGGGGAAGTGCGACGGCACCCAGTCGAGGATGACTCCGATGCCTGCCTCGTGCAGAGCGTCGACCAGGTGCATGAAGTCCTGCGGCGTCCCGTACCGCGAGGTGGGCGCGAAGTAGCCGGTGATCTGGTAGCCCCACGACCCATAGAAGGGGTGCTCCATCACCGGTAGGAACTCCACGTGCGTGAAGCCCATGCGGCGCACGTGGTCGACCAGCTTGGTCGCCAGCTCGCGGTAGGTCAGCCAGCGGCCGTTCTCGCCCCGCATCCAGGAGCCGAGGTGCATCTCGTAGACCGAGAACGGCGCCGCTCCATGCTGGCGCTCGTGCCTGGTCCGCATCCAGTCCTGGTCGGTCCACTCGTAGTCGAGGTTCCAGACGACCGAACCCGTCTTGGGGGGCGTCTCGCAGTGGAAGGCGAAGGGGTCGCCCTTGTCGGCCTGGTGGCCGCGGTGCCGTGAGACCACACGGTACTTGTAGATCTGGCCCTGCCCCACCCCGGGCACGAACGTCTCCCAGATGCCGGACGCGGCGCGCGCCTGCATCGGGTGTGACGTGGCGTCCCAGCCGTTGAAGTCGCCGAACACGTTGACGCGCTCGGCGCTGGGCGCCCAGACGGCAAAGTGGGTACCCGCCTTGCCGTCCACCTCGGTGAGATGCGCGCCGAGCTTGTCGTGCAGCGCGTAGTGCGTGCCCTCGTTGAAGAGGTAGACGTCCTCGTCGGTCAAGCGGCTGTGCAGTGCGGTGACCGCCACCCCGTCTTGTTTACGCGAGAGGCTCAATCGCCATCCCGCAAAAGTGCGAGCAACCCGTCGACGGGGATGCGCAGCCAGGCCGGCCGGTTGTTGAGCTCGTAGCGAAGCTCGTAGAGCGCTTTCTCCAGCAGG
This sequence comes from Candidatus Dormiibacterota bacterium, assembly GCA_036378435.1. Classification (GTDB taxonomy): domain Bacteria; phylum Chloroflexota; class Dormibacteria; order Dormibacterales; family Dormibacteraceae; genus DASUWK01. The sequence continues at coordinate 15,570 of DASUWK010000047.1, read as the reverse complement.
AAGGCGTCCAGGAGGACGCCCGCCTCCTGCTTGTTCGCGGGCAGGAACGAGCTGCCGGCGGCCGTCGCCGTGTACTGACCGAGAAAGGCCGCGGAGACCGAGTCCACCCAGGCGCGAGCCCAGGGATCGAGCCGGCCGTCCTGGTCGTCGACCTCGAAGAGGACCGCATGCGCGGCGTAGTCGAACGAGCGCAGCATCCCGGCGACGTCCTTCATCGCGAAGCGCTTGAGACGGCGCTCGCGCAGGGTTCGGGCCGGCTCGCCCTCGAAGTCGATGATCACGAAGTCGTCGCCCGTCTTGAGCACCTGCCCGAGGTGGTAGTCGCCGTGGATGCGGATGCGGTGAGCCCGAATGGGCTGCCGCAGCAGACCCTGGAAGCGAGTCAGGACGGCGGGCTCGAGCTGGAGGAGCTGCTGGACGCTCGCGTGGACGGGCTCCGGCAGCGCGGGCGAAGACGAGCGCAGCAGCGCGAACACCTCGGAGCTGAGCGTCCTGGCGGCTTGATAGACGGACCGCTGCGCATGCGCGCTGGGCGGTTCCGGGGTGAAGGCCGGGTCGTGGCGGCTGGAAGCGAGCGCCAGGTGCATCTCCGCCGTCCGCCGTCCAAGCTGGTTCGCCCCCTCCAGGTATCTCGCCGCCAGCTCCTGCACCACGCCCGGTTCGGGCGGCTCGCGGTGACTCTCGCGCACGGTGTGCAGGTAGTCCTCGAGGTGTGTCCGCGCGTCCTGCCACGCGTCGCCCTGGTTGGGCACGTAAGCCTGGAGGACGGCCAGGGTCACCGGCTCCACCCCGTCGTTCCTGTACTCCAGCGCTCCGGCGACCGGAGCGATGTTGTGGAAGCGCGTGTGCTCGGTGAGGAAGCGCCCGACCTCGAGGTCCGGGTTGGTCCCGGACTCCAGGCGCCGGTAGAGCTTCAGGATCAGCTGCTCGCCGAAGATGACCGAGTTGTTGCTCTGCTCCGCCGCCGAGGGCGCGGCATGGATCGGCGAGTCCTCGCGCCAGTGCTGGCGCAGGACCTTGGTCGGCGTGCCGGTGAGGGCGCTTCGACCCTTGCGAAAACGCCGCCGGCGCGCGATGGCCGTCAGCAGCGACTCGCTGAAGCCCGCCTCGAAAAGACAGTCGAAGAGCACGCCTTCGCCGTCCGGGCCCTGGATCCGCGCGATGACAGCCCGGGGCGCCCGGCTCCAGATCTCCTGGGCGCGGGCCCCGAACGCCGTGGCCAGCGGCAGCAGGTAGGTGTCGGCTTCGCCGCCGTCCACGTACTGGACCTCGAGGACGGTGATGTGCGCCACGCCCTGCGCGTACGGCAGCGGGACCGAGTCCTGGATCGCGGCGGACTTGATCCGGCGCGACTTGGCGCCGAACCAGCGCTGGACGTTGAGGAAGCTGGGCAGCACCTCGGTGAGCTGCTGGCGCTCGTCGCCTTCGAACAGCTCGGTCACAGAGCCCGTAAGCACCAGCTCAGGCGTGTCGCGCTGGTCGTAGGCTTCCGGCTCCCGGACCGCTGCCACCTTCTGGGGCTGCAGGCTGAACCAGTACCAGGCGTGCGGCCCCAGGCTCAGAAAGTAAGGCCGGTCCGAGACCACCGGGAACTCGGCGCTGCCGAACATCTCCACCGGCAGGTGGTCCCGGAACTCGGCCAGGTCCAGCTCGACGAACTGCACGAAGCGGGAGAGGTTCGCGACCACGAGGATCACCTCGTCGCCGAGCCGGCGGACGAAGGCGAGGATCTTGCGGTTCTCGGGGTGCAGCATCTGCAGCGTCCCCCGGCCGAACGCCGCGTGCCGCTTGCGCAACTGGATGAGGCGCTGCATGAAGTGCAGCAGCGACTGCTGGTTGGCGCGCTGGGCGTCGACGTTGACCGCCTCGTAGTGATATTCGGCGTCGGAGATGACCGGCAGGTAAAGACGCTGGCGCTGCGACCTGGAGAAGCCCGCGTTGCGGTCGTTCGACCACTGCATCGGCGTACGCACGCCGTCGCGGTCGCCGAGATAGATGTTGTCGCCCATTCCGATCTCGTCGCCGTAGTAGATGACCGGCGTGCCCGGCAGCGAGCAGAGCAGGGCGTTCATCAGCTCGATCCGGCGGCGGTTGTTGCTCAGCAGCGGCGCCAGCCGGCGGCGGATGCCGAGGTTGATGCGGGCCTCCGGGTCCTGCGTGTAGGAGCGGTACATGTAGTCCCGCTCCTCGTCGGTGACCATCTCGAGCGTCAGCTCGTCGTGGTTGCGCAGGAACAGCGCCCACTGGCAGTTCTCGGGAATCGTCGGCGTCTGCGCCAGGATGTCGCTGATCGGAAAGCGGTCCTCCATCCGGATCGCCATGAACATCCGCGGCATCAGTGGGAAGTGGAAGCACATGTGGCATTCGTCGCCGCGCCCGAAATAGGAGACCGCGTCTTCGGGCCACTGGTTGGCCTCCGCCAGCAGCATGCGGTCCAGGTAGCGGCTGTCCACGAAGGCGCGCATCTTGCGCAGGAACTCGTGGGTCTCCGGCAGGTTCTCGGACGTCGTCCCCTCGCGCTCGTACAGGTATGGGATGGCGTCGAGGCGGACGCCGTCGACGCCCATCTCGAGCCAGAAGTCCAGCACTTTGAGAATCGCCTGCTGGACCTGCTCGTTGTCGAAGTTGAGGTCGGGCTGGTGTGAGTAGAAGCGGTGCCAGTAGTAAGCCTTGGCGACCGGGTCCCAGGTCCAGTTCGACGCTTCGAAGTCCTTGAAGATGATGCGCGCGTCCGTGTACTTATCCGGCGTGTCGGACCACACGTAGAAGTCGCGCAGCGGCGACCCCGGCGCCGATCGGCGCGAGCGCTGGAACCAGGGGTGCTGGTCGGACGTGTGGTTGCACACGAGCTCGGTGATGACACGCAGGCCCCGGCGATGGGCTTCGCGCACCAGGCGCCGCACGTCACGCAGCGTCCCGTACTGCGGGTTGACGCTGCGGTAGTCGGCGATGTCGTAGCCGTCGTCCTTCAGCGGCGACGGATAGAACGGAAGGAGCCAGATCGCGGTGACGCCGAGTTCCTGCAGGTAGTCGAGCTTGGCGATCAGCCCGGGAAAGTCGCCGATGCCGTCGTCGTTCGAGTCGAAGAAGGCTCGCACGTGAGCCTCGTAGATGACCGCGTCCTTGTACCACTCGTGGCCGGTGCGGCTTTCGCTGCTCAAGGCTGTCTCGCTGCTCAGAGGTAGTACTCGAAATCGCGCTCGGTGCGCAGACGGTGCCGGACGCGAAGGATGTGCGCCGGAACCGCGTGCGGGTTGAGCTCGATGTAGGCGCGGTCGCCGCGCCAGGTGTAGCGCGCATCCGAGAGCAGGTCGTGCACCTGGTAGGGCTCCTCGGGATCGAGCCCGAAGTCCGCAAGCGGCACGTGGACCAGGCCTGACTGCACCCGATACGGATCGAGGTTGACCACCATCAGCGTGACGTCCTCGGCGTCAGGCGTCATCTTGCTGTAGGCCAGCAGCATCTCGTTCTCAGTCTCGTGGAACTGCAGCGAGTCGTTCGCGTGCAGGGCCGGGTTCTCACGGCGGATCCGGTTGAGCCGCGCGATGAAGTCGCGCAGCGACCCCGGACGTTCGAGATCCCAGTGGCGCACCTGGTACTTCTCACTGTCCAGGTACTCCTCCTTCCCCGCTTCCAGCGGACGGTCCTCGAGCAGCTCGAAGGCGGGTCCGTAGATGCCGTAGTTCGACGACAGCGTCGCGGCCAGCACCACGCGCTGTATGAAGGCGGGTCGGCCACCTGTCTGCAGGAAGTCGGTGAGGATGTCCGGCGTGTTCGGCCAGAAGTTGGGCCGGAAGAAATCACGCACCGGTGGACTGGTCAGCTCCTCGAGGTACTCGCGGATCTCCCAGCCCGCGTTGCGCCAAGCGAAGTACGTGTACGACTGCGTGAATCCTAGCTTGGCCAGCTCGTACATGACCCTCGGCCGCGTGAACGCCTCGGACAGCAGGATCACGTCCGGGTGATCGTGGCGCAGCCCGTCGATCAGCCACTCCCAGAAACGGAACGGCTTGGTGTGCGGATTGTCGACCCTGAAGATCCGCACGCCCTGCTCGATCCAGTAGTCGAACACCGAGCGCAGCTCGTGCCACAGAGCCTGCCACTCAGCGCACTCGAAATCGAACGGATAGATGTCCTGGTACTTCTTGGGCGGGTTCTCGGCGTACTGGATCGTGCCGTCGGGCCGCTTGCGGAACCACTCGGGATGCTCGCGCACGTACGGGTGGTCGGGCGAGCACTGAAAGGCGATGTCGAGCGCTACCTCGATCCGGTGCTTGGCCGCCGACGCCAGCAGGTGCTTGAAGTCTTCCAGCGTTCCCAGCTCAGGGTGAATCGACTTGTGGCCGCCTGCCTTCGAGCCGATCGCCCACGGGCTGCCGACGTCGTCAGGCCCTGACTCGACCTGGTTGTTGCGCCCCTTGCGGAACGAGGTTCCGATGGGGTGGATCGGTGGCAGATACAGGATGTCGAAGCCCATGTGCTCGATGTAGGGAAGCCGGGCCTCCACGTCCCGGAAGGTTCCGTGGCGCCCGGGGTCGGGGCTGGCCGAGCGTGGAAAGAGCTCATACCAAGCGCTGAACCCGGCGAGCTCTCGGTCGACCCAGACCGGCACCTCTCGGCCGTACTCGGTCACATCGCCCCGCTCGCCGTGGGCGGTCATCAGCGCTGCCAGCTCTGGATCGAGGGCCGCGTCTTCGGCGCCCTTCTTCGCCGTCAGGGCCTTCGCGTAGCCCGCGAGGGCGGCGGCATCCGCCGCCGGCGCTGATCTCGCGGCCGCGGCCACCAAGGTGGCGCCGACCTGGAGCTCCACCTTCACGTCCTGTCCGGCCGCGATCCTCTTGCCAAGGTCTCGCCGCCAGGTGCCGAAGTGATCGACCCAGGCCTGGAGCGTGAAGTGGTGGAGCCCCAGCGCGGTGACCGGGAAGTAGGCGCGCCAGCGATCGTTGACCAGCGCCTCGAGCGGCACCTCCGTCCAGGCCGCCTCGGCATCCGCCCGATAGAGCAGGAAGCCCGCGAGCACGTCGTGCCCCTCGGCGAAGACGTCGGCCTCGACCCGCACCGGGCGTCCGAGGGTCGCCTTCGCCGGAAAGCGGCCACCATCTACCTCGGGGGTCACGCCTTCGATCACCACCCGCCGGCGAAGCGAGTCCGGCAAGCTGCCGTCGGTCGCCGTGCCCTGGGGCTTGGTTTTGCTGCGCGTCCTGGCAGCTACCACCTAACCCAACCTAGCAGCCTCACGCTGCAGACGCAGCGCGAGGGCGTGCATCTCCGGTGTCGCGCCGACGAGCAGCGAGCTCCGCCTCTCCAGCCCGACCTCGAGGTCGCCGATGTCCGCCCCGGCCAGGTTCGTGAACTTCGCGCCGGCTTCCGCCGCGACCAGGCAGCTGGCGGTCATGTCGAAAAGGCGCGCCTCGATGGGGCTGCAGAAGGCGTCAAAGGAACCGGCGGCGGTGTGGGCGATCGAAAGCGCCATCGAGCCGATCACCCGCACCTTCTCGGCGCGTTCGATCAGCGGCCGCGCCGCGAACAAAGACTCGGGCGAGCTCTCCACGCCCAGCAGCTCGATCGTGTCTTCCCGCCGCGGAGCAAGCGGTGCCAGCGGCTTCCCGTCACGGTGGGCGCCACCGCCACGGGTCGCGGTCCACTCCTCCCCACTCACGAGGTTGAGGACGTAGCCGGCCAGCACGTCTCGAACGTGCGGCCCGTCGAGCACCGAGAGCATCGTCGAGAAGACCGGGATGCCCTGCTTGGCGTTGAGGCTGCCGTCGATCGGATCGAGGAAGACGACCGGGAAATCGGCGCCGTACCGCCGCCGCCCGATCTCCTCCGATACCAGCGTGAACGCGGCGCCCGCCTCCGCCAGCCGCTCGAGCACGCCGATGGCGGCTTCCTCCGCCACCCGGTCGATCTCGACAGTGAGGTCGCCGCCCGCGCCGCGGCTCAGCTCGCGCCGGCCCGACTCGGTGCCCGAGAGGCCCGCGGTGGCGAAGCGCACGGCGTCGCCGGCTTCGCGAAAGGCTTCCAGCCACTGCTCCGCACTCGGTTGCGTCACCGAGCTAAGTTTCCGGTTTTTGCCTAGCCCGCCTGTTTAACGCTTTGTTCGCCGCCGGCGGCGGCCTCGATCTCTTTGCGCCTACGGCGGCGGCGCCGATCGACAAGCAGCTGGATCAGGTAGGGCTGCTGCAGCGCCCAGACCGCCTCGATCAGCTGAGGTATCGCGAGAGTCTCCGGGTCGCGCACCCCGACCTCGTGCAGGCGCTCCAGAAGCTGGAGCGGCACAGTCCGCTCGTCGTGAAGGTTCAGCTGCTCGAGAGCCTCGAGAATGTCGTCGAGGCGCCTCAAGACCAGACGTCGTTCAGGGTTTTGCAGCATCAGCTTGTCCCGTGCGCCGGAATGCTACTCCGGAACCTGAGTGACCGCGCGAGCGGTTTTCACATGCTCCAGCAGCAGGCTTGACACCGCGTCCGGCCGGTCGTGCTGCAGCCAGTGACTCGCTCCCGTCAAAGGTGCGAAGTGATAAGGCCCCTGCAGATACTCGCCTGTCAGCTCTGCTTGCCGTTGCCCGAGCGCGATGTCGTCGGTGCCCCAGATCAGCAGCGTCGGCACTGTGATCGGATTGGGAGCGGGCTCCCAGGTCGCGAACTGCTTCGCGTTGAGGTTGGCGCGGTAGTAGTTGAGGGCGGCGGTGAGACGCCCCGGTCTCTGCATGTCGCTGATGAAGTGATCCTCGATGTCGCGCGGGAAGATGCCCTGATAGAACGCCCGCAGTCGCTGCGCGTCGTCCTCGAGGAGCACGCGCTCCGCGACCTCCTGCTGATTGAAGAGCTGGATGTAAGAAGAGCGCTGCAGCTGGTCGGCGTCTTGCTCCTCGACCACCAGCTTTCTGAGCGCGTGTGGATGACCAACAGACAGTGCCGCCCAGGACCGCAGCTTCTCCTGCCGCCGGCTGGTGTACTGCCAGCCGATGATGGCCCCCCAGTCGTGGCCGGCCAGGTCGACCTGCTCCACGCCGAGGGCCGCGATCAGCCCGTCGATGTCGGCGAAGAAGTTGGGCATGAGATACGACTCGATGCCTTCCGGAACATCAGTCCCGCCATAGCCGCGCTGGTCGGGCGCGACCGCGCGCACGCCGGCCGCACCGAGTATCTCGAGCTGCGGCAGCCAGGACTCCGCCCCCTCGGGGAAGCCGTGCAGCAGCAGCGCGACAGGACCGTCGGCCGGGCCGTCGGCCAGCGCGCGGAACGTCAGACCATTCGCTTCGAGCTCGAGTTCCTCGATCACGTTGTCAGCCTACCCAGCCAGCCGGAAGCGATGTCCAGCGCCGCGTTCAGCTCACCGCGGAATCCATGTCCGGCGCCGGCGATCACGTGCAGCTCGTGACGCGGCAAGCGTAGGGCCGCCTGACGCAGGAGATCGAGCCGCGCGAACTGGTCCCGGTCGCCCGAAAGGAGCAGTACCGGGCAGGTGATGCGCGGCCAGTGCTCCGTACGCGCATCCCACGCGTCGGGCTTGCCGGGCGGGTGCAGCGGGTAGCTGAACAGCAGCAGGCCGGCGAATTCGAAGCCCTCGGCCGCGACCAGGCTCGCCACGCGGCCGCCGAACGAGTGCCCGCCCGCCGCGAGCGTGGGCTGGCCCTCGGCGACGCGGCGGAACACGGGCACCGCGCGCTGCGCGTCGCCGCGGGGCAGCTCGATCGCCTCGGCGTCGAATCCCCGCTCACGCAGCCCGGCCACGTAGGGCCGCATCCCTTCCGCACCTTTTGAAGCGCCGGGACCCAGCAGAATTTTCATGTCTTCACGTTCTCAATCTCAACCCGCGCAGAAAGAAGTTGAGCTCGTCGCGAGACACCGCGCGCAACACCCAGAGCGCGACGAGGTAGGCGAACGCCGCTCCCGGCGCGGCGATGAAGATCGAATGGTCTGAGAGCTCGTAGGCAACGCCACCAAGGACAAATCCGGCGAGCAGTATCCGCCAGCTCAGCCGAAGCCACGGCAAGGGCCGCCGGCGCCGCAGGAACCAATAGGCGACGACCGAGAAGGCGACCTCTGTAACCACAGTCGTGGAGCTGGCGGCGAGATAGCCGTAGTGCGGGATGAGCACCAAGTTGAGTCCGATGTTCACAGCCGCCGCGGCGCCGGTCGCCCAGGCGAAGAGATCCTGGCGATCGACTGAATAGAGCATCGCCGTGAAGGCCGAGTTCACAAAGAGGAAGGTGATCGCCAGGGCGAGGATGCGCAGCGAGACATACGACTGCGGGAACAGGTGAAAGAGCCTTCCAATCGGGTGCGCCAGGACAACAGTGCCGAGCGATATCGGCCACCCCAAGAGAACCAGGATCTTGAAGAACTCGTGATAGGCGCGATTCAGTCGCTCGGACGCGCTCCGGTAATAGACCGCGAGCGCGGGATAGATGACGGACTGCACGGCGAGGGGGATGAACTGCAGGGCCTCGAACGGCTTGTAGGCCTGCTGATACCAGCCAACCTCCTGGAACGGGCGGAAGTGCTGAAGGATCGGCACGTCCGCCTTGAAGTACACGTTGGTCAGAAAGCTGCCCAGAGCGATCGGAAAGGCCATCACCAGCCAGGGCTTCAGCAGCTTCAGATCGAGCGTCGGCGCGCCGCGCGCGAGCTTGAACAGCGGGATCACCGCCAGGCAGTAGACGCACGTGAACCCGTAGGCGGCGGTGTACACGAGGAGGAACCAGGCCACACCGCCGCCGTGGGTGGCGCCGTAGAGGATGCCCGCGGCCAGGATGGCGGTCTCGCCCAGGATCGCCACGGCTTCGAACTCGAGGCGGCCGACCGCGTAGAAGGTGTTCCGCAGCAGGTTGACGTAGGTGGAGGCGCCGAGGAGGGCGATCCCCGGCAGGGCGAGTGAGCCGATCCCGGTGACGCCGGCGGCCAGGCCCAGCGCGACGAAAGAGAGCGCTGTCAGCGGCAGCTTTCCAGCCAGCAGCGTGGCCAGGTAGCCGGGAATGGCGGCCGGCCGGCGGGCGGCCTCGCGCGTGTAGAGCGTGTTCAGCCCGAAGTCCGAGAGGATGCTGATGATCGCGCTGTACGCGACCAGGGTCGTGTACTGGCCGTAGCGCTCGGGCCCGAGGTGGTTGGACATGGCCAGGACGAGCACGAGCGCCGCCAGTCTCGAGATGATCCGCGCGGCCAGGACGAAGGCGGTGTTGAGGACGGCGCGCGACCCGAGGTCCACCCCGGGAGACGAAGCTTCCGGGGGAGCGACTTCGGACACCGAATCGCTATCGTACGGCCCACCAATTGGGGAAATTCACCGCGGGGGCCCTGGCCCTCTACCTGCTGCTGGGCGGCATCTGCAACCACCAGACGCATCCGCCGGCGCCTCATGCCGCGGTCGTGTTCGGCGGCCCGCCGTCACCCGTGCCGTCGCCTTCGCCGGACGTCAGCCCGAGCCCGCTGCCGCCGTCCGTCTTCATCAAGGTGCCCTACACGGTGCAGGCGCCGCTGGGGAACTGGGACGCCGCGCACGAGGACTACTGCGAAGCCGCCGCCACCTTGATGTACGGCTCGTTCCTCCGCGGCGACCGGCGCTCTGTGATCCCTCCGAGCGAAGCTGACCAGCGGATGGCGCAGATCGTCGCCTGGGAAAGGCAGACCTGGCCGGGCGTCCTCAACCTGCCGCTGTCAGACGTGGCGCAGGTGGGAGCCCACTTTTACAACGCGACGCCGGTCCTCGACGACAACGCCACCCTGCCCGAGGTCCAGCAGATCCTCGCGGAGGGGCACCCGGTGATCATCCCGCTGATGACGCACGGCGCTCCCGGCGGCCAGAAGATCAACCAGTACTACGGCCGCGTCAACGTCTACCACGTGCTGCTCATCACCGGGTACGGGCCCGGCTATCTCGTGACCAACGACGCGGGCATCGGTCTGGGCCAGAACTGGCGCTACAGCTGGACGGTGCTCTCGGCGGCCATGCAGGCGCAGGTCGCGTCGATGCACCAGCAGCCTGTCCTTCTTTATTTCACGTAACGCTGGGATAGGCCCGCAGCAGCACCGGCGCACGCGGCGGCTGTGAGAAGTCGAAGTCAGCCGCGAGATTTCCGAGAACGGCGGCGCTTTCGCGAACCGAGGGCCTCGAGTCCGGCCGCCCGTCCGTCTTCGGGTCCAGGCGCGCGCCGCCGAGGAAGTCGTCCTCGATGAACTTCGCGTAAGCGTCCTGGCTGAGCGTCTGGTGGTCGATGAAACCGCGCCGCGCGTACGCGCTGATCACGATCCCGGGAACGCGCAAACCGTAGCCGTCGCCATCGACCACCGGCGGCGCGACGTGGTCGTAGAACCCGCCCCAGTCGTCCCAGCTCAGGAAGATCGCGGTCGAGCTCCAGTCAGGGCCCTGCATCACGGCGTTCACGAGCCGGGTGACATACGCCTGGCCCGTGCTGACCCGCGCCGGGGGGTGCTCGCTGTTGGCGCTGTTGGGGGTGATCCAGCTGACAGCCGGCAGCCGGCCCCCCGCCGCGTCCGCATAGAAGCGGTCGAGGTCCTGGATGTTCGACAGCTGGTGGTCCTGCTTCACATCGGTGAAGTACGGCAGCGGGTTCCAGATGCCGGGGGTGCCCGCGTTCTGACCGTTCTGGACGCAGGTCTGCTCGGTCGCGTCTTCGCAGTCAGGCTCTGTGCCGGGCGCGACGTAGTACTTCCAGCTCACCTGGTGCTTGTCGAGCAGCCAGGTCAGGTCGGTCCAGGCGTAGAGGGAACGGGTCGGGGGAACCGAGGTCGGGTTCTGTGGGTTCTGCAGGGCGTTCACGCAGCTCATCGGATCAGCGGTGTTCGCACACTTCGCCGACCACTCGCTGACCAGGAAGAGGTGCTCCGGCAGGCTCCACGAGGCGTTCGGCTCGAACATGTGGTCCTGGAGCACGAAGTCGCTCGCGTAAGTCCAGTAGTTCGGGATGTCCGCCTGCGTCTTGTAGCCCATGACGTCGGTCTGCTTGCCGTTCGCGCAGGCTGGATTGGTCGGGTTTGCGCACCCGCGCTTGGCGCTTTCGGACTGGCCGACGAAGCCGTCCATCTTGCCGCCGTCGATGTCCGCCGTCGCATTCGTCGCGCCGTGCGGACCGCCGGCGTTGACGTCGGCTGCGTCGTGGTACGGCTTGACGCAGCCGCCGTGAGCCGGGTCGGGGACGCAGACTCCGGGCGGCAGGCCGTCAGCGCCCGGGTACGTCCCGAAGTACTCGTCAAACGAGCGGTTCTCCTGCATCACCACGATCACGTGCTGGATCTTGTGGATGCCGGACAGCGCGGACCCCGAAGAGCTCGGGCTCGGGCTCGGGCTCGGGATGGCGCCGCTCTGCCCGGCCGTGCAGGCGCCCAGCAGCAGGACCGCGGCCAGCGCCAGCGCGATTCTCGCCATGGCAGCAGATTGAACCGCGCCCGTTAGCTGGCGCTCACCCAGATGTCAAGGATTTGTCAGACGGGCGCCTGCGCCCGCGGCCCGCTCCTTTAGGCCCGCGCCGGCGCCGGCCTGGTGGTTGGCGCTCCGCGACCAGGCGCGCGCCGGCAGCGGCCTGGTTCAGCTTCGCCGCGGTCGCCGCCAGAGTAGACCGGCGCCACCAAGGACGAGCAGCGCCCCCAGACCCAATATCACCAGCGGACCTAGCGGGAAGGGTCGCGGGGCCGAGAGCGTCGGCGGCAGGGCGGCCGCCGAGGCCGCGCTCACCCGGCTCACCGCCGCGCACGCGGGCAGCGAGCCGTCGTACTTGGCGAGGAGGGTCAGACCGCAGGACTGGCGGGCGACGGCCGGTCCCTCGATCTCCGGGTTGAGGCCGCTGAGGCGCGTCGCGTCGGTCAGACAGGAGCCGCGCTTGGCGGGCGGCCCCAGGTCGGGCTGGCAGCCGTCCGTGTATGCGACGAGAACGCGACCCTTGCTGTCGATCGTGATGTCGTTGAAGTCGAGCAGGTTGCGCTGGTCGTCGCTGCCGCGGGTGCTCGGGCAGGTATTGGCGTTGAACTCGATGCAGCCGCGCTGCACAGGCGCGTTCGGCGTGGCGTCGACGGTCGTCCAGTGCCGGCCGGCGTCGTAGGTCGTGGCGACGTAGAGATGCCAGGTGCCGACGAAGCTGTTCTGCTGGTCGTCACCCGGCGTGGTGCTGCCGAGGAAAGCGAAGGCAGCGCGGTTGTCGTCCCCCGCCACCACCTCTGCCATCTCCGTGTTCACGATGTGGAACGCCGTGCCGACGTCGACCGACGGGCCGCAGTCGGCGCCCTGGTTGGTGCAGACGGCGATCTTCGGATGACCGTCCCGGTCGCCGTAGCCGAAGTACATCGTGCCGTTGGACCCGACGCCAATCGAGGGGTCGCCGGTGTCGAAGTAGCGCATGTGGCCGTCCTGGATCGTGTGGACGGTCCAGGAGACGCCGTTGTTGGTGGACACGGCGAAGCCCGGGTGGCAGTTGGGGCCGGCCGTGCTCGTCGTGATGTCGCACTCCGGCGAGCCGCACGCCTTGTCCGGCACGTAGGCCGTGCCGTCCGGCGCCACCTTGATGTGCCCGTGGAGGCCGAAGCATTCCGCCGCCGTCCACATCGGCGAGGCGGCGCCGTAAATCAGCCCTCCGTCCACGCTGAGCGCGCACGCGGAGTAGGCGACGTTCTGGGAGCAGTAGTACATCGCGTCGGGGTACACGACGCCCGGCGGCAGCGGGGCGGCGAACGGGCCGCCACCGATCGTTTCGTGGTCGACGGCCGGCGGTGTCTGGCACGCCTTCGCTACCGGGATCCATGAAGCGCCGTCGTCGTCCGACACCGCGCCCAGGCTGCAGGCAAGGACCAGCTGGCTGACGAAGGTCCGCCCGGTGGCGGGGTCGACGTAGAGGATGGCGTCCTCGCTGGCGCTGTCGGTCAGCGGCGTGTCGCTGACGTTCTTCCAGGTCACTGCCGCGGGCCTGGCTGAGTCGTCGAACTTCGCCTGCATCGTGAACAGGCCCGCCTGGTACATCACGGTGTCGCTGCGGCGGTCCACCCCGATCGAGGGCTCGCCGAACGAACGCCCGCCGACCGCCTGAGATTCGAACGTGGTCTCGGGCATGAGGTCGAGGGGAACGCGGTACAGGTCGTAGCGAGGTCCGCCGGCCGGCCCGGCCCCGGCGTGCTGCGCGGCGAGATCGATGAATTTGAGCGTCGCCACCGCGTGTGAAGCGACATCGGACGTCGACGTGCCGATCTGGTTCGACGCCGTCACCGTGTAGGTACCGCTGCTCGGGTCCTGGAGCATGAAGACGTTGACGTCGCTGCCGTCGTTGGTCACTGCCAGGGTGTCGCCGCCCACCGCATTGCCCTTGCTGTCCGTCACGCCAATCCCGAGCGTGGCGTCGGGCGAGGTGTTGTTCCAGGTGTCGACGATCTCGAGCACCGCGGCGTGCTTCGAACCCTGCCGCAGATCGGGCGCGTAGAACCGCGCGTCCGGCTCCGGCAGCTTCACCGTCAGCTTGAAGGTGTCGGTGTCTCCCATCAAGCCGCCGACCGGGGCGAAGTCCCACTGGACCGGCGCCGACCCGTCGATCGTCGCACTGCCGGGGTTGGCGGCGAGCGCCGGGCTCGCCATCGAAAGCGGCAGCGCCAGGCAGGCGGCGGCCAGCAAGCGCTTGATCATGCGCATCGGATAGTTCCATCCGCACGGAGCTCAGGGCAAGCGCGCGAACTAGGGCTCGGGTGTCTCCCAGGTTCCGGCGAGGCCTCGGGCGACGATGTCGGCCGTCAGCGGCGCCTGCAGGATGCCGTTGCGGTTGTGCCCGGTCGCCAGTACGAGCCCCTCGATCTCGGCCGGGCCGATCAGGGGCATCCGCCCTCGCGGCGCCGGCCGCAGGGCCGCCCAGACCCGATCGACCCGAGCGTCGGCCAGTGCCGGCACTGCCCTGATGGCGAAATCCAGGAGGAGCCGCACGCCGGCCCCCGTCGCGTGCGCCTCGAACCGCGCCTCCTCCTCGGTCGAGCCGCAGATCAGCTCACCGGCCGGCTTGGGGACGAGATACAGATGGCCGGCCGTGATCATGTGCCGCAAGAGTCCGCGAGGCGGCTCGAGAGCGATCAGCTGGCCGCGTCGCGGCCGCACCTCGACCTCGACGCCCGCGGTCTGCGCCACCTGCGGCGACCAGGGACCGGCGGCCAGGACCACCACGTCGGCGCCCTCGACCCCGGCGAACGTGCGGACCCCCTCCACCCGCCCGGACCGCTCGACCAGCGTGACCGGCGCGCCTTCTCGCACGTCGGCACCGGCGGCAGCGGCGGACCAGGCCAGCGCGGCCACCATGCGTGGCGGCGTGACCTGCGCTTCTGGGAACACGGCCGCGCCGACCACCTCGCCCAGCTCAGGCTCTTCGGCGCGCGCCTCGTCAGCCGTCAGGAGCCAGGGCTGCAAACCGGCCTCGAGCTGCCACGCGACGCGGCGCCCGAGCGTGTCGTGGGCGGCGTCGTCGAGCGCGATGCGCAGCGTCTCCTGGTGGCGGAACTCGACGTCGATCCCGGTGTCCTTCTGCAGCCGCTCGCCGAGCTCGTCGAACATCGCAAGGCTGCGGACCGCGAAGCGGTGGAACTCGCCCGGCTCGTCCGCCTCGCTGTAGGGCGCGAGCAGTCCGGCGGCGGCCCCCGACGCGTGGGCGCCGACGCGGTCGCGCTCGAAAAGGGTCACCTGGTGACCGTCGCGGGCAAGCCGGTCGGCGATGGCACAGCCGATGACGCCTCCGCCGACGATCGCGACCTTCATCTGCTCAGTTTTCTTATTGCGATGCGAACATGTGTTCGCTAGACTGGAAGACGCCTCCCGCCCTGCTCAGCGTCTCCCCTTCGAGAGGCCCGCCGAAGTTGATGACTGAGCTGGAACTTGCAACTGCTGTTGAGACTATCCAGAGGCGCTTCGGAGACCACGCGCTGCTGCGCGCCTCTCGCCTGCCTGAGGTTGCGGCGTGGCGCAGCGGCCTCGAGCTCGTGGACGACCTGACCGGCATCGACGGCCTGCCCAGCGGCAGGCTCACCGTGCTGAGCGGCCCCGGGACCTGCGGCAAGCACAGCTTGGGACTCGAGCTCCTGGCGCGGGCGTCGCGCGATCTCGCTCAAGGCGTGATCGTGGACCCGGGACGCTGCTTCGACGCCTGGACGCTCGCAGCCCACGGCGCCGACCTCGAGAACGTCGTCGCGCTGCGGCCGCCTTCAGCAGATGCCTGTGGCGAGGCGGCGCTCGCGCTCTCGCGCGCCGGCTGCGAGCTGCTGCTGCTGCTGCTGCCCAACCGCGTCCTCGCCGGCGCCGACTCCTGGCTGCCCGCGCTCGAAGGGGCGGCCGGGCGCTCGGGAACCGTCGTGGTCGCCGTGGCCGAGGAGGTAACGCGCGCCCTCGCCCATTCCTCCAGCTTCACCGTGGGGCTGGAGCGGACCGGCTGGGTGGTCGCCGCGGGCGCGCCGGTCGGCCTGCGGACCCGGCTGCGATGTCTCAAGAACCGTGTCGCCGCGCCGGGCGCCGAGGTCGAGGCGGAGATTCTTTATCCGCTCTTCTCGGCCGGCGCCGGCGCCGGCCTGGTTGCGAGCGCGGAATTTCAGGCCGGCGCCGGCG
>DASUWK010000046.1:0-27832 GCA_036378435.1 Candidatus Dormiibacterota bacterium | reverse complement strand
GGCGCTCGGCGTAGGTTCCTCCCCCTTCCCCCATGATGCGATCATCATCGCACAAATGTTCGTGAATGTCAAGTGTTAACTAACGACAACCCCCGACCCCCAACGCGACCCCCCTAGAGGCCCAACTCCCGCGCGATGAGGATCCGCTGCACCTCGCTGGTGCCCTCGCCGATCTCATTGATCTTCACGTCCCGGTAGTACCGCGCCACGGGGTACTCCTCGATGAACCCGTAGCCGCCGTGGATCTGGACCGCCTCGTCGGCGGCCCGCTTCGAGATCGTCGACGCGAACAGCTTCGCCATCGACGCCAGCCGGCGCAGCTCGCCGGTAACCTCGCCGGCGCCGCGCTCGTATTCGCAGGCGGCGCGGTAGACGGCCATCCGGGCGACCTCCACGTCCGTCGCCATGTCGGCGAGCTTGAACTGGATCGCCTGGAAGCGCCCGATCGGGTGGCCGAATGCCTGGCGCTCGCGCGCGTACGCCAGGGAAGCGTCGAGGCACGCCTGCGCCACGCCCACCGACAGGGCCGCGATCGCGATGCGGCCGCCGGTCAGCGTGTGCAGGAACTGCTTGTAGCCGCCGCCGCGAGCCCCGAGCAGGTTGGCCTCGGGAACGCGGCAGTCGTCGAAGGACAGCGGGTGGGTGTCCGACGCGTGCCAGCCCAGCTTCCGATACGGCGGCTCGACCGTGTACCCGGGCGTGCCCTGGGGCACGAGCAGCGCGGAGATTTCGCCGCGAGCGGCGCCTTCGCGGCGTCCGGTCACCGCCGTGATCGTCACGCCGGCGGTGATGTCCGTCCCGGAGTTGGTGATGAACTGCTTCGAGCCGCTGACAACCCACTCCCCGCCCTCGAGCGAGGCCCGCGTGCGCGTCGCACCGGCGTCCGAGCCGGCGCCGGCCTCGGTCAGGCCGAACGCCCAGAGCTTCCGCCCGGCCAGCAGGTCCGGCAGCAGCGTGCGCTTCTGCTCGTCGGTTCCGAAGTCGTGGATCGGCCCCGCGCCGAGCGAGACGGCCGCCTCCAGGGTAATGCCGACAGAGGCGTCGGCGCAGCCGAGCTCCTCGATCGCTATGCAGTAGGAGAGGAAGTCACCGCCGGCGCCGCCGTACTCCTCTGCGAAGGGGAGCCCGAAGAGGCCCATCTTCCCCATCTGGCGAATGATCTCGAGTGGGAACCGGTGTTCGCGGTCGTTCTCCTCCGCGGCCGGGGCCACCACCTCGCGCGCGAAGTCACGGCACAGCTCGCGGATTGCGCGCTGCTCATCTGTCAGGTCGAAGTTCATCGCGTCTGATCGTATGCGGACCCTAGGATGCCGGCGTGAGGCTTCTGGCCAAAGGCAGGGCCGCCGATGTGTACGACCTGGGCGATGGAACCGTGCTGCGGCGCTATCGCGAGCCCTGGGACACCGGCCGCGAGGCGGACATCATGCGGCGCCTCGAGGCAGCGGGCTACCCGGTGCCGCACGTGGTGAGCGCGGATGGGGACGACCTGGTCATGGAGCGCATCCAGGGTGTGACCATGCTCGAGGACCTCGCGCGACGTCCTTGGCGACTCGTGAGCCATGCCAACCTGCTGGCGACGCTGATGCGGCGCCTGCACGCCATCCAGGCGGACGGAGGCAGCATCCTGCACGGCGACTTCCATCCGCTCAACGTGCTCCTCACCGCGCGCGGACCGGTCGTCATCGACTGGACGGCGGCTCGCGTCGGACCTTGGCCCTACGACGTCGCGATGACCTGGGTGATCATGGCGACCAGCGTCCCCGACGACAGCGGCTGGCAGCGGGCGCTCGCGACGGCGGGCCAGAGCTACTTCACGCGGCGCTTCCTCCGGCACTTCGAGCTCGAGCCCGTCCGCGCCGTCCTGCCCGAGGTCGGCCGGCTGCGGCTGCGCGACCCTCACGTGACGGCGAGGGAGGCGGCGAGGGTGCGGCGATTGGCGGGGCTAGTTCCCGAGCCAGAAGAGTTTCAGTGACCAGCTGACGGCCAGCGCCACAGCCGCGACGCCGACCAGCACGTGCCAGACCCGGGGCGCCAGCACCACGCGACGCCCGGTCAGGCCCGACCACAGCAGGTAGCCCGCGCCGCCGAGGGTCAGCGCGAAGAGCGCCGGCCCCAGCGGGTAGTAGCGCAGCGCCGCGCCCACGTCCCCGCGCCACATCGCCGCGTAGGACCGGGTCCCGCCGCAGAACGGACAGGGGTGCCCCGTCAGCGTGTAGAAGGGGCACGCCGGCAGCGTCAGGTGGACCGTCTGCAGCGTCAAGAAAAAGCGCGTGTAGGCAAGCCACAGCGCCAGGCCGCCGAAGAGCAGCAGAGGCTCGCGGCGGTCGCCGGCGCCGGCGCGCGAGACCATCGCTAGCCCTGGAGAAGCTCCACGATCTGGTCGGTCGTCTCGGCGACGGCCACGCCCGCCGCTCGGAACGCCGCCTCCTTGCTCTGGGCCGTGCCCCGGTTGCCCGAGATGATCGCCCCCGCGTGACCCATCCGCTTGCCCTCGGGCGCCGTGCGGCCCGAGATGAAGGCGACCGCCTTCAGCCTGGATCCGCGGCCGAGCAGCTCAGCCGCCTTCTCCTCGTCGGAGCCCCCGATCTCCCCGATCACCACGACCGACGTCGTCGCGGGGTCGTCCTCGAACAGCGTCACCACGTCGGCGAAGGAGAGGCCGAGGACGGGGTCGCCGCCGATACCGACGCAGGTCGACTGGCCGATCCCGGCGGCCGTCAGCGCGGCCACCACCTCGTAGGTGAGGGTGCCTGAGCGCGACACCAGCCCGACCTGGCCGGGCGTGCAGACGCGCTGGGGGATGATGCCGACCTTGGCCTCGCCCGGGGTGATCAGCCCGGGACAGTTGGGACCGATCAACCGCGTCTCGGGGAAGGCCCGCAGGTAGTCCTTGACCCGGATCATGTCCTGGATCGGGATGCCCTCGGTGATGCACACGACCAGGGTCGCCCCGGCCGCGGCGGCCTCCATGATCGCGTCCGCCGCGAACGGCGCCGGCACGAAGATGCCGGTCGCGGTGGCGCCGGTCTCCGACACCGCCTCGGCGACCGTGTCGAAGATCGGCACGCCGAGGTGGGTCGTGCCGCCCTTGCCGGGCGACACGCCGCCGACGAGCTGCGTGCCCATCTGCTGCATCTGCTCGGCGTGGAAGCCGCCTTCGCGGCCGGTGATGCCCTGGACGATGACGCGGGTGGACCGATCCAAGAGGATGCTCATGAGCGCGTCATCGCCACGATCTTCTCGGCGGCCTCCCACGCGTTGGAGCCGGGCTCGATCCCGTTGTCGCGCAGGATCTGGCGGCCCTCCTCCTCGTTGGTGCCGCTGAGGCGCACCACGAGCGGCACCTTCATGCCGAGGTTCTCCCGCGCCTGCACCAGGCCGCGGGCGACCTCGTCGCCGCGCGTGATGCCCCCGAAGACGTTGATGAGGACCCCGCGCACGTTCGGGTTCATCAGGATGACCGCCAGCGCGTTCTCCACCACCTCGGCCCTGGCGCCGCCGCCGATGTCGCAGAAGTTGGCCGGCCGGCCCCCGGCTCGCTGCACCAGGTCGAGCGTGCCCATGCAGAGCCCGGCGCCGTTGCCGATGATCCCGACCTCGCCGTCGAGCGACACGTACGTGAGGCCCCGGCGCTTCGCCTCCTGCTCGTAGGGGTCGCCTTCCAGGACCTCGCCGTAGCGCTCTTCCAGGTCGCGGTGGCGGTAGGCGGCGTTCTCGTCGGTCTCGAGCTTCGCGTCGCCGGCGATCACCTCGCCGCCCTTCGTCACCACGAGCGGATTGATCTCCGCAGTGACCGCGTCCTCGTCAGGGATGGCCCGGTACAGCTTCTTCATCAGGGGCACCAGGCGCGAGCTCAGCTCTCCCAGCCCGGCGGAGAAGCAGAGGCCGCGCAGCTCGAAATCCTGCGGTCCTCGCCAGGGGTTGGGGTAGAGCCGGGCGATCGCCTCGGGCGCCTCCTCCGCCACCTGTTCGATGTCCATGCCGCCCTGCGCGGACAGCATCAGGATGTTGGCGCGGGCGTCGCGGTCGACGGTGAAGCCGAGGTAGATCTCCCGCTCGATCTCCAGCGCCGCCTCGCAGTACACGAGCGGCACGCGGTGCCCCTTGATGTCCATGCCGATGATCTGCTGGGCGGCGGCGCGCGCCTCGTCGGGCGTGGCGGCGAGCTTGATGCCGCCGGCCTTGCCCCTTCCGCCGACGGGAACCTGCGCCTTCACCGCCACCGAGCCGAGCTCGGCGGAGGCGGCGGCGGCCTCGTCGGGCGTGCGCGCGACCCGGCCCGGCGGGATCGGAATTCCGAGGGAGCTCAGGACTTCTTTCGCCTGGTACTCGAGCAGCTTCACCTTTTCGATGCTAACGTGCGCCCGACATGGCATCGAACCCGCCCGCCTGGCAGTTGAAGGGCAGAGTGCTGATCGCGTGCAACTGCGACTGGGGCTGCCCCTGCAACGTCAACGCGCGGCCGACCAACGGCCAGTGCGAGGGCGGCTGGACCTGGCACGTCGAGCAGGGCCGCCATGGCGACGTGGTGCTCGACGGCTTGAACTTCAGCCTCATGTGCTGGTGGCCCGCCGCGATCCACGAGGGCGGCGGCAAGGCGATCTCCTTCGTCGACGACAAGGCGGACGAGGCCCAGCGCTCCGCGCTCAAAGGGCTGTTGACCGGCGACCAGGGCGGCCCCTGGGCCATCTTCAGGGCCACGTTCGACGAGTACAGCGGCCCCGAGCACGTGAGCTACACGATCGACGAGGCCAGCGAGCTGCCCTCCGTTCACGCGGGCGACGCGATCAGCCTCGAGACCGACTTCATCCGCAACCCGGTCACCGGCGAGACGATCCACCCGCGGATGGTCCTGCCTGAGGGTCTGATCGTGAAGGAGGCCGCGATGATCGGCAGCCGCAGCTTCAAGGTCGACGCCGGCCCGATCCACTACGAGCACCAGGGCAAGTACGCCGCGGCCGGCCACTTCCAGTACTTCGGCTAGAAGCGGCTCACTTACTCGCCTTTAGAGAGGGATGTTGCCGTGCCAGCGCGGCGGCCGGGCCCGCTCCTTGCGCAGCGCGACGTTCAAAGCGCGGATCAGCGCCCGGCGTGTCTCCTGCGGCTCGATGACGTCGTCGATGTAGCCCCGCTCGGCGGCGATGTAGGGGTTGGCGAACCGCTCGGTGTAGTCGGCCACCAGCTCCCCGCGCCGCGCCGCCTGGTCCTTGGCCATCTCCAGCTCGCGCCGGAAGACCACGTTGACCGCGCCCTCCGGCCCCATCACGGCGATCTCTGCTGACGGCCACGCCACGTTGAAATCCGCCCGGATGTGCTTGGAGCACATCACGCAATAGGCGCCGCCGTAGGCCTTGCGAGTGATGACCGTCAGCTTGGGCACCGTCGCCTCGCTGAACGCGTAGAGCAGCTTCGCGCCGTGGCGGATGATCCCGCCGTACTCCTGCGCGGTGCCGGGCAGGAATCCGGGCACGTCGACAAAGGTGACCAGCGGGAGGTTGAAGGCGTCGCAGAAGCGCACGAAGCGCGCCGCCTTGATGGAAGCGTCGATGTCGAGCGCGCCGGCCATGACCTTGGGCTGGTTGGCGACGACGCCGACGGGGTGACCGTCGAGGCGGGCGAAGCCCACGACGATGTTCATCGCGTGGTAGCCCTGGACCTCCAGGAAATCGCCGTCGTCGACCACCCGCCTGACCACGTCCTTGATGTCGTAGGGCTGGTTGGCGCTGTCGGGGATGATCGACTGGAGCTCGCGGTCGGCCCGCTCCGGGTCATCCTTGGGCGGCCGGTAAGGCGGCCGCTCGTCGCAGTTCTGGGGAATGTACGAGAGGACGCCTCGCACCTGGTCGAACGACTCGTCCTCGGTCTGCGCCAGGAAGTGCGCGACGCCGGAGCGCACGTTGTGCACGTCGGCGCCACCCAGCTCGTCGAAGCTCACGCGCTCGCCCGTCGTGACCCGGATCACCTCCGGGCCCGTGATGAACATGTAGCCCACGCCGTGGACCATGAACGTGAAGTCGGTCATCGCCGGCGAGTACACCGCTCCGCCCGTGCAGGGCCCGAGGATCATCGACAGCTGCGGGATCACGCCGCTGGACTGCACGTTCCGCCAGAAGATCTCGGCATAGCCGGCGAGCGACACCACACCCTCCTGGATGCGGGCGCCGCCCGAGTCGTTGATGCCGATCAGCGGGATCCGGTTGCGGTAGGCGAGGTCCATGACCTTGCAGACCTTCTCCGCGAAGACCTCGCCGAGCGACCCACCGAAGACGGCGGCGTCATGGCTGAAGAGCATCACGTCGCGGCCGGAGATCTTGGCGAAGCCGGTGACGACGCCGTCGCCCGCCGGGCGGCGATTCTCGAGACCGAAACCGTGGGCGCGGTGGCGGGCGAAGAGGTCGAGCTCGACGAAGCTGTTCCGATCGGCGAGCCGCTGGATGCGCTCGCGCGCGGTGAGCTTGCCTCGCTCGTGCTGGCGCTCGAAGCCGGAGCGGTCGCCGTGGGCAGCCTCGTACTTGCGCTGCCGGAGCTGGTTGATCTTGATCTCGTTGGGGCTCGGCGCCTGTTCCGCCATCGCCCTCAAATCATGGGCGCGTCGGCGCCCGCTCGCGCTAGCGGTTGGTGACGATGCGCGTGAAGAGGTCGACCAGCATGGACCCGCGGGTGAAGATCGCCAGCCCCACGAAGGCCATGAAGGCGAGCAAGCCCACTCCGACCATCAGCCGGTCGAAGACGCTGAAGTAGCGCGGCGGAACGTCCGTGCGAGCGATCCGCCGGCCACGGCCTGGCCGGTAGGCGTAGTACGACATTTCTACTGGTAGCGCAACAGTACGCGAACCCTGTAGCAAAGTCAGTAAATAAGCACGCGAAATTTTTCCTTCATTTTTTCAGGAGATATCCGGTGGGACGTACTCCCCGAAAACCGCCCGCAGCCGGTCGGCGCACTCCCCCACCGTCGCGTAGGCGCCCAGCGCCTCCTTGAGGTTGGGCATGAGGTTTTCGTCACCGCGGGCGGCCTCCTCCAGCCGGCCCAGCGCCGCTTCGACCGCCGGCCCGTCGCGCTCGTCACGGAGCCTCTGCAGGCCGGCGATCGCCTCCTCCTGGTTCTTGGCCGAGACCTGGAACACCTCGGCCGCGTCGGGCTGGTCGGTGACGAAGCGGTTGACGCCCACCACGATGCGATCCCCGGTCTCGACGCGCCGCTGGAAGCGGTAGGCGGACTCGGCGATGTGCCGCTGCATCCAGCCGGACTCGATCACCCCGATCGCGCCGCCGAGCTCGTCGATCTCCGCCAGGATTCGCCGCGCCTCGTCCTCGACCTGGTCGGTGAGCCGTTCGACGTAGTACGAGCCGCCCAGCGGGTCGGCGACCGCCGGAACGCGCGTCTCGTGGCCGATCACCTGCTGCGTTCGCAGCGCCAGCTCGGCGGCCTGCTGGCTCGGCAGCCCGAGCGCTTCGTCGTACCCGTTCGTGTGCAGTGACTGCGTGCCGCCGAGGACCGCGCTCATCGCCTCCAGTGCCGTCCGCACCACGTTGTTGAGCGGCTGCTGAGCCGTCAGCGTGACGCCGCCCGTTTGCGTGTGGAAGCGGAGCAGCTGGGAGCGGGCGTCGCGCGCGCCGAAGCGATCCCGCATAAGGGACGCCCACATGCGCCGCGCGGCCCGGAACTTGGCGACCTCCTCGAAGAAGTCCATGTGGCACGCGAAGAAGAAGCTCAGGCGCGGCGCGAAATCGTCGACGCGCAGACCGGCCGCCAGCGCCGCCTCCACGTAGGCGATCGCGTCGGCGAGGGTGAAGGCGACCTCTTCGGCGGCGGTGGAGCCCGCCTCGCGGATGTGGTAGCCGCTGATCGAGATCGTGTTCCAGTTCGGCAGCTCGCGGCCGCAGTAGGCGAAGAGGTCCGTGGTCAGGCGCATCGACTCGCGCGGCGGAAAGATGTACGTCCCGCGCGCCGCGTACTCCTTGAGGATGTCGTTCTGGACCGTCCCGGTGATCCGCCCACGGGGGGTGCCCTGCTGCTCCGCGACCAGCTGGTAGAGCAGCAGCAGCATGGCCGCGGTCGCGTTGATGGTCATCGACGTCGACACCTCGGCCAGCGGGATGCCGTCGAGCAGCGTCTCCATGTCGCGCAGGTTCGAGATGTGGACCCCGACCTTGCCCACCTCGCCCTTGGCCATCGGGTGGTCGGCGTCGTAGCCGATCTGCGTCGGCAGGTCGAAGGCCACCGACAGCCCTGTCTGCCCCTGCGCCAGGAGGTACCGGTAGCGGCGGTTCGATTCAGCCGCTGTGCCGAAGCCGGCGTACTGGCGCATCGTCCAGAGACGGCCGCGGTACATGTCGGGCCGGATGCCGCGCGTGTACGGGAACTCGCCCGGGGCCGGCTCCTCGTCGCCGCCCGCGTCAGCCGCCCTGTAAACGGGCTGGAGCTCCAGGCCCGAGTCGTTGATCACTTTTCCACCAGCTCGGTCAGCACTCCGCCCATGGAACGCGGGTGGACGAAGGCCACGCGCGTGCCGTGCACGCCGGTGCGCACGTCGCCCACGATCTCATAGCCGGCGCCGCGCAGCCGGTCCAGCTCCGCAGCAAGGTCGTCCACCTCGAACGCGACATGGTGCACGCCCGGGCCTCGCTTGGACAGGAACTTGCCCACGGGCGACTCGGGATCCGACGAGTGCATGAGCTCCAGCTCGGAGTCGCCGGTCCGCATGAGCGCGTACTCCATGTCCTCGGTCTGGCTGCGGCCCTCGCGCTCGAGCTCCGCGCCCAGGGCCGTCCGGTAGAGATCGACCGCGGCGCCCAGGTCCGCGACCGCCAGCCCTACGTGGTGAAGTCTCAAGTCACCGAGAAGACGCGGGTGACCCGGTTGAGCAGACCCAGCTTGAACATGCCCTGGATGCGCAGCTTGCGGCTGAGCAGCTTGCCGACCACGCTGCGCCCCGTCTCGTCGTAGTAGACGGGCATGCCGAACGGGCCGATGCGGAGGTTCGAGAGCTGCAGCACCGTCTCGGAGTCGGCGGTGATCGTCAGGTCGCGCCGCGCGGCCAGGCCGTTGCGGAGCGTGAGGTGGCCGCCTTCGAAATCCAAGGTGGCCGCCTCCCCCGCGTCGACGGCGTCGATTCCGACGCTGGCTCGCAAGCGGTCGAAGTCGGCCCGCTTCTCGGCGCGCGCGCTGACGTTGGCCTCGATCAGGCCGCCGAGCATCTGGGCGAAGGCCGAAGGCTCGGTGTCCGCGTAGGACACCAAGTCACTCGTCAGGGAACGTCGTCTCCAGCCGCGAAGTGCATTCGGTCATCTCCTGCGACGCCTTGGTGTAGCGCACGATCGTCGGCAGGTCGCCCTTCAGCTTGAGCTTGCCCTGGAGCATCGCCTTGGTCGGGTCGAGCTCCTTCTTCATCACTTCCTTCCAACGCGAGTAAGGCGCCGTGATGACGAAGTCGCACTGGCGCGCCTCGTCGGCGGTGACGACCTTGACCTCGCGCGCCTCGCCCTCGAAGAGGTCGAGGTAGAGGCCGACGTCCTCGGGCACGCCCTTGTCGGGCTCCGCCTCCGTGACGAGGCCGACAGTCCACTTCCAGCCCTTGCCGGCCTGACGGTAGACGTCGCTCCTGTTCAGCTCCTGCTTGTAGGCCTCCGCCCATTCGGGCGTGAACGCTTGTAGTGCCACCTCAGACCTCCTCTAGCTAGTCCCTGTGCAGATGCTTGACCATCCAGCCTGACACGCGGTCCAGACGCTCGACCCTCCGGTCGGGCCGGCCGCTCCTGGAGAGATCATGCGACTCGTCGGGGAAGCGCACCATCTCGACGTCCTTGCCGAGGAGGCGGAGCGCCCCGAACATCTCCTCCGCCTGCGAGATCGGGCAGCGCAGGTCCATCTCTCCGTGCGTCAGCAGGAGCGGCGTCTTCACGTTCTGGACGTACCGGATCGGAGAGCGCCGCCACTGCTCTTCCGGGTCGGGCCACGGCGGCGGGCCCATCTCCAGCCCGCTCCAGAGCACGATGTCGTTCTGGGCGTAGTCGCTGACCAGGTTCGCGATCGAGCGCATCGACACCGCTGCACGGAAACGATCGGTCTGTCCGATGGCCCAGTTGGTCATGAACCCGCCGTACGAGCCACCGAGGATGCCCAGCCGCTCGCCGTCGACATACTCCCGCGCGACCGCCTCGTCGACGACCGCCATCAGGTCCTGGAAGTCCGCCCCGCCCCAATCGCGGACGCAGGCCCCCCGGAAGTCCTCGCCGTAGCCGTCGGAGCCTCGCGGGTTGGCGTACAGGACGAGGAAGCCGAGGCCCGCCAGCACCTGGAACTCGTGAAAGAAAGTCCACCCGTACTGCGCGTGCGGCCCGCCGTGCACCTGCAGCAGCAGCGGGTACTTGGCGGAGGGGTCGAAGTCCGGCGGCGTCAGCAGCCACGTCTCGATGTCCTTGCCGTCGGACGCCTTGACCACGAAGCGCTCCGGCTCCGCGACGTAGCGCTCCCGCAGCCAGGGGTTGAGGTCGGTCAGGCGAACGACCTGCCCATCCCTATCGACGTAGAGATCGCCCGGCCCGTTGAGGTCGGTGGCGAGGAACACGGTCCGCCCGTCGCGGACGTCGAAGTCGTAGACGCGTCGCCGGCCGTAGGTCAGCTCGGTCACATCGCCGCGCTTGCTGACCGACGCGAGCGCGGTGGCGCCCGCGGTGCTGGTGAGGAAGAAGATGCGACCGCCGTCGGCCGCCCAGCGCAGCGGCACGTCGTGGCCGGCGCGCATGTCGTCGATGACGGAGTCGGCCACGGACCGGTCCCAGTCGCGCGTGACGCAGACCGGGTCTCCGCCCGCGACGTCGGCGAACCAGAGCCGCTCCAGCCGCCCGCCCTCGATCTCGAGCGGCGCGGCGAAGGCGACCCGCCGTCCGTCCGGCGACCATTCGACCGCCTCGATCTGCTTGCCGGAGGTCAGCTGCTGCAGGTCGCCGTCCAGCGTCACCGTGTACACGTGGCTCTCGTGCGAGAGATCCGAGTCGGGCGCCGCGTTGCCCGTCACCGCGATGCGCTCGCCGTCCGGCGCCCAGCTGAAGTCGCCGGCATCCCAGGTGCCGCGCGTCAGCTGCGTCGCGGGGCCGCCGGTGGCGTCGACCACGTGGAGGTGCGTGCGGCGGCCGTCGAAGTAGCCACGGCCGTCGTACTTGTAGTCGAGGCGGCGCACCACCCTCGCCACCGGCGCCCGGCGCGACACGTCGCTGCTCTCAGGCGGCCGGGGATCGTCGACGACGCCATCCTCCTCGGCGAGGACGCGGGCGGTGAACGCCAGCCGCGCGCCGTCGGGCGACCAGCTGAAACCGCCGACGCCGTCGGGCAGGTCGGTCAGCTGGCGGGTCTCCGCGCCGTCCGCGGAGCGGACGAACAGCTGGGCGCGTCGATTGACGCGGCGCAGGAACGCCAGCGCCCCGCTCGGGGACCACTCGGGTGAGGAGTCATAGGGGCCGTCGGTCGCGTCGACGGGCTCGTCCTCAGGCGCGAGGCCGCGGATGACGATGCGGCTCTGGTTCTCCCGCTCGTCGCGGTTGGCCCAGGACAGCGCATACGCGACGCGCTCACCGGCCGGGTCGAGGCGGACGTGGTCGATCCACTGGAAGTTGTAAAGGTCGTCGGAGGTGATCGGGGCAGGCATGCCTGCCCAATTTTGGGCTAAGCGAACGCGGAGCTAGGCTGCACGGCTCACGGGATGTCGCGATAGGTCCGCTGGGGTGCCCTAGGCGCAAGGCAGCGCCGAGCATCGCAGCGAGCGCACCTGGGTGCGTGAGCGAGAAGCGAAGAAGCTAACGCAGCGGATGGGGTGCACCAGCGGAGTCCGGAGGATGGCCGGCCGCATTTGCGGCCCGCCACTGTCGCCACATCTTGTGAGCTGTGCAGCCTAAGCGACCTGCGGGGTCAGCAGGTCGGCCACGCCGCCCGACCAGCCGGCGAGCAGCTGGTGGACAGTGATCATCTCGTCGGCGGAGATGGGATCGGCCGTCCAGCTGACGCGCTCTTCCACGCCCGCCGTCCGCGCCGCTTCCTTGTAAAGCTCGGCGGTCAGCTCGATCTCGCCGCCGCCCTCGAAGACGCAGTAGCGGCAGCGGAAGTGGAGCTGCACCTTGTCGTTGCCGATGAACTGCGCCGAGATCGCCGCCTGGCGCAGCGAGTTGCCGCAGCCCGGGCACTTCCGGCGCTGCACCTCGGCTGACAGAACTCGGAGGACGACCTGGTCCATGGCCGGCGAGACTAAGTTCGTACGGACCCCAAGCAACAACAATCGCGTTAAGCTCCAGCGCGTTTGCTTAGAGGCTTCACCGCTGGGGCGGTGGCGGGGCTGGCGATCCTCGCGGTCATCTACATCCTTGCCGGGCTGATCGGCTTCCCGCCCCTGCCCGAGATCCTTCAGCAGCCTCTGCTGAACATCCTCCCTGGCCCCGTCTTCGGCTTCCTCATAGACACCCTGCAGCACGCGGGCAAGGTACTCGAAGAGTTCGGGATCATCGTCGGGCTGGTGGTGCTGGCGGGCGCGGTGGGCGCCGTCGTGGCGCGGCTGCGCGGCGCGGGTGCTGGCGCGGGCGCCGACGCCGACCCGGGGCGACGCGACCTGATGAAGGTCGGCGTCGCCGGCGTTTCGGCGGCTGTCCTGGGCGTCCGGCTCATACCCGGCTGGGCGCAGTCGGTGCTGCACCCGGCCGAGTCCGGGTTGGGCGGCATCAGCCCGGAGATCACGCCCGCCGGCCACTTCTACGTCGTGTCCAAGAACTTCCAGGACCCTGTGCTGGCGGCCGACGGCTGGCACCTGCAGGTAGCCGGGCTCGTGGCCCGACCGCTGACGCTCGACTACCAGGGTCTTCTGCGCCTGCCGGCCACCACAGAGCTGGTGACCATGGAGTGCATCAGCAACGACGTGGGCGGCGACCTGATCAGCACTGGGCGCTTCACCGGCGTCTCTCTGCGCGACCTCGTGCAGATGGCGGACCCGCAGGGCGGAGCCACCGCCGTCAACTTCTCGGCCAACGACGGCTACACCGAGACGCTCCCGCTGGCCGTCGTGACGCAGTCGCCCGAGATCCTCGTCGCGTACATGCTCGACGAGGCGCCGCTGCCGACGCAGCACGGCTTCCCGGCGCGGATCCTGATCCCCGGCCGCTACGGCATGAAGGGCCCGAAGTGGCTGGAGCGGGTCGAGCTGGCCGCCTCCCCGCGTGGCGGCTACTGGGAGGACGAGGGCTGGGACCACGACGCGGTGGTCAAGACGACCTCGCGCATCGACACGCCGGCCGGCGGCGCGCTGGTCCACCTGCAGCCGGTTGTCGTCGGCGGAGTCGCCTTCGCCGGCAAGCGCGGCATCTCGTCGGTCGAGGTGAGCTTCGACGGCGGCCACACCTGGCGCGCCGCGGACGTCCAGCCACCGCTGTCCGCTTTCACGTGGAATCTCTGGCGGACGACATGGCACCCGACCGCGGAGGGCGGCTACACGCTGGTGGTGCGTGCGCGCGACGGGAGCGGCGCCCTGCAGACCCCATCCGGCGCGGGCAGCTTCCCCAGCGGCGCCAGCGGCTACCACTCGGTGCAGGTCACCGCGGCGCACTAGGTTCCGACGGCACGGGCGGTCTTGTTAATCGAGGCTTGACTGTGACGAACATTTGTGCGATGATGCGTGGCAATGACTATGGGGGTTGGGGGGAACACCTACGAGCGCGATCTGGACGAGCTGAGGTCGCTGCGCCGTGCTGCTGACGCCGCCGAGCTGGCCTTTGCCGTGAAGGCGGCCGCCTTCGCCTCCAAGTACCACCAGGACCCTCTCGATCTATCTCCGGCAACGGTCCTCAAGCACGAGTGCCGCATGAGCTTCACGTCCGCTTCTCGCGCCATCGTCGTGGGCGAGCAGTTCGAGCGACTGCCCATGAGCGTGGAGGCTATGGCTGAAGGCGAGATCGGGTTCTCGCACCTCGCGCTGATGGCGTACACCGCACGAACGCTCACCGAGTCCAAGACGTCGAGCGGCTTCTGCGAGCTCGACCTCTTGCGCAAGGCGAAGCGTTCCTCAGTGGTCGCGATGCAGCGTGCATGCGCCCTATACCGGCAGCAGATGGACCCCGAAGCGTGCCTGCAGCAGGAGCGCGAGGGCGTTGAGTCTCGCTTCCTGGAGCTGCGCACGGAAGACGATGGCGGGGTCTGGCTGCGGGGCTGGCTGGAGAACGAGGCCGGCGTGATCGTGAAGAGCGCCCTGGAACCACTGTCGCAGCGGCAGGGCGAGGCCGATGAGCGCCAGCTTGGTCGGCGGCAGGCGGATGCGCTGGTTGAGATCGCGTCCGGAGGCGCGCGACCGCACGTACAGATCTCCGGCACCGTCGAGGCCTTGGCCCAGGTCGCTGGAGCCCCCGCGGCCGAGCTGGAGCTGGGCATGCCGATCTCAGCCGAGGCGCTGCGCCGTCAGACCTGCGACTGCTCGCTCACCCGGGTGCTGCTCAGCTCAGACTCGTTGGTGATCGACGTAGGGCGGGCCAAGAGGACGATCGCGCCGGCGCAGCGCGCTGCGCTGCTGAAGCGCGACGCCGGCTGCCGCTTCCCCGGTTGCGAGAGGCCTGGCCGCTACTGCGAGGGCCACCACCTGAGGCACTGGGCCAGAGGCGGCGGGACGGTGCTGGACAACCTCGTCCTGCTCTGCCGGCGCCACCACTTCCTGGTCCACGAAGGCGGCTGGGAGCTGCAGGGCGACGTCGGCGCAGGCTTCGTCGCCATCCCGCCGAAGCCCTACTGGCTGTCGGACCTGCCCGCGGCCTGACGCGACGAATCCGGGCCAGCTTGAGGTGAGGTAGCCTCCTCCGACGATGCAGCCCGTCGAGATCGTCGTTGTGATCGTGATCGTCCTCTTTGCGATCTGGCTGTTCAGCTCCTCGCGTCGCGTTGATGAGTGGTCGGACGGCTGGTTCATGCCGTGGAGCAGCCCTGGGGCACTCGGTCGCTGGTTGGTCCTCGGAGCCCTAGTTGTCGCCGGTCTCGTCGTCTGGTCGAACCACCACTAGTGCACCTTTAGCGGATCCCGAAGCCACCCGGTCTTGCCGGCGCGGGGGCGGCGGTAAGCTCCCGAGACGCGGATGACTCAGGCATTGGAAGAGGTCGAGGGTGTCCCAGTCAAGGACCGAGTCTTGCTCGCGGACGGGGATCACGTTTGTCTCCTTCAGCGCTTGGCCGGTGGGGCAAAGACGCAGAACAACCTGGTCCGGGTCGCATCCGACCGAACAGTCGTTTGGCGCGCCGAGCCACCGGAAGCGTCTGCTGGAGATGCGTGGGTCAGCTTGGAGGGTGACCGGACAGGTCGGCTCATGGCCAACTCGTGGAGTGGTTGGAGAGCGTCCATTGATCCAGTTACCGGACGCGTGACCTCCAAGTACTTCACGAAATAGCGTCGGTGCACCTTCGGCGAAGCCCGGCCAGCCGGACCTCTACGTCGGCGGACTCGGTTCGCGGTCCCCCGCCAGCCCTGGCTCCCTCATCCACGGGGTGACGGTGACGCCGACCAGCAGCCCCTCCGGCGACAGGAACCGGCTGACGATCTGACCCCACGGCTCCTCCCGGTTCTCGACGAGCAGCCGGTAGCCCGCCGCCCGCAGGTCCTCCGTGGCTTCCGCGACGTCCTCGACATCGAACTCGATCCAGCCTTGCGGGATGGGCACGTCGTCCGGCCAGCGCGGGGAGCCGAAGCAGGATTCGGCGGCGTGCTCCAGCGGCCAGAGGCCGAACGCGCGGACCCCAGGCACCGACTCCGTGTGCCAGTAGCCGCCCTCCTCTTCCTTCCAGCCGGGCAGGTTCAAGGCCTGGCGATACAACTGGCCGGCGGCGTCACCGTCGCGGACGATCGGGCCGAAGCCGGCCACGAACAGCACCTTCATCGCAGGAACTCGTACTGCCGCGCGAGGGCTGCCTCAGCCGCGTCGAAGGGATAGGCCGTGAACCCGTGCACGGCCTCAGGGTAGAGAGCCAGCTCGGCCTCGCTGCCCGCCGCCCGCCAGCGCTCGTACATGAAGAGCGAGTCGTCGAGCAGCGGGTCCAGGTCGCCGACGGTGAAGAGGGCCTTCGGCATGCCGTCGAGCCGCGCATAGAGGGGCGACACGTCGGGCGCGCGCCGCGCCTCCGGGTCCATCCCGGGCAGGAAGTTGTCCGCGAACCAGCGGATGACCGGGGTGGAGAGCACCAGGTAGCGGTCGCCCCACTGCCGCTGCGAGGGCGTCATCGACATGTCGTAGCAGCCGAAGCTGAGGTTCGCGGCCGCAATCGCGCTGCGGTCGCGCAGCCGCAGCAGCGTCACCACCGCGAGGTGGGCGCCCGCCGACTCGCCGCCGATGGCGAACCAGGCCGGCGCGTCCAGCGCCGACGGCCCCTCCGAGAGCAGCCACTTCACCGCGGCTTCGCAGTCGTCGGGGCCGGCCGGATAGGGGTGCTCCGGCGCCAGGCGGTACTCGATCGAGGCCGCGACCAGCCCGGTTGCGTCGGCCAGGTTCTGCAATGCCGGGTCCTGCAGGTCGGCCGCGCCGAGCGTCCAGCCGCCGCCGTGCAGGTGGATGTAGATCCCGCGCGGCGAGCCCGAAGCCGGGCGCAGGACCCGGAGCCGGACTCCCGACGGTGTGTCCACCCATCGCGCCCCCGGCAGGTACACCGGCGGCGGGAAGATCCCGGTGCCGTCACGGCGCATCTGCCGCGTCTTCTCGGCGGGCGCCTGGTCTGGCGGCGGCAGGACCGCCATCAGCTTTTCGAGCTGGGCGTTGAACTCTGCGGCGGTGGTCACCGCCCGCGGAACGGCGGCAGCGCCCCCATCGACCGCGCCGCCTCGAAGTTGCGCCGCGCGAAGTTCAAGAGCCCGATGTCCTTGCGCAGCATCTGGGCGATCCGTCGCTGCTTCTCGTACTTCGAGACGCCGTCCACGCGGAAGAGCTCGTCCAGGGCGCGGTCCAGGAACTCGGGGTAGTCCTTCAGCATCTCGGGGTGGTGCTCGAGCAGCGGCACCGCCTTGTCGTACTTCTTCATGTCCGACTCGATCCACGAGCTGCGCAGGCGGTACCGGTAGTCGCTCAGCGAGCGCTCGCTGAAGTCGCCCTTCTCCTTGGCGTGGATCACGGTCTCGCCGGCCATCCGGCCCGAGGCCATGGCCAGGTTGGAGCCCTCGCGGTGGACGGGGTTGGACAGCATGGCGGCGTCGCCGCAGATGAGGTAGCCCGGTCCGTAAACCTTGGGGATCCCTCGGTGACCGCCCTCCGGGATCATCTTGGCCACGAACTCGACCGTCTTCGCGCCCTTCAGCAGCGGCGCGATGGCGGGGTGGCTCTTGAAATGCTCCTGGACCTCGTTCGGCGTGAGGCCGTGCTTGCTGCCCCAGCTGCGGGCGGCGCTCCGGCTCTCCGGCGTCATCTGGCTGAGCAGGCCGCCGCCGCCGACGGAGAGCGTGTCCTTGTTCGTGTAGATGAACATGAACCCGGCCAGGCCCATCGTCGAGTCGCCGAAGCATTCGATGCTCGCGCCCTCACCGGGGTCGCAGTTGAAGCGGGCCTCGATGAGCTCGGGGTCGAGCTCCATGATCTCCTTGAACGCCATCGCGACCTGGTTGGCCTTCAGCGGCTCCTTGAGCCGCTTCCCCTTGATGCGAGTCCGCTCGAGGAGGTTGGTCCCGAGGCCGATGCCGGTGCAGATGACGACGACGTCGGCGTGGAGATCGCCCTCGCGGCCGGTGCTCACGCCGATGACCCGGTCGTCGCGCAGCAGCAGCGACTCGACGACGGTCTCGTTGATCACGAACGCGCCCGCCTCCTCGGCCTTCTGGGCGAACCAGGGATCGAAACGCGCCCGCAGCACGCTGAAGGAGTTGGGATGCTCGCGATGGCGGAAGTTCTTGTGGCCGAGGAGCCGGATCGCCGAATCCTGGGTCATGAACCAGCGCTGCTCTTCGATGATGGGGCGCTCGATCGGGGCCTCGCGCCAGGCCTCGCCGACAACCTCTTCCAGGTTGTGGCGGTAGAGGATGCCGCCCATGACGTTCTTCGAGCCGGGCTTCTGCCCCTTCTCGAGGAGCACGACCTGCAGGCCCGCCCGCGCCATCGTGATGGCGGCGGCGGAGCCCGACGGGCCGGCGCCGATTACGATCGCGTCGAACTTTTCGTCCTGTGCCACGACGTGAAAGGGTAAGTGGCGTGGAACTGATCGCGCTGACGGGCGGCGTCGGCTCCGGCAAGTCGACGGTCGCCCAGATGCTCAAAGACCTCGGGGCGGTCGTGATCGACGCCGACGAGGCGGCGCGGGCTGTGGTCGAGCCCGGCACACCGGGCTTCCAGCAGGTGGTGGAGGCGTTCGGCGAGCGCTACGTCAAGGACGGCCGGCTGGACCGCGCGGCCCTCGCCGAGCTGGTTTTCAACGACCCCGAAGCTCTCCGCCGCTTGAACGAGATCACGCACCCCCTCGTCCGCCAGTGGATGGCTGAGCGGCAGCAGGAGGCGGCCGATCGAGGCGAGCCGCGCGTCGTGCTGGACATCCCGCTGCTCTTCGAGAGCAACCTGCAGGACGCGTTCCCCACGATCATCCTCGTCTGGGCGCCGCCCGACGTCCAGGTCAGGCGGCTGATCGAGGGCCGCGGCTTCACCGAGCCGGATGCCCGCGCCCGGGTGGCCGCGCAGCTGCCGATCGACGCCAAGCGCGAGCGAGCGAGCCACGTGATCGACAACTCGGGGTCGCCCGAGGACACCGGCCGCCAGGTCGAGCAGGCCTGGCGGGAGATTACTGCAGCGTCTGGGCCAGCTCCTGCAGAGACCTGATGTGGTCGTGCGGCGGCCCGCCTGGGCAGTCGTCGAAGGGGTCCAGGTGCAGCGGCCGCACGCCGGCGTTCAGCGCGCCGTGCACGTCCATAGCCACGCTGTCGCCGACGTGGACGACCCGCTCCGGTGGGACGCCCAGCGCCTCCAGCGCGACCTGGAAGATGCGGGGGTCCGGCTTGGAGAAGCCGACCGCGGCCGAGTCGACGATCACCTCGACCGGCACTCCTAGCCCGTCGCCGACCTGGGCGACTCCCTCGCGCCGGAGCCGCTGCTCGACGGTGCCGTCCGAGTTGGAGACGACGCCCAGCCGCACGCCGGTCGCGGCCAGGGCGCGAAGCCCGTCCAGCGAGCCGGGCACGAGGGTCCCCCAGCCCCCGGTCTGGGCGAAGATCCGCGCCAGCGACATCGTCGCCGCCTCCAGCTTCGCTTCCGGCACCCCCAGGGCCTGCGCCAGCACCCGGTCATAGGTGCCGTAGACGATCTCCGGCGCGGCGTCGAGGCTCATCAGCTGGTCGACCACGCCCGGTCCGGCGTCGAAGCGAGAGATGGCCGTGTAGTGCGCGCGGTGCAGGCGGTCGGCGTCGAACTCCTCGCCGATGTCCTCCAGGGCTTCGGTCAGCAGCTCGAGGCGCGGCAGGTGGAAGACGCCACCGACGTCGACTAGAACGACCTCAGGCCTGGTGCTCAAGCCCCACCTCCGCCAGCACCTCCGCAGTGTGCTCGCCCAAGGCCGGCGGCGGCCGGCGGCGCCAGCCGTCGATGGCGCCCATCGCCGGTCTGACCTCCTGGCCGGACTCGGTCTCCACGATCAGGCCCCGGGCGCGCACCTGGGGGTGGTCGGCCACCTCATTCGGCTCCAGGACCGGCTCGACGCAGACCTCGAGGCCTTGCAGCCGCTCCGTCCACTCCGCTCGGGTCGCTTTGACGAAGATCGCCTCCACGTCGGCGGCAACCGCGTCCCCGTCCGCGCCCTCGGCGAACTGCCTCTCCACCAGGTCGGGCCTACCGAGCGCTTCGCAGAGCGCCTTCCAGAACTTGGGCTCCAGCGCACCGACGCTCAGATAGCCGTCGGCGCAGCGGTACACCCGGTAGCAGGGGATGCCGCCGGTCAGCCTGCCCCGGCCCCGCTCCGGTGACTCGCCACCGGCGGCGGCGTCGGCCCTGAAGGCGGCCGTCCACGCCAGCGCGCCTTCCATCATCGCCACGTCGAGGTGCCGGCCCTCGCCTCCGCGCTGGACCTCGTAAAGGGCCGCCACGATGCCGATCGCCGCGCCCATCCCGCCGCCGCCGAGGTCCGCGACCTGGACGCCGAGCGGCACCGGAGGCCCGCCCGGAGCGCCGTTGAGCGTGAGGGCGCCCGCCACCGCCATGTAGTTGAGGTCATGGCCCGCGCTGCGCGCCAGCGGGCCGTCCTGGCCGTAGCCGGTGATGGAGCAGAGCACCAGCTTGGCGTTGCGCCGCCGCAGCACCTCCCACCCGACTCCGAGGCGGTCCATGACCCCTGGCCGGTTGCCCTCCACCACCACGTCGGCGCGGCCGGCCAGCCTCAAGAAGGCGTCGCGGCCGAAGTCGCTTTTCAGGTCCAGCACCACGCTGCGCTTGTTGCGGTTCAGCGCGTTGAAGGTGGCCGCCGAATGGCCGACCAAAGGGCCCATCCAGCGCATGTAGTCGCCGCGCCCGGGCTCCTCGATCTTGACCACGTCGGCGCCCAGATCGGCCAGCAGCAACGTGCAGTACGCCCCCGGCAGAAGACGAGTGAGGTCTAAGACGCGGACACCGTCGAGCATTCGTGGTAATAACTTGCCGCAAGCGCTACACCTGACGTGCTGCCACCGAACCAGCTCGCGGAAATCTCGATCAAGGTGCCGGCCCCTTTTGCGGGAGTGACCGATCTCGGCTTCACGGCCCAGTACCACCCGCAGGACTTCTTCGCGCCGCTCCGCGACGTCCCCCTGGTGATCGAAGGCCGGGCCGGCGTTCTCCAGCGCCTCACCGAGCGGCTCCGCCTGCTGCGCGGGCTCGAGGAGGCCCACACCTGGAGCGACCCAGTGCTGCTCTCAGACGAGGTGGCCGTGATCGCCTTTCGCGACCGGAGCCTGGAAGGCCGGACGCTCAGCGACGGCGCGCAGAGCTCGCTTGACTATGTGCTGAACCTCGTTCAGCCCGTGGTGTTCCCCTTCCTCCAGGACTGCGCCACCGTTGCGCAGGTCAAGCTGGCCGACCGGATCGAGCTGCGCATCCAGGCGACGCCCGTCGCGAGCCGGGGCGGAGATCCCGGCAAGATCGCGGAGCTGCAGCTCCGGCTGGAGCAGATCGTCCAGCCGAACGGGGTCTACGAGCTCTAGACCCGCCGGCGCGCCAGCGCGGTGCCGCTGAGCCCGAGCAGGACGAGCACACCGGCGCCCACCCACTGCCAGGCAAAGCCGGCCGTACCGCTCTGCGCCGCGACCAGCTGGTAGCGACCCTGCCCGTGGTCTTCGACACCCGGCAGGCCGTCGGAACCCCGCGGCAGGTAGTCGTAGTAGACGGTGTCGTAACGGAACGAGTTGGGGCCGGTCATCTCGACGTGCTCGAACACGTAGCGCGCGTAGAAGTAGCTCTGCGAAGGGCCCAGCGAGACGAGGACGCAGTTGAACCGGCGGCCGGTCGTGAGGTCGCGCGCCAGGCTGTTGGTGCGGAACGTCAGCACCGCCTGCGGGAAGCCGGCGTGACCGAGCCGCGGCGGCAGCAGCTCCTGCGGAGCCAGCGCGGTGAGCTCGATCCAGCCCTCGAAGGGATCACTCTGGACGTCGCCGGTCAGGCCGTCGAACTCGACGACGAGGTAGTCGGGGATCGGGTTTCCCGGCGGGAAGCTGGTACACCCCGGACCGGCTGAGGCGGAGGGGGTCGGCAGCACCGCCGTGGGGCTGGGCGGCGGTGCCTTGGGGCTGGGCTTCGGCTGTGGAGAGGGCTGCGGAGACGGCGAATGGGAGGGCGAGGGCGACGGGCTGGGCCTGTGCGTGGGGCTCGGGCTGGGTGTCGGTGGCTTCTGGATGGTGTAGGTCGCATTGCCGACGTCGCCGATGCCGTCGTCCCCGATCACCTGGTGCGCCCCCGCCGCCGAGCCAGCGGGCGGCTTGGTGGTCAGGCTGGCGTAGCAGTTGTTGTTGCCGTCGGGACTGCCGAAGGACGCCTGTCCAATGGGGTTGCCCGGGTCGTTGTCCCAGTAGAACGTCACTGCCGCGGCGGGACACACCACGAACTGGTTGCTGTCGATGAACGTCGCGGTGAACGTGGCCGACGCCAGGCCCTTGTTCGGCTGAACCGTCAGCGACCCATTTCCGGAGTTGGCCAGGACAGTCGTGGGAGCGGCGGCAAGGGCGCCCAGGACGGCCCCAGCCAGGATGCGGCGCGCGAGCACGCGCGCACTTTAGATCAGGGGGACGCCGATGGACTAGGTGTAGGCGACGTTGTCGGGGAAGGCGTCACCGGCGTGCACGGCGTCGGGATGGCGCTCGGCGTGGGCGAAGGTGAGGCCGTCGGCGACGCCGAGGGCGACGCGCTCGGGCTCGCGTGCGGCGACGGCGACGGCGACGTGTGCGGCGTCGGGGTCGGCGAGGGGACCGGGCACGGCGGCAGCGGCGACGGGCTCGGAGAGAGCACCGGGGTCGGGCTGGGCAGCACGATCGCCGGCGGCGGCTGGTGCGCGAAAGCCAGCGTGATCGGCACGATCACGACGCCCAGCAAAACCGTCAGCACGAAGGTGACGGCGCCCCATTCCTGACGGAGGAACTCCCGGTTCACGCCAGAGGAAGGTAACTAATTAGTCTTCGGCGGCGTGCAGCGAAGCTTCCTCATCCCCTTCCTTCTTGCGCTGGTTGAGGAGGCGGATGAAGTCCTGGGCCCGGGCGAGAGCCTTCCACCGCTCGGGGTAGAAGTCCTGCGCCACGATCGGCCGCTCCGGCAGCTGGTAGACCGTCACGCACCACTTGTTGAGGGTGCGTGCGACCTCGACCTCAAAGTCGTTTTCCGCCGTGACGTAGCGGACGACCTTGTCATCATCGAAGCGTCTTCTTCCGGAAACAGCCATAGCAATACTCGCAAGTTGGGGCAAAGCTCGATCGAGCGTGGAGCCGATTTTACTCCTTGGTTACCCGCTCGCCGGCCAGCTCGCGGACCAGGGAGAGCAATTCTTCCCGCAGATCGGGATGCCGTAAACCAAGCGCCAGGTTGGCCTTCAGATAGCCCGGAATCGTGCCCAGGTCGTGGAGGTCGCCGGTGAACTCCAGAGCCGACACGCGGCTGGTGGAGATCGTCGCCCTGATCGCGTCCGTGAGCTGGATCTCCTTCCCGGCGCCCGGCTGCGTCCCCCCGAGCGCGTCGAGGACCTCTGGAGCCAGGACGTAGCGGCCGAAGATCGCCAGGTCGCTGGGGGCGTCTTCCGCCGAAGGCTTCTCGACGACGTCCGTGACCTTGTGCAGCGGCCCCGGACCGCTTTCGATCTCGAAGACCCCGTAGCGGCTCAGCTGGCTGCGGGGCACGGCTCGGCTGGCGATCACGGTCCCGCCGGCCTCGGCGTGGGCGTCGATCAGCTGGCGCAGGCACGGCGGCTCGGCCACGATGACGTCGTCGGGCAGCAGCACAGCGCAGGGTTCGTCGCCGATCAGGTGGCGCGCCGTCCAGACGGCATGGCCGAGTCCGAGCGGCTCCAATTGAGGGACGTAGACCATCTCCACCTCGTGGGTCAGGCGGTCCACGGCCCGGACGACCTCGAGGAGGTCGTGCTTGCCGCGCTCTTCGAGATAGAGCTCGAGCTCGCGGTCGCGCCTGAAGTAGTCCGGGATGGCGTACTTGCCGGGATCGATGACCACGACGACCTGCTCGATCCCGCTGGCGACGCACTCCTCCAGCCCCCACTGGATGCTCGGCTTGTCGAGCAAGGGGAGCATCTCCTTGGGCACGGCGCGGGTCACCGGCAGGAAGCGAGTGCCGAGCCCGCCGACCGGGATGACGGCCTTGCGGACGGAGCTGCTCATCGCTCAGCAAAACTTACGGGATGCTGACCGAGGGGATCGAAGGCCATCGCGAGGAGGTCGTCGACGAGCGTCTCATCACGCGCCACGTGGGCGGCAAGGGATTGTTCGCGACGCCGGCGATGATCGGGCTGATGGAGCAGACCTGTCACAAGTCGATCGAGCCGCACCTGCCCGCCGGCACGACGTCCGTCGGCTACGAGGTGCACGTCAAGCACCTGGCGCCCGCGGCGCCGGGCAGCACGGTGCACGTCTACACGCGCCTCGAGGAGATTCGCGACGAGCGCAAGCTGCTCTTCCGCGTCGAGTGCCGGCAGGGCGAGAAGCTGATCGGGGAGGGCACGCACCGGCGGACGGTGGTGCCGGCGCTAGGACCGCGCGGTTAGCGCGGCCGCGACCGAACCGAGCGGCGGCGCAGAGCCAGCTGCAGCTGCAGCTTCTTCAGGCCGGGATTGTCCTCGACCACACGTGGTCCGCGCACCTTCTTGTCGCGGGCGATAACCCGGCTGCGCTCCCGCTCCGGGAGCATCTCAATGTCTTCATTCTTCATTTCAATTGAGATGCTACCCATAGAACGATGAGTTCAAGTACGAAAACGATCACTCGCGAAGCGATCGAACAGGCCGCGCGCGACCTGCGTCCCCACCTCCCCACCACGCCGCTGCAGTACTCGCGCGCCTTCACGAGGAAGGCGGGCGCTCACGTCCACCTCAAGCTCGAAGGCATCCAGCCGATCCGCGCCTTCAAGGTGCGCGGGGCGCTCAACAAGGTCATGAGCATCCATCCCGAGCAGCGCTCGGCGGGGCTGGTGACCGCTTCGGCCGGCAACCACGGCCAGGGCGTCGCGTACGCGGCGCAGGTGTTCGGGATCCCGGCGACGGTCTACGTGCCGCAGTCCGCCAACCAGCTCAAGGTCGAGGCGATCCGGCGCCTGGGCGCCCGCGTGGTGCAGGCGGGCCGCACGTACCAGGACGCCTTCCTCGAGGCGATGCGCGAGGTCGGCGCGGCCACCTTCGTGCACGCCTTCGACGACGCCGGCGTCATCGCGGGCCAGGGCACCGTGGCCGTCGAGGTGCTGGAGCAGCTGCCGGAGTTCGACACCATCCTGGTGCCGGTCGGCGGCGGCGGCCTGATCTCCGGGATCGCGGCCTATCTGAAGGAGGCGCGGCCGTCGGTGCGCGTGATCGGCGTAGAGCCGGCGGGCGCGGCCGGGCTGCGCCGCTCGTTCGACGAGGGCCGCCTCGTCACGCTCGACCGGGTGTCGACGATCGCCGACGGCCTGGCCGCCAGCGGTCCCGGCCAGCTTTGCTGGGAGATCTGCCGGAACCTCGTCGACGACGTCTACGTGGTCGAGGAGAAGGAGATGCTGCGCGCCATCCGGCTCTACTTCGAGTGGGAGCACCTGCTGGCTGAGCCGGCGGGCGCGGCCGCCCTGGCGGGACTGCTCTACCGGCACTCGGCGGTGCCCAACGAGCGGATCGTGGTGGTCCTCTCCGGCGCAAACGTCACCGATGAAGTCATGATCGAAGCTCTCAAAACCAGGTAAGGGGGTCGTGGAATGAAGGCTTACGTGCTGATCAACGCGTCACCGGGACACGCGCTCGACGTGGCGAGCCAGCTGCAGGGCACGCCTGGCATCACCGCGGCCGACGCGATCACCGGCGAGTACGACGTGATCGCCGTGTGTGAGGCGCAGGACGTGAACGCGGTGGGCGCGCTGATCGTCGAGAAGATCCAGAAGGTCGACGGCGTCTTCAAGACGGTGACCTGCCTCGCCGTGAAGTCCTAAACCGCCCCAGCCACCTCCGCAACCGGCCCGGCCGCCGCTCAGGCTCGCGCCCGAAGGTGCGCAGGATCGCGCGCCGCACCGAGTCCACGGTGCGGGTGACCCGGCGCTGGAGCGACCACCAGCTCGGTGGGTCCGGGTAAACCGGGCGCCCGACGGAAACACGCACCCTGCCGCGCAACCGCAGCCGGTCCACTCCCTCGAGCGCGATGGGGACAACGGGGACCCCGGACTGCAGCGCGAAGTGCGCGACCCCCTCCCGCAGCGGCCTCAGCCGCCGCCCGCGCGAGTAACGGCCCTCGGGGAAGATCAGGACCACGCCGCCCCTGTCCAGGACGCGGTAGACGGTGGCGAGGCCCTGCTCGTCGAGGTGGCCCTGGTTGGGCGAGATCGGGAAGGCGCCCAAGCGCGGGACCAGCCAGCGCTTCCACCGGCGGTTGAAGACCGTGTCGCGGCGGGCCATCGAGTACACCATCGGGCGGCTGGGCAGGGCCAGCGCGATGAAGAGCGGGTCCAGCCACTTCTGGTGGTTGCTGGCCACGATGTAAGGCGGCGGCGGCAGATTCTCCAGGCCGGTCACCTCGACCCGGAACAGCAGCGGCAGCACGTGCTTCAGCAGCCAGACCAGCACCCGATAGGCGCGCGACGGGATCTGCGGATCGGCGTGCAGGAGGGGCTCGGGGGGCAGCCCGCCCGAGATAGCCGCCAGGTAGTCCGGCCCGCGGTACCGCTCAGGTTCCAAGGAAGTCGAGAACGGCGCGGTTGAAGTCCTGCGGACGCTCTGCCTGCGGCGTGTGGCCGGCGCCTTCGAGGATCAGAAGCTGCGAGCTGGGCAGCAGCCGGTGCGCGCGTGTGGCGTGCTCGACCGGGAACAGGGGATCGCGGGTGCCCCAGATCAGAAGCACCGGCTGGTCGATCTCGCCGAGGCGGCTCGAGACGTCGAACCGGCCGGCGAACAGCGACCGCACCGTCGCGAGGTAGGCCGCCGCGTAGCCGTCCGAGTGGTGCAGCTCGCGGAGGTCGTTGAGATAGCGATCCGTCATCAGGCGATCCGGGTCGTCGGTGGTGCCCGTCAGGCGCGCCGCCACGCGCCGCACCAGGTCGCGGGGCGCCACTCGCAGTCCGTGCGCCGCCGCCCTCATGCCCAGCTCGCCCACGCCGGGTAGGGCCATCAGCGGATACAGCGGATTGATGCGCGGGCGGCCGAGTCCGAGCGCGCAGACCAGCACCAGCCGCTCGAGCCTGGCCGGCTCGGTCAGGGCGAGCTGGAGGGCGATGCCGC
The DNA here is from genome assembly GCA_036378435.1 of Candidatus Dormiibacterota bacterium. Taxonomy (GTDB): domain Bacteria; phylum Chloroflexota; class Dormibacteria; order Dormibacterales; family Dormibacteraceae; genus DASUWK01. The sequence goes on along the minus strand of DASUWK010000046.1, from coordinate 957 downwards.
CGCCGAGCGAGGTGCCGGCCAGCGAGGTCGAGCTGAGCCCGACCTCATCGAGATAGCGGGAGATCGTGTCCGCGAAGAAGGGGATCGAGTAGCGCTCTCCCGGCGGCTTGTCGCTGCGGCCGTAGCCCGGTAGGTCGGGGGCGTAGACGGTGTGCGACCGCGCGAACGGCTGCAGGTTCGCGCGCCATTCGAGGTAGCCGGCCGAGCCGATGCCGTGGATCAAGACCAGCGGCGGCCCGCTGCCGCCGAAGGTGTGGTGCAGCGTCACGCCGCCGCACTTGATCCGCTCCTGGACCAGCTCTACAGCGTCGGTGACGGCAGCCCCTCGACTGGTTCGTGCTGGAACTCGCGCGCGGTGTCGCCGGTCCAGATCACGACGCGGCCCGGGCCGACGGCGGCCCAGCCCGATCCGTTCCAGACGGCGGCGCTGCGCTCGTCGATCCCCAGCAGCACCGCGCCCGGCAGCGCCGAGCGCGCCGAGGGCACCCAGCGCTGCCCGAAGGTCTCGTAGTGCGGGAGCACAGCGGTGCCCGGCACGACCGCGAGCGCCGTCTCCTCCTTGCGCTGCGTGCGGTTGGGCCAGCCGGCGCGGATCAGCGTCCACTCGCAAAGGGCCATCGCGCCTGCGGACGACCCGGCCAGAGCGGCGCCGTCGAGCCAGCGCCGGCGGATGGCCTCCCAGACCCTGGTTCCACCGAGGGTTCGCGCCAGGTGGCCGGGGTCGCCCCCCGCGAGGTAGAAGAGACCGCCCGTGGCCGCCTCGGCGGCCAGCTCGCGAGAGTTCGCGTCTGTCCGCTTCAGCACCATCAGGCCCTTGATCTCGAGACCCAGCCCCGCGAACCAGCGCTGCGCCGTGGCGACGGTCAGGTCGGGACGGGAGCGCGCCGCGGCCGTGGGCAGGATGAACGCCGGCCCGTCGGCGGCGGCGGCGACGAGCAGCCGGTCCTGCTCGTCGTT
>DASUWK010000045.1:0-10065 GCA_036378435.1 Candidatus Dormiibacterota bacterium | reverse complement strand
GCGGGCGGCTTCCTCGATCAGCACGCGGCGCTCGGCCGGGCTGCAGCTGATGATTGACTCGATGTCGGGCTGGCCGATCATGGCGTAGCCGTCGACCGTGAGCCCGGTGGAGGCCAGCAAGTCCATGAGGTCGCGCCTGCGCACGCGCGTGCCGTTGAGGAAGTAGTCGCTCTGGCCGCCCCGGCCCAGCCGGCGCCGGATGGCGACTTCGCGATACTCGACCGGCAGCACGCCGTCGGAGTTGTCGATGACGATGGTCACCTCCGCCGCGGCCGCGCGTGGGCGCCGCTCGCCGCCGGCATAGATCACCTCGTCCATGCGCTTGCCGCGGAGGTCGCGCGCCTGCGATTCGCCGAGCACCCATTTGAAGGAGTCGACGATGTTCGACTTGCCGGAGCCGTTCGGCCCGACGATGGCCGTCACGCCGCCCTCGAAGCCGATCTCCGTGGGCCGGGCAAACGTCTTGAACCCGCTGAGAGTGATGGAGAGAAGACGCAACGCGGTTGCCCGCGAGTTTAGCTCATGGCCTCCCCGGCCGGCCTAGTGGCCTTGGCCCCTCAGCTGAGCGTCGAGCCAGTCGTCCTCTTGCTCCAGCTCTCGCTTGCGCCGCTCGTCCTCCGGATCGACCGGCATGGCGACCTGCGCCCACTCGATGGCGTCGTCGACCCGATCGAGCAGCCAGCCCAGAAGGGCGCTCGGCACCTCCGCGCGGCAGTACGGGCAGACCGGGCCGCGGTTGCGGTTGACGGGCGCGCCACAGCCCGGGCACGACGCGCCGCTCTCTGGGTCCGGCGTGACCGCGCCGGTCGGCCGGCTGAGGGTCCAGTACTCGACCTTGGCCGAGGGCGACGAGCCGCCGAAGACGACCTGGCCGCTGTCGTCGGCGACGCCCGTGATGGCCGCGGTGTGGTCGACGGCGACTGTGAACCGGTCGCGCGCCGGTCCGACCGTGAGCCAGATGGGCCTGACGCCGTCCACACGCAGGCCGCGGTACTCCGTTCGCACGCCGGCCGTGAGCTGGCGCGCGGCGTCGTCCTTCCAGCGCTCGAGCAGGGCCGGAGAGGCCTGCCCCGCCAGCAGACCGGGCGAGCGGTCGGCGAGCGCCTGCTTCTGCCATGCAAAGCGGCGGCTGATCTCCTCCATGAAGGCGCCCACGTCGAACGTGGGGTCGGCGGCGCGGAGCTGCTGGACGGCCGCGTCCAGAGCCGGCTGGCGAGCCTCCGCGGTGGCGGGGATCGCCGGCATCGTGTCCACGGGCGCGCTACCCCGCCGGCTGCTGCAGGGCCGCGCCGCAGTTCGCGCAGAACTTGGCGCCCGGCGTGGTCTGCGCGCCGCAGCTCGAGCAGAACCTGGCCGCAACCGGTACGGCCTCGGGCGCCTGCCCCGGCGCCGCCTGGCCGCCCTGCGGGTCCGAGATGAGCTTGCTGGCCGCCAGGCCCACGCCGAGGGCGGCCACGTTCGCTGCTTCGCCGCCCTTCGCGGCGCCCTCGCCGATACCCTCGAGCGCCTCGGCCGCGGCGGCCTGCTGGAAGCCGCCGGCCAGCTTCGAGTACTGCACCTGCGCCAGGTAGCGCTTCAGGTTCTCCTCGTCTTCGGGCTTGATCGTGACGGTGAAGTTCCCGAGGCGGGCGACCTCCAGGCCGTACCCGGCCACCGACTGCTGGGCGGCGACCAGCGTCTCCTGCTCGATCTGAGGCGTGTGCGCCGCCAGGCCGAGGATCGGCCACGAGTTGGCCATGATGTCGCCGACCAGCACCGTCCGAAAGGCCTTCATCAGCTGGTCGCGAGTCCAATCGGTGACCTCGTCGTTCTGCCCGAGGTCCTGGGTGCCGACCAGCTTGGTCACCAGCGCCGACGGGTCCGTGACGCGCAGCGAGTAGTCCCCGAAGGCCCGTAGGCCGACGCCGAGCTGAGTTTGGGGATCGAGCACGTTGTCGACCGCCCCGCCGAATGGCAGGTTGGGGAACTCGCGGACGGAGACGAAGTAGAGCTCGGTCTTGAAGAAGTTGCCGCCGGTCAGCTGGTCGACGACGTTGCCGAGGAAGGGGATCTCGGAGCTGTCCAGCACCGACACGCCAGGACCGAGCATGCCGACCACCTGGCCGGAGCGGAAGAAGACCGCCTGCTCATCCGCCTCGACCGTCAGGCGTGTCTGCCGGCGAATGTTCTCGTCCGGCCACTTGAAGACGATCCGGTCCTTGAACTCGTCCGGACGGGCGATGAACTCGCGCTGGAAGTTGCCCAATAGGCTCATCTGGAGACCTCCCCTCTGTTGCGCGCCCAAAAGCGCGCGCAGAGGGTACTACGTCAGACCCTAGATCGATCCGGTGGGCGCTTCTTCCGCGGCGGCTTCGGACACGGGCTCGGACACAGCCTCCGCCGGCGCGTCCTCGGCCGGCTTCCGGCGCCGCGAGCGCCGGGCCGGTTTTCGCTTCTCCTCGGCGGGCGCGTCGAGGGTGGCGAGCGCGACCTTCGCCGCCTCCTGCTCCGCCTGCTGCTTGGTGGTCCCGTGACCGGTGCCCAGAGGGTCTGAGCCCGCGTAGACGACAGCGGTGTATTCGCGGCGGTTCTGCGGGCCCCTGGCGGCGGCGCTGTCGTAGAAAGGCGTCTGCCCGAAGCGGTCCTGCACGACCTGCTGTAGGCGCCCCTTGAAGTTCTCGTCCTGCACCGGCTCCGCCAGGGCGCGGAAGCGGCCCAGGTAGAAGTGGTAGGCAACGTCATAGCCGGCGTCGAGGAACACGGCTCCGAGCACCGCCTCGAACGCATTCGCAAGCAGCGAGCGCAGGCCGCGACCGCCGCCCTTCAAGATGCCGCGCCCCAGGTACAGGAATTCGCCGATCCCGAGCTCCTCCGAGAGCTGGGCCAGCGTGTTCGTGTTGACCATGGCCGAGCGCGTCTGTGTGAGCTCGCCCTCCCGCGCCGCCGGATTGCTCTTGTAGAGGTACTCGGCGGTGATCAGCTGCAGGACGGCGTCGCCGAGGTACTCCAGCCGCTCGTTGTCGCGCGGAGAGACCGATGGATTCTCGTTGGCGAACGAGCTGTGGGTCAGCGCCTCCTGGAGGAGCGACTCGTCCCGGAAGGCGATGCCGATCTTCTGCTGCAGATCGGCAAGCTTGCCGCTAGGGGCGTGCCCGTCCTGTGCCGCCGGGCGACGCGAGCGCGCTATGTCCCGGCCTTCTCCTGGATGTACTCCCAGGCTTGACCGACGGTCGTGATCTTCTCCGCGTCCTCGTCGGGAATCTCCAGGCCGGTGTTCTCTTCAAAGGCGTAGATCAGCTCTACCAGGTCGAGTGAGTCTGCGTTCAGGTCTTCCTGGAAAGAGGCATCCATCGTCACCTGCTCCGGCTCGCAGCCGAGGCGCTCGACGATGATGTTCTTGAAGTCGTCCCAGGTGATCTTCTGGTTTTCCAACCACGTTCCTCCAGTGAGCGGGGGGTTGCGCCTACTGTAGCAGGGCGCCTGCCGCGTCCTGGGGGGTGGCGATGTTGTGAGCGGCGGCGCCCGGCGCGAGCTCACGCAGCATGCCCGCCAAAGCTCGCCGGGGGCCGAGCTCCACGTAGGCGTCGACGCCGAGCCGCTGCAGCATCTTGATCGAGTCCGCCCAGCGCACCGGCGAGCTGAGCTGCCGCTCCAGGATCCCGGGTATGGAGCCCGGCTCGAGATACGGCTCAGCCGTGAGATTGGCCACCACCGGGACCTCCGGCGAGCTCCAGCTGAGGCCGTCCAGGGTTTGCCGCAGTCGCGCCGCCGCGGCGGCCATCAGAGGCGTGTGGAAGGCCGCGCTGACGGCCAGCGGGACCACCCGCTTGGCCCCCGCTTCGCGCAGCGCCTCCGAAGCCTGCTCGACGCCTGCCGTGGTGCCGGCGATAACCGTCTGCGTGGGCGTGTTGAAGTTCGCCGGCCAGACGTCTTCGCGGCCGGCCAGCGCCTCCTTCACAGCCTCGGGCGCGAGGCCGAGCACCGCCGCCATGGTGCTGGTCCCCGGCGGAGCAGCCTCCGCCATCGCCAGCCCACGCTCCGTCACGGCGGTGACGGCTTCTTCGGCAGCGACGGCGCCTGTGACCGCGAGCGCTGCGTACTCGCCGACGGAATGTCCGGCCGCCGCGGCCGGCTCGATCCCACGGCGCCGCAGCAGCGACGCCAGTGCGATACCCGTGAAGGTGAGCGCCGGCTGCGCGTTCTGCGTCAATCGGAGCTCTTCGTCATCCGCGACCGTGAGCAGGTGACGGAGATCGACGCCCGCCGCGGCGGCGCAGCGATCACAGAGTGCTGCCAGGTCGGCGTCGTCGAGGAGACCCGCGCCCATGCCCGGCTGCTGCGAGCCCTGGCCTGGGAAGAGGAAGGCTAGTTTCGCGGCTCTATTCGGTCTTGAAGACTTCGCGACCGGCGTAGTAGCCGCAGTTGGGGCAGATGGTGTGCGGGCGGCGAGCGTGCCGGCAGTTCGGGCACGGCTGCAGCTGCACGAGCTTCAGCGCCAGGTGAGAGCGGCGCCGGCCCTTACGCGACTTGGATAGCTTTACCTTCGGGAGACCCATGGCCTCGGGCAGTTTACTAGAAGAGGTGGGTCAGCCAGTTCCGTAGGAGCTGCCGGCCACCGGGGTCCGCGTAGGCCGGGAGCAGCGCTCGCAGCCTCTCCTCCGCCTTCGCGGTCAGCGATTCCGGCGTCTCGCCCGCGGGCTCGATGGGCTCGCCGATCCGCATCTCGATCCGCTTCCCGAGCCAGACTTCGCGGGTGCCGGCGAGCCCGACGGGGACGACCGGGGCGCCTGACTTGACAGCGAAGTGGGCGAAGCCCTTGTGCAGCGGCAGCAGGCCGCCCTCCGCGGGACCGTAGTTCCCCTCGGGGAAGATCGCGATGGCGCCGCCCAGCTCCAAGCAGCGGTCGACATGCCTGTACAGCGCTGAATCGCCGTGATGGCTCCGATCGACCGGCACGTAGCCGCCGGTCGCCCGCACCAAGTACCACTCGACCGGCCGCTTGACCAGGCCCTCCGGGTCGCCGAGAAAGTGAACTCGCGGCTCGATCGGGAAGTGCAGCAGCAGCGACACCCAATCCACCCAGCCGAGGTGGTTGGCGATCACGATGTACGGCCCCCGGCGCGGCACGTTCTCGCGCCCGCTCACGTCGAAGCGGAACAGGACGTGGGCCAGCGGTACGGCGCCGAAGCGGACTAAGCGATACGGAAGATTCGCACGCGGCGAGACCGGCAGCAGGTCCGCCGGCGGCAGCGCAGCCATCAGCGGCCTGCCGAAACGGCGCCCCTGCGAGGCTTCGTCAGGCCTCTTCGGCGGCGGGCGCCTCGACCTCCGACGGCTCGCCGGAGCCGGCCTGCAGCGCCTCGACGCCGCGGCGGACGGTCGCCAGCGTCCTCGACAGGTGCGCCTCCAGCTGCTGCAGCTGCTCTAGCGCGTACGCCTCGGCTTCGCGGATCACCTGCTCGGATCGGCTCTGCGCGTCACGCACCACCTGCTGCGACTGCCGCTCGGCGCGCTTCATGATCTCCGACTCCGTCACGGCCTGCTCCGCACGCTGGTTGGCCGTCGCCACGATGCGCGATGACTCGGCGTGCGCCTCGGCGATCAAGCGCGACTGCTCCTGCACGGTCCAGTTCGCCTGCTTGATCTCCTCCGGGAGGTTGAAGCGCAGCTGGTCGAGCAGGTCCATGACCTCGTCCTCGTCGACCATGACCTGGGTCGAAAAGGGCACGTGACGCGCGTGGTGGACCAGGTATTCGAGCCGGTCGAGGATCTCGTCGACCTTCAGTGGAATTTCTCCTTGAGCCGGCGGGCTACGGCGGGTGGCACGAATTCTCCCACTTCGCCCCCGTGGCTCGCGATGTCTTTGAGGATGCTCGAGCTGACGAAGATGTGGGCGAAGCTCGAGGGCAGGAAGATCGTGATGAGGTCAGGCGCCATCTTGCGGTTCATCAGCGCCAGCTGGAGCTCGGCGTCGAAGTCCGAGTAGGCGCGCAGGCCCCGAAGGATCGCCGAAGCCTGCCGGGCATGGCCGAAGTCGACGGTGAGACCGGTGAACGCTTCGACCACCACGCGCCCGTTTTCCTCCACGGACTCCTTGATCATCTCGACGCGCTCTTCGACCGTGAACAGGGACTGCCTCTTGTCGGGGTTCGCAAGCACGCCGACAACGACGCGGTCGAACAGCGTCAGACCGCGCTCGAGCACGTCGAGATGGCCGTTGGTGAAGGGGTCGAAGCTGCCCGGATAGACGGCTGTTTTCATGTCGTTTCGTAGATGTGGAGGTCGGTGTCACCGTAGCGCCGCGAGCGGGTTTCGTGCAGGCGGGTCAGCGGCGGCAGGTCCTTCCCCGCGCCCGTCTCCGCCACGACGATCGTGCCAGACGCGGCGAGGCCGTCGAGCGCGCCGAGCACGGCTGAGGCGGCGCGGTCCGCGTAGGGCGGGTCGAGCAGGACCAGGTTCGCGGCCGCCACGAGCTCAGGGTGGCCGGTGACCCAACGGACGGCGTCGGCGCGGACCACGTCAGCGCGGCCGGCGTATTCGAGTTCGTCCAAGTTCCGGCGCAGGATGCTAGCACAGGCCTGCGAGAGCTCTACGAACGTGGCGCGAGTGGCCCCGCGGGAGAGGGCCTCGATGCCGAGCGCTCCACTGCCCGCGAAGAGATCTAGCACGTGGGCGCCGGCGACGCGCTCGCCGAGCATGTTGAAGATCGCCTCTACGACCTGCCCAGACGTGGGGCGGATGCCGCGCGGAGTATGCAGCCGGCGACCCCGTGCCTCGCCGCCGTGAACCCTTAGGCTCAGTCCTGGAAGCCCGGCGGGCGGCGATCCCGCCACGGACGCGCATCTTCCAGCTGGGCTCCAAGTGCGAGCACCACGTCCTCTCCCCGCGGCGGGCCGACCAGCTGCACCCCGATGGGCAGGCCGTCCGAGCCCACCGCCAGCGGCAGCGTCAGCGCCGGCTGGCCCGTGCAGTTGAAGGGCTGCACGAAGGCGATGAACTCGAGGAAGTCGACGATCGCGGCGTCAACTGTCGCTCCCAGCTCGCCGTTGCGAGGAGCGGTCCGCGGGATCGTCGGCGTGACCAGGACGTCGTGATCGTTCCACCACGCGATCGCCTCGCGCGACAGCCGGTGCATCTCATGCTCGGCCTTGACATAGTCCGCAGCGCTGATCGAAGGCGCGAGCTGGAAGCCGAACCCGTTGAAAGGATCGATCTCGCCGTTCGGGTCGACGGGCATGAGGCCGGTCGCTCCGATGACCAGCGGCGCCATGACCTCGCGGAAGCCGGAAAGGTCTGGGCCCCCCGCGTCCACATCGTGACCGAGCTCCGAGAGCAGCTCAGCCGTGTCCTCCACGGCGCGCTGGACCTCCGGCCACACCTCGGTCCCGGCGGTGGTGAAGCCGATGCGAAGGCGCCGGTCGCCAGGTTTGGCGAAGGCGAGGTAATCCGCGGCGGGCTCGGTCCAGTACGGGTCACCGGGGTCGTGGCCCACCGCCGTCTGGAGGCCGGCGGCGCAGTCCGCGACCGTCCTCGAGATGATCCCGTTCATGGCGAGGCCGGCCCACATCTCGCCGTGGTAGGGCGCCTCGGAGATGAGGCCGCGCGACGGCTTCAGCCCGACCAGCCCGTTGCAGGCGGCGGGGATGCGCGTCGAGCCGCCGCCGTCGTGCGAGTTGCTGATCGCGCACAGGCCGGCCGCGAGAGCGCCGCCGGCGCCGCCGCTCGAGCCGCCCGTGTTGTGCTCGAGGTTCCACGGGTTGTGCGCGGTTCCGTGGAGGCCGTGCTCGGTCAGCGGTCGCGAGCCGAACTCCGACATCGTCGTGATGCCGAGGATCGGCATCTGCTCCTCCTTCAGGCGCTTGGCGATGAAGGAGTCATGCGGCGCGATGAGATTGCGCAGCTGAAAGGCGCCAAAGGTGGCCGCATGGCCCTCCAGCGGCTCCTCGGCCTTCAGCGAGACGGTGACGCCGTGCAGAACGCCGCCCTCGCGGACGGCTTCGGCCTGGTCAGCCATCTTCAGCGCGAGGTCGGCCGTCACCTCCCAGTAGTGGTTCAGCTGAGGGTTGTAGCGCTCGATGCGCCGCAGGTACATCTCGACGAGCTCGCGCGGCCGCACCTCTCGGCGCCGTATGGCCGCGGCCTGGTCAAGAGCTGAAGCGAACGGGTCCATCCACAACTCTCCCGATGTGAGCCGGCGGGTAGGGTGCGCCCGCCAGCGCCTGCTCGAAGTCACGCGCGCGGTCCGGTGGCAGAGCGACGAGAAGGCCGCCGGACGTCTGCGCGTCACTCATCATGACCTGTTCCGCGTGCTCGAGATTCCCCCACTCGACTCGCTGTGACACCGCTGCGTGGTTGCGGCGGGTGCCGTCGGGGACGACGTCGCGCCGTGCGAGGTCCCAGGCGCCGTCCAGCACCGGGACCGATGACAGCTCGATCTCCGCTCCGACCCCGAGCTCGAGCAGGTGCCCGGCCAGGCCGTAGCCGGTGACATCGGTCGCCGCGGTGACGCCGGCGGCGATCATGGCCGCGCACGCCTCTCGGTTCAAGTGCGTCATCAGCGCGATCACGGCGCGCTCCAGAGGGGGCCGGCAGAGGCCGCGCTTGATGGCCGTGGTGATGACCCCGCTGCCCAGCGGCTTGGTCAGATAGAGCAGGTCGCCGATCCGGGCGCCGGTGTTGCGGACGATCCGGTCCGGATGGACCTCGCCGGTGACCGCATAACCAAGCTTGGGCTCCGGGTCGTCGATGCTGTGGCCGCCGATCACCGGCACGCCGGCCTCGGCCAGCTTGGCCGCGCCGCCGCCGATCATCGCCTCGAGCAGGCCGGAGTCGAGCTTGTCGCGCGGGAAGGCGACGAGGCCGAGCGCAAACCGCGGGGTCGCTCCCATCGCGTAGACGTCGCTGATCGCGTTGGCGGCCGCGATCGCGCCGAAGTCGCGCGGATCGTCGACGATGGGCGTGAAGAAGTCGACCGTCGTGACCACCGCCACGTCGTCGGTGATGCGGTAGACGGCCGCGTCGTCACGCCCTGCCGTGCCGACCAGGACTCTAGGGTCGGTCACCGCGGGCAGGGCTTCCAGCACCTGCCCAAGCTCCACCGGGCTGAGCTTGCAGGCTCAACCAGCGCCGTGACTGAAGCGGGTGAGCTTCAGCTGCGTGTCCATAACACCTCCTTCCCGTACTCCCAGAAGAAGCGGATCATCATCTCGACCCCACGGCCGAAGTGGTCGAGGACGAGGTTCTCGTCCGGCGAATGCACGTTGCAGTCGAACTGGGCGAACCCGCTGCTGACGATCGGAGCGTCTACATGGCGCTGGAAGTCGATCACCACGGGGATCGAGTAGCCGGCGCGGGTGAGCCGCGAGGTCGTCTCGAATGCCGTCTCGAGCGCCTGGCGCGCCGCCCGCATGGCCGCGCTGTCCGATCCCAGCACCACCGGTGGCGCGCCCGCACTCAGGCGCCTGACCTCGATCTCCACACCGGGCGTCGACAGCGTCGGCGCGTACGCTGCCAGCGCCTCGAAGATGCGGTCGGGCTCCTGGTCCGGCACCAGCCGCATGCTCACCTTCGCCGTGGCCTCCGCGGGGATCACGGTCTTCTCACCGGCGTCGGTGAAGCCGCCCCAGATCCCGTTCACGTCAAGGGTGGGGCGGGTCTGAACGCGCTCCGCCAATGACCGGCCTGCCTCGCCCTCCAGCGCGCGGGCGCCGACCGCAAAGTTGAGGGCGCCTTCGAGCTGAGGCCAGCTCGACCACTCTTCGAGCTCCTGTGGCGTCGCCTCGCGCACGTCGTCGTAGAAGCCGGGGATGGTGACGCGGCCGTCGCGGTCCTTGAGAGCCGCGAGGACGTGAGCCAGCGTGTTGGCCGCGTTCGGCGCGGCGCCGCCGAACACGCCTGAGTGCAGGTCGGCACGGGCGCCGCGGGCGTGGATTTCCGTGTAGAGGATGCCGCGCAGCCCGGTGGTCAGGACCGCCGAGCCGTCGAAGTCGAAGCCGCCGTCCCAGATCAGGAGGCAGTCGGTGTCGAGCGTGGCGCCGTGCTCACCGAGGTACCTCCGCAGGACCGTCCCGCCGCCCTCCTCCTCAC
>DASUWK010000044.1:0-54462 GCA_036378435.1 Candidatus Dormiibacterota bacterium | reverse complement strand
GCTGAGCAGGTCCAGTAGTGTCATCCTCGGGTTGGCCATCGTCGTGTCCTCCAAGAGGTTGGTTAACGCTCCACTTGGAACCACGCGATGGCCCCTCTCGTCAAGGGGCCCCGGATTTACACCACGATCTGCGACTCAACTCCTGGCTTCTCGAGGACGTGTCCGCAACCGCCGGCGCTTCGCTGTTTGTCAAAGAAGCACAGGCGGGTGCGATGGTCGGCATCCAGGAGCGTTCCGTGGCTTACGGCTTCTGGATCTGGATGGTGGCGTTGGCCTGGGCTCACCTGCGAGCCGAGTCAGCGGGAAGGCATCAAGCCGTCTGGCAAGCCGCTGAACCAACCTGATGATCCAACGGCAGCTGGCGACTCTAGGATTGGGCAGATGGCCGGTCGGGTCCGTGAGCTGTCGGTCGAAGAGTGCCACGACCTGCTGCAGCACCACGGGTTCGTGGGCCGTCTCGCTTTCGTGGTGGACGGCAAGCCTCAGATCGTGCCTGTCAACTACCTCGCGAACGAGGCGTCGGTCACGTTCTGCACGCAGCCTGGCACCAAGCTGAGCGCCGTCGCCGCTGGTGCCGAGGTGGCGTTCGAGGTAGACGAGAGTCGGCCGATGCGGCACTCGGGCTGGAGCGTGGTCGTGACGGGGACGGCACGAGAGGTGACGGACCCCGAAGAGCTCACTGCTCTGCGCCACGGTCCACTCAAGTCGTGGGCCGCCGATCCGTCCGCCCGGTGGGTGCGGATCGCGATCGACTCGATATCCGGGCGGGCGATCGAAGACGACTGAGTCGCTGGTCGGAGGTCCCGGCCCGGACGGGTCCTTCGACCGTCGTGCACCGCCGTTCTGGCCCCTACGCTCGGGGCAAGCGAAGGATCCCGCCGGCCGGCCGGCGGCAAGCATCTGAGGCAAGACGCGCTGAGCAACTGACCCGGGATCCTTCGCCAAGACTGCGACCTATGGCCGGAGGTGAGATTCAAGGGTGGGTCAACTTGAACAGCTGGACCAGCAGAGCGGACGAGCCGGACTTGCCCGGGGCAGCACCGACCTCGAACACCTCTCCGAGCACGATTGCTGGACCTTCCTCTCGACCCACAAGCTCGGCCGGCTCGCCGTCAATGTGTCGGGTACGCCGCGGATCTTCCCGATCAACTATGCCGTAGGCGAGGGCACGATCGTCTTTCGCACCCAGCCGGGTGCCAAGCTCGCGCACGGGCCCGGCTCGCCGGTGTGCTTCGAGATCGACGGCTACGAGGAGACCAGCGCCCGCGGCTGGAGCGTGATGGCCATAGGGACCCTCCAGGACATCACGCGGGCCGACGATCCTCGCTCCGTTCGGCTCCGCGAGCTGCACGTCCGGCCCCAGGCGCCCGGGCAGCGACAGTACTGGCTGGCGCTCACGCCGACAGAGGTGACCGGTCGCCTGTTCAGGGTCGGCTGGGTTCCCGGCCAGTACTTCGGGTAACCGGACGGGATCGATCCCGGCTGCGCAGGGACGAACGGCCCTCGGCCCGACCGACGGCGCTTCTTAGCGTTCTCAGTCAATGAACTCGATGTTTGCCGGAGGTGACTGATGGACGCGCCAGCTCGAATTCTTCAGTGGGGATTCATCCAGCTTTCCGTCCCGAACCTGATCGTGATCGGCCTCATGATCGCGATCTTCGTGCTGGCGCTGGTGCTGCCCTTCCCGGGCCACCGCGACCGTGAGGACGGCTCCCGATGAGCGCGCGCATGGACGGCTCCGTGGATCGCTCCTGGACTGGAGCGGTCGCGCGCTGGGTCGACCGGCGTCTGCCGGCGCAGCGGCTGTTCCCCGACAGGCAGCCCGCTTACGTGGGCTCGTGGGTCTATGTGTTCGGCGTCGCCACGATCGCAGCGCTGGTCCTGGTGATCCTGAGCGGCTTCGTGCTCGCCTTCATGGGACCGCAGTGGTGGCACGTCTCGCCGCAGGGCCGGTTCTTCAACAGCCTTCACTTCTGGAGCGTTCAGCTCTTCTTCGCATTCATGGTCCTCCACCTCTGGGGTCAGTACTTCATGGCCAGCTGGCGTGACGGGCGCGCAGCGACCTGGATGGTCGGGGTGGTGATCTTCGCGATCAGTATCGCGACCGCTTTCACCGGCTACTTGGCCCAGCAGAACCTCGACTCACAGTGGATCGCAGTGAACGCGAAGGACGCCATCAACGCGACTGGAGCCGGCGCCTTCTTCAACGTCCTGAACTTCGGCCAGATGTACGGCATCCACGTGATGATGTTGCCGATCTTCGTGGTCGCCCTGGTCGGCGTCCACGTGCTCATGGTGCGCATCCGCGGCGTGGTCAAGCCGATTGAGACAGGAGGGAGCCGCTGATGGCAACCGACATCGTCGACGCTCACGACCGCTACTACCGCGGCGTCCGCACGGTTCCTTACGACATCGTCAAGGAGCTCGTGATCGCGCTGGGCGTCGTCACCGCGCTCGTGCTCGCACTGTCGTTCGTGTTCTCGTCCCCAGACCTACCGCCGTTGACAATCCGGGGCTGGGCGGCGACCGATCCGGTGGACTTCGTCACCACCGCCACCGGCGAGCTCTCCGGCTCAACCACCACAGGCGGTTATGGGCCGCCGTACAACACGGCCGGCTCCGGACAGTCATGGGGACCCCTGGCCCCCGTGCAGTGGGCCGGCGTCCACCAGCCCGTCGACGCGGCCAACCTGTTTGTGCTCTCGCCGCTGCAGACGGCTTCCGCCTCAGACGCCAACTTGGCGTCCGCGCTGTCCGCGTACAGCTCCGCTTCGGACAAGCAGCAGAGCGCCTGGCTCGACGCCTACACCGCAGCGCTCAGCAAGGCCACGGTCGGGAGCAGCAACCAGGTCATCGTCGCCAGCGGCGACTACGGACCCGTGCCCGAGCTGACCGGCAGCCTGCTGAGGCTTGCACAGAGCGGCGCGCTCGACGGGCAGCTGCAGGATGCCGGGCACTTCTACAACACCGATTACACGAGGTCGTTGCTCTTCATGGGCGACGGCGGAGTCCTGTCGTCGCTTGCGTCCAACCAGCACCTGCTGGGCAACCAGTGGGGCATGATGAGCGAGACCGGCAGCTACCCGGGCCAGAGCTGGCTCTGGCTCTATACGTTCTGGTACCAGGTCTGGCCCTTCACGTCGGACAAGGGGTTCCTGGGTCTCAACAGCGCCAACGCAGACCTCGGAGTGGTCCTGATCATGGGCCTGCTGACGACGCTGCTCGCGCTGGTCCCCTTCATCCCCGTACTGCGTGACATCCCGCGCTGGGTGCCCGTGCACCGGCTCATCTGGCGTGGCGATCACTGGAAGGAGCGGCTAGACGCGTCAGCTTCGGTCACACCGGCGCCGGCCGCGCGCGCGTCCTGAGGAGGTCTAGGGCATGTTCGTCCGCTACTACGTGATCGTCGACCGGCCATTGGACGACTGCCGCCAGGTACTCATGCGCTCGCCGGAGGAGTGGCTGCCGAACCAGGTGCGGGCGTCCCAGGAGCCGGCGGCTCAGCTGCTGGCTCGGGTTGGCTTCTCCCTGGTGTCGCTGGACATTCGCAAACGCGCCGTCGTCAACCTCGGAGACCCGGTTCGGGTCGGTGACTGGCTGCACATCCCGGTGAGCTGGGGGGCGCAGCGGGCATCACAGCTGTTCCCACAGTTCGAGGGCGAGCTGCAGCTGGTGCCGATCAGCGCCGGCGAGACCAAGGTCGCTATCGCCGGCACCTACGACCCGCCGCTGGGTGACGTGGGTCGCACGGTCGACAACTTGCTGCTGCACACAGTCGCCGAAGCAACCGTCAAGGACTTCGTCGAAGGCGTGGCGCGCCGGATGAGAGCGGGCTCCGTCGGTCGACGGCCCAGGACGGGTCCCGCTCAGGACGGGCCGAACGCCTCACCAGCCGGCGTTGAGATACCGGTTGAATCAGGCAAGCAAATGCTCACATCAGCAGAGGAGGTCACGACATGACTACGGCAATGAGGTGGCGCATCATCGCGCTCCAGGGCGTGCTCGTCATCGTCCTGGGTTTCGTCACCGGTTTTCTGTTCTGGGGCGCCAGCTTCGCGAACAACACTGTGAGAGACCAACTGGCGGCCCAGCACATCGTCTTCCCGCCGACAGCGGTGCTGGCGGCGCCGGAGTATCCGGCCGAGATCCACGCGTACGCCGGCCAGCAGGTCCTGAACGGCGACCAAGCCCGCGTCTACGCGAACGACTTCATCGGAGTTCACCTGAACGCGATGAAGCCCTACAACACTTACGCGGCGGCCAGCACGGCGGCCATGGCGAACCCAAAGGACGCGAGCCTGCAGACGTTGGTTAACACGCTGTTCAAGGGAACGATGCTCCGCTCGTCGCTGCTGAACGCCTACGGCTGGTGGACGGTCGGTCAGTACGTGTCTTACGCGGCGATCGGCCTGCTCATCGCCTCACTGGCGGTCTTCGGAGCTCTCGTCTTCGAGCTTGCGCAGCTGCGCAAGCCCGCTCTTGAGAAGGCGATCGCAGTGAAGCCCGCATACGCCCCGACTGCATAACCCCCGCTTGAAGAGAGCCCCGGTGGTTCGCCCACCGGGGCTCTTCTATAACTACTGCTTCTTTATCCCTCTCGGCGCCTACTCCACGAACACGTCGATGGTCTTGTGCTCCACCTCGTCCTCAACGTGAACCAGCTCGCCGACCGCGCCTTCGTCAAGCATGGCCGAGACCGCCTGCCAGTCGAGGTTCGCCTTCGCCATTTCGGGCGAGAAGGCCCGGCCCATTTTGAGTCCGAACTTGACAAGCTGGGTAGGCAGCTTGACATCGATCGCCGGCTCTCCGGGCTTGGTGTGGTCGACAACCTTGACTCGCAGGTATCTCGTCGTCTTCTCCGTTTCCAACTGCCCAGCCACTGCGCCACCTCCTTAGGCGTAGCGAAACGGCCGGGGCTGTGGCGCCCCGGCCGTTCTCTTCACGGGAGTCGATCAGGTGGTCGTCGGGTACCTGATGACGCGCGGTGAATTCGTGACCGTCGCCACGACCACCAGCAGCACCGGCGACACGATCCAGGCAGCCCATGCCATCCCCGTCACGGCGGTGAATGCGAACGCCCAAGGGCTCGCGAAGATCACCACCGCGAGGATCACCTGGGCAATTTCGCCATGCCGAAACGTGGGGAAGGCGATGTTCGCCAGCCCCGCCACGACGACCAAACCGCCCAAGAAGTACGCGGCGATCGCCTCGGGCGCCGCCAGTCCCGTCGCAAACACCAATGGCGCTGCCACGAGTGCCAACCCGATCACTACGGCGGCGACATCCTGCCACCTTGTTCTCGCAGTCATGCTGCTCACCTCCTTTCAGTGCCAGCATGGCCTCCCGCAGAGGCACCGGGAGTCGCCAGCAGACCCGCGTCGTCGGGGTCGTTTGGCAGCTCGACGGCACGCGGGACCCTGCCGCTGAACGAGAGCACGAAACGCATCACCTTGTGAGCCGGATCGCTCACCGGTGCAAACATCAGCGGGCAGCCACCCTCGATCACGCTCAGGCCGTGCTCGCGGGCCAGCTCCGCGGCCTCATGGGACACGCTGCCGCCGTCGACTGAACGATGCATCCAGATGTGGTCGACACCGAGCTCGACGCATTCCCGAACCGTGGCCGAGGCGTGGGCCGGACTGGTCGCGATGACCACCGCCTCGACACCACCGCGTATCGATCGAAGGTCCGGATAGCAGACGTCGCCTTCCACCGAGAGGGCGCTGGGATTGACCGCGAAGACCTGGTAACCGCGCTCGCGCAGCCGCTTGTAGACGACATTGCCACCGTGGCTCTCCGGATGGCGTGACACACCGGTCACAGCTATCCGCTGGCGAGACAAAAACTCGGATGCCGCCTGTGCGACCGGGATTCGAGTCGTGACCATGCCGCCTTGTCTGACCTGGGTGCTCATGATGTCCTCCTCCCTGTTTGCAGTGCGGGCGCGCGCGACACGCCCGTCGACGTTCGTCTACCGCCACTCAGTGCTCTCAGCGCGTTGAGGATCACCAAGACGTCGATGCCTTCCTGCAGCAGCGCGCCTCCCAGCGGCGGGATGTATCCGAGCGCCGCCGCGACCATCGCGGCACTCGACAGAACCATGCCTGCCACGATGCTCTGAAGCGCAATGGAGCGGGCTCGCCGCGCGATCCGCAGCGCCTCCGCCAAACACTGGATGCGATCCACCAGAAGAACCACTGCCGCGGCGTCGGAGCTGGCTGTCTCGCCACGGACGGCGATGGCGACGCCGATGTCTGCTGCCGCCAGCGCCGGGGCATCGTTGATGCCATCGCCGACCATCAGGGTCACGCCCCGGGTCCGAGCCGCCGCGACCTCTGCCAGCTTCTGTTCCGGGGTTGACTCGGCGATGACGCGATCCGCCCCGACTCGCTCGGCAACGCGCCGGGCGACATCCAGGCGGTCACCTGTCAGCAGGTCGATCTCGGTAATCCCGGCTTCTCGCAAGTCGCGCAGCGCGCCGGCCGCGTCGGTGCGCAGCGGGTCCTCCAGCACGAGGGCGGCCGCCGGTTTGCCATCGACTGCGATGAAGACGTTCGAGGTGCCTGAGGCGGCCGCTTCCGTCTTGACGGCGTCCATCTGAGGCGAGCGGCTTTCGGTTACCCAACTCGCCCGCCCGACCCGGACCCGGCGGCCGTCGACCTGGCCGCTGATTCCGGCGCCCGCTACCTCGGCAGGCGCGGTCGGGAATGAGAGAGCAAGGCCGCGCTCCCGCGCGGCGGCCACCACCGCGCCGGCGAAGACATGCGTCGAGACTTGGTCCAGCGAGGCAGCCAGGCGGAGCGCCTCGTCCGGCGCAACGCCGTTAAGGCCACGCACGTCAAGTACCCGCGGTGCGCCCAGAGTCAGCGTCCCGGTCTTGTCGAAGAGCGCGATGCGGGCTCGAGCCAGCGCCTCCAGCGCCGCGCCGCCTTTGACCACCACGCCGTGCGCGGCGGCGCGCGAGATGCCGGCCACGATCGCGATGGGCGCGGCGAGTATCAGGGGACAGGGGGTCGCCACCACCAGCACGGCGAGGGCGCGTTCGGGCCGTCCGCTGATCACCCACGCGACCGCCGCCAACGCGAGCGTGACGGCCAGGAAGACGAGCGAGTAACGGTCGGCCAGCCTGACCATCGGCGCTCGGGAGGCCTGAGCCTCCCTCACCAGCCGGACGATGCTGGCGTACGTGCTGTCCTCGGCGCCCGCCATCGCGCGGAGGTCGAAGGCCGGGCCGATGTTGAGGGCGCCACTTCGCACGACGTCACCCGCTGCTCGTTCGACCGGCCGCGACTCGCCGGTGAGCGCCGACTCGTCGAGAACGGCAGCACCCTCGCTGACTCCGTCGACGGGGATGACCTCGCCTGTCTTGACCAGCAGCCGGTCGCCGATCACCACGCTGTCGAGAGGCGGCGAGGCCAGTCTCTCGCCTTCGTAGCGGTGGACCATTCGCGGCGCGCGCGACACGAGACTGCTGAGCTCGCTGCGGGCCCGGCGATCGGCGAAGGCCTCCAGGGCCTGGCCTCCGCTCATCATCAGCGCGATCACCGCTGCGGCCAGGAACTCGCCGAGCGCCAGGGCCCCGGCCATCGCGAGCAGCGCGATGACGTCGACTCCGAACCGTCTCCGCAGGAGGTCCCGGATCGCTCCCGCCGTCAGCGGGAGCAGGCTGACGGCGGTGGCTCCGCCCCAAACCGCATCCGCGGCGTCGGACAGGTCCGCCAGCCGCAGGGCCCCGCCGACTGCGAGGCCCAGGGCTACGACTGGCAGCTGCGCCACGCGGAGCAGCGCCGCCCGTCCCAAACTCAGCGCAGCGCGGCGACCTCGTCCGCCGGCGCTTCCACCGCCGCAAGCTGCGCCGGGTGCGAGATCACGACCACGGGCTGCTTGCAGTGGTGCGACAGCTCGTGGCTGACGCTACCCAGCATCAGCTCGACCAGGGAGCCGCGCCCACGCCGGCCGACGACGACCAGGTCGGCCTGCAGGCTGTCGGCTGCGTCCATGAGCACGCTCGCCGGCCTGCCCTCCCGGAAGATCGTGCGGTAGGGAACCTCGGACGACGTGAGCGGTTCGCACCACTCCTCGAACGCTTGCCGCATCTGCTTCCGCCACTCCGGGTCGAACTGAAGGACCGGCGCGTAGCCGGTGGCGGCGTACACCGGGATGTAGAGGCCGTGCACGGCGATCACCTCCGCGCCAGCGAGCTTCGCGAGCCCGATCGCCCAATCCAACGCAGCCGCCGAGTGGGCGGATCCGTCCACTCCAACCACGATCCGCTTCACGAATTGGCTTGCCATCGTTACGTTCTCCTTCCGAATCGGTCACTTCGAGTGTCGGATCGGCGGGCGGCCATGATCAGGGCCGAACGGCCCGCGTCACCCGGGCCATCGAACTCATGACTTCGATCTCCGCACGGTCGAGGCTGGGTTGGTCAGGAGGACATTCGCAATGAGCTGGAAAGTTGAGCAGGTGATGACGCCCCGCGAGGACGTGGTCGTCGCTTACCGGGACACCCCGTTCAAGCAGATCGTGGAGCTGATGAACACGCGGGACGTGACTGCCCTGCCCGTGGTCGACGCGCAGGATCGCGTCTTGGGCGTCGTCTCCGAAGCGGACCTCCTGCTCAAGGAGGAGCTGCACGCTCCGCGCGTGGGCGAAGCTGATGACGGAGCGCGCACGCACGCGCGCGCGCACGACCGGCGGCGCGCCCAGGCCTTCCTGGCGGGCGAGCTGATGACCTCCCCCGCGGTGACGGTGACGGGCGGCGAGACCATCGCCGCCGCGGCTCGCCTGATGCATGAGAACCGCGTCAAGCGACTGCCGGTGGTCGACGAGCTGGAACGTCTCATCGGGATCGTGTCCCGCCGCGACCTGCTGACCGTTTTCTTGCGCGCGGACTATGACATCGAAGCCGAGGTGGCGCGAGACCTGCGCAGGCACCTGTGGCTGACACCGCAGCAGGTCCAAGCGGCCGTCCGGGATGGGGCTGTGACGCTGCGTGGAGAGGTCGAGACGAGGAGCCTGGCCGGCCTGGCGCACCGCCTGGCCGCAGGCGTTGACGGAGTCACCGGGGTAATCGACGAGCTCACGTTCAAGCTCGACGACCAGCACCTGGAGGCCGAGCCGCCGCCGCTCGCGCTGCAGCTCTCCGCCTCCGAACGCAGAGGGCTGTAAGCGCAAGGCAGAGCTGCGGCCGCGGCCGGCGCGACTAGCGCCCTCGCCCGGGTTCAGGGCGCGATCTCGCTCATCACTTGACGCTGGCAACTCATCCACGGCCCGGCGGAGGTCGCGGCAGGGTCCTCCGTCCCGGCCTAGCCGGGACCAGGGGCGCTGTTCTTCGAACCGGGGCTGCGCCAGCATCGACCCATGGGTAAACGGGCGAGGCGCATCGAGCCGGATGTCGACGACGCGGTGGAGATGGCGGCGTTCACGGCCCATACGATCGGTAGCTCTGAGGCGGCGACCTTCGTCGTCGCCACCGACGGCACCATTGTCAGCTGGTCCGAGGGAGCCGAGCGCCTCTTCCGGCGGCCGGCCTGGAACGCCGTCGGCAAGCGCTGTCACGAGGTGCTCGCCGGCGTGCACGTCGTGCGCGATCCGTCTCCAGGCGCGCTTAGGTATTGAGCCGCCCTCAGTGGATCTGCTGACCGGAGCGGGACCCGAGGGGGCGGGAGCGCGGCTTTTGCGAATCCACCATGTCGCCCTGGCCGACCCATTCGGGTACAACGCCGGACTTCTGCACGTGGTGGAGCCCGAGGCGCGTCCGCACTCGACGCGCGCCTGAGCCACACTCACGTGGTGACTCACGGGGCGACTGTCGCCGTCAAGCTGCCGCCAGCGACGGCAGTCCTCCGGGACGGATCGACGGTGACGATCCGCCCGATCACGCCGGCGGACACGGCGCGCCTGCAGAAGCTGCTGGAGTCGCTGTCCACTGAGTCGCGGGTTTTCCGGTTCTTCTCTGGCGGCGCCGACATGGAGACGATGGCAAAGCGTCTGGCCGTCGTTGCCGAGGACGGGTTTGGGCTGCTGGCAGTGATCGGGCCTGACGACGAGCCAGTCGGCCACGCCATGTTCGGGGCGACACGGCCTGGCCGCGCAGAAATCGGATTCGCCGTCGCGGACGCCTATCAGGGCCGCGGGCTCGGAACCCTGCTGCTGGGCGAGCTGGTTGACGCGGCTCGGCGCGCCGGCATCGAAACGCTGGAGGCGGTCGTGCTGCCTGAGAACGCCCGCATGATCGACGTCTTCGCTCGCAGCGGCTTCCCGCTCCGCACCAGCAGCCATGGCGGCCAGGTCGCCGTCGAATTTCCCAGCGTCATCACACCTGCAGTGCTGCAGCTTTTCGAGGGCCGTGAGGCGCTGGCGACTGCGGCCGCGGTGCGACACGTGCTGGAGCCGGAGTCGATCGCGGTGATCGGGGCCTCCCGTCGCCGCGGGTCGATCGGGGCCGAGGTCTTCCACAACCTGCTGGAGGCGGGGTTCCGCGGACCGGTCTACCCGATTAACCGAAGTGCCGAGACCATCCAGTCGGCGAAGGCCTTTCGCAGCATCGAGGACGTGCCCCAGCGGGTGGAGCTGGCCGTCATCGCAGTGCCGGCGGACCAGGTCTTGGCGGTGGCGCAGCAGTGCGCCGCCCACGGTGTTCGCGCCCTGGTGGTGCTGAGCGCCGGCTTCGGCGAGCGCGGCGACGCAGGCCTCCAGCGCCAGCGTGAGCTATTGGATCTCTGCCGGCGAACAGGGATGCGCCTGGTCGGCCCGAACTGCATGGGCGTTCTGAACACGGCACCGGAGGTGTCGCTGAACGCCACCTTTGCACCGACTTTCCCGCCTGCGGGCAACGTGGCTTTCATGTCTCAGAGCGGCGGGCTCGGACTGGCTGTAATCGAGCACGCGACCCGGCTCGGGCTTGGCCTGTCGCAGTTCGTTTCGGTCGGCAACAAAGCCGACCTCAGCGGCAACGACTTCCTGCAGTACTGGGAGACCGACCCGGCGACCGATGTGATCCTGCTCTACCTGGAGTCATTCGGGAACCCGCGCAAGTTCTCGCGTCTGGCACGCCGGATCGCGCGAACGAAGCCGATCGTGGCGGTCAAGAGCGGCCGGACCGCCGCCGGCGCGCGCGGAACGTCCTCGCACACCGGCGCGCTGCTGGCCGCCTCCGACACCACGGTCGACGCGCTGTTCCGGCAGGCGGGGGTGATCCGAACCCGGAGCCTCCACGAGATGTTCGACACGACGGCGCTCCTCGCCCATCAGCCGCTGCCGGCCGGCCCGAGAGTAGGCATCGTCACCAACGGCGGCGGGCCTGGGATTCTCTGCGCCGATGCCTGCGTCGAGTGGAACCTGACGGTTCCGGAGCCCAGCGCGGCGCTGCGGGAGCGACTGCAGGCGGCACTGCCTGCCGGTTCCAGCCTGTCGAACCCCGTCGACATGCTCGCCGAGGCCCGCGGAGAGCACTATCGCGAAGCGATCTCGATCCTGACGGACAGTGGAGAGTTCGATGCGATCGTGGCCGTTTTCGTGCCGCCGCTCGTGACCAGCCCGGAGGAGGTTGCCGCCGGAATTCGAGCCGGTGCCGAATCGGCGGCGGACGTCACCCTCGCCGCGGTCTTCCTGTCCGCGCGCGGCGTGCCCGAGTCGCTGGAGTCAGGGGGTCGCCGCATACCATCCTTCGAGTTCCCGGAAGACGCTGCCGCGGCACTAGGTCACGCGGCCCGCCTGTCGGCCTGGCGCGGCACCGTCGAAGGCGCGCCCGTAGCGGTTGACGCTGAGGTCGAACGCGCCGCCGACGCGATCCGGGCTGGGCTGGCGCGAGGAGTCGGCTGGCTCGACCGGCGGCTTGCCGCGCGGCTGCTCGCGAGCTACGGCATCCCTCTGGTGGACACCCGCGAAGTCGTCACCGCGGAGGAGGCGGCACGAGCTGCCCACCAGGTGGGCTTCCCGGTCGCCCTCAAGGCTCTTGCCGACGACGTGCTTCACAAGACCGAGGCAGGCGCGGTACGCCTTGGCGCCCGCACCGAGGCCGCCGTGCGGAAAGCCTGCGAGGAGATGCGCAGCCGGCTGGAGTCGACGGGCCACAGGGTGCGCGGCTTCACAGTCCAGCCGATGGTCGCTGGCGGCGTGGAGATGATCGTCGGATTGGTGCAGGACCCGCTGTTCGGGCCGGTCCTGGCCTGCGGCGCCGGAGGCACCGCCGTCGAGTTGACGCGTGACGTCGCAGTGGCCCTGGCCCCGGTGACCGACGTCGAGTCGTCCGCAATGATCCGCTCGCTGCGCACCTTCCCCCTCCTGGAGGGCTTTCGAGGTGCGCCGCCCGCCGACACGAGCGCCCTCGAGACGATCATCCACCGGGTCAGCGCGCTGGCGGAACGCCATCCCGAGGTGGCGGAGCTTGATCTGAACCCGGTGATCGTGGGGCCCGCGGGAGCAGTGGTAGTCGACGCGCGCGTCCGCTTGGCCCCCGCGGATCCGAGCCCGCCCTTCGGGGCTCGCTAGACAAAAGAGTCCCGAGGCATCTCTCGATGTCTCCGCCAGATCGCCTGTTGGGCTTTCTGGTCGGTTCACCGGTTCGATTCCTCGGGACTGGGGTGAGCTTAACGCCGGCTGGGCGGGTCAGATTACGGCCGGTCGGCCCTGCCGATCAGGGACTCTCGCGGGGCTCACGGCGAGCACGCCCGGGACGGAGGTGGCAAGCACCTCGACCAGCCAGTACTGAGGCGAAGCCGGCGAGATGTCCACGTAGAGGTGGCCCGACCTGACCTTGACCGCGGGCCGCTGCCGGCCCAGCTCCTGTTCGAGCAGGGCCGCCACGTCAGCCTCGATCTCGGAGTCGGAGCGGGCGAGCATGCCGATCAGGTCGCGGCGGCTCAGCATGCCCGCCAGGCGGCCCAGCTCGACGACCGGCATGTGGCGCAGGCGCCGCTCGATCATCAGTTGGGCCGCCAAGCCTGCGTCGGTGTCCGCGTCCACACTGATCACGTCCAGAGTCATCGCCTCGCCGGCCGTTTCCGGGACCGTCCGCGGAAGGTGCACCGGCGTCGCCTGGTGTCGCTGGTCGACCACCGTCTCCAACTCGAGCAGGTCCGCCTCGGAGAGGATTCCCAGCAGCCTGCGCTCCGAGTCGACAACAGGGACGGCACTGATCTGCTGGCTCCGCAAGATCTCGGCGACCTGCTTCAACGGAGTCTGCGGGCCGACCGCCACCGCCGGCCTGGACATCAGGTCTCTCACTCTCATGGCCCGCAGGCTAGTGGCGATTCATACCTCTGGGCAGGGTCCAATGGCCTCCCAGATTCAGGAAATCGCCGGCGCATCTCCCGAACGCGGAGGGCCGGACGGCCCTCTGCTCGACCTTCTGCCGCGAGGAGACTGCGCACAGAGATGAGCACGTCCCTCCGCGTGATGGTGGTCGACGACTACGAGCTCGTCCGTGGGGGTCTGCGCTCCGTGCTCGAGGCTGCCGGGTTCGATGTGGTGGCGGAGGCGGACTCAGCGAGAAGCGCCGTGGAAACCGCGCTGCGTACCCGACCCGACGTGGTGATCATGGATGTCCGTCTCGGTTCGGGCAGCGGGGTTGAGGCCACGCGCGAGATCCGCAACCAGGCGCCGAGCATCAAGGTGCTGATGCTCACGGCTCACTCCGACGACGAAGCGGTCCTGGCCTCAGTCATGGCCGGTGCTGCGGGCTACTTTCAGAAGCGGATTGCCGCCGGTGACCTGGTGCGGGCGGTGCGCAAGATCGCCGAGGGGGCGGACTTCACTCAGAACGAGGCCGCGCAGATGGCGATAGCCCGCCTCCGGAGGGGTAAGCACCTATCCCAGGATGATCGGCTCGCGCGCCTTTCGCCCCAAGAGGAGAAGATCCTCGAGCTGGTCGCGGACGGACTCACCAACGGCCAAATCGGCCACGAGCTCCAGACGGCCGAGAAGACCGTGAAGAACTACATGTCGAGCATCCTGGCCAAGCTCGAGGTCGGACGCCGCGCGGAGGCCGCCGCCTACCTGGCCTGCCGCAGCGCTCAGAGCAAGCCAACCACCCACCCCTGACTTCCCACCGCAGCTTCGGGCGCGGACTATGATCGCGGTCCGTGGCAGTGGCGGAACGGTTGGAGTCGTCCTCCGCGCTCCTCGAGGCGTTTCCCGACGCGGTGGCGATCGTGGCCGAAACCGGCGAGATCATCGCGGTCAACGGCCAGCTCGAGTCCCTCACGGGTTATACCCGGGAGGAGCTGGTCGGCCGGCCGGTCGAGGTGCTCGTGCCGGGGGAGGTCTCGGCCACGCACAAGGCCCACCGCCGCGCCTATCAAGCTGCGCCCCGGAGCAGGCCGATGGGCTCGGGGCTGGAGGTCCGAGTTCTGCGCAAGGACGGCCACGAGCTCCCGGTGGACATCGCCCTAAGCCCTCTCCATCTGGACGGGGAAAGGCTGGTCGTGGCCTCGATACGCGATATCACCGAGCGGCGGCAAGTCATGGACGAGCTGCGACTGGCTGAGGCCAGGCAGCGGCTGATGGTCGACCGGATCACCGAGTACGCGATATTCACTCTTGATCCAGAGGGCCGCGTCCAGACGTGGAACCAGGGGGCCGAGCGCATCAAGGGTTATCGGCCCGAGGAGATCCTCGGTCAGCACTTCTCCGTCTTCTATCCGGCTGCCGCCCGTCGGGAGGGGCGGCCCGAGCGCGCCCTGGCCGCTGCTCTCGATAACGGCCGTCACGAGTCGGAGGGCTGGCGGCTGCGCCAGGACGGCTCCCGCTTTTGGGCCAACGTCGTGGTCACGCCTGTCTTCGACGACGTTGGCAAGCTGTTGGCTTTTGTGAAGGTGACGCGTGATCTCACCGAGCGCCGGCATGCGGAACAGCAGATCCAAGCCGCCCTCGCTGTCGCCCAGGCGATCCTGGGGAACGAGCCGCTCGACAAGGTGCTGGTCTCGATCGCCAGCGGCGCGCGGCAGCTCATCGACGCTGACCTGGCCATGGTGGTCGTCCCCGAAAGTGATGGCGAGCTCCGCATCCAAGTGGCGCAGGGCCGGGGGGCAGCCCGGGTGCAGGGGCTGACCATGCCGGCAGCGGAGCCGAGCCTGAGCCGGCACGTCATGACCAGCCGCCGCGCCCTTGTGATCGAAGATGCGCAGCGCGATGGTCGGGCGAGCCCCCGGGGCATCGAGGCGTCGCGAATTGGACCTCTGCTCGCGGTCCCGCTGGCCTTCGAGGGGGACGTCTTCGGCGCGCTCGTCGTAGGCAACCGCCGCGGTGGGAGCTTGTTCGACAAAGCGGACCTTGGGCCCGTCCAGTTCCTCGCAGCGCAGGCCTCGGTGGCCCTCGAGCACGCCAAGATCCAAGAGGCACTCCAGCGCCTGGCGTTGGTAGATGAACGTGACCGGATCGGCCGCGAGCTGCATGACGGCGCCATCCAGGCGATCTTCGCGATCGGGATGGGGCTGGAGGGTCTGGCGGCACGGACCACCGACCCGGAGCTCAACGAGCGCCTGCGCGCGACAGTTGCCCAGCTGGACGTCGTGATCCGCGATCTCCGCAACTACATCTATGGCCTCCGACCTCAGCTCATTGCGCAGCGCGAGCTGGCAGGCGCCCTGCGGCAGCTCGTCGAGGAGTTCCAGGCCACCTCTGGCGTGACCACGGTGCTGGAGCTCGACCAGGACATTGCGACCGCTCTGTCGCCGCGCGCAGCTGACCTGGTGCTTCTCGCGGGCGAGGCGCTCTCCAACGTCGGCAGGCACGCGTCAGCCCTGACGTGCCGCCTGACCCTCCGTCGGGACGGCGAAGATGCCGTTCTCGAGATCGAAGACGACGGTCGAGGCTTCGATCCGAACAGAGCGCGTCCGGGCGGTCAAGGACTCACCAATCTCCGGCAGCGGATCGAGGCTCTGGGTGGCACGCTGACAATCGAGTCCGCACCGGCCGAAGGCACAAGAGTCGCGTTTCGCCTGCCGGTCTGAGGATCCCCCGGACTAGGTGCCTGAGCCGCCCGGCCGGCTGCGCCGCGCCAGGTAGGCCGCCGCCTCGGCGCGGCGGCTGACCTCGAGTTTGCTCAAGATTGCGGAGACGTAGTTCTTGATCGTCTTCTCCGCCAGGTGGAGCTCCTCCGCTATCTCGGCGTTCGTCTTGCCTTCGGTGATCAGGGTAAGGATGCGTTCCTCGTGAGGCGTTAGGCGCGCCAGCTTCTCGTCCTTCAGCGCATCCCTGCTGCGCCGCACTCGGTCTAGCAGAGCTGACGTCATGGCAGGGTCAAGCACCCCCTGGCCCGAGCCTGCTCGCCGGATGGCCTCGACCAGCTCGCTGCCGTGAATCTCCTTCAGCACGTAGCCACAGGCGCCGGCCATGATCGACGCGAACATCGCCTCCTCGTCGGCGAAGGAGGTGAGCATCAGCACCTGTGTCTGAGGCCGCTGCGAGCGGATGTCGCGCGTCGCCTCGATACCGGTTCGGCCGCTGCCCAGGTTGACGTCCATGATCACCACGTCTGGGTGCATCGCGCCAGCCCTCGCAACCGCTGTGGCAGCGTCGGCTGCCTCCGCCACGACCGCCAGGTCGTCATGACTGGCGAGCAGCGACTTCAGGCCGCTGCGGACGATCTCGTGGTCGTCCACGATCATCACCCGGATGCGCTTCCGCTCGTCTGTCTCGGGGCTCATCCTTGACGGCGGAAGCCTACACGCGGCGGGGTTGGTCGGGGCCTCTGCGCGCTGACAGCGATTTGACAGCAGCTAGCGGCCCGAGCATGAACCCGAGGCCTTACAAAAGTGCGGCGCGGACACACTCGTAAACCGAGGGATGATCGAGTAGGTCGAAGTGCGTCAGGGACCCGACATGCCGGCCTGCTATTGAGACCGAGCGTGACCCGTGGCGCCCGTGGGCGCTGGCGGATCGAACGAGGAGGTCGCCGACGATCCAGCCAAGTGGGTGGCCGGGCGAGCGGGTGACCGTGGCGGCCACGTACGTCTGTCCATAGGTGCTCGGGGTCTCGGCCGAGGGTGGGTCGACGTAGCCGTGGCGCAGGTCGCGGATGCCGGCGCTGCGGAGGTCGAGCACCTCGGCCACGGCGGCGGCTTCGGGGACTTGACGCAGGGCCCAAGCTGCCAGGTGGACGGCCTTCTCCAGCGGGGCGCCAGAGTGGGGCGTGCCCAACGTCACCAGGTGGACCAACAGATTGGGCCAGCGCTGCGCCGAGCGCTGCGCGATGTGAACAGCCGAGCGCGCGACCAGACCGCCCATCGAGTGGCCGACCAGATAAAGCTTGGTCAGCTCGACGGGCCAGGCCCGGACCAGGCTTTCCATCAAGCCGGCCAGATCGGCGCCGTTGCGGCTGACCTCGAGGCCGGAGTTGTAGCGGATGTAGAGAGGCGTGATGCCAAGGTCCAACTCGAGCTGGCTACCGAAGGCGCCGCGCCAGGCCTCCTCGTTCTCAGCCAAGCCGTGGATGAAAACGGCGACGCGCGATCCCGCCGCGGGAAAAGCCTCGGCCAGGGCTGTCGTGCTTACGGGCAGATCGGCGCCGTCTTTGCGCAGAGACATCCGGATCGCTAGCTCATTGCCGTTGCTGACCAGCCGGTCGCCCAAGAAGCCGTTGATGGCTGCGATGGCGAAGCGACCCCTGCGGCCGTCACTCAGCGGACGCAGGTCGGTCGCCGGCGTGGCGGTGCGAGCGGTCGCCGCAGCCGTGCGGGTGACCGTGGCGGCGGCGGTCCGGACGCCTTCATAGCCGAGATCAGTCAGGGCCTGGTACAAGCGGTGCAGCGGCCTTGCGGGAGGACCGACCGCTGTGAATGTCCGGTTGGCGATGGCCCGATGCATCGACTGGGCGGGACTCACGACGACCTGGTCGACCGCCTCGCCGACCACCTCGATAAGCGCGCTGACTTCGTTGACCAACTCCGGAACATGCTAGGCGACGCAGCCGCAGGTTCTCGAATCGGCGCGGCGACCTGCCGCGGTGCTCACCCGAACGGCAGGACGCGTGCTAGCCAGCGAGACTGAGCGAAAGGCACCGCACGGAGCCGCCGCCCTTCAGGAACTCGGTGACCGGCACCTCGACTGGAGTGAACCCGAGCCGCTCCAGCAGCCGCCCCAGCCGGTTCGGGATACGGTGCATCAGAACGGCGCGGCCGATCACGACCGAGTTGGCGCAGAAGGAGAGTGCTTCGGCCCTGCTCAGGACGATCGGGTGGGGCACGAGCGTTCGCAGTCGTGTCCAGCTGTCATCGTCTAGAGCGCCCGGGTAGACCAGGGCGTGGCTTTGGTCGAGCGGGCACACGACGAGGTCGAGGTGATAAAAGTGCGGGTCCACGAGGCGGAGCGGCACCACGCGCTTTCCGGCAAACGCGTGGAGGAAAGGCGCGGCTGCTTGTGAGCTTCGGATCCCATGCCCGAGCAGGAGCGTGTCTCCGAGCGGGACGACGTCGCCGGCTCCCTCGAACGCACCGGCCGCCGTGGGCAGCGAGCGGCTCGCGATGCCGGCAGCTGCGAGAGCCGCCGGGACATGAACGGATTCTCCGGCGCGCTCGGCGTACTTGAAGCGTGACACCAGTCCCGCGCCCCCGCTCACGTAGGCGGCGTTGGCAGTGAAGACCATGTCCGGCAAGCCGGCGACGGGCGTCTGGCGGACAAGGCTCGCGCCGGCGCTCACCAGAACGTCGGTGAACGCCTCCCACTGCCGCTTCGCGTCATCCTGGTCGACCCGGATCGCCGTGTGCATGTACGGATTGATCTCGTAAACGACTCCGTAGTGGTCCGGTGGGCAGACGAGAAACTGCGACGTTTGCAACATGACGGCATCCTGCTGCCGGCCCGCGCTGCTGGCTTTGGCGGTGTCACACCGAAACCGGGGCCGAATTTCGTATCGAGCAGACCAGCCGGGAGCTCACTGAGCGCCCACGCTGACATCCGCCACCTCTGTTGGTGGGGAGACCCAACTTCCACGCGTGCGGATCTGTTAACTCCACACACTCCGTACGACCACCGTCCACGGCAATACTCGAGCCATGGACTTGCTCGACGCGGTCACGCCGCCTCAACGCTGGGGGGCGAAAGAGCGCGAACTGGCGGATCTGAGGATTTGTAAGGGCCTGACCCGCTCCGAGGTCGGGATCCTGAGCCGCAACCTGGATCAGGTCGATCTCGAGGCAGGCACCGTGCTCACGGTCGAGAGCGAACGCAACGAGGCATTCTGGATCGTTGGCGAGGGCATCCTGACGGTGTCTGTGGCGCGCCTACTGCTGCGCCACCTGGACCGCGGCGACTTCGTCGGCGGCCATAGCTTCGTGCACGGCGGCCGGTCGGCCGCGACCGTCATGGCGTGGACCGCCGCGCGCATGTTCATCGCTAGTCGGCAACAGTTCATGGCGCTGTGCTCGGTCGACTTGCTGCGACTTCGGTTGCAGGCACTCGCGGGCGCGCGCTTCTACGAGGACTTCCGCCTGCTGACCGGTCTGGGGCCGAACGGCCTAAGCTGGCTCGCCCGCAACTGTGCCTGAGCGCCCGCGTTAGGCCTGCGGTTCGCGTAGTAGCAGCTTCTGACAGACCGCGTCGCGAGCCGCGCCTGACAGTCCCGCGCTGCGTCAGCTTCGCACGGCGGGCCGTCGCGAGCGGGATCGTGGCGTGTCCGCGAGCAAGCGTTGTGCTTGCAGCGCGATGGACACGGCCACGCGCGCCTCAGGATCCGAAAGCTGTAACTGGATGAGCTCCTCGATGCGCGCGATTCGGTACGTCAACGAATTGACGTGGATGCCTAACCGGCGCGCTGCGGCGGTCCGGATCCAGTGGGCATCCACCAGCGCTTCGAGCGTCTCCACCAGCGGAGTCGAGCGATTCTGGCCATAGCTCAAGAGGCCGCCGAGAACGTCCTGGACAAAAGACCGCACCGCCTCTGGCCGCTGCACTTCGAGGAGCAGCCTGAACACGCCCAGGGATCGATAGGACGCCTGCCGCCCCGCGCCGCCTGCCCTGCGCAGCAGGCGCAGTGCCTGGCGTGCCTCCGAGTACGACCGGCTGAGATCTTCAACCGAGCTGACGAGACTGCCTACGCCGGCCCAGGCCGAGGCAGGCCCGAACTGGCGCTCCAGTCTGCGGAGCAGCCCCCCAACCAGCTCTTCCACCTTCGTCAGCTGCGGAGCGGCATCCACCGGCAGGATCACGACCGCCGATGAGGTGCGGGCCAGCACCAGCGCGTTCGGTGCGTGCGCTCGCCGGAGTTCGCCGAGTGCGTTGTCGAGGCGGTTGTCGTTCAGCGAGCCGGTTGAAGCTTCGCCGTCCAGCTCGACGACCACCACCCAGGCGGCACGCGGCAGGTGGTGACCGAGCCGTTCCGCCTGACGAGCGAGCCGCTCGGCCTCCTCGGGGTCGAGGTTCGCCGTCAACAGCTCCTCGACGAGGTCCCCACGCAGGCGCCGCTCGATTTCTGCAGTGGCCCGTTCCTTGGACATCTCAAGCGCGAGGATCGTCGCGCCGTGTTCCAGTGCTCGATGACGCGCTGCCGGAACCTCTCCATCGGCGACGTCGGCGATGAGAAATCCGAACAGCCGCGAGCTGTCGCGCACCGCGATCACGTCAACTGTCACAGCCGGCTTGCCCACCTTGATCCGCCGCTCTCTCACGCCGGGCAGCAGCAGGTCGACAGGGAGCCTGACTTGACGGTCGGCCGTCGCCAGTCCAGGCGAACCGACCAGGAGGTGACCATCCGGCGCGTACATCCGAGGTCGGCCGCCCGCGAGCTTGGCGATCGCAGCCAGGATCGGCGCCGGTCCGCCGCCCTCGAGTGCGAGTTGAGTAAAGCTCTCGTGGATCGTCTGCGAAAGCTCGACCTCCGCCAGCTGGACCACCAGCCGTCGGTGCATCTCGCTGCGCTCGAGAGTGCCGGCGACCTGGCCCGCGATCGCACGCAGAAAATCGACGTCGCCCAAGTGGAAATTGCGGCGTTCGACCGTTTGCACGTTGAGCACGCCGACAAGTCGCGGTCCCGCCTCAACCGGAACCGAGAGCATCGAGCGAAACTCGTCCCGGTCCAGACCAGGCACCCACTTCCAGCGCGGCTCGATGCTCACGTCAGGGACCAGGGCCGGCTCGCGTGTCTGCGCAACCCAGCCGGTGACACCTTGGCCGATCGGGATGGCGACGCGTCCCACCATGTCGCGGCGCAACCCGTTGGTCGCGGTCAGTATCAGCCGGCCGGTCGCGCCAGGTTCGACCAGGTATAGAGAGCAAACATCGGTGCCGAGTGCCGAGGTCGTCTCGCGTATGACCAGGTCGACCAGCTCTTCCGGACGCTGGGTGGCGGCCGCGACCGTGGCGAGCCGCTGCAGGAAGCGGAGTTCGCGAGCCTCAAGGCCATCACTTGCCGTTTGCTGCACGGCGGACACTACGTGGCCGAGCTTAGGTATCCGCGAGCTGGCGAATTACGGTGCGGCCACACGAAAAGGGCGCGGCCGAGCCGTATCAGAACAACAGCCTTGCAGGCAACGGTTCGTGCTCAGTCAACAGATAGGCGCGGTAATGGACGCATCAGGCTCACCGGCCGCCGGGGTCTGGTGTCGCGCGGGATCCACGCTCGAGCCTTGCGGTCGAACCGGTAGCGGCCGAGCTCGCCGTCGGCCGTGGGCCGGGGCCGCGTCAGAGGCGACAGAAGCCGCGCCAGTCCGAAATAAGCGATGTAAGCGATTGACATGCCCGCATGCTGCGTCGGCCGGCCACCGCCGCGCCTCGTTGGAGTGACACGAACACCGGAGGGGATTTTCATGTGCCGGCCACGTGGAACGCTCGCTTCAGACGGAGCTCAATGGCGGCCATGGAAACGGGCTTCTGTGCAAGTTGTTGCGGGGCATTAGATGGCGGCGCCGTGCTGCGCGGTGGCTGGATCTTCTGCAGTCTTGAATGCGCGCGTGAGCCGGGCCTGAGAAGCATCCTGTTCGTGGCCTTCGCCCCGGGGGCGGCCGGCCGCCCACAGGTCGGGATTCGCGACTCACTTTTGGGGCGAGACCCAGCCAAAAACGTCAACTGAGGACCTGGCGGGACCCAGCCCGCCTCAAGATCTCGACCGGCGAGGGGCTGCGCGGTCCCGGCGGTCCGCTGCCCACGCACTCGCGTACTCCGGCCGCCCCGTAAAAGGCGCCGTAAGCCGGACTTTTGCGGCGCCATCGTTTAACTTGCCGAAGAGGGAGTGGAGATCGAGTCAGAGCCTTATGGGCTTCACGTAGACCGTCGCGTCGCGCCTTTCGTGGCGGCCGCGATCCTCGGCGCGCTGGTCCAGGTCTTCCCGTCCGTCCGCCTGCTGCCGGGTGCCTGGCTGCTGGTCGGAGCCCTCTTCGCCATCTGCGCCGCGCTCGTCGTCGGCGCGCAGCGCGGCTTCCCTCGCCCGCTGAACCTCAGCCTCGGCTGTCTGGGGCTCTTCCTGGCGCTCTGGCCGTGGACCGGACCCAACGTCGCGCTGCGCGCGGCCGTGACCGTCGGGATAGTGGCGATCTGCGCCGCCCTCCACTACGCGCCCTGGTCGCGACTCCCGCTGTGGCTGCGGTTGGTAGTCCCCGGCGGCGCCGCGATCTTGGTCGGCGTCTTCGCCTACGCCGGCGACACTCCACCCTGGCTCGTCTTCCCCCTCGTTCTGCTGGCGGTGCTGTGGACGGCCCTCGCCCACCGAACTCGCGACCTGGTGCTGGTGACCGCGCTCTCCATCGGGGTTCTCGTATTCGCGGGCTCGCGGCGCGCCGAGTGGCTGATCCAGACACCACTCTTCGGCGCTCTGCTGGTCCTGGTGGGAGCGAGCGTCCACGCGCTCCTGCGGCGTGCCCGCGAGTCCGCGGTCAGCGCCGGCGCCGTGGCCGACGTCCTGCGCTCCCTCGTGGAGGGGCAGGAATCCGGGAGCGTGCGTCAGTCGCTCTGCGTCACGCTCAACAGCATCCTCGGCAGCTCGCACGTCAGCATCTTCGAGCTGGACCGCCAAGCCGGGCAGCTGGTCCCCACCGCCGCCGAGCCTCGGTTCCCGCCCATCCGCGTGGCGCTGAGCGGCGAGGTCTTCGGCGCCGACGGCACGTCGCACGGTGTGCTCGATCCGCCGCCCGCGATCCTGCAGGCGTTCCGGACGCGCCGCGCGGTGTTCAGTCCCAGCCTGGAGCCGCTCGGGCGTCATGGCTGGCTGCGCGACCAGGAGCAGCAGGCGGGCGTTCGCTCGACTTACTGCCATCCGGTGCTGCGCGGCGCGGAAGCCGTAGCCGTCCTAGTCATCACCTGGCGGCGCTCCTTCGCCAACTTGCCACCCGAGATGGTGCGGCTGGTGGACGAGCTGGCCAACGAGATCGGGCTCTTGCTGGCGCAGGCCGACCTCCAGAGGCGGGTCGAAGCGCTGGCTCGGACGGATTCGCTTACCGAGGCCGCGAACCGCCGCCACTGGGAGTCCGAGCTCGACCTGGCCATCGCCCGGGCCCGCCGCGACGGCGGGCCTCTGTGTGTCGCCATCCTCGACCTCGACCACTTCAAGGCCGTCAACGACGACCTCGGGCACCAGGCTGGCGATCGGCTGCTGCACTCGGTCGCGCTCCGCTGGGCAGTCGGCCTGCGTCAGGCCGACGTCCTCGGCCGCTACGGCGGCGACGAGTTCGCGATCCTACTGCCCAGCTGCGAGGTGGAGGAGGCTCTCGACGTGGTCGAGCGGCTGCGGATGCTGAGTGTTGACGACGCGCCCTTCTCCGCCGGGGTGGCGCGCTGGAACGGAGAGGAAGGCGAGTCCGACCTCTTGCTGCGCGCTGACGGGGCTCTTTATGAGGCAAAGCGGTCAGGCGGGGGCACGTCCAGGGTCGCGCAGGAACGCGCGGCAGCCAACGAGGCTTGGGTCAGCACACTGCAGGCGACCCTCGCGGGCGCCCCAATCGCGACCGTCATGCAGCCGATCAAGCGCCTGGCTGACGGCGCCGTCGTCGGCTGGGAGGCGCTGTCCCGCTTCGAGGGACTCGGCGACGACGTCGAGCCACTGTTTCACGCGGCCCGCCGTCTCGGCGTCTCGCGCGACCTGGACTGGCTCTGCCTCGAAGCGGCGATAGTCCACGCCGCCGGCCTGGCAGAGCCGATCTTCCTCAACACCAGCGTGTGGAGCCTGCTCGATCTCCGGCATCCGCCTGAGCAGCTGGCGGAGACGGTGCGGCGGGCCGGCCTCGACCCGACGCGCATGGTCCTCGAGCTGAGCGAGCGCGACCGCCTCAGCGACTCGCGCGTGGCGGAGGCGGTACGGAGCTACCGGGCGTGCGGATTCAGCTTCGCCCTCGACGACCTGGGCGTCGGCCAGTCGACGATCGAGATGCTGGTGCGCATCGAAGCCGCCTATTTCAAGGTGGCGGCCGGCCTGCTGCGGGCCGGCGACGCGAGGTCGCAGGCGGCAATCGGCGCCCTGACGCACTTCACCCAGCGGACGGGCGGCGACGTTATCGCGGAGGGGATCGAGACCCAGCGCCAGGTCAAGCAGGCCCTGGCGCTCGGTATCGGATTGGGACAGGGCTATCTGCTCGGCCGTCCCGCACCTGCGGACGTCTCCCCGCTTCGCTCAGCCGTCGAACGGATGACGAGCGTCCGGCCGAGCTCCGGGGTCTAGACCCGCTCCACTATCAGGCGGCTTCTGGCTGCGCGGTGGCTCGCCACGGGATCAGGCGTCCGTGACTGGTCGCGATCCAGGTACCGGCCAGGGCGACGGCGCCGCCGAGGAGCACCAGTGCCCCAACGGGCTCTGCGAGGAACACAATGCTGCCGACCACGGCCGCCACTGGTGCGATGTAGGCGAACGGAGCCGCTCCGGCGACACCGAGGCGGGCGACGCCGCGGACGTTGGCGTAGAGCAAGAGGACGGTCGCGAAGACCCCCAGGTAGGCGGCCTCCAGCCAGGTCGGCAACGGAGGGACGCTGAGTATGGCGCTCCGCTCGGTGGTCAGGGCCAGGGCGACGATGATGATCAGGCCGATTGCCGCCGCGTACGTGTTGGCGAGAAGAGGACCGATGCGCCCCTGGAGGCCCCGGCTCAGCACAAAGAACAAGGCCCACATCGAGCCCCCGGCCAAGTAGAGAATGTCGCCCTCACGGCGGGCCGGCGAAGCATCACCGAATCCGCCTGCCGCCGCGAAGATCAGGACAATCCCGGCGGCGGCGATCGCGCTGCCGGCGACCGCCCGCCGGCTCGGTCGCTCGCGCAGGATCAACGAGCTGAGCAGGATGCTCCAGGTCGGCGTCGAGCCGGGCACGATCAGGCCGCCGTCCGACGCGGGCGCCAGCTTGAGGCCCTGAAAGAACAGCAGGTTGTAGCCGGCGACCACGGCCAGCCCCATTCCCGCAATACGCAAGGCGTCGCCGCGGCTCGGCCTGGTCCAGGGGCTTCCTGTTGCACGCAGCAAGGCCGCGAAAAGAGCGAGCGCCAGCACATAGCGATAGGTCGCGAGGGTCGCGGGCGGCGTCGTTGCCACGGCCAGATGGCCCACCACGAAGGCGCCACCTCCGCTGGCGACGCCGGCGGCCAGCAGCAGCTTCGTGCCCAGCTCGGTCGGTCTGGTCACTCGCCGCCGCCGATCCGCGCGAGCTCAGGAAAGGTGCCAATGGTTTCGCGGATGCCCTCAAAAGGTCCCCCGACGCGGCGGTAGCTGTCGTGGCCGAGAACGCCGCGGCGGACCTCCGGCCTGCTGTCCATCTGCTCGCGCCAGGCTTCGACCTGGCTCTCATGACAGGCGATGGCCGACGCCTTGGTCGCGAGCTCGTCCTCATTGAGGATGAAAGTGACGCTGAGCTCGTCGAAGCCGACCAGGGGCAGGCCGCCGCCGTCTTCGCCGACGAGGTCGAAAGCGCGGCGATAGGCCGCCTCCGTGGGCCGGTCGATGGCCATGTGATAGTGCGCGCCGCGGAAGTCCGCCAGCGCCCGGTCGGTGCATGCGCCCACCGCGATGTGGTCGGGGTGACCGTAACCGCCATCAGGGCCCCAGCCCACGACGACCTCCGGCCGATGACGCTGGACTTCAGCGGCGATCAGGTGCGTGATCTCGTCCTGGTCGCTGCTGGACACGTCTCCGTCGGGGTAGTCCCAGAGCTCGAGGCTGCGGATGCCGAGGAGGGCAGCTGCGCGCTCCAGCTCCTGCGCCCGGATCTCCGGCAGCTCGTCAGGACGACGGCCGGCCGGCTTGCCCGTCCACCCGGCCCCGCCGCGGGTGGCGCAGATGAGGTGCACGTCGACGCCGGCCTGGGTGTGGCGGCAGATCATCCCGCCGTTTCCCATCGACTCGTCATCCGGATGGGCCATCACGACCAACAGGTTCACCGGCGCATAGTGCTCCTCTCGGAGGCGTTACGTCGGTAGACGAACCTCGACTTCCAGCCCGCCGCCAGCGCGTGGGCGCGCCTCCACCGTTCCGCCGTGTGCCGCCACCACCGCGGCCACGATCGACAGCCCAAGCCCATGCCCGCGCTGGCGGCCGGCCCGGTCGCGGCCTCGGCGGCGGAAGGGCTCGAAGAGCACCGGCACGACCTCTGCGGGGATGACCGGGCCGGTGTTCTCGATGCGGAGCAGCGAGTGACCCTCACGGACGCCCGTGGTGACGACGACCGACCCACCGTCGACGTTGTGGGTCAGCGCGTTGTCGACCAGGTTCGCGGCAACCCGCTCGAGCAATTCCGGGTCACCCAAGACCGGAGACGGCTCAAGGTGCCGGGTCAACGCGACACCAACCGCAACTCCCTGTGCCGCATCGAGCGCGCGCGCCGTCACCTCAGCCAGGTCCAGGTGCTCGTGGCGTTCAACGCCCCGCTCACCTTGTGCGAGCGTCAAGAGACCGTCGATCAGGCGCTCCTGCTCGTCCACCGCCACCCGCACCCGCTCGCCCATGGCGCGCAGGGCTGCGGCGCCTGCCTTCGGGTCAGCCAGCGTGACGTCCACGAGGGCGCGCTCGCGAGTCAGAGGCGTTCGCAACTCGTGCGACGCATTTGCCACGAAGCGGCGCTGCGCTTCGAAGGCCGCGGCCAGCCGATCGAGCATGGCGTCGATCGTCTCGGCGAGGTCGCGCAGCTCGTCCCGCGGGCCGTCGAGGGCGATCCTTTGCTGCAGGTTCTGCTGCGAGAGCCGCTGCGCGGTCGCGGTTATGGCACGGATCGGGCGGAGGACGCGGCCGGCGGCCAACCAGCTGAGAACCGCTGCGATCACGAGCATGACGCCGAGCGCGATGGCGGCCGAGACCACGAGCTGGCTCAGCGTTTGGGCCTGCTTAACCAGGATGGCGCTGTGCACCTGTTGGGCGTTGAGGGGCGCAGGTGACGTGGCGATGATCGTGCTGCCCGAAGCGAAGCCGCCACTCGGAAGCATGGTCTGGCCACTTTGACCACCACTGAAGATCTGAAGCCCGGGGAAGAGGACGTCACCGTTGGCGGTGAGCAGGAACGTGACGACGACCAGCACCACTCCGCAGGCCGCGAAGATGACGGCATACATCGCTGTCAGCCGCAGCCTGGCGGTCGGATGCCGGATGGCGTCGAGGAGCGCGGTCAGGTCAGCACCTGGTAGCCGCGGCCCGGCAGGGTGCGGATCAACGGCGGCTCGCCCAGCTTCTGCCGCAACCGCGCCATGGTGGTGCGCACAGTGTTGGTGAACGGGTCGGCGTTCTCGTCCCAGACCCCTTCGAGGAGCTCCTCCGCGCTCACGACGCGGCCCTGGGCCCGCAGCAGCATCTCGAGCACGCCGAACTCCTTCGGCGTGAGGTGAAGGTGGCGGCCGGCCCGCTCGGCGACCTGTGTGCCGGTATCGAGCACCAGGTCGGCGAGGCGAAGTCGGGGCGGTGAGGCGGGACGGCTTCGGCGCGCCAGGGCGCGAATCCGCGCCACGAGCTCCGCGAAGGCGAAGGGCTTGGGCAGGTAGTCGTCGGCGCCGAGCGTCAACCCCGCGACGCGGTCGCCGATCGAGCCAGAAGCTGTGAGCATCAGGATCCGGGTCGCCGCCTCCGATGCAACGACCTCGCGACAGACCTGGTCGCCGTGCACGCCTGGCAGGTCGCGGTCCAAGACCAGGACGTCGTACGGCGTGGCGACGAGCTTGTCGATGGCTTCTAAGCCGTCAAGCGCCAGGTCCACGGCGATCTTCTCGCGGCGCAGACCTTTGGCCAGCACCTCAGCCAGCTCGGGGTCGTCTTCGGCGATCAGGACACGCATGAATGGCGGCGCCATGATGCTCCGCCCGACCTAACAGAGACATAACAGAGTCTGTGACGCCGCTGTGAAGTGGCTCCGTCCAAGGTTCCCGCCATGCAAATCGCAAAGTTCGTCACGCTGGCGGTGGCCGCCGTCGGCCTCTGGGCCTGCGGGCCACTACCGTTTGGTCCGGGCGCCGCCAAGCCGTCGCCGTCGCCCAACGTCTATCAGCAAGCACTCGCCTACTCGCGCTGCATGCGCAGTCACGGCATCGCTGATTTCCCGGACCCCGGATCGCGCGGCGGCTTTTCGATCAGCGCCGCGCCCGGCAGCGACTTGGGGCCGGATTCGTCCGCCTTCCAAAATGCAGCGAAAGCCTGTCAGTCGCGGCTCCCGGCACTCAAGGCCGGAGGCAGAGGGCTGACCGCCGCCCAGAAGCAGCAGCTCCTCCACTACTCGGCCTGCATGCGGTCGCATGGGATCACGGACTTCCCGGATCCCGACTTCAGCAACGGCGGTGGTGGGTTCCAGATCAGCGGCGGCCCCGGCAGCGACCTCAACCCGCGATCACCGTCATTCCAGGCTGCGCAGCAGGCCTGCCAATCGTTTCTGCCCGGCAAGCCGACGACGATCGGCAACGGGGGCAGCTCCGGCAGTGGCTCAGGCGGCGGCATCCAGACCTCGGGGGGCGGCTGATGCGACGCGCAGGCGCCCTCGCGCTGGGGCTGGCGATCGTCGTGGCCGGCGCGGTCGTCGCGGTTAATCTCGCCGGGCACAGCCGGCCCGCCGCAGCGGCCACGCCGCCCGCTGCGACATCACTGGCGGCGATCCAGAAGCGGACGATCACTTCCCAGCTGTCGGTCAGCGGCACGCTCGGCTACTCGGGCAGCTACAGCGTCCTCAATGCGGCCCAGGGCCACTACACGCAGCTGCCGGCCCAGGGGCAGATCGTCAAGAACGGCGGCGTCCTCTACGAGGTCGACGGCTCGCCCATCATCCTGCTCTACGGGTCAACGCCCGCCTACCGGACCCTGGCGGAGGGCCTCACGGGTGCCGACGTCAAGCAGCTGAACGCGGACCTGGTCGCGCTCGGCTACGTTTCGCGCTCAGACCTCGATCCCAGTTCCGATGCCTTCGACTGGGCTACCAGGGCCGGCGTCGAGCACTTGCAGGCCCACCTCGGCGTCACGCAGAGTGGCTCGCTCAGCCTCGGGGCCTTCGTGTTCCTCCCAAGCGAGATCCGGATCACCAGCGTGCAGCCCGTGCTCGGCTCGGCCGCGGCGCCCGGCTCGCCAGTCGCCTCTGCGACCTCGACCACACGCCGCGTCGTGGTGAACCTCGACGCATCGCAGCAGACCAGCGTCAAAGCCGGTGACCAGGTGTCCATCACTCTGCCGGGCGGCCAGCCGACCCCAGGCAAGGTCGCCTCGGTGGGCACCGTCGCGAGCACCCCGTCGGGAAACGGCAACGGCGGGGGCGGCAACCCGACGGTCGAGGTGGACATCACGCCCACAGACCCGGCGGCCACCGGCACGCTTGACGCGGCGCCGGTGCAGGTCTCCATCACAACCGCGGCGGCGGCGAACGCGCTCGTCGCGCCGGTCACCGCCTTGCTCGCCACGGCCTCGGGCGGCTACGACGTGGAGGTCGTGGTGCCGGGCGGCCGGCACCAGTTGGTGCCGGTGACCTTGGGGCTGTTCGACGACGCTGACGGCCTCGTCCAGATAACCGGCTCGGGCCTCGAGGCGGGCCAGATGGTGGTGGTGGCGGGGACATGATCGACCTCTACCAGGTCACTAAGCGCTACCCAGGTGAACCGCCGGTCGAGGCCCTGCGCGGGGTCAGCTTCACGATCGAGGCCGGAGAGCTGGTGGCGGTGATGGGGCCGTCGGGTTGTGGCAAGTCGACGCTGCTGCACGTCCTTGGCACCCTCGATCGAGCGGACGGCGGCACCGTGCGAATAGCTGGTTACGACGTCGGCAGCCTCAGCGATCGCGAGCTCGCGGCGCTGCGTTCCGCCCACATGGGCTTTGTCTTCCAGCAGTTCTTCCTGGCGGAGCACAGCAGCGCGCTCGAGAACGTCGCCGACGGGCTCCTCTACGCGGGCGTAGCGGACGCCGACCGCCGCCGCCGCGCAGCGCAGACGCTCGAACGTGTGGGGCTCGGCGGCCGGGCATGGTTTCGACCGCCGAAGCTGTCCGGCGGCGAGCGACAGCGAGTCGCCATCGCCCGCGCGGTCGTCGGCCGGCCCTCGGTGCTGCTCGCGGACGAGCCCACCGGCAACCTCGACAGCGCGTCAGGGGCCGCGATAGTCGAGCTCCTGCTGGAGCTTCACCGCGCCGGCACCACGGTTGTGATCGTCACGCACGATCCCGGCGTCGCCGCCCGCGCACCGCGCACGATCCAGATCCTCGATGGCCGTGTCGTTGCCGATGGCGCATCGCCTCGTGATTGAGACGCGCCGGCTCCGACCGGTTCGCCTGCGACCCGCGGATGTGGTCCGCGTTGCGACCGTCGGGCTTCGCACGCGGCGCCTTCGCGCCAGCCTGTCGGCCCTCGGCATCGCCGTCGGCGTCGCGGCGATGGTGGCCGTGTTGGGGCTCTCGGCTTCGTCGCAAGCGGGCCTGCTCGCGGAGATCGATGCCATCGGCACCAACCTGCTGACGGTCACGACCGGCCACGACCTCTTCGGGAGCAACACACCGCTGCCGGCCACCGCCCCCGCGATGATCGGGCGGATCGAGTCCGTCTATGCGGTCGGCGCCACCGGCGCGACCGGACAGTCCGTCTACCGCTCGCCGTTCCTACCCCGCGGCGAGACCGGTGGCCTGGCGGTGCTGGCGGCAGGCCCCGGCCTGCCCCAGGCCGTCGGCGCCACGGTTGCTGTGGGCGAGTATCTGAACGCCGCCACCGCGAACGAACCGGTGGTGGTGCTGGGCAGCGCCGCCGCGGCCCAGCTCGGGATCGACCAGGTAGTGGCAGGCGAGCGGGTGTGGATCGACGGCCAGTGGTTCTACGTCGCGGGCATCCTCACCTCGGCGCCGCTGGCCGACGAAGTCGACCACGCCGTGCTGGTCGGCTTCCCGGCCGCGGTCCGCTACCTCGGCTTCGACGGCCACCCGACGACGATCTACGTCCGCTCGGCGACAGATCAGGTGCCCACGGTCGAGGGCCTGCTGGCGCCGATGGCCTACCCCGAGCACCCCGACCAGGTCACCATGAGCCGTCCGTCAGACGCACTCGTGGCGCGCGCCCAGGCACAGGGCGCATTCAACGCGCTCTTTCTTGGCCTGGCCGCCGTGGCGCTCCTGGTCGGCGGCGTGGGCGTCGCCAACATCATGGTCATCTCGGTACTGGAGCGACGCGGCGAGGTTGGGCTGCGCCGTGCGCTCGGAGCCACCCGAGGCCAGATCCGGCTCCAGTTCTTCGCGGAGGCGGTCATGCTCTCGCTCGCTGGTGGAGTGGGGGGGGAGCTGGCCGGTGCGGCGGTGACCTCGGCCTATGCGGCGGCGCGGGACTGGCCGGCGGTCGTGCCGCCGGCGGCGATCACGGGAGGATTGGCGGCCGCGATCACGGTTGGGGCTGTTGCGGGCTTGCTGCCGGCTCTGCGGGCCGCGCGACTGTCGCCGACCGATGCCTTGCGCACCG
This sequence comes from Candidatus Dormiibacterota bacterium, assembly GCA_036378435.1. Taxonomy (GTDB): domain Bacteria; phylum Chloroflexota; class Dormibacteria; order Dormibacterales; family Dormibacteraceae; genus DASUWK01. The sequence goes on along the minus strand of DASUWK010000044.1, from coordinate 22,671 downwards.
TATAGGGTCGCGCTCAGGAACGGGTAACGGGTCTCCCGGCTCGGGATCGCGGGCGGCGCGCTGATTTAGGCGGGACCGTCCTGCGTATAGTTCAGGCGCACTCGTCTCAAGGTGCACGCTTGGGTCGCTCCGTAGTCTCGAACAGCTCCCTGCAGGCGTCAGTTCAATCGAGAGAACGGAGATAGATCATGCCCAACGGCACCATCAAGAAGCTCGTGGTCGAACGCGGCTTCGGTTTCATCGCCGCCGATGACGGTAAGGAGTACTTCTTCCACCGCAGCGGCACCGCCGCCGACTTCGACAGCTTGCAGGGCGGCGAGAACGTGACCTTCGAGATCGAAGCGAGCCCGAAGGGCCCTCGCGCCGCGAAGGTCCAGCTCGTCTAACTGAAGCACTGGCGCGGCACTCTGGTGCCGCGCCGGTCACACCCTCGCCTCGCTCGGGTCCCTCTCCCCGTCTTCATGACGGCGCCCTGATCGTCGCAGTAATCCCACCCCAAAGAGAGGGGACCGAGGAGAGTCATTCACTTGAACAATTTCGCCGATCTCGGCGTCAACGCACGCATCGCGGCCGCGCTCGCCGCGCGTGACATTCGGGCACCCGTGGCCGTTCAGGCGCAGGCCATCCCCGCCCTTCTTCGCGGCCGGGACGTCGTCTTGGAGGCGCCGACGGGCTCTGGCAAGACTCTCGCCTTCGTGCTGCCGATGCTCGAGTGCCTGCAGCCAGGGCGGCGCGCGCCGCAGGCGTTGATCGTGGCCCCGACCCGCGAGCTGGCGATCCAGATCGCATCTGTGCTGCGGGGGGTCGAGCCGAAGATCCGCTCTGCCCTGCTTTACGGCGGTGTGCCCTATGGACGGCAGACGAACGAGCTGCGCGCCAGGCCCGACATCGTGATCGGGACGCCTGGCCGCACTTTGGACATGGTCGAGCGCGGGCTTCTGCAGCTTGGAGGAGTCGACTACCTCGTGCTTGACGAAGCCGACGAGATGCTGGACGCGGGCTTCGCGCGCGACGTCGAGAGGATCATCGGGCTGACCGGCCGGCGGCAAACAGTCCTCGCCTCGGCGACCATGCCGCCGTGGGTCGGCACCATGATCCGCAAGCACCTCCAGGAGCCGGCTCGAGTGCGGGTCCAGGACCAGGCCGCGTCGACGCTCGAGAGCGGGCTTCTGCACGTGGCCGATTCGGAGCGCTTCGAAACCCTGCACCGCCTGCTGAAGGGCCAGGACGGCCCGATCATCGTCTTCGGACGGACCAAGCATGGCGTCAAGAAGCTGTCGAAGAGGCTGGCGGCACTCGGCCACAGCACCGGCGAGCTGCAGGGCAACCTATCGCAGAACCGCCGCGCCGCGACCATGGACGGGTTCCGTCGTGGCCGCATCCGGGTGCTCGTCGCCACCAACGTCGCCGCGCGCGGAATCGACGTCGAGGACGTGGCCCTCGTCGTCAACTATGAGCTCCCTGAGTCGGCGCAGTGGCTGACACACCGGGTGGGCCGGACGGCCCGCCAGGGCGCGGCCGGGCGGGCGCTGACCATCCTGGCACCCCAAGATGAGGCCGCCTGGCGCAAGCTCCGCCGCCAGGGCGCGCCGAACATCCAGAGCCTGGACAGGGTTCATCTACTCGACCACGGTCAGTGGCGGCATGTGACGAGGTCGCGCCCGTGACCGGGATTCGAGCCGACGTCCGAAACCTGGCGATCATCGCCCATGTCGACCACGGCAAGACGACCCTCGTCGACGCCCTCCTGAAGCAGAGCCAAACCTTCAGGGAGGGCCAGGAGGTGGGCAGCCTGATCCTGGACTCGAACGTGCTCGAGCGCGAGAAGGGGATCACGATCCTGGCCAAGAACGCCTCGATCCGCCGCGGCGGCGTGACCGTCAACATCATCGACACTCCTGGCCACGCGGACTTCGGCGGCGAGGTTGAGCGCGTCCTGAACATGGCCGACGGCTGCCTGCTGCTGGTCGACGCGGCGGAGGGACCGATGGCGCAGACGCGCTTCGTCCTCAGGAAGGCATTCGAGGCGGGCCTGCGCACGGTGATCGTCATCAACAAGCTCGACCGCCCCCACGCGGACCCGGGCCGCGCCCTTGAGCAGGTCCACGACCTATTCCTTGAGCTTGCGGAGGAGGCGGACCAGCTCGACGCGCCGGTCGTCTACACGATTGCCAAGCAGGGGCGGGCCGGCGTCGACCCCGCGCGGCTGGCCCCTGACCTCGGGCCTCTGTTCGACGCGATCGTCGAACACATTCCCGGGCCCGCCATCGAAACGGGTGGCTTTCAAATGCTCGTCGCCAACCGTGCCTACGACGACTACACCGGACCGCTCGCGATCGGCCGGATCTTCCGCGGCTCGGTCGCGGCGGGCGACGCGGTGGCTATCCTTTCCGCGGACGCCTCCCATGCCGGCCGGATCGGGCAGGTCCTGGTGCACCGCGGTCTGGTCAGGGAGCCGGTCGCGTCGGCCTCGGCCGGCGACATCGTGATGCTGACCGGCCTCGGAGAGGTTGCCATCGGCGACACGGTCGCGGACCCCGAGGCGCGCGACGCGCTGCCCCGGATCGAGATCGCCGAGCCGACCGTGCGCATGACCTTCGGCGTGAACAGCTCGCCCTTCGCCGGTCGCGAAGGCCGCTTCAGCACGTCGCGGCAGCTCCGAGCGCGGCTCTATGAGGAGTTGCACACGAACCTGGGGCTGCGGGTGGCCGAGACCGATTCGGCCGAGCGATTCCTGGTCAGTGGGCGGGGGGAACTGCACCTCGCGGTCCTCATAGAGTCGATGCGGCGCGAGGGATACGAGCTCGAAGTGTCGCGCCCGGAGGCGATTGTGAAGGTCGTCGAAGGCCGCGGCTTCGAGCCGGTCGAACTCCTCACGGTCGACGTCCGGGAAGAGAGCGTCGGTGCCGTCACCGAAGCGCTCGGCCGGCGCCGCGGGGAGATGCTCGAGATCCACTACGGCAGCGGCGGCGCCGTGCGGCTCGAGTACCGGATTCCGACGCGCGGGTTGATCGGCTTCCGCAATCTCTTCCTTACCCTGACGGCAGGGACCGGCCTGATGGGATCGATCGGAATTGGCTATCGCCCGTGGGCAGGCGACTTTCGCGACCAGCGCAACGGGGCGCTGACGGCCTCTGCGCGCGGCACCGCGCTGGCCTACGGCCTCGCCAACGCACAGGAGCGTGGGACGACCTTCATCGAGCCCGGCACCGCGGTTTACGAGGGGATGGTGATCGGCCTTCAGAAGCGCGCCGGCGATCTGTCGGTGAACGTATGTCGCGAGAAGAAGCAGTCCAACGTGCGATCGTCGACCGCCGACATCGCGGTGCGTCTGACGCCGGCGACCCGCCTCAGCCTAGAGCAGTCGCTGGACTTCCTGGCGGACGACGAGTTGCTCGAGGTGACTCCCCAGCACCTGCGCCTACGGAAGCGACATCTGACCGAGCTGGACCAGGCGAGGTCCCGACGCCGCCTTGCCACGTCAGTGGCAGGGCTCGACGGCGAGAGCTCTCCGGGGTAGCCGATACGGCGATCCGGCGCACGTCCGAGCGGTTCGATTGGCCGCATCGAGGTGGATGGAAGACCCCGGACCTGACCGACCGGGCGACCTCCGCTCGAGGGCGATGCCCTCAGGGGCGCGTAACGCATCCCCCGGCGATGAACGCCGTCAGTTGGTCGCCGTGCTCCCGCACGTGAGCGAGGTTGACGCCCAGCAGCTGCTCAAAGGTCTTGCCGGCATGTGGATGGCCTGGTCGCAGCTTGATGGCACGCTGAGCATCGGTCAGGCCCCCAAGCGTCGTGCGGACTCGCCCGCGGCCGTAGGCGAGATAGCCGAGCAATTGCTCTCGTGAGTAGCTCACGTTCGGGAAGCGCGCCGCCCCGAACTCGTCGATGCCCTGGTCTTCCGGTCCATTCGCAAACTCGGGTGGCGTGGCGAAGTGGCCGGTCTCGTCCCAGCAGTACAGGTCGATAAAGAAGAGGCAGTGGTACGCGATCAACCAGAACTGAGAGAAAACCTGGATCGCTGCTTCCGTCCTGCCGTCGCCTGGGCCGCCCTTGGGCCACATCCACGGGTCGGTGCGCTTAACCACCCACAGGCTTGAACCCCAATGCTCCTCCGGGCAGCCTCGTATTGCTCGCTCGAGCCGATCGATCGCGATTTCGAACTCCGCCAGCACGGGGCGGAGTGTATAGACGGTTAGGTGGTCGAGTGGCGGTAGGCGACCAGGCCGGCGATAAGCAGCAGGATGACGAGAGCCGCTGCGAGTCCCGCCCAGACGGGCGTGAGCGCCGCTGGACCAGCGTGGTGGTTCATGGCCGGCGGCCGGGCCGCGCCATGGGGGACCACCGGAATGATCGGACCGTTGGGCGGCGCAGCCGCCGCCTTGGACGCCGGTGCCGCCGAAGGCTGCTGCGCCCCTGCGGGAGCCGCGGCCGCCCGCGAAGCCGACGCACCAGCTGAGCCAGCCCCGCCGACATACTCCGGCTTCGTCGCGCTGCCCAGGACAGCCGAGCCGCCCGCCCGCTGGGCCACGGTGACTCGCACCGTGTAGGTGCCATTGCTCGAGTAGGTGTGCGCGCCCTCGACCGCGAAGCGGGTGTCCTTGCCAGTGAGCGTGCCTGCGGATTGAGTGCCGTCGCCCCAGTTGATGGTTGCGCTCAGATCCGACGCCGACGGGAAGTCGGTCTGGTCGTCCGCGAACCTGGCCACGATGCCGCTGAACCGCTCGCCGGCCAGCGCGGTGATAGGCACGGCCGTGACTGACGGACCCGAGCAGATGGGCCAAGCCGGTCCGAAGTCGCGCGCCGGCACCCGCTTGTCCGGTGTGTTGGCCTGGTAGCCCTCGCCCGCCACGCGCTCGGCGCTGATCGTGTCCGCGTAGGTCTGCGTGACAAGTGGGGAAGACGTCGCTGACGGGCTGCCGAGATCTGCCAGCTTGGCGACCACCACGACCGTTCCCGGCGCGCCCATGTTGACGCTGCCGGTCTCAGGCGTGGAGCTCAAGAACCTGTTGTCCGAGCGGTTCCAGAGCCCGGCCTTGAAGTTGGTGCCGGTCGGGTCTGGCAGCGCCTCTTGCGTCGCATACGTCCTGCCGTCGGGCAGGTTGAACGACACGTTGTAATCGGTCTCGGTGGTTCCGACGACGGGCAGCTGGTTGAGGTTGGCGATCTGCAGCGTGGTCGTCAGCGTCCCGGCGCTCGGGTCGACCGCGAAGGAGGCGCCGGTGATGTCCGCCGCTTCGAGGTTGGCCGTTGTCGGCGCCTCCGGAAGAGGCACGTGCACGTTGCCGCTCGGCGCAGTCAGCAGGTTGTCCCCGCTGCAGACACCGATGGTGAACGGCGGCGGCGGCGGCGGCAGCTTGAAGTTGTCGGCAGGAGCTGGTGGCAGCGTCCGGACGGTGTCACAGTCGGTCATCGAGCCCACCTTGTAAGGCCAGCCGGTCGCCGGCCCGCCGTTCTCCGGGTTGTTGCTGGGCGCTTCGTCGGACGGGAACGAGATGACGCCTGAGAGACCGGGCACCTCACCGAAGGAGACGGCCCACGTCTTGGTGAGCAGGGCGCCGTCGGGAGGGTTGCCCACGTGCGCCCTGGGCACGTCGATCACCACCGTTCCGTTGGGTCCGGGGTTGAAGGAACCGGTGTCGTTCGTGTTGTTGAACGTGTCGCCCGTGCTGCTGCTGTGGACGCCGTCCTCATAGACGGTGCCGGTCGGATCCTCGGTGACCGATGCCACATAGGTCTGGCCGCCGTAGTTCCAGTAGACGCTCCAAATACCGCCGACGACCTCCTGCTGCGGGAAGGGCTGCAGGTTGTCGAGAGTCGTCTTGATCTCGAGGGTGCTCGCGCTCGGGGTGCTGAACTGGACGTTGAGGATGTTGAGCGCCGGTTGGTTGCTGCTCACCACGTTCACGCTCGTGTACGGGTCGACAGCGTCGCCGGGCGTGCCGACGATCTGCGCGCCAGTGCACGTCACCGGGTTCGCGGCGTTGGTCGGCGTCCCGGGAATGGCCGGTAGCGCCGGGGCGGCCACCGGGCCCGGCGTGTCTGTGATGACACAGCCGCCGGCGCCGTCATTGGCGTCGTTGGACCACAGCGGCTGCACCGCGTACGGCTTGCCGTTGAGGATGATGTTGGCGGCGTTCTGAGGCAGGTCGAGGCCGAGCCGCCCCTGAAACACGGGGTAGGCGCACTTGTCGCCGGTCTCGCCCCCGACCTCCGGCTGCTGCGAATACCAGCCCGGCGGGACCAGGCCTTCCGCGGTGAGGTTGTTGAAGCTGACGGTGGGGTCGGTGATCGCCTCGGCGTACTCGTGGCCGGCCACCATGCTGACGCCGTCGAGCTGGCCGCTCAGATCCTTGTTGACATAGTCGGCGCCGCAGCTCGAACCCGCGTCGAAGACGTAGGGCATGTTCACGAACTGCACGCGTCGACCGTCGGGCAGCTGAACAGCCCCATGCCATGCGCAGTAACCGAGGCCGTCGAAGCCCGCCGCATTGGTGCCGTGCGGAGTGGCGATCACGTAGACGCCGTCCTCGACGTAACCGAAGTGCTCGACCGAGCGCAGCGCCTCATCCGCGAGGTCGGGGCTGGTCCCGGTCGACGGCTCCGGGATGGGGTCTGGAGGAAGCGCGTCCTGGTGGTCGTTCCAGACGCCGCCCAGGATGTTGGGCAGATTGGTGATGTACTGGCCGCCGTCGCAGCTGGTGCCGGACGTGGGCACGCCCTCGCAGTACTGGCTCTGACTGCCGATCCAGTCGCTGCCGCCAAGCCCGCCGAAAAACCCGTTCAGGTAGGGCTGGATCCCGTGCGGGTCGGAATTCCATCCCCAATAGGTGATGAACACCTTGGGGTGCACCAGCACCGGGCCGCCGCCGTAGGTCATCTTGGCGCCCACCGGCACGCTGCCCAAGACCGCGTAATCGGTTCCCTTGGCCGCCCACAGCTTGCGGTAGCCGTCCTTGGTGAGCATCGCGTGGGCCCCGATCATCTTGTAGCTGGGCACGGGTAGCTCACTGCCCGCCGGCCGCGCCTGGATGACGCCGGTGCCGCCCGCCGCGATCGCGGTGATCAGGCCGAGACCCGCGAGCCCCACAGCCCACCTCTTGAGCTGGACCCTCGTCACGCCCGCAACACCTGACAGGTGTGTACCCGCACGCCTCAGCATGCCCATCGACCCTCTTCGCAATCCTCTCGCTCCCTTTCGGGCAGATCCCGCCCTCGGACGGCGAGTATTCCGAAGCGTTCAGGAAGGTGTCAATTCAGCGAATTGACGGGTCCCGAGTACGGCCGCACCAGCGTCTCTAGGCCGAGGCGATCGAGTCGAGCGCAGCGCCCAGGCGCCGCACCGACTCCCTCAGCTCGTCGGTGTCCGCGGCGGCGGCGAAGCTCAGCCGGACATGGCCCGCCGGTGGCTCGGTGGCGAAGAACGACCTGCCGCCGGCCACGACGACGCCAAACCTGCGGCCGGCTTCGACGACGGCGCGGTCGTCCACACCCGCGGGAAGGCTCGCCCAGACGTGCATGCCGCCCTGCGGGATACGCGGGACCGCCAGACGAGGGGCGTATTCGTGCAGCGCCTCAATCAGCACCCGCCTGCGCTCGCGCAGAGCCCGGCCCAGCTCGACGACGTGCCGCGACCAGCCGGACGAACCGACCAGCTCGAGCGCCGTCTCCTGTGTCAGGCGGCTGACGAAGAGGTCGTCCACCAAGCGGATCGCGCGTAGGCGATCCAGTACCGGGCCGCGCGCGACGAGGGCCCCAATTCGCAAGCTCGGCGCCGCCGGCTTGGTCAGTGACGTCACGTGGATCACGCGGCCGTCGACGTCCATCGAGAACAGCGTCGGCGGGTTGCCGCCTTCGTAGCCGAGCCAGCGGGCCCAGTCGTCGTCGATCACGAATGCGCCGGCCTGGCGGGCGATACCGAGCACCTCGCGCCGGCGCTCCGCGGACATGACGATGCCGGTCGGGTTCTGGTGCGTCGGCTGAAGGTATATGGCCCGCGATCCCGTGGCCGCCACCGCCTCGGACAGAAGGTCCGATCGAACACCCGCGTCGTCCATCGGGACCGGCACGACGCGGATACCGGCCGCGCGCGCTATCGCGAGGGCGCCGGGATAGGTCGGGGCCTCGACTATGAGCGTCTCGCCGGCGGGCACGAGCGCGCGAAAGGCTGCGGAGATGGCCGACTGCCCGCCATTGCAGATCACCACGTTGTCGGGGCCGACGTGGCTGCCATGGTGACTGGCGAACCACTCTCGGAGAGGCCGCAGCCCAGCCGGGTCGGGACCTTCCCAGGTGTCGGCTTGACGGCTCGCCCGCGCGGCGGCGGCGGCTAGCGCTTTGACCGGCTTCAGGGAGCGATGGAGGTAGCCGCCGGCGAGGGAGAGAGCGCCGCGCGGATCGACTTCCAGGTAGGTCCGCAGCGGACCTTCGTCGATTGCACGGTCGCCGAGGGCTACCGACTGCCACGTCACGTCGGCCGGTTCGCCGGCCGGCGCCCCGAGACGGTCCGAGACAAACGTGCCTGATCCGGGCCGCGTGCTCAACACCCCTTCGGCGCTCAAGGCGTGGAGGGCCCTCGAGATCGTCACCGGGCTGACGCCATAGGTCGCGGCAATCTGGCGCGTCGAGGGGAAGCGGTCGCCGGCCGCCATCGCGCCGGCGCGGGCGCGCAGGGCCGCGGAGAGCTTTGCAGTACTGCTATCGAGGATGGCGCATCTTAGGGTAGCAGTCCTGCTGCAGGCGAGTGCTATTGTTGACCATGAGCAGCGCCGATACTGCTATTCGCAGATCAAGAGTATCGCTTTCGGCTCTCGCCCTGGCGGCCGTCGCGGTCTTGATGTTCTCGGGCACGGTGCCCGCCACGCGCATCGCGGTGGCAACCCTCGATCCGGTGGTCGTCGGTGTGGGGCGGTCGGTCCTCGGTGCCGTCTTGGCCGCCATCTACCTGCTCTGGGAGCGAGCTCCGCGCCCTACTCGCTCGCAGCTGCCGGGGCTCCTAGTCGTCGCCGGCGGAGCGGCGGTCGGCTTCGGCTTCTTCAGCGCCGAAGCCCTGCGAAGCGTTAGCGCCGTTCACGGATCGATCGTCATCGGGCTGCTGCCGATGCTCACGGCGGCCTTCGGCGTCATGCGCACCCGGGAGGCGCCCAGGCCTCTGTTCTGGGTCGCCTTGTTCTTCGGGACTGCGGCCGTCGTCTGGTACGCGACGTCGGGTCTCAGGGCCGAGAGGCTGAGCTTAGGGGACGCCTTCCTCCTCGCTGCTTTAGTTCTGGCCGCCGCCGCCTACACGGAGGGTGGCCGGCTGGCCCGCACGATGCCGGGCGGCCAGGTGATCGCGTGGGGCCTCGTCTTGGCGCTGCCGGTCTCGGTGCCGCTGACAGCGGTGGCGCTCGCCGGCCCGCGCTTCAGCCCGAGCCCGCAGTCGCTGGCCGCGCTCGGTTACATGGCGGTCTTCTCGGTCTTCGTCGGCATGGTCCTCTGGTATCGCAGCATGGGTTTGGCGGGCGTCGCGCGGGCGAGCACGATCCAGCTCGCCCAACCGCTGCTCTCAGTGGCGTGGTCCTGGCTGCTCATCGGCGAGCCTGTTCGTCCGCAGGCGGTCGTGGCGGCGATCTGCGTGCTGGCGAGCGTCGCCACCGCGCAGCGGGCTCGGATCGTCGCTCTGAGGGAGCCCGCGTCGCGATTACGCACTCGGCCGGGCCTCACTCAATGAGTTCGAGGGAGAGACCCAGGGCGCCGCGTCCCTGTCCACGATCCGCATCACTCGGGCTCAGCGGCAAGCTGCGAGCGCGCGGCGGCGACGAAGGCTTCTCGATCGATGCCCAGGGTGACGGCCGGATCGACGGCGTCGACGTCGGCGGTGCGGGGAACGTCATGGAGCAGCGCGATCTCACCGAAGTAGTCGCCTGGAATCAACGTCACCGGAGGACTTCCTGATGGCGTCACCCGCACCCGTCCGGCAAGCAGTACGTACAGCCGATCACCCTGGTCGCCGTTGCGGACGATGCGCTGCCCGGCATCCCAGTGCTCGACTGTCGCGTCACGCGCAAGCCGGGTCAGCTCGTCCCTGTCGATCCTGCTCAGCAGCCCGACTTGCGCGACCGCTCGCACGCGGTCGTACTCGCTGAGCGGATCCGCCGCAAACCGTGAGATTCGCTGCTGGAGCGGGACGTCCGTCGAGGTGCTGCTACCTGTCACGCCGAGCATGAAGTCCTGGCGCGTCCAGCCGAGCGTCGAGAGCCGCTCGCGAGCTCTTACCGTCGCCATCCGCGGCACGTCCCGCAACAAGGCTCGCTCGCCGAAGCCGTCGCCGCGACCGAGGACGTCGACGGCGTGGCCGTCGATCAGGACTTCGGCGGTCCCGCCCTCGATGACATAGAAGCGATCACCGCGGTCCCCCTGGGTCACGACGTCCACACCGGGAGCGGACTCGGCGCGCTCCGCTCGGCTGGCCAGGAACCCGAGGCGCTCCATGTCGAGCCGCGCGAAGAGCGGGACGGCGTGCAGCAGGCCGAGCAAGCGCATGAAGCGCGCGCCGTCGGCGTCGGTCCGGAGCAGCGTCTGCCACCCGGCCAGCACCAGGACCGGCAGGGGAAGAGCCGCCGCCAACAGGGCTCCCCGGATGCCGACCGTGGCGACCAGTAGCGGCACCAGCAGTGCGCCGGCGCCTTCCGCGACCAGCTTCGCCGCTTCGATGGCGCTTGTCGCTCGCGGCAGCAGCTGCGCCGGTAGGGCGCGGAAGAGCAGCGCCGAGCTGGTTGCGTCAGCGATCGCCATAGCAACGCCCCAGACGACGAGCAGCGGCATCGCCGCGGCGAGCCTGGGCAAGGCGGCGATCAGAGCCAGCGGAACACCGCAGCCGATGAGGGCGGCGGCGGCCGGCCGGCTGAGGCTCGTGCGTCCGATCAGTGACGCGACCACCGGCACCGCCAGCACAGCTCCCACGCCGCTCGCCAGCATCAGCAGGCCCAGGACGGTGCTGTCACCGTGCAGGAGCCTGAACGCGGCGATCACAGCAATCGTCGTCCACATGCCGCGGACGAAGGTGCGGAACCCGCTGATCGCCAAGAGGTTGGCCACCCTGGCTTCGCGCGCCGCGGCGGAGACGCTGCGGAGCCGCTCCCCAATGGTTGCGTCGGGGTCGCCGACCAGGACCGATTGACTTGACAGCCGCAGAGCCGGGATCGACGCCAGCAGGAAGATGGCGGCCGCCCCAGCGAAGATGTCCGGTGCCGAGAAAGCACGCAACAGGAGACCTCCGAGCACTGCTCCCACCGCCTGACTCACGGTCTTGGCGGTGCTCATCGCCGCCGCCGCGGCCGAGATCTCCGCCGGCGCGCGGGAAAGGGCCGGGATCGCCGCCGCCTGGGCGGGCCGGTAGAGCGAGCCAGCCAGGCCGTCGATGCACACCAGCAGCAGCAGCACGGCAAGGTCCGAGCCGCGGCCCGCGAGCAGCGCCGTCGTTCCGACGATGAGCGCACGGCTGACCGCGACGGCTGCCAGCACCCGCAGAGCCTGGTGGCGCGCGACCACGCTGGGCCCGACGATGCTGCCCGCCGCCGAGAAGACGAACCGCAGGCCGAGCAGCCCCACAGCCTGCGGGCCCCCTGCCTTGAAGAACGCGACCGAGAGCGCGACCAGGTACGCCCACTCGGCCAAGCTCACGGCCGCGAAGCCCGCAACTAAGGAGGCGAGCGCGCGCGAGCGGAACATCGCTTGCGGAGGTTAGCCGCTGACGCCCGCGGCTGCCTCTCGGCTGCAGCCGGGTTCAGCCGATGAGCAGCACCCGCCGCCCGCGACTAGCCGCGCGCCGGCGCTGCCGCAACCATCGGTCCCGGAATCCGCACCAGCAGACTTCCGGCCAGCCCTGCCAGCGCCAGCAGGCCGACCGCAGCGGCGTACCAGAGCGAGGCGTCATGGAGGCCGATGCGCGTCACCAGGTAGCCGGCGATTACCGCCGGGATCGCGAAGGCCAGGTAGGCCACGATGTAGATCGCGGCCAGGAGCGCTCCCCGGCCGCCGGGCGACGCCAGCCCGACGAGCGTCCTGAGCACGCCGAGCCAAGCCAATCCGAAGCCGACTCCCGTCACCGCCGAAGCGACCAGGAAGCCGCCACCCGAGCTGAGCGCGATGGCCAGAACCGCCAGCGCGAGGCCGGCTATCAGGGCGGATCCGCCGAAGGTCAGGGCCCGCCGCGGCGGCCATCGATTGAGGATTAGCGTGACGATGGCTCCCACCCCGGGCGGGAGCGCGATCGCGAAGCCACCGAGCAGCCGGTTGTGCGACGACGCGAGCTGGAGCGCGAGGCTCGGCCCCAGCGAGAGATAGAAGCCGCCGACCGCCCAACCTGCGATCAGGCTCGGGAGCGTGGCGGTGAACGCGCGCCGGGCGGCGTCTTCAACGCCGATGCTGGGGGCGAGCCGGAAGGTCTGGCGACTCTTGCTGGGTTCGGGGAGGAGCACAACCATCACCGCTCCTAGGCCGAACGCTGCGGTCAGAAGCCAGTAGACCAGGTGCAGCGGCGCGGGCCCGTACTGCACCAGCGCGGCAGAGACCAGGGCCCCGGCCGCCAGGCCGCCGATGGGCGCGACGCTGTTGACCAGGGGCGCCAACCCGGGCCGCTCTGCCGGCTGGAGATCGACGAGCGCGGCGGCCATCGCGCTGGTCGCGACCCCGGTGGCCACCCCCTGCAGGATGCGCGCCGCGAAGAGCCACCCGAGTCCGGTAGCGCCTACGAACACCGCCATGCTCGCGATCTGGATCACGAGCGCGACGAGGATCACCGGGCGGCGGCCGACAGCGTCCGAGAGGTGCCCCGTCGACAGCAGCGCAACCAGGAGGGCGACCGCGTAAACGGCGAAGACCTCGGTCAGCGAGACGGGTGAGAAGTGCCACTGCGCCGCATAGACCGCGTAGAGGGGAGAGGGCGCCGCGGCGGCGAAGAGGAAGAGCCCGAACGTCGCGCCGACGATCCAGAAGGCGAGTCTCCCCACAGCCACCGTCAACCCTTACGCGCTGCCCGTCATTCCGGGCAGTGCGTTCGGCCTAGGCTGCCCGCGAAGTCGCGTACGAGACGATTCGCTCCACGAGGATCCTCCCGTCGTCATCCAGTTGCCAGGTCTGGGCGGACGGAAAAGTCTTCTGTCCAAGCGGCCCGCCGGCAGTGTCGACCTCGTACATGATCAGGGCGTTCTGGTCGTTGCCTGAGGTGGCGATCACGCGCAGGCTGCCGGGCACGACTTGCAGCGCAAACTGCCGGAGACCGCGCGGCCCGTCCATGTATTCGCCGATGCCCGCGAGGTGGCCGGCGGCGCTGAAGAACTCCACGCCCTCCGCGAGGTTGTTCCGGGCTCGCTCCAGGTCGTGATTGGTCCAGGCTTCGAGATGCGCCATCGCCACCGCGACCGCTCGTGAATCGCTCACTTCGCATCCTTCACAAACACCAGGGCTTCCTCGGCAAGCGGAGCCCAGCGCACCGCCGACTCGGGCGAAAGCACGAACCACTCGCGCATCGGCTTGCCTTTGCCGGCATCGAAGTACCTTCCCTGGCCGGTTGCGACGAGGTCCTCGACGCGATCGCGAGGCAGCTTCAGCACGAGCTCGCCTCGCACGAGCATCGCAAAGATCCGACCTCGCACCTTCAGCTGTCCCGAAGAGCCAAAGCCCCTGCCCTCGGGCAGGTGGGTCACGTCCTCGAGTCCCTCCATCTGCTGGGTCAGCGCCGTGTAGCGCGCCTCCGGCGTCACGTCGGCGATCTTCCGCCAGGCGCTTGAAAAAGTCAAGCAATGACTTGAAAGAGTCATGCGAGCCTGCTAGCCTGGCGTGCCGTGCGGTCGTACGACCAGTACTGCGCGGTGGCGAAGGCGCTGGACGTGGTCGGGGACCGCTGGGTATTGCTGATCGTCCGCGAGCTCATGACCGCTGGGCCCGCGCGGTACACGGACCTGCTCAACGGCTTGCCCGGGATAGCCACCAACCTGCTGGTCGACCGCTTGCGGGAGATGGAGAGGGCCGGCTTGGTGCGCCGGGAGGAGGCGCCGCCGCCGGTGGCGACGACGCTGTTCCACCTGACCGAGCGAGGTGCCGCGCTGCGTACGGTGCTCGAGGAGCTCGGCCGCTGGGGCTCCCCGCTGATGGGGGTGCCTGAGCCGGGCACCAAGTTTCGAAGTCACTGGCTCGTATTTCCGCTCGACGCCTATCTAGAGGACCGGACTCCACAGGAGCCGCCGATCGCGGTTCAGCTGGAAACCGGCGATGAGGCCATGGTGGTCGAGATAGTGGACGGCAAGGTGCGCACGCGCCGGGGCACCGTCGACCATCCCGACGCGGTGCTCGCCGCGCGACCCAGCGTGATCCTCGGGCTCCTGTCGGGTCGCCTCGACCTGGTCGAGGCGAGGCAGCGCGGGCTGGAGCTCAGCGGCGACGAGAGTGTGCTGCGCCGCTTGATCGGGGACTGGGGCAAACAACCCCAGAACGCCCCTCGATGATTGAGGATCGGCAGGAGGCTCGACGGCGGATGGAGAGTGAGCGCTTCGTCAACACCCACCACGCCGACCAGGCGTGTCACCTCCGACGCTGTCGATCACCGCGTCAACCTGCTCGATGCGCCGGGTTGGAAGTTCGCGCGCATGGTGGAGGCGTCGGACCCGGGCGTGGACGCTCTCGAGGTCGGTGACCGAGTGTGTAGTGGACAAGCAGGCGCGGGCGTCAGCGGCTAACCTCCGCAGTGGGCCCATGCTTACGCCCCGACCCAGGGCGCCTCGCTCAGCTAAATACTCCGCCGAAACAGGCGTCACCTGTCGATCAGAGTTCCGGGCCGCGGACTAGTGCGCGATGACATCGGCGACTGGCACCGCCCAGACAAGCAGTACGGCGACCGCGATCAAAGCCTTCACGCCGGCCGCGATTCCATTGCTGATCAGCAACAGAAACAGCCCGACGGGCGGGAACAGCAGCAGTATCACTGCCAGCAGGAGGAGATCCAGCCGCGAAGGAGATGGGTGGCCCGGCGCCGGCCGATTCCTCGGGTTGTCGACGTCGGGCCACGCTTTCATCTAGTAGTCGTAAGCGTAGCCCCAGGTGTACGAGCCGCCATTCGAGTAGCAGAACACCTGAGTGCGCATGTAAGAGCCGGAGTTGTGCCACCACGGTGTGTCCCAGTACCACCAGTCCCAGTTCATACCCTGCTGCGGTGCGCAAGACGTGTTGGACGACTGTGAGGTCGCCACCCTCGCCGTTCCGCACCAAGTCACCTGGGTGCCGTAGATCGGATACGTCTTGTTGGAGCAGTTGACGCCCCAGTTCAGCCACATGTAGCTGTAACCGTTGCTGCACCACCCAGCGTTGGTGACTCCCTCCATGATCGGCGTTCCGTTCGGATTGGCGATCCCATAGGTCCGGTAGTAGGTCTGGCAGAACGAGCCGGTTGCAAACGCGGCCCCTGCCTGGCTGCTTAAGGGCAGTCCGTCGCTGGGCGCCGTCCCCGGCCCGCTTCGGGTGAACCAAGTACACCCGGTAAGGGGCTCGTGCACGAATCGTTGGCGCTGCGAAGGACTCAGATAGGCCGCGGACGCCGGCGTCTTCGCCCAAGCCGCGAGCTGCGAGACCAAGTCGCGGCACAGGGCGGCGCTGATTGGTCCCCGAGTGGCCACCCGCGCAGGCGCAGAGGCCTGCGCAACCGCGAACGACCCCGCCCACAAAGAGAGTCCGGCCAACGGACCGAGTAGTCCGACCCTGAGGGCTCTCATGAGAGTACGACCTCCTTACGGGAGTCGCGAATTTCCATAATCGGCAAGCCTCCTTGTAAACGCGCGGCATAGAGATGTGTCGCGTTCGGTGGACGGAGGCTAACCGCGGGTTGTGACGCCGCATCAGCGATTGGACCGAGGCGGGTACCTAAAAGTCAGTACCTAATTCGCGCGCCTCGGCTTGTCGTTGGTTCGCAAGATAGCTTCTTGGAGCGGACGATGCGTCGACACCCAAGCAGCGATGCTCGACCTCGAATGAAGATCGAGCTTGGCCTTGATGTGCTCGACGTGACTGTCGACAGTCCGTTCAGACAAGAACAGCCTGCGAGCAATTGCCTTGTTGGTGAGTCCCTCCACGACCAGGTCCGCCACCTGCTGTTCGCGCCGGGTCAACACAGATTGCGGCGCATCCCGTCTGCCTGGGGCCCAGGCGTGATATGAATCGAGGGCGTAGTCGAGGATCACCGCGACGGAGGCCGTCAGCACTTCGCTACACAGGCTCTGGACCAGCTCAGAACCGAGAACGGTCCGGGCTTCTTGCATGACGGCCTCGACGCGCTCGTTCATGCCTGGCCCATAGAGGCCTTCGGCTTCACCACGCAAGCCCTTCTGGGCGGCAATCAGTCGCACCGCCCGACGCCAGTCTCCGCGTTTGGCGGCAAGCAGCCCGAGGCCGCTCAGACTGTATGACAAAGCGTTCGCGGTGGTGGGCCCGCCGATTCTGATCGCGAGCGTGAAGTTCTCCTCGCTGGCGGCCTCTTCGCCCGCGGCCAGGTGGGCGAAGCCCAGACTGTCGAGCACTGAGGCCCGGATCGACGGATTGTCAGATCCCTCGGCGATGCGACTCGCCAGCCGCAGTTGCTCTATGCCTTCCTCGGGCCTGCCCAACATGCAAAGACAGAGGCCGGTGTTGTTGAGCGTAAACGCGCGGGCGTAGAGATTAGTCGATGGGATGTCCTGAATTGCCAAGCGCGCCATCCGCAGGGCTTCCTCATACCTGCCCAAGCCGGCCAGGCAGCCGACCGCGGAGAAGGTTGCCTCGAGGACGCCGTCGTGGTCGCCAGCGGCCTGCCAGTCTCGCCGAGCCGCCAGCGCGTGCTCGAGCGCACCCGAGTAATCACGGCGCCCTTCGCCAATCAATAGGGCCAGCGCTCGATGGGCGAGGCCTGTTTCCCTTGACGCCGACGGGTCGCGGCTCAGCGCCTGCTCGAGCCAGTCGATGGCCTCCCGTATCGAGCCTCGCTGCACCCAGTACTGAGCGAGCGCGCCACCGATCCGAGCGGCCTGCTCGGGCCTGTGCTGGCAAGACCACGAGAGCGCGGATCGCAGGTTCTCGCGTTCGAGGTCCAGTCGCGCCAGCCAAGCCGCTTCATCGGCGCCGCGCAGTCCTGAGTGAGCCGCCTGGGCAAGTTCCGCGAAGTAGCAGCAGTGCTGTTCCAATGCGGCCGCGCTCTCGTCGTGCGACACGAGCTCTTCCATGGCGAACTCTTTGAGGGTGTCGAGCTGTCGGAAGCGACTTGCACCTTGGCTCTCATCGCGGACGATCATCGACTTCTCCACGAGAGCGGTGACATGAGGAGACTCAAGGGCCATGCCTGCAGCTCGACCGACCCTCAAGATGCCATCCATGTCCGCACCGCCGGAGAAGACGGAGAGCAGACGCAACGCGCGCTGCTCATCTTCCGACAGCAGGCTGTAGCTCCACTCCATCGCCGACCGCAGGGTCCGGTGCCGAGCAGGGCTGTCTCGCGCGCCGCCGACCAGCAGGCCCAGCCTGTGATCAAGGCCGGACACGATCTCAGCTTCGGAGAGGATCCGCAGGCGGGCCGCGGCGAGCTCGATCCCCAACGGCAGACCGTCTACTCGCTCACAGATTTGCGCGACCGCGGCGGCGTTGGCCGCCGTGAGCTTATACGCGGGCCTGACGCGCCTCGCGCACTCCAGGAAGAGCTGGACCGCGTCGGAAGCCGCCACTCCGGACACGTCGTTACTCTGTCGCGCCGGCAGCGTCATCGGGCGAACTGTCCAGATGACCTCGCCGGCGATGTTCAGGGCCTCGCGACTCGTGGTCATGACAGTCAGCTCAGGACAGCGAGCGAGCAGTTCGTGCACAACCGTTGAGCACCCGTCGAGTACCGCCTCGCAGCTGTCGAAGACGATCAGGGAGGCCTCCGCGGCAAGTTCGCGAGCGACCCTCTCGACGGGATCGGCCTCCGCCTCCCTCAGGCGCAGCTCCTCGCTGAGAGCATCGAGGATCAATCCTCCATCACGCAGATCGCCGATCTCCACCCACCAGATGCGGCCGGAGAAACGGTCATCCAGTTCATGCGCCGCCTGTAGCGCCAAGCGTGACTTTCCTACTCCGCCGCTACCCGTGATCGTCAACAGCCGCGAGGCACCCAGCAGGCGGACGACCTGCCTCACCTCATCCGTCCGGCCAACGAAGCGTGTGAGCCGGTTGGGCAGCCTACCGGCCGAGGTATTCGCCATCCGGCGCGCATCGTAACGAGCGACACGCCTCACGGCCAGATCTGGGCGGCCGCGGGCCGGATGAGTCCGTCAGCCGGCAGACTTTGTTCGCCGAGCCGCCGCCCTTTCGACTCCACCGCCTTCGCGAGCGACGAGTCGGCCGGCGCGACGACGTGGTCCTGCGCCCGGGCCAAGCTGGCGGGGATGGGCGAGGAGGCGTAAGCCCGACTCCCAACGCCGGCACACGCGCGCATCTTCGGGTGAACGCCAGTTCTTAATCGGCGGTTAGCGGCGGGTTCCCCGAGCTTCTTCACTCTGAGCCAGGCGTGCCTCCTGGCGCGCCCATGCCACGTCTGAAGGGTGAAAGGGGAACAGATGAGAAGGTCCGTCACTTGGTTCTTGGCGAGCAGCGCCGCCGCTTTGGTGCTGCTCTCGGCGTGCGGCTCGAACTCGAGCGCCAACAGCAGCACTGGGTCGGGATCGCAGTGCCCCAACAACGGGACGGTGCGATTCGGCGTCGAGCCCTTTGACGACGCTGCCCAGCTGGAGCCCGTTTACGAGCAGATCGGCAGCCTGCTGAGCGCCAAGCTCGGATGCACTGTCCAGATCATCGTCACCAGCAACTACACCGCCGAGGTCGAGGCGATGCGCGCCAAGAAGCTGGAGATGGGCGAGTTCGGACCCCTCGGCTACGTCTTCGCCCACAAGCTTGCCGGCGCGATCCCGGTGGCGACCTTCGCCGACAAGAGCGGCCTGCCGCTGACCTACACCGCCAGCATCGTGACGACCCCGAACACCGGGATCAAGACCCTGGCCCAGGTCGCCGGGCACACATTCGCCTACTCCGACCCGGCCTCGACATCAGGCCACCTGTTCCCGGCCTACGCCCTCAAGAGCGCCGGGATCGACCCGAACACCGGCATCAAACCCGAATACGCGGGCAGCCATTCGGCCTCGTTCCTGGCCATCACCAACCACAAGGTCGACGCCGGCGAGCTGAACAGCGACACGATCGCGAGCACCACCAAGCAGGGTCTGTACAAGGCTTCGAACTACGTGACGCTGTGGACGTCGCAGCAGATTCCGCAGGACCCCATCACCGTTCGCGGCGACCTGCCGAACAGCTTCCGCCAGAAGGTCGCCCAGGCGCTTTGGTCCATCGACCTCAGCCAGGTCACCGACCCGAAGGGAGTCCTGATCGGCCCCAAGATGATCCCGCAGACCAACGCGCCGTACCAGCAGATCGAAGACCTGGCCGTCCAGCTGAATCTCGATCTGACCGCGATTGGCTGAGCCCGCCTATTCCCAGGGGATTGCCCGCGGGGCCGACGAGCCTCGCGGGCGCAACTCCCCCCTCGACATCGAAGGGGTGAGTCTTCGCTACCCGACCGGCACGCTCGCCCTGGACTCCGTCTCCTTCCAGGCGCGTCCGGGCGAGCTGACCGTGATCCTCGGCCAGAACGGCAGCGGCAAGTCGACCCTGGTGCGCTGCATCGTGCGGCTGCTGCGGCCGACCACGGGCGCCATCCGCGTAGCCGGCGACGACCTCGTGCCGCTCAGCGGCCGCCGGCTGCGGACGGCGCGGCAGCAGATCGCCGTGATCTTCCAGGACGCCAGCCTCGTGCCGCGCAGAACCGCCCTCGCCAACGTGGCGGTGGGATGCCTCGGCAGGCAGCGCCAGCCCTGGACGTGGATCGGCGGCTTGCCGGCAGACGAGCGGCGCGGTGCGTTCCAGCAGCTGGAGCGCGTCGGCATGAGCCCGCTCTGGGAGCAGCGGTCGGACACGCTGTCCGGCGGGCAAGCGCAGCGGGTCGCGATCGCGCGCGCGCTGCACCAGGCTCCAGCTGTCCTTCTCGCCGACGAGCCGGTCGCCAGCCTGGACCCGGACGCGACCCACGAGGTGATGTCCCTGCTCCAGCGACTTGCGCGTGAGGAGGGCATCGTCGTCGTTTGCGTGCTCCACCAGCTCGAGGTCGCGCGCGAGTTCGCCGACCACCTCGTCGGATTGCGCGGCGGCAAGGTCGTGATCGACCAGCCCGCCTTCCAGGTGACCACCGAAGACCTCAGCTCCCTGTACCGTGCCGGCGCTTGACGCCCAGACGGCCCTAGCCCGGCAGCCCACCTTCGGACTGCTGCCCGGCCGTCGCCGGCTGCTGCCCCTCCTCGCTGTGGCCGCTGTCGCGCTGTTCGTGGTCGTGCAGGCGCTGCTGGTCATCCAGGCCAACCCGGGTGATGTCATCACCGGCGTCGGCGGCATCCTCGACATCATCCGGCGCGGGGTTCCGCCGGACGGCAGCATCCTGCAGGACGCCGTCTATCAGTCGCTGGTGACCATCGACGTCGCCGTCATCGGGACGCTCCTGCCACTGCTCTTCTCGCTGCTGCTGGGATTCTGGGCCGCCCGCAACGTGACGCCCGGCGGGGTGCTGTACGCGGGTGCGCGGGGCATCATCGGCGCCTGCCGAGCCATCCCTGACATCGTCTGGGCTCTGCTGTTCGTCGCCGCCGTCGGGCTGGGCCCGTTCGCGGCGACGCTGGGGCTGGCGGTGCACTCGATCGGGGTCCTGGGGCGGCTCTACGCCGAGGCGATCGAGGATGTGCGGATGGCGCCGATCCACGCACTCCAGGTGACCGGCGCCAACCGCCTGCAGATCGCGACCCACGCGGTGCTGCCCGCGACCCTGCCGACCATGATCGGGCTGACTCTGTACCGCCTCGACACCAACGTCCGCTCCTCGTTGGTGCTCGGGTTCGTCGGCGGTGGAGGCCTCGGGTTCGCCATCAGCCAGGCGCTCAACCTCTTTCAGTACCGTCGGCTGGTCGCTCTGCTGATCGTGATGGCGATCCTGATCATGGCGGTCGAAGCTGTGGCGGTCGTGCTCCGGAAGCGGATCGGATGAGCGCGACCATGCGCCGCGAGGGGTACGCGGCGGCGGCGCGGGTGCGCCGCGAGCAGCTGCTCGACCTGGCCGAGGACGTAGCCGCGCGTGAGGAGGTTGCCCTGATCCACGCCCCGGCCGCGGCCACCGTCATGCTGGAGGTGGAGGGCCCGGTGGGCGCCTTCTGCCTGACCGAGGTCGTCATCACCACCGTCTCTGTGGACGTGGCCGGGCGAGCCGGCTGGGCCGCCGTCCTGGGATATGACGAGGAGGGGGCGCTCGCCGCGGCGATCCTGGACTCGACGCCCTCGGCGCCTGCTGAGGCGCTGGCCGGCGAGGCGCTGGCGGCCGAGGCCGCCGCCCGAGCCGAGCAGGCCGCGCTGGTCGGCGCCACCAAGGTGGGGGAGTGACCGGGGTTCAAGCTCGCCATGCGTGCTTCCGGGCGGTGCTCACGGCTCTCGCCTACCCGGGGCGGCCGCAGGCCCTCCCCGTTCGTGCGGAGCAGGCGCCGCGACTGATCCTCGACTCGGTCTGGGAGGAGTCGCAGCTCGGCAAGGACGTGTTCCTGCTCGAGGCAGACAACGTGGACCTCGACCTGGCGGCGCTGCCGCGCGGCGACGAGGAGCGGCCCGAGGCGGGCGCCACCGTGATCGTGAGCGCCGCCGGCGGATCTGTCGAGGGCTGGATAGAAGGCCCGGGCGTGCGCGCGCGCACGCGCGTGAGGCTGCCGGTCTCCGCACACCTGCTCAGCGATCGGGACAGAGCCTGCGCCGAGCCGCCCGCCGGCATCGATCTCCTCATCGTCTCGGCCGACGGCTCTGTCATCGGCCTGCCCAGGACCACGCGGCTGGCGCTCGACTAGATGGGCTACACCACCGTCCGCGGCCGCGCCGAAGCCATCGATGCTGCCGCCAGGCTGGCCGGGCTCGACGACCTGGCCGAGCCTGGCTCGTGGGGCGGCCGCCTGCCGCTGCTGATCGACCAGGTGATGGCGGAGGCCGGTGTCTTCGAGCCGGCGGTAGCGGAGCGCGCGCTGGACCAGGCCGCAGGCGACATCGCGCGCGCTTGCTCGCTGATCCGAGCCTGGGCGGCGGTCCTCCCGCGGTATGCGTCGCGCCGGGCCGACCTGGCCACTCTGCGCACCGTTCGGCGAGTCACACCCGGCTTTGTCGCGCCGCCCGGCGGGCAGTACCTGGGCGCTTCGCAGGACTACGCGCAGCGCCTGCTGGAGCTCGGCCCACCGCCCGCTCGGCACCCCAACGGCGAGGCGCCGCCTTCGCGGGCGGCTGCTCCTGAGATCTTCCCGCCCGCGCGTGACTCGCTCAGCGCAGAAGGCCTCCTCGCCCCTCGCGAACCGGCGGCGGAGCCCGTCGACATCACCCGCGAGGCCGGCAGCCGCACCAGCCGAGGCGCGCTGCTTCACCTCTTGTCGCGCGCGGAGTCGGGCGCCATGACCGCGATCGCTTACACCGCCGTCCGTGGCTTCGGCGCTCTCCAGGACCCGACGCTCGTCGAGCTGAAGACGGGCTTCCTGACGCTGCGGGTGGAGAGCCCTGAAGGCGAGCCGGTGGCCGTCG
>DASUWK010000043.1:0-4282 GCA_036378435.1 Candidatus Dormiibacterota bacterium | reverse complement strand
GGCCGCCAGCTCGGCGACCTCGAGCTCGCCCGCCGCGTACATCGCGCGCACGCGCTTCTTGTCGTACTTGCCGACGCTGGTCTTCGGCACCTCGCCAACGAAGGCCCACCGCTCGGGCACCCACCAGCGGGCGACGCGGCCGGCCAGGAAGGCGGCCAGTACCTCGGGGCTGGCGAGGGCGCCGTCGCGCAACCGGACCACGGCCAGCGGCCGCTCCTGCCACCGCTCGTCGGGCACGCCGACGACGGTCGCCTCGAGCACGTCGGGATGGGCCGCCAGCGCGGTCTCCAACTCGACCGAAGAGATCCATTCGCCGCCCGACTTGATCACATCCTTGGTGCGGTCGGTGATCTGGACGAAGCCACGGCGGTCGAGGTGGCCCACGTCGCCGGTCCGCAGCCAGCCGGCGTCGAACCGCTCGGGCGCGTCGACCCGGTAGTAGGAGCCCGTGATCCAGGGCCCGCGCACCTCGATCTCGCCGACCGAGGCGCCGTCGGCCGGGAGCACGTCGCCGGTCTCGCCGACGATCCGCAGCTCCACGCCCGCGACCACGCGGCCGGTCTTGGCCCGCCATTCGATCTCGGTCTCCGGCACGATGCCCTTGGGCGGGAAGGCGATCGCCGCCACCGGGCTGGTCTCGGTCATGCCCCAGGCCTGGATGACCCGCACGCCGTGGCGAGCCTGGAACTGCTCCATCAGGCTCCGGGGCACGGCCGAGCCGCCGCAGACCACCAGGCGCAGGCTGGAGAGATCGGTCGGGTTGCGGTCCACGTGCTGGAGCAGGTCGTTCCAGATGGTGGGGACGCCAAAGGCCACGGTCGGCCGCTCCTGCTCGATGAACCGCGCCAGCGGCTCGGCCTGCAGGTGACGGTTGGGCATAAGCAGGTCGGCCCCCAACATCCAGGCTGTGTACGGGAATCCCCATGCGTTGACGTGGAACATGGGCACGATCACCAGCAGTCGATCCTGCTCGGCAAGCGAGAAGGCGCCCCACTGGGCGAGGGAGTGGAGGTGCAGCGAGCGGTGGCTGTAGACGACGCCCTTCGGATCCCCGGTGGTGCCGGTCGTGTAGCAGATGGACGCCGCCGCGCGCTCATCCAGCTCGGGCCAGTCGAAGCCTTCGGTTTCGGCTTCCAGGAGCCGCTCGTATTCGGGGCTGGCGAGGACGATGACCTGTTCGACCGTCGTCAGCTGGCGCTGGATCCCTTCCAGCAGCGGGAGCAGCGACTGATCGACCAGGATGACGCGGTCCGCCGCGTGATTGACGACCCAGGCCAGCTGCTCCGGCGGTAGCCGCAGGTTCAGCGTGTGGAGCACGGCGCCCATGCCGGGGACGGCCAGATAGGCTTCCTGATGCTCCTGGTTGTTCCAGGCCAGCGTGGCGACGCGCTCGCCGGGTCGGACACCGAGGCGCTTGAGCGCCGCCGCCAGCCGCTCCGCCCGCTCCGCCACCGCCGCGAACGTCGCCCGGCGTGAGCGATCGCCCTCCCAGGTGACGATCTCGCTGTCGGAGAAGAAGTCGCGGCCGCGGCGGTAGAGCCCGGCTACGGTCAACGGAAAGTCCTGCATCGTGCTCTGAATGGCCATGCTGCCCTCCCTCATGCGAATGCGCTGACGCCGGTGATGTGACGGCCGACCAGCAGCGTCTGGATCGTCTCCGTGCCCTCGAACGTGTAGATGGCCTCGAGGTCGGCCATATGGCGGATGACGTGGTTCTCGAGCAGGATCCCGTTGCCGCCGAGCAGGTTCCTGGCCTCGGCCAGCACCTCGCGGGCCTTGACTGTGTTGTTCAGCTTGGCCAGGGCGGCGATGGTGTCGGAGAGCTCGTCGGTCTCTTCGAGGCGGCCGATCCGGGCGCAGTAGAGCTGCATGCCGGTGACCTCCTGAAGCATCCGGACCAGCTTCTCCTGGACGATCTGGAAGCTGACCAGCGGCTTGCCGAACTGCCGGCGCCGCCCCGCATAGGTGAGTGCGGCGTCGTAGCCGGCCACGGCGTGGCCGAGCGCCATCCAGGCGCAACCGGCGCGGGTCGCGCGCAGCACCCTGCCCGCGTCCCTGAACGTGTTGGCGCCGGGCAACCGGTTGGCGAGCGGCACGCGTACGTCGGTGAGCTTGATGTCGGCCTGCCACATGGCCCGGAGCGAGCCTTTGCCGGTGATGACCTCGGCCTCGAAGCCGGGGGTGCCGCGCTCGACCAGAAACCCCTTCACCTGGCGATCCTCGACGTCCCGCGCCCAGATCACCACCACGTCGGCGGTACTGCCGTTGCCGATCCAGCGCTTGGCGCCGTTTATGACGTAGACGTCGCCGGCGCGGCGAGCTTCGCTCTCCAGCGCCACCGAGTCCGAGCCGTGGTCGGGCTCGGTGAGGGCGAAGGCACCCAGGACATCACACTGGGCCATCGCCGGCAACCAGTGCCGCTTCTGCTCCTCGGAGCCGTACATGGCGACGGCGCGCATGGCGAGCCCGCCCTGGACGCCGAGGAAGGTCCCGAGGCTGCCGTCGCCCCGGTTGAGCTCCATGTTGACCAGGCCGGCCGCGGTCGGGCTCATGGCCGGGCAGCCGTAACCTTCGATGCCGTCGCCGACAAGGCCCAGGCGGCCAAGGCGCCGGAAAAGCTCGAGGGGCAGCTCGGCGCGTTCCCAGTAGTCGTTGATCACGGGCAGAACTTCGTCCTGGACAAAGCGTCGGGTGCGCTCGAGGTAGTCGAGCTCGCTCGGCGTGAGCGTCGAGCGCAGCAGGAAGTAGTCGGTACCCAATGCCGCGCCCACGTCGGTGTGGACCATGTGGACCATGACCACAAGCTAGGGCCCGGCCTGCGGCTTGCCGAGATGACCGGTGACCAAAGCTTGGGCCGGTCGATTGTGCACTGGTCACCTGTCGGAGGTAGCCTCCGTTGCGTGGATCGAGCAGCGGTCGCGCGCCGGCTGCGCGAGCGCAGCCCCCAGATCGTGCTCGAGGCGACGCGCCGGATCGCCACCGAGATCCCGTCCTACGCGGCCGCGTCAGACGACCTCATCGCGGATGTGAGCGAGCACATCGGCAAGCATCACGTGGTGCTGGTCGACCTGATGGAGGCCGGTCGTCGCGCGGTCCACAACGACATGACGTTCACGCGAACGCATACCGCCGCCCGGGTCGGGCGGATCCCGATCGCCGACTACCTGCACGCCTTTCGGACCTACCTCGACGTCATCTGGCTCGAGCTGCTGGAGCAGGCGCACGACGCCGCCAGCGCGGAGACCGTTCTGATGCTGGTCGGGCTCGTCCTCGACTACGTCAACGAGGCCACGACCTACGCGGCGGAGCTGTACATCGAGATCGAGCAGCTCGAGCTGGCTGGGGGCGAGCGGGTGCGGCGTGACCTGCTCGAGGACCTGGTCGGCGGACGACCGGTGCTGCCCGGGCCGCGCCAGGACATCGCGCGTGATGCCGGCCTGGGTCCGACCACGTCCTGCCTTGTGGTGGTCGCGGTCCCCCGCGGCGGAGCGGCCGACGAGCAGTCGCTGCGCACGGCTGCCAGCGCGCTGGCGCGGGCCTGCAGGACGCCGCTGCGGCCGCTCACCGTGCTCCGCCGCGACGAGATCGTGGTCGTGGCACCCACGCGTGACGGCCAGACCGACGAGGTCATTCGCACGCTGACGCAAACCCAGCAGAAGCTGAACCAACAGCGGCTGCCGCTGGCGGTCGGCGTGAGCACAGTCCATCCCGCCATTACCAGCCTGCCCTCGGCCTATCAGGAGGCCCGGGGCGCCGCCGAGAGCGTGGGGACGGAGGGCGGCATCATCGCTCTGCCCGCTCTGAGCGCCCTCGACTACTTGACGTCGTTTCGGGACCCGACCGCCCAACGCCTGGTCCCCCCGAATATCTGGCGCTTCGTCAGCGCGGATCTCGAGCACGGCGGCGTCCTCACGAGCACGCTGCTCGCCTACGTCGAGTGCGATCTCAACGTGAAGGCGATGAGCAAGCGGATGTTCATCCACAGCAACACCGCTCACCACCGCCTCCACCGGATCGCGGAGCAGACCGGGCTCGACCTGCGCCGGCTCGGCGACGTGCTCTCGATCGTCGTCGCCATCCGCCTGGCGCGGCCACTCGGCGACCGGCCTCCGGGGGCGTGGGGCTAGCCGTACCGCCTAGATGTAGTTTCCACGGACCCTCTTGAATGAGGGAGAGCCCTCTGAGAAGGTTTTGGTGCTCAAACCAAACCGCAGGAGGGCTCTCGCCGTGCATCGTAGACCTCGTCTCAACCCTTACGGTCGTCTGCTGATCGCGGAACGAA
>DASUWK010000042.1:0-34556 GCA_036378435.1 Candidatus Dormiibacterota bacterium | reverse complement strand
CGGCTCACGCGGCTGGCCGCTGATTTCGAGTCAGAAGACGTCTGGCAGGAATGGGGATTCAGCTCGTGCTCACAGTGGCTGAGCGTCTCCGCGGGCTTCGACCCCTTTTCCGGCCGGGAGCTGCTGCGCGTCGGCCAGGCGCTTCGTGCGCTACCGAAACTGAGAGAAGCATTTGCCGCGGGAGCGCTCAGCCTCGACAAGCTGCGCGCCATTACTCGTGTCGCCGCGGCGGCCGATGAAGACGTCTGGCTGGACATCGCGCTGGCGTGCTCCGGCGCGCAGCTGGTCAGGATCTGCCGCGAGTTTCACAAGGCGCTGAGCGACGAGGACGCGGAGAGGATCGAAGCTCAGCGTGGCGTCGACTTCAATCAGCGCCTGGATGGACTGGTGACGATCACCGCTCGGCTGCTGCCTGAGGAGGCGGAGATCGTGTCCGCCGCGATCGAGAAGATCCAGCGGCAAGAGCCGCCCGACGAGGGCCGCGATTGGAACCAGCGCGACGCCGACGCCTTCGTCGAGATGTGCAGACGCGGCCTCGCCGCCGAGCCCGAAGCCGACCCGGTCGCCCGCGTGGTCATCCACATCGATGAATCAGAGAACCGCTGTCACGGTCGGTTCCGGCTGCCGATGCGAGCCGCCGAAGAGGTGAGCTGTGACGCCGAGGTGCAGTACCAGACGCAGCGCGGCGGAGTCCCGATCGACTTGGGGCGAGCCCGCCGGGTCGTCTCGCCCCAGCTGTCACGAGCGCTCCGCGCTCGTGACGGCGGCTGTGTGTTCCCCGGATGCGGCCGTAAGAAGGTGCACGCGCACCACTTGGAGCACTGGGCTCGCGGCGGCAGAACCGACCTCGACAACCTTCTGAGCTTCTGCGCCTTCCATCACCATCAGCTCCATCGCGGCGCCTATCGCGTCACCGGGGAGCCGCGAAGGCTTGGGTTCGAAACGAAGGACGGCGTGCAGATCGGTGCCCTGCCTCAGGCGGCGCGCGGTCAGCTACCGGCAGCGACCAGGAGTCCGAAACCGGAGTGGTACGAACCACGGCTGCAGCTCCGGCACCTGATGACTGTTGTCGAAGATGGCGTCGCGTTCGCGCATCGCGAGTGAGCGCTACGAGCCAGTAGCGATCCGCCCGATGATCTCTGCCAGCTCGCGCGGCCGCGACCACATCGGCCAGTGGCTGGTCGGCAAGTCCACGTACTCGAGGTTGCGCAGCTCGCGGACGCCAGCCAGCGAGGGCCAGTCCGTCTCGGCCGCGTACTTCTGATAGTCGGCGGACGGGAAACCAGTGCAGATCATCGTGCTGGGAACGTCCCGCCGCGCGTCATTGGTCAGCTCGACGCCCTCACGCAGGACGCCGCCGGGGACCGGAAGCGCCCGCCGGCGAAAGGTCTCCAACTGCTCCGGCGTCAGGCCGTCGAGGTTCTCCTCCGCGGTGAGCTCATCCCAATTCAGCGCCTTGTCGCCTTCCAGCTGCGGGTCCAGCGCGCCTTTCCCAGGCGCGGTGTCCACATACACCAGGTGGGCGATGCGTTCAGGGATGCGATCACTCGCGGCGTAACCGCTGAAACCTGCCGCCGAATGCACCGCCAGGACGGCCGGCTGACCGGCTGCCTCGACGGCACGCACGATCGCGTCGACGTGGTCTGTCAGGGTGATCCCGGAGCGGTCCACGTCGGCGCTCTCGAGACCGGGCAGGGTTATCGCGACAACGCGATGTCCCTCCGCTCGCAGCAGCCCCGCCATCTCATCCCACGCCCAGGCGCCAAGCCAGAAACCGGGAACGAGAACGATCGGCTTCGTCGTCATCGCCTGACGGCTCGCTCCATCTCGCGGCGAGCGTCAGCCTCGGCGAGCGCGACGCGCTTGTCGTACTGGCGCTTGCCGCGGGCCAGCCCGATCTCGACCTTGGCGTGGTTGCCCGCGAAGTAGAGCCGCAGCGGGATCAGAGTGAATCCCTTCTGACGCACCTTGCCGATCAGTGTCGCGATCTCGCGGCGGTGAAGCAGCAGCTTGCGCGGCCGCATCGGCTCGTGGTTGACGTATCCACCCTGCGTGTACGGCGAGATATGGACGTTCTCGAGCCAGGCCTCGGTGCCGTCAATGCGCACGAATCCGTCGCGCAGGTTGGCCTTGCCGGCGCGCAGAGACTTGACCTCGGTGCCGGTCAGCGCCAATCCGGCCTCGTACTTCTCGTCGATGAAGTAGTCGTGAAAGGCACGCCGGTTGGTGGCGATCTCTCGCCGCCCGGTCTCCTTCGGGGTCATATGTCAGAAGCCCGCCGCCAGCACGCGAGCCGGCACCGGCCGCGAGCCCGGCGCCTGGATCGTGACCAGCACATACGAGCCTCGGCCGCACGCGACCTCCACCCCGTCTCTGCCCACGGCCAGGATGTCGCCCGGCGAGCCCGTCCCACCCGCTGCACGCCCTGAATGCACCTTGACGCGGCGGCCTCCGAACGGCAGCGTCACTCCAGGCCACGGCTCGAGAGCCCTCACGTGACGGTCGATCTCGTCGGCCGGCAGCGTCCACTCCAGCTCGCCGTCGGTCTTCTTCAGCTTGGGCGCCTGCGTCGCCTGCTCCTCGTTCTGTGGCTCGGGCTGAATCTCGGCCAGACTGCCGAGCGTCTCCACCAGCAGGTCGGAGCCGAGCCGCGCCAGCCGCTCGCCCAGCGCGACCGCAGTCTCGTGCGGCCCGATCTCGGTCTCCCGCCGAGCCAGCACCGGACCGTGGTCGAGCAGCTCGTCCATGCGCATGATCGTGACACCGGTCACGCGGTCGCCGGCCAGGATCGCGCGGGCCACCGGAGCGGCTCCGCGCCACCTCGGCAGCAGTGACGCGTGAACGTTGATGGCCCCGGCGGGCGCCAGGTCCAGCAGCGGCCGCGGCACGATCTGCCCGTACGCGGCAACCACGAGCACCTCCGGCCCGGCGGCCGTGATGCCTTCCAGCGCCTCGGCCGAACGCACACGCTCTGGCTGGAGCACGGGAAGCCGGAGCCGCTCTGCGGCCCCCTTGACCGCGGGCGGCGTCAGCTTGAGGCGGTTGCCGGGCCGGTCGGGCTGCGTGACCACCAGGGCGACGTCATGGCCCGCCGCGACCAGGGCCTCGAGCGACGGCACAGCAAAAGGGGCGGTGCCGAGAAAGACAGCCCTGATCTCGGGCTAGGCCTCCACTGGCTCGGGCTCGCCGACCAGGTCTTCGACGCGCACCAGCGAGTCGAGATTCGTGAGCCGGTCGGTGAACAGGATGCCGTCGAGGTGGTCGATCTCGTGCTGGAACGCGCGAGCCGTGAAGCCTTCGGACTTGATGCGCACCGACCTGCCCTTGCGGTTCATCCCTTTGACGACGACCGTCTCGTAGCGCGCCACCTCGCCCACCCAGCCGGGATAGCTGAGGCAGCCTTCGTAGCCGACCTGCGTTCCGCCGCCCTTGACCAGCTCCGGGTTGACCAGCTGGTAGATCTGGTTGTCGTCGCCCTTGACCACGCAGACGCGCAGGCCGACGCCGATCTGGGGCGCCGCGAGGCCGGCGCCAGGCGCGGCGATCATCGTCTCCGTGAGGTCGTCGAGCAGGCGGCGGATAGAGTCGTCCACGCGCCCCACCCGCTTGGTCTTCTCACGAAGGACCGGCTGGTCGAAGCCGAGAATCGGGCGGATCATCAGATCAGCCGATTCTACCCAGGGCCTCTCGACTGCTAATCTGGCCTTCGATCCATGGCTCCGGCCGACTTACTTCAGCCCCTCGAGGGGCAACGCGAGGAGACACTCCGGATACTCGACGGGCTGGACGACGGCCAGCTCGAGGCCGTCTATCGCGAGTCCGGCTGGACTGTGAAACAGATCTTTGCCCACATCGCTCGGGCTGAGCTGGGCGAGGCCTTCTTCATCCGCAGCGCCGGCGCCGGCGACATGATCCACATGAGCGTCGAGGACCGTGACCAGTTCAACGACGAGCAGGCGGTCGACTGCGAAGCCTGGGACCGCGCCCAACTGCGGACTGAGCTGATCGACGCGCGGGAGTCGCTGCGCGAGGCTTTCGCCGGGCTCGACGAGGAAGCGGTCGATCTCCCGATCCGCTGGCCCGAGTGGCAGGCCAGGACGATCCGGACGTCCATCCCGTACATGCTCGAGCACGAGGACGCCCACCTAGACCAGGTGCGGGCGGCCGTCGGTCTCCGCGTCTAGCTAGACGGCGACCTCGCCGCGCCGGGTCGAACCCCAGCCCGGCTGACGCTCGAGGAACTTGCCGTCCGGCGGACCCTCCGGGAAGACCTTGTGCGGGTTGAACAAGCCTTCCGGGTCGAGCTGCTGCTTGACCGTCCGCCAGAGCTCGATCTCGACCGGCTGGTGCTCGAGCACAGCGTGGTCGCGCTTCAGGGCGCCGAGGCCGTGCTCCGCGGAGATCGTGCCGCCGAGCTCCACGGCGTCATGGAACAAACGCGCGGCCGCCTCACCGACGAGCGGTCTCTGGTCTTCCGCGAAGACGATGCAGGGATGGAGGTTGCCGTCGCCGGCGTGCCCCATCGTCACGATGCGCAGGCCGGACGACTTCGCGAGCGACGTGATCCGGCGCAGCATCTCCGGGATCGCGCTCACGGGGACGGCGATGTCCTCGGAGAAGTAATTGCCGGGCATCGAGAGCAGGACCTTGCCGAAGCTCTTGCGGACGTTCCACAGTCGCTCGCGCTCGGCCGCGCTCTGAGCGACCCGCGTCTCGTCGCCGTCGAGTAGCTCCGCCATCCCCAGCACGTCCTCGAGGACGCGCTCCGGGTCGACGCCGTCCTGCTCGACCAGCAGGAGCGCCTCCGGGACCCGGTCCAGGCCGATCGGAGCAGCGCTCGCAACCAGCTCGACCGCCTCGCGGTCCATGATCTCCAGCGCCGCCGGCAGGTGCCCGGCCGAGAGCAGCCGCGTCACCGCTTCTCCGGCTGCCTCCCGCGAGCTGAAGCTGACGGCCGCGAGGGCATGGTGCCGGGGCAGCGGGATCAGCTTGAGGATCACCTCGGTGATGACCCCCAGCGTTCCCTCCGAGCCCACGAAGAGCTGCGCGAGCCGGTAGCCCGACGAGCGCTTGCGGGTGCGGCCGCCGAGCGTGAGGACGCGGCCGTCGGCGAGCACCACGGTCAGGCCGAGGACGTAATCCGCGGTCAGGCCGTACTTGAGGCAGCTGATCCCGCCCGCGTTGCAGGCGATGTTCCCGCCGATGCTGGACATGCTCGCGCTCGCCGGGTCGGGCGGGTACATGAGTCCCGCTTGCGTGGCAGCCTCCTGGATCAGCCCGGTGATCGCGCCGGCGCCGGCGACCGCGACGAGAGCGCCGGCGTCGATCTCGATTTGGTCAAGCCGTTCGACCGAGAGGACCACCGCCGGCTCGACCGGAACGGAGCCGCCCACCAGGCTGGTTCCGCGTCCACGAGGCACGACTGGCATGCGTGCCGTCCGGCAGGCGTCGACCACCGCGCGGACCTCATCGGTGCTCGCCGGCAGCACCACGGCTACCGCGGCACCCTGCATGAAGGTGCCGTCGTGCGAGTACTCGTCCAAGGCCGCGGCCGCCATCAGCACGTGGCTCTCCCCCACGATCGCCTTGAGCCGGTCCACGAGCTCGTTCACGGCCAGCAACCTACACGGGATCGATGTCGTAGGACCAGCCGCGGCCGCTCGGCGCGTAGGGGCGCGCGCGCTCGAGCCCCTCGCCCTTCAGCGTGACCTGCCAGCGATACTCGCCGCGCAGCCGGAAGATGAAGGCTGGAGAGGGTCCCATCACACGGATGCCCTCGACGCCGTCGCGCAGCAGGCCTGCCGCCAGCGCGTCGGCTGCATCGCGAGCGGTCAGCGCGGCCCGATCAGCGTCTTCGTCGGAATGCGTCAGGACCGCCAGGTCCCCGAAGGGCGGGAAGGTGAAGACACTCCTCGACGGCAGCTCGTCTGCATAGAAGGCGCGGTAATCCTGCTCGGCCGCGCGCCGCAGCGCGTAGTGCTCGGGGTTGGACGTCTGCACCACGACGCGCGCCTCGCGGCGGCTTCGGCCCGCACGTCCAGCGGCTTGCGTGATCAGCGAGAAGGTGGTCTCCGCCGAGCGGTAGTCAGGAAAGTGAAGCGGCAGGTCGGCGTCGACCACGCCCACCGCCGTCACCGCCTCGAGATCGAAGCCGCGAGCGACCAGCTGCGTCCCTACCAGCACGTCGGCCTGCCGTGACCGGAACGCCTCGAAGATCTCGAAGTAGGCGTCGGGGCCCCGCGCGGTGTCGCTGTCGAGCCGCAGCACTCGGGCCTGCGGCCAGACCTTCTTGACGTAGCCCTCGAGCCGCTGGGTGCCCATGCCCAGACCGCGGATCTGCCGGGACCCGCAGCTCGGACAGAGCGCCGGCAGGGGCCGGCTGTAACCGCAGTAGTGGCAGGCGAGGCCGTCGAGCTCCTGGTGCTGCACCATCGCGACGGAGCACTGCGGGCATTCGACCGCCGCGCCGCATTCCTTGCAGAGAATGAAGGTGGCCATGCCGCGCCGGTTGAGGAAGAGGATCGCCTGCTCCTCGCGCTCGAGCGATTCGTTGACCAGATTCAAGAGCCGCCGGCTGAGCGGCTGGCGGTGTCCGGCCTGCAGCTCCTCCCGCAGGTCGACGATCTCGATCTCCGCCGGCCGGCCGACGACGCGCTCGGGGAGCTCCGCGACCTGCCAGGGCGGCGACTGGGCCTGGTGGTAGTCGGAGACGGTCGGAGTGGCGGTGCCCAGGACGAGGCGCGCCCCGGTCAGCTCGGCGACGCGGCGGGCGGCCCAGCCGGCCTCGTAGCGCGGCAGCCGGTCCTGCTTGTAGGCGGAGGAGCCGGCTTCGTCGACGACGACGAGGCCCAATCGGGGCACGGGCGCGAAGACCGCCGAGCGGCTCCCGACGACCAGTTCCGCCTCACCGCGCCGCACCCGCCACCACTGCTGTGCTCGCTCGAGCTCGGTGAGCTGGCTGTGCAGCACCGCCAGGCTGCGGCCGAGCCGCGCGAAGCGCGCGACCAGCTGCGGCGTCAGAGAGATCTCCGGCACCAGGACGAGAACGCGCAGCCCCTGGCTCAGCGCCGCCTCGGCCGCCGCCAGATAGACCTCGGTCTTGCCGCTCCCGGTGACCCCGTGCAGCAGCACCCGCGAGTGGGCGGCAATCTGCTCGACGGCATGGCGCTGATCGGAGGTGAGGTCCGGGCCCGGCGCGGCTGCGGGGCGGCTGGCCTCGAGCAGCAGACTGTGGCGCCGCTGCCTCGCGCTGGCTCCCTCGCCAGTCGAACGGCCGCCCCGGATGCGCGGCGGCACCATCGCTCGAAGGCACTCGATGAGCGGCGCCCAGTAGTGGTGGGCGATCGCCTTGGCCAGCTCGACCTGGTGTGGCAGCAAGAGCGCGCCGTCGTCGGCCGATTCGATCGGCTTGACCGTCAGACCCGGGGCCTCGGGCGTGACGCCGACCACGTAGCCACGCACCTGCCGGCGTCCGAAGGGGACGAAGACCCTGTGCCCCGGCACGACGTCCAGGTCCGAAGGCACCTCGTAGGTATAGGTCTCGGCCAGGCTGGCAGACCGGGCGGCATCCACCGCCACCTCGGCATACAGCGTCAAGCCAGCGCGCCGGTCGAGGTGTTGAAGAGGCTGAGGACGTTGCCTGCCGTGGCGCCCCTCGGCGCCTGCACCTCCGCCGTGTTCACGGCGCCGATGGTGAGCTGGCTGTCGATGCTCAGGCCGGAGGCGTCGATCGTCACCCTCCATGAGCGCACTCGCGATCCCGACGCGACCAGCCACAGCTGCCCGTGCGCCGAGCGGGCGAAGGCGTCTGGCACGTCCCCGGCGAGGCCGCCGGCGAGCTCGACGACCTGGTCACCGCCGAGCCGGAGCGGGCTGGCCGAACTGGGGCTGAGCAGCATCGCCTCCCAGAGCAGACTCGGACGCACCGCAGGCCAGAGAAAGGTGGCCGGGTCGGCGCTCATCTCCAGCCAGTGGTTGGAGCCGGGGCTCTCGCCGTAGAGGGCGCCGTCGACGATGGCCAGGGCTGCGGTCGATTTGCCCGACGACGCCGCCATCTCCACGTTGCCGCGCTTGAAGTGGCCGGTCGCGTTCACAGCTTGGCGCGCGCCGCCGTCGGTGACGAGTCCGCGCAGCTGAAACGCCGTCCCTTCGGCGTCCAGCGCACGTAGCGCCGCCACCAACTGGGTCTTGGTAAGCCCCGGCCGAGCGCTGTGGGCGCCCCATGAGCAGGCGACCACCAGGAGCCCCGCGAGCGCCGCCAGGCGGCGCCGGCTCACCGGAGCCGGTCCTTCACCAGGTCGAGGACTTGGTCGGCCAGGGCGCGCTTGGTGATCCGGGCGAACTCGTGCCTCTCCCCCGTCCTGAAGATCAGGAACCCGGCGTTGTAGTCGCTCCCGAAGGCGATGTCCTTGCGGCTGATGTCGTTGGCCACGATCGCGTCCAGGCCCTTGCGGCGCACCTTCTCCTCGGCGCGCTCCTGCAGGTCGGCGTCCTCGGCTGCGAAACCCAGCTTGAACGTCGCCTCGGCGCCGGGCTGATGCGACAGCTCAGCCAGCAGGTCCGGGTTCTGCTCGAGCTCGAGAACCAGTCGCTCGCGGCCCTCACGTTTGACCTTCTTCTCGTAGGTCTCAGCCGGCCGGTAATCGGCCACCGCGGCCGCCATCACCAGCAGGTCGGCACCCACCGTCTCGCGCTGCAGCGCCGCCAGCATGTCCTGTGCAGTCTCCACCGCGATCTTGGTGACTCCGGCGTGGTCGGCATGCTGCGCGGACGTCACGAGCGAGACCTGGGCACCGCGATCCGCAGCCGCCTCGGCGAACGCGAAACCCATCTTGCCGCTCGAGTAATTGCTGATGAACCGCACGGGGTCGATCGGCTCCCTCGTGCCGCCCGCGCTGACCACGACCCGCCTGCCGGCGAGGTCGTGCGTCTCCCGCCAAACGGTCTCGAGCGCGGAGAAGATCGCCTCGGCCGAGGCGAGGCGGCCGGCGCCAGAGTGCCCGCTCGCGAGCCGTCCGGACTCCGGGTCGACGATGGTGATCCCGTCCTCCAGCAGCTTCACGAGGTTCTGCTGGACGACCGGCTTCGCCCACATCGCGTCGTTCATGGCGGGGGCGACGACGACGGGGCAGCGCGCGGCCAGGATGGTGGCGGAGACCAGGTCCGCCGACTCCCCCGAGGCGATCCGGGCGATCAGGTTCGCCGTGGCCGGCGCCACCAGGATCAGCTGCGCCCAGTCGCCGAGCTCGACGTGAGGCTCCGGCGAGCCTTCCGGCGCGAAGAGATCGGTCGCAACGGGACGACCCGAGAGGCCGTGGAACGTCGCCGGTCCGACAAAGCGGCGGGCGGAGCTGGTCATCGCGACCCTCACGTCGACGCCCGCCTGGGTCAGCTGGGAGACGAGGTCTGCCACCTTGTAGGCGGCGATGCCGCCGGCCACGCAGACAAGCAGCCTCCGTCCGCGCAGCAGGGCGGCGACGGGAGCGGGATCAATTGGCATTGCTGACTCTCAGGCGCTTGGCGCGCTCAGCGCGAATGATGCGCTGGAGCTCCTTCACTGTGGTTTCGAGCTGGTCGTTCACGACCACGCGGTCGTAACGCTCAGCCTCCGCCATCTCTTCCCGCGCGATCTCCTGGCGCCGCTCCAACGTCTCCTGGCCCTCGCCGTCGGCGCGCGCCGCCCGCCGCCTCGCCAGCTCTTCGAGCGATGGCGGCGCGATGAAGATGAAGATCCCGTCCGGACGCCGCTGCCGCACCGTTTCAGCACCCTTCACCTCGATCTTGAGGATGACGTCCAGTCCCATCCGCGGCGTCTCTTCCACGAACGCCAGCGAGGTGCCGTAGAGGTTGCCGTTGTAGTCGGCCCATTCGAGGAAGGCGCCCTCCGCAACCATCCGCTCGAAAGTCTCCCTGCTCACGAAGTTGTAATGCACGCCGTTGATCTCGTAGTCCCGGCGCGGCCGCGTCGTGTAGCTGACGGAATAGCGAAGCCTCGTGTCGCGCTGGAGGAGCTCGGTCACCAGCGCGTCCTTGCCGACGCCGCTGGGCCCGGAGATCACGAACAGCAGGCCGCGCTGCTCAGGCACGTCCGAGCGACTCCCAGTAGGTGGTGAAGTCAGCGGGCGGCGGCGCCTCGAACTCCAGCGCCTCGCCCGTGGTCGGGTGCAGCAGCCGCAGCCGTGTCGCATGGAGCAGCGGGCGATCGGGCTCTGCCGCCTGCGGCCGTCCTCCGTAGAGCGGGTCGCCGACGACCGGGTGTCCGAGGGCGGCCAGGTGCACCCTGATCTGGTGGGTGCGGCCGGTGTCGAGCTCAAGCTCGAGCAGGCTCTGCCCGGCGCGCTCCTCGAGCAGGCGGTAGCGGGTGCGGGACGGCCGGCCGTGCTCGACGACTGCCATGCGCTTGCGATCACGCGGGCTGCGGCCTATCGGCCCCTCCAGCACTCCCTGCTCCGCCGGAGGCCGGCCGCGGACGATCGCCTGGTACGTGCGTGACAGAGTGCGCGTGGCGAGCTGCCCCGACAAGCTGCGGTGCGCGGCGTCGGTGCGGGCCGCGAGCAGCAAGCCTGACGTGCCGCGGTCGAGGCGGTGGACGATGCCGGGCCGCGCCTCGCCGCCCGTCGTGGACCACCTGCCGCCGCGTCCAAGCAGTGCGTGGACGAGCGTGCCGGAAGCGTGGCCCGGGGCGGGATGGACGACCATGCCCGCCGGCTTCACGACCACCACCAAGTCGTCGTCTTCGTAGAGCACCTCGAGCGGGATCGTCTCCGGCTGCGGCCGGGCGGGAGCGGGAGCGGGCGCGTGGAACTCTACAACATCGCCTGCGGCGACTCGATCGGCCGGCCGGGCGGGGTGCCCGTTGAGCGTCGCTCGCCCTTCGCGGACAAGCCGCGCCGCCGAGCTGCGAGAGAGCTCGGGCGCGGCTTCGGCGAGAAAGCGGTCGAGCCGGTCAGCCGCTCCCTCCGCGACCAGTCGCGTCAGTCGGCGTTCTGCCTGAAGAGCTGGCCGGCTATCAGCAGCACGACCCCGACCGAGATCGCGCTGTCGGCCACGTTGAACACCGGCCACCAGTGCACGGTGAAGAAGTCGGTGACCGAGCCGTGCAGGACGCGGTCGAAGCCGTTCCCGACCGTCCCGCCCAGCACGAGGCCGAGCATCGTGTCGGTATAGGCGGAGCCGCCGTCGCGCGCGACATAGATGACAAGGGCGACGGACACGACGATCGAGACGACGAGAAAGAAGATCGACCCGAATGGCGCGAGGCCGAAGGCGGCGCCGGAGTTCTGCACGTGGGTGATCCACAGCAGGTGGTCGATCGCCGGCACCTCCTGACCGAGCGGGATCGATCCCGCCACCACGGCCTTGCTGACGCGGTCAGCCGCGAAGACCAGCACGGCGACGACGGCGAAGACGACCTGGCTCGTCTTGATCGGCGCTACCCCTGCGAGCGCTTCAGCCCGAGCCAAACCGGCTCCCCCTCGACGATCACCTCGCCCTCCACCTCCTGCCCCTCGGCGCGCCCGCGGCGAAGCTCCAGCGAGAGGGTCTCGGTCTTCACGTAGTCCTGCCACGTCTCGAACGCGCGCGCGACCATGCCGTTGCCATCCCACGCCGTGTGGATCCGGTCGGCGATCTGGAAGCCGCCTTTCTTTCGCAGCTCCTGGATGTTGCGAACCAGGTCCCGCGCGATGCCCTCGAGCCGCAGCTCCTCGTCCACCGCGGTGTCCAGCCTGACCTCCGGCGCGCCGAAGCGGAGCTCTTTGACGTTCAGCTCGTCGCGCACGATCGCGGCGATGTCCTCGGGCAGCGGTTCGCCCGGCAGCTCCAGCGCCCGCAGCGGCTGGCGCACCTTGATGCGCGCCGAGTCGCGAGCCGACAGGCCCGCCTCCACCGCCTTGCGCGCGTCCGCCATCTGCCGCTCCAGCTCTTCGTCGCGGTGTGCCGCCTCGGCTTCCGGGAAGTCGGTGAGGTGCACGCTCCGCTCGCCCGTCAGATTGCGGTAGATGGCCTCGGTGGTGAATGGCGCGAAGGGCGCGAGCAGCCTGGCCAGCGTGGTCAGCGTCGCGTCGAGCGTCTGGTAGGCGGAGAGCTTGTCGATGTCCGACTCCGACTTCCAGAAGCGCCGCCGTGAGCGGCGGACGTACCAGGTGGAGAGGTCGTCCACGAAGGCCTGGATGGGGCGCGCGGCGGCGTTGACGTCATAGGCGTCAAGCTCGGTGGTGACCGTGGCGACCAGGCCCTGCAGCCGCGAGATCAGCCAGCGGTCGAGCACCGGCCGCTCGCCGAGCGGCACCTGCTCGCGAGCGCCCGATTCGAAGCCGTCGATGCGGGCGTAGGTGACGAAGAACGAGTAGACGTTCCAGAGCGTCAGCAGGAACTGGCGCACGACCTCCTGCAGCGGCTTGTCGCCGGTGCGGTAGTTCTCGCCCACCGTCGACGTGTAGAAGAGCCAGCGCACGGCGTCCGAGCCGAAGGTGTCGAAGATGTACCAGGGGTCGAGCGCGTTCCCGCGCGACTTGCTCATCTTGCCGCCGTCCTCGGCGACGACGAGACCGAGGCAGATCACGTTGCGATACGCGTTCTGCTCGAACAGCAGCGTGCCGATGGCCAGCAGCGAGTAGAACCAGCCCCGCGTCTGATCCAGGGCCTCGGAGATGAAGTCGCCGGGGAACGTGTCCTCGAACTGCTCGCGGCCGTCCCGCGGATAACCGCGCTGCGCGAAGGGCATGGCTCCGGAGTCGTACCAGGCGTCCAGCACCTCCGGCACCCGCCGCATCTCGCCGCCGCACTTCTGGCAGCTCAGGACGACCTCGTCGATGCCCGGACGGTGCAGGTCGGCGTCCGGAGGCAGGCCGATCTCCTCGGCGGACCGCACGCAGCGCATCTCGTCGCACGGCCCGCAGACCCAGAAGGGCAGCGGCGTGCCCCAGTAGCGCGTCCTCGAGATCGCCCAGTCGACGTTGTTGTCCAGCCACTCCCCCATGCGTCCGGTCCTGATGTGCGCGGGCACCCAGCCGGTACGCAGGTTGTTCTCGACCAGCTCGTCCTTGCGCTGAGTCGTGCGCACGTACCAGCTGTCGAGGGCGTAGTAGATCAGCGCCGTCTGGCAGCGCCAGCAGAAGGGATAGGTGTGGCGGACGGTGCCCGCCCGGTAGAGGAGGCCGCGGTCGCGGAGGTCCTCTGTGATCTTCGGATCCGCGTCCTTCACCCAGAGGCCGGCGAACTTCTCCACGTAGTCGTAGAAGCGGCCGCGCAGGTCGACGGTGTGCTTGAACGGGATGCCCATCTGCTGGCAGAGCCGGAGGTCGTCGGCGCCATAGAGCGCGGAGGTGTGGACGATGCCGGTCCCTTCCTCCATGGAGACGAAGTCGGCGGCGACCACGAAGTGCGCCCTGCCCTGCTCCGGGACCGAGTACGGGAAGAGCGGCTCGTAGTCCAGGTCGACCAGGTCACGGCCCGGCAGCCTCTCGACCACCTCGTACTCGCCTTCGACCACGTCCGGCAGGCGCGCCTCGGCGAGGATCAGGTTCTCGCCGCCCTGGCGGATGACCGCATAGGTCGCCTCCTCATCCACCGCGAGCGCGACGTTGCCCGGCAGCGTCCAGGGCGTGGTCGTCCAAGCCACAAGTGAGGTTTCGGGATCGCGCTTGAGCCGGAACCGCACGAAGAGGCTCGGGTCCTCGACGTTGTCTCGGTAGCCCTGGGCCAGCTCGTGGCTGCTGAGCGGAGTCGCGCAGCGCGGGCAGTAAGGCGCCACCCGAAAGCCCTTGTAGACGAGGCCCTGGTCCCACATCTCGCCGAGCGCCCACCAGACCGACTGGATGTAGTCGGGCCGGTACGTCCAGTAGGCGTTGTCGTAGTCGAGCCAGAACGCCATCCGCTCGCTGAAGGCCCGCCAGTCGCCGACGTACTCGTGGACGCTCTCGCGGCAGAGGCGGTTGAACTCGGCGATGCCGAACTCCTCGATCTGCTGCTTGCCGCTGATGCCGAGCTTGCGCTCGATCTCCAACTCGACCGGCAGCCCATGCGTGTCCCAGCCCGCCTTCCGCTCCACATAGAAGCCGCGCATGGTCTTGTAGCGGCCGAACAGGTCTTTGAAGGCGCGCGCGAGGATGTGGTGGGTGCCCGGCTTGCCGTTGGCGGTGGGCGGCCCCTCATAGAAGACGAAGCGCGGGGCGCCTTTGCGCAGCTCGAGGCTGGCCTCAAAAGTGCCGTCGGACTGCCAGTAGTCGCGGATCTCCTCTTCCAGCTGAGGGAAGCTGACCCGCGGGGAAACCTCCTCCAACACGGTCAGTGGACGGCGCCGATGATGAGGAACAAAACCACCATCACGATCGTCGGCGAGAAGTCGAAGCCGGCCGTGGGCGGCAGCACGTTGCGGATCGGGCGCAGCACGGGCTCGGTGATGTCAAAGGCGAGCCGGTGCAGCTGGTTGCGCGGGAACGGGCCCTCGACGTAGCTGAACACGATCCGGACCAGGATCGCCGCGAGCAGCGCGTAGCAGAGTACGTCAATCAGGGTGGCTGGAGTCATGGCCGTTTGCGCGGCTCCGCCGAGTTCAACCGAAGAGCGCGCGGCCCAATCGTAGCATCGAGCTTCCGCACGCCAGAGCCACCTCCCAGTCGTCCGTCATGCCCATCGAAAGCACCGGCAGCGGGACGCCGAGCCGAGCCTGCGCCTCGTCCCGGAGCGCCCGCAGCTCGCCGAAGGCAGGCGCAGGGTCGCCGGCCAGGGGACCGATGCACATGAACCCTCGAAGCAAGAGCAGCCCGCTTATCCGCGCCGCCAGTTCGACCGCCTCTTCAGGAGCGCAGCCGTGCTTTTGAGGTTCGCGTGCCGTGTTGACCTGGAGCAGGACGCCCTGCCCAGGGGAGTGGGTCGCGATGGCCTCCGCCAGCTCCACGGAGTCGACCGACTGGACGAGCGAGAAGCGCCCCGCATGCCGCGCCTTGTTGCGCTGCAGGTGCCCCACCAGGTGCCAGCGCGCGGCAGGCAGCGCGTCCAGCTTGGGCAGCGCCTCCTGGGTGCGGTTCTCGCCGAGGTCGCTCAACCCGGCGGCCAGGGCCTCGCGGCACTCCTCGACCGACCGCCCCTTCGTGACGGCGACGATGGCGACGTGCGGCGGGGCCTCGCGCCTTATCGCGTCGAGCCGGTCGGCAATACTCACAGCGAAAGTTCAAAGGAGGTTCTCACATGGCTCAGCAACCCCACGCGATCGCGACCCCCTGGGTGACCACAGCCTTCGACATCGACGGCGCGCGCATCGCCCGCAACCTCGGCATCGTCCGCGGCATCATCGTCCGCTCCCGCAGCGTCGTCGGCTCACTGGGCGCGGCGTTCCAGCAGATCGTCGGCGGCAACATCAGCCTCTACACGGAGCTCTGCGAGTCGACGCGCGAGGACGCCTACCGCCTGATGTGCGAGCACGCGGCCGCCCTCGGCGCCAACGGCATCGTCGGCATGCGCTACGACGCGACGGAGATTACGAGCGGCGTGACCGAAGTTCTCTGCTACGGGACGGCGGTGGTGTTCGAGGCCGCTACCTAGGGTCCGCTTGGGACCCGCGGCCGGCCGCGAGCCCTAACAGCGCTCGTCGAATGGGCCCCCGGCCGGCCGGGGGACGTTCGTGGACCGCTACTTCGAGCGCTTAGCGGGGGTGAGCACGCGCTCGATCTCCTGCCGGACCTGTTGCAGGTCCTTGAACTCCCGGTACACCGAGGCGAAGCGGATGTAGGCGATCTCGTCGAGGTCCCGCAGGCGGTCCATGACCATCTCCCCGATCTCCTCGGACGGGATCTCGGCGCGGCCGGACTGGCGCAGGTCGG
The DNA here is from genome assembly GCA_036378435.1 of Candidatus Dormiibacterota bacterium. Classification (GTDB taxonomy): domain Bacteria; phylum Chloroflexota; class Dormibacteria; order Dormibacterales; family Dormibacteraceae; genus DASUWK01. Next base: position 18,735 of record DASUWK010000042.1, on the reverse strand, counting down.
CCTCGATCTCGTCGACGATGGCCCGCAGACGGTCGGGTGAGATCTCGCGCTTCTCAGTGGCCTTCTTCAGGCCGGTGAAAAGCTTTTGCGGATCGAAGTCCTCGCGCCTGCCGTCCTTCTTGGTGACGTAGAACGGCACCGTCTCGATCCGCTCATAGGTGGTGAAGCGCTTGCCGCACGCCAAACACTCGCGGCGGCGGCGGATCGCCTCACCGATCTCCGACTCGCGCGAGTCGACGACCTTGGTGTCAGGTTGCTGGCAGTAGGGGCATCTCATGGTGGTGCGGGGCGGCCCGAAGGCCGCCCCGAGAAGTTACCTAGGCGCGGTGCCGCAGAAACGCCGGGATGTTGATGTCCTCGTCGTCGCTGCCGAACTCGAGCTTGGCGGCCGCGGGCTCCGCGGTGGAGGGCTCCGCCTCGCGCGTGTACTCGACCGGGATGTTGGAGTGGGACGACTCGTACTTGTTCTTCGGCACGCCGTAGCCGGTGGCGATGACCGTGATCTTGACCTCGTCCTGCATCCGCTCGTCGTAAACGACGCCCATGATGATGTTCGCCTCGCCGTCCGCCGACGCGCGCACGATCTGCGCCGCCTTCTGGACCTCGGCCAGAGTGATGTCCGGCCCCGAGGTGATGTTGAACAGGATCCCGCGGGCACCGTCGATCGACGTCTCCAGCAGCTGGCTCGACACGGCGGCCTTGGCCGCGTCCTCGGCCCGGTTGTCACCGGCGCCGTAGCCGATGCCCATCAGGGCTTCGCCCGCGTCGGCCATGATCGCGCGGACGTCTGCGAAGTCCACGTTGATCTCGCCCGCGTGGACGATCAGGTCGGAGATGCCCTGGACGCCCTGCCGGAGGACGTCGTCGGCGGTGCGGAATGCCTCCTGGAGCGTCGTCTTGGCGGACGACACCTGGGCCAGGCGGTCGTTGGGGATGACGATCAGCGCGTCGACCTTCCCCTTCAGCTCCTGGATTCCCTCGTCCGCGCTGCGCGCGCGCACGGGACCTTCGAAGCTGAACGGCCTGGTCACGACACCGATGGTGAGGGAGCCCTGCTCCTTGGCCAGGCCGGCGATCACCGAGGCCGAGCCGGTGCCCGTCCCACCGCCCATGCCGGCGGTGATGAACACCATGTCGGCGCCCTTGACGATGTCGGTCAGCTCGTGCCGGCTCTCCTCGGCCGCGTCACGGCCGATGGTCCAGTTGCCGCCCGCGCCCAGCCCTCGGGTCAGCTTCTTGCCGATGTTGACCTTCAGGTTGGCATTGCAGCGCTCGAGCGCTTGCATGTCCGTGTTGACGGCGATGAACTCGACCCCTTTCAGGTTGGCTGAGATCATCCGGTTGACGGCGTTGCCGCCACCGCCGCCGGCGCCGATCACTTTGATCCGGGCGCGGCCCTCTTGCAAAAGATCCTTCATGTCGTCCTCCATGTCGATGCGGGTCAGTTTGTGAAGCTCCTAAAAGAAATCCCTGAGCCAGCGCACGGTCTTCTGGTAGGCCTCGCCGAGGCCGGGCCCGGCGCCCACGGCCGCGAGCTGCCGGACGGGCGGGCGAGTCTGCGCCTTGACTGCCCAGCGGGCCAGCCCGACGGCTACGGCATGAGAGGGGCCGGCGACCCGGTCGGAAAGACCGCCGACACTGCTCGGGATACCGAGCCGAACCGAGCTGTCGAATACGGATTGCGCGGCGTCGGTCGTCCCCATCAACCGCGCCGCGCCGCCCGTCACCACGACGCCTGCCGGGAGCAGGCCCTCGTATCCGCTCCGCCGCACCACCTCCTCTTTGGCCATCTGGAAGATCTCGCGCATGCGAGGGCCGATGACTTCCGCCACGAAACGGCGGGCGACCGGCTGGAGTCGGTCGCCGCCGACCTGCCGCACGTCGATCCGCTCGTCGGCCGGGATGACCGACGGCAGCGTGTGGCCGTAGTTGAGCTTGAGCGCCTCCGCCTCCTCGAGCGTCGTGCGCAGGCCGATCGCGATGTCGTTGGTCACGTGGTTGCCGCCCACCGGCAGCACGCTGAGGTGCAGCGGGGCGCCGTCCGTGTACACGACGACGTCGGTGGTGCCGGCGCCGATCTGGACGAGGCAGACGCCGAGGTCGAGCTCGTTCTGGGTCAGGACGGCCTCACCGGCCGCCAGCCCTGAGCAGACCACGTCGTCGACGTCGAGGCCGGCCTGGTGCACGCACTTGATGACGTTGTGGATGGCGGTCTGGGCGCCGCTGATCAGCGCGGTGTCGACCTCGAGACGCTGCCCGGTCATGCCCACCGCTTCCTTGACGCCATCCTGGCCGTCGACCATGAAGGTCCTCGGGATGACGTGGATGACCTGGCGGTCAGACGCGACCGAGATGGCGCGGCTGGCCTCGACGACCCGCTGGACGTCGTCAGGCTCGATCTCGCGGTCGGGCCGGCTGACCGCCACCACGCCCCGGCTGCGCTCGCACATGAGGTGCGGGCCGCCCAGGGAGACGGTGACGGACTCGATCCGCATGCCCGCCATCCGCTCCGCGCGGAGCACGGCGGCCTGGATCGATTCCACGGTCTTGTCGATGTTGACGACCACCCCGCGGCGCAGGCCGTCAGAGGGATATTCGGCCGCACCGAGCAGGATGACTTCGCCGCTCTCGGCGACCTCGGCGAGGACCGCGGACACCTTGCTGGTGCCAAGGTCCAGCCCGGCAACGTACTTCCGCCGCGACAACGGGTGTGCTGAAATGCCTCCGACGACTAGGTTGGGTTGGGCGGGTCGCCGCAGAGTATAACCGGAAAGACGCCGCGCTACAAGAACTTGTGCCCGCTAGTTTTTTGAGTGCCAGATGTAGTGCTCTACTGAACCGTTATCAGGTCTGGTTGTCGAGCTTCTCGGGCGGCGGCCGGCCGGTCAGCTGCGTGTAGAACCCGGCTTCGGCCGTCGCCGCCCATGTCCTGGCGATGAGCCCGCCCCGCATCTGGTGGAAGCACATCTCGGTGGCCGTTACGCGCTCACCGGTTGGCTCGAGGTCGAAATAGCGGCCGAGGTGGGTCGCCCGGGAGATCGTGTACTGGGCGACCACGTCGCCCTCGACCACCTCGAACAGCACCTCCGTCTGCTTGTCAGGGAAGGCGGCGCTCTGCGCGGCCATCGACCCGAGGATCTCGTCGACGCCCGCGCTTTCGCCCTCGGGATCACCGAAGTCGAACTCCCTCCAGTCGTCCGTGACGCACGCCCGGAAGCCCTGTTCATCCCCGGCGTCGTATGCCGCCCACGCGCGCCGAACCACCGCACCCAGGTCTGCGGTCACCAGGCCCGGATGCTATGCGAAACCTCGATGTTTAGCCACGTCAGCAACGGTGTAATCTTGTAATTCATGAGCACAGCAGACGTTTCGTCGATACAGGGTTGGTTTGCCGGAAGGCTCCCGGACGGCTGGTTTTCGGGAGCGGACATCACGATCGAGGACGACCAGATCGTGGTCCTCGGGAAGCTGCCCGAGGACTCTCTCCCCACCGGGGACGAGGCGGCTCGCGAGAGCTTCGCGGCCGGCCGCATCGCTCGCTTCCGCGATGAGACGCGCGGCGAGCGTATCGGGATCGCACGCGAGGCCGAGGAGCGCTTCGAGAAGTACGTCACCTGGGGCGCTGTCCTGGGCGGCGTGACCAAGCGCTTCACCCAAGGTGGCTCAGGGCGGACGACGGGCTCGCGGGGGCGGCGCGGCCACCACGGCCGCGGGGCCACCCACACCTTCTAGGCGGCTTTCGAGGACATTCGAGATGGCAGCCCAGCTGGACGTTCTTCCGGCGGAGGAGGAGGCGCTCGACGCCTACTCCTCCGTCGTCACCACGGTGGCCGAGCGGCTCCTGCCGTCGGTCGCCAATCTCCGCGTTCGCCGCGGGCGCGGCGAGGGCGGCGGTTCCGCCTTCGCGCTCACGCCTGACGGCTACCTCGTCACCTCCGCGCACGTCGTCGACGGGTCGCGTGGCGGCACGGCCGCCTTCCCCGACGGCGAGGAGCACGAGTTCGAGACGGTCGGCTCGGACCCGCTGTCCGACCTCGGAGTCGTGCGCGTGCGCGCGTCCTTGGTCCCGGTCCAGCTCGGCGACGCCGACCGGCTGCGCGTCGGGCAGCTGGTAGTCGCCGTCGGCAACCCCCTCGGCTTCGCCGGCTCCGTCACCGCCGGCGTGGTCAGCGCGTTGGGCCGCTCGCTCACGACGGGCAACGGCGGCCCTCGCCGCGTCGTCGAGAACGTGATCCAGACTGACGCGGCCCTCAACCCCGGGAATTCCGGGGGCGCGCTGGCGGACAGCCGGTCGCGGGTCGTCGGCGTCAACACGGCGGTGGCCGGCGTCGGCCTTGGCCTGGCGGTGCCGATCAACGCGACCACCGAGCTGATCCTCTCCGCGCTGATGCGGGACGGGCGCGTGCGGCGGGCCTACCTCGGCATTGCCGGGGCGGCGCGGCGGCTGCCGCCGGCGGTCGCCGACCGCGTTGGTCACAAGGCGGGAATCGAGGTCGTCGAGGTTGTCGCGGGCAGCCCGGCCGAGCAGGCCGGCGTCCGGGCGCGGGACATCATCGTCGAGCTGGACGGCAGAGAGGTGGCCAAGGCCGGCGACCTCCAGCGGCTGATGGTCGCGGCGGCGATCGGCCGCGCGGCGGAGCTTGGCATCGTCCGGCGCGGTGCGCTGCGCAAGCTGCCGGTGGTCCCGACCGAGCTGACCGGCTGAGCGCAGGCCCCTCCCTGGCCCTCCCCGCGCCGCGGGGAGGGTCCCTCTCAGAGGTAGTGCCGGCGGATCGCGCCGAGGTTGTTGAAGATCCGCACGCCGAAGGCGACGATCGCCGCGATCGACAGGTCGACGCCCAGCTTGTCGCCGACCCACGTGAGCCCGCCGGCCAGGGCCATGTTGGTCACCAGACCGGAGATGAACACGCGGGGCTCGAACGTGCCGGCCAGGTAGGCCTTGAAGGCGCCGAAGATCGAATCCAGCGCCGCCAGCAGCGCCACGGCGGTGTAGCGCGCGTAGGCCACGGGGATGGTCACCGGCGACAGCAGCCCCAGCGCGAGCCCGACGGCCGCGGCGACGAGGACGATGAGGATCACTGGCATCCGATCACCTCGATGCCCTGCGGGCTCGGCGACGCCTGCGGTGTCGCGCCTGGTGATGGCGGCGGAGGCTTGGACGAGTGGAGGTGGACTGCCGGCGCGGAGGGGTTCTCAACGTTGACGTAGTCGAGGTCCTTGGAGGCGAAATCGACGCTGCCGCGCAGAGCCGCCAGCGCGTCGAGCTTCTGCTGCAGGCTGCTGAACTCCTCTGGCGTGAGGACGCGGCCGAACATCACGGTGAAGCCGCTGGAAGCGAAGAGCTTGAGATCGCCGCAGTCGTCGATCTGAAACCGCGCCACGCTCTCCCCCGTCGCCAGCGGAAAGGCGCGCGCCAGGTTGACCAGCGCCGAGAGCAGCTCGGTGTCGATGGCCTTGGCGCCCGGGTGCGGCAGCGGCTTGGACGGGCCGTCGATCTCCAGGATGCCTGGCGCGGGCGGTACCTGCTCCAGGACGGTGGCTTCGCCGTTGAGCAGGTAGTACGAGGCTCCCACTTTGTAGGCGGCCACGGCGCGCCACTCCTGGACGTCGATCAGAACGCTGGAAGGCAGCTCAGGAGTCACGGTGGCGGCGCGGACCCACGGCAGCTGCAGCAATTTGCGGCGGATCGTATCAACGTCGAGTCCGATCACAGAAGGCCGGCTCGATAGCCCGGACGCCGCGCGCACCTCCGCCGCGGTCAGATGCTGATTGCCCGTCACCGCGACCTGCGTGACCCTCAAGGCCGACCCGAGCAGCAGCCAGGCCAGCAGAAGCCCCTCGAGGACCACCCCGGCGACGGCCAGAGCGCGGCGCCCGGCGGCAGGGTGACGCGGCTCCTGCTCCTGCCGCGACCACTCGAGCCGCGAGATGGGCACTCCCGGCTCCAGCGGGCCGCGCCACGACCGGCGCGGCAGACTGCGTCGCCGGCGCGACCGCAAAGCTAGAGCCGGCGCTCGAAACGGCCGGCGCCGTGACGTACGAGCCGGTCGCACAGGTCGGGAAACTGGATCCCCGCGGCCCGGGCTGCGTCCGGTAAGAGCGACAGCTCGGTCAGCCCTGGCACCGTGTTGACCTCGAGCACCCACGGCACCTGCTGCTCGTCGACGATCAGGTCCACCCGCGCCATCCCATCGCACCCGAACAGCTGGAACGCGCGCGCGGCGACGTCTGCGCACGCCTCCCGCGCCTCAGCTGGGATGCGGGCCGGGATGATGTGGCGGCTGCGACCTTCCGTGTACTTGGCCTCGTAGTCGTAAACCGGGTTCTCGGAGACGATCTCGAGGCTGGGCAGGACCTCCAGCTCGGGCGCTTGCAGCACCCCGAGCGTCACCTCGACGCCCGCGACGAACCGCTGACAGACCACGCGCCGGTCGTAACCGGCGGCGAGGCGGATGCCGTCCGCAGCCGCGTCTGCATTCGCCGCGATGGTCAGGCCGATGGTCGAGCCCTCGCGCGCCGGTTTGACGACGAGGGGCCAGCCGAGACTGCCGCTCTCGACCTCGGGCGGCAGCCCGGTGCGCGCCTCGTCGCCGTCGACCTCGATGAAGTCGGGGATGGCGAAGCCCTCGTCGCGCAGCAGGCGGCTGGCGAGGGGCTTGTCGAGACAGAGTGCGCTGGCGAGGACGCCGCAGCCCGTGTACGGGATGCCGAGCAGCTCGAGCATGCCCTGGACGGTGCCGTCCTCGCCGAAGCGGCCGTGGAGCGCGATGAAGACGACGTCGAAGCGGCCGTCGCGAAGCACGTCCCAGGTGTGCTCGTCGAGGTCGACCAGCTCCGGCTCGTGCCCCGCCTCCCGCAGAGCGCCGCCGACCTGGGCGCCCGACCGCAGTGAGACCTCGCGCTCGGCTGAGCGCCCGCCGGCCAGGACGGCTACACGCATGTCACCACCGACCCAACCTCTCGACTTCGATCTCGAGTTCGACGCCGAACTGGCCGCGCACGGCCGCCTGCGCACGCTCGATCAGCTTCCACACGTCCGCTGCCCTGGCGCCACCGCGGTTGACGATGAAGTTGGCGTGCACCGGTGAGATCTGCGCCGCGCCCTCTTCCGCCCCCTTGAGACCCGCGGCCTCCACCAGGCGGCCGGCGGAGTCACCGTCCGGGTTGATGAACACGCTGCCGCAGTTCTTGGTCTTGATGGGCTGGGTTCGCTCGCGCTCCGCTGTGAGCTCGGCCATCCGGGCGCGGGAGGCCGCCCCGTCGCCCCGCTCCAGCTGGATGACCATGCCGGTGACGACGTGGCCGCGCAGCGCGCCGTGGCGGAGAGCCGAGCGCCGGTAGCCGAGCTCGAGGTCGGCCGGCGTCCACGTCACCCGCTTCCCATCCGGGGTCAGGCCATCTGCCTCGACCAGCACGTCCTTGAGCTCGCGCCCCCAGCAGCCCGCGTTCTGATACACCGCGCCCGCGACGGCGCCCGGGACCCCGATCGCCCACTCGAAGCCGGTCAGGTTGTGGTCCGCGGCGATACGGGCGAGCCGCATCATCTTCAGCCCGGCCTCGGCCCAGATGCGGGTGCCGCGCACCTCGTGGCTCCGCGAGACGCAGCGCACGACCAGGCCTTCGACCCCGGCGTCAGAGACCAGCAGGTTGGTGCCCGCACCGATCACACGGAAGGGCACGCCGAGCCTGGTCACGGACTCGAGGTCGCCGGTCTCGAGGAACCAGTCCGCGGAGCCGCCGATGTTGAACGACGTGTGCTTGGCCAGCGGGTGGTCGCGGACCGCGCCCGGGATCTCAGCCGACAAGAGCACGCCCGACCTTCCAGATGTCGCCCAGGCCGACCAGCACCACCCAGTCGCCGCGCTCGGCGATCTCCTCCACGGCTTGCCGCGCAGCGTCGAGGTCGGGCGCGTAGCGGGCTCCGACCAGCTCCGCCAGCTGGCGGCCGGAGGCCCCGTTGGGCGCTTCGCCGGAGGCGTAGACCTCGGTCACAACCAGCGGCGCGACATCCCGGAGCACCTCGACGTAGCGCGGCAGCAGCGCCTTCAACCGGCTGTAGCGAGCGGGCTGAACGACCATGACCATGCGCCCGGGGTGGGCCTCGCGAACCGCGTCTTTCACCGCGGCGATCTCCGTCGGGTGGTGGCCGTAATCGTCATAGACACGGGCCCCCCGGAACTCGCCCACGAACTCCAGCCTGCGGTGCGCGCCGGGATAGCTCTCGAGGGCCCGCTTGACGGTTTCGAACGGCACCCCGAGCTCGAGGCAGAGCGCGGCCGCCCCCGCGGCGTTCTGCCGGTTGTGGCGGCCCGGCTGGCTGACCGCGATCACGCCCAGCTCCTCTCCGCGATGCCACAGCCGCGCCGGGCGATGATCCTCGATCCGGTAGTCCGCGCTCTCGGCAAAGCCGTAGGTGACCAAGCGGGCGGCTGTGGCTACCTGGGGCAGGAATTCGTCATCCGCGCACACGAGCGCCAGTCCGTCGTCCGGCAGGCGCGCCAGCCACTCGGCGAAGTGAGCGCGCACCGCCTCGACGTCGACGAAGAAGGTCGCGTGGTCGAAGTCGGCGTTGGTCACGATCGCGTGCTTGGGGTGATGGAGCATGAGCGTGCCGTCGGACTCGTCGACCTCGGCGACGATCCAGCCGCCGCGGCCGTAGCGCGAGTGCGTGGAGTGGTCGCCCACGTAGAGCGTCGGATCCCAGCCGGCCGCCCCGAGGATGTGCCCGACCATGTACGCGGTCGTCGTCTTGCCGTGGCTGCCCGCGACGGCGATCGAGCTCTCGGAGTCCGCGATGAGGTCGGACAGCGCCTCCGCGCGACTGCGCACGACGGCGCCACCGGCTCGGGCCGCCTCCAGCTCCTCGTGGTCTGGCTGCGTCTGGCCGCCATAGGCGACCAGGTCGACGCCGCGGACGTGCGTGGGCGACTGCCCGCTCGTCGTGATCGAGGCGCCTTCGGCGGCCAGCTCCTCCGTGATGGGGAGCTCCCGGATGTCGCAGCCGCTGACCTCGTCGCCGCGCGTCAGATAGATCCGCGCCAGAGCCGAGACGCCGGCGCCGGCGACGCCCACCAGGTGGACCTTCAAGCGGCCACCTCGCGCAGCACCTGTACCACCCGCTGCGCCGCGTCGGGCTTGCCGAGGCGGCCGCTGGCCGCGGCCATCGCGCGGAGCTGGTCGGGTGTTAACGAGTCGAGCACCTCGAGCAGCCGTGCCGGCGTCAGCTCGGAATCGCCGACTCGGATCGCCGCGCCCTCAGCGGCCAGCAGGGCCGCGTTGTCCTCCTGGTGGGCGCCGGCGAAAGTGCCGGGCACCAGGACCGCGGGCAGGCCGCAGGCCGTGATCTCGGAGATCGTCCCGACGCCGGCACGGCTGACGACGAGGTCGGCCGCGGCCATCAGTTCCTGCATCTCATCGGTGAACAGCATTCCCCGATAGCCCGGTCGCTGGTAGCCCGGCAGGTCCGCCTCCGCCTGCCTGCCGGCGACGTGGACGACCTCGTCGAAGCGCTGGAGCAGCCCTTCGAGGGCGCCCCAGACGGCCCGGTTGAGATTGCGCGCCCCCAACGAGCCGCCCAGCACGAGCAGCCGGCGCGGGGGCGCCGCGGGCGAGGCTGGCCGGAACCCGGGGCGCAGCGGAAACCCGGTCACCTCGACGCGCTTAGACCTGACCCGTCCGTGGCGGTCGGGCAGGCTGAGGCAGGCGGCGGCGCTCCGGCGATAGAAGAGACGGTTGGCCAGGCCGCGCGGCTCGCTCACCAGCAGCACATAGGGCACCCCGGCACGGCGCGCGGCGCTCAGCGCCGGCACCATCACATAGCCGCCGGTGCCGAGGACGACGTCCGGGCGGAAGTCGCGCACGATCCGCCGTCCCTCCGCCAGCGCTCCCGGCAGGACGAACGGCAAGGCGAGGTTGCGCCAGGGCGCGTCGCGGTCGAAGCCCTGGACGCGCACCGTCTCCAGGTCGAAGCCCGCCTCGGGCACCTGTCGTTCCTCGGGGCCGCCGCGCTTGCCCACGAGCAGGATCGCGGCGTCGGGCTCCTCAGCGCGCAGCGCTTGCGCGACCGCGAGCGCCGGGGTTATATGTCCGCCCGTCGCGCCGCCCGATATCAAGAGTCGCATCCATCCTCCGCTGCCGGGCGAGACCGGTTCGGACGCCCTGGGCCGCGATGTTGAGCAGAACGCCGACGGCCGCGATGGTCGTCGCCGCGGCGGTGCCTCCGTAGCTTACGAACGGCAGCGGTACGCCTGTGATGGGCAGGGTGTCGGTGACCGTCGCCATGTTCAGCAGCGCCTGGAAGCCGATCCAGGTGGTCACCGAGGCCGCCACGATCAGCGTGTACCGGTCCGGGGCGCGCATCGCGATCCGGTAGCCGCGCACGGTGAAGACGCAGAAGCCCGCCAGGAGCAGCGTCGTGCCGATCAGGCCCGTCTCCTCGCCCACGATGGCGAAGATGAAGTCGGTGTGGGCCTCCGGCAACCATAGGTATTTCTCCACCGAGTGCCCCAGGCCGACGCCTGTGATGCCGCCGGAGCCCAGCGCCAGCAAGCCCTGCGTCGATTGGAAACCGGCTCCGAGGCGGTCGGCAAATGGATTCGCGAACGAGGCCAGGCGAGCCGCGCGGTAGGGCTCGATCACCGTCGCGATGACGAACCCGAGAGCGAGGACGCAGACCAGCAGCACCAGGTGCGAGGGACGCCCGCCGCCGGTGAAGAAAGCCGCGAGCAGGATCGCTCCGGTGATGACGGCCGTGCCCAGGTCCTTCTGGAGCAGGAGCAGCAGCAGGATGCCGCCGAGGATCAGCGCGAAGGGCAGCGTGCCCTCGCTGAAGCTGCGCAGCCGCTCCCCGCGGCGGTCGATCCAGTCCGCGATGTAGAGGACGAAGACGAGCTTGCCGATCTCAGAGGGCTGCACGGTGCCGAGCGGCCCGAGCGAGAGCCAGCGGCGAGCTCCGTTCACCTGCAGTCCGATGTGCGGCACCAGCACGACGAGCATGAGCAGGGCCACCACCGCCGCCGCGAGCGGCGCCCGCCGGCGGACGCGGTCGAGATCCAGGCGGCTCAGCGCGATGAGGGCGATGAAGCCGAGGACCATCCATCCCGCCTGCCTTTCGAAGTAGTAGAAGGGCGAAGCGTGCTGCAGGAGGGCCAGGGCCTGGCTGGCGCTCAGCACCATCACGAGACCGAAGGCGCAGAGGAACAGCGTCGACAGCACGAGCCAGCGATCGCCGGCCGGCTCGAGGCGCTGGAGCATGCGGCGGCTCTCAGGCATCGAGCTGCCTTCGGACCTCGGCTTTGAACTGGCGGCCTCGATCCTCGAAGTCGTGGAACATGTCGAAGCTCTTGTAGCCGGGGCTGAAGAGCACGACCGACCCGGGTTCGGCGGTCTCGCGGGCCAGGTCCACGGCCTGCGCCAGGCCTGCCGCGACCGCGACGGGCGCTTGGTCGCCGAGCGCTGCCGCCAGCTCGGGCGCGGACTCGCCCAGCAGGACGACCTTGGCCACCCGCCGGCTGATCTCCTCGAGCCACGGCCCGAGCTCGAAACCGCTGCCGTACCCGCCCGCGATCAGGACGATGGGCTCGTCGCCGAAGGCGCGCAGCGCCACCAGCGCGGAGTCCGGGTTGGTCGCCTTCGAGTCGTTGTACCAGCGGACGCCGCCCCACTCGCCGACGAGCTCGATGCGGTGCTCGACGCCCGGGAAGGAACGCAGCTCCGCGAGCACGGCGCCGTCGTCGACGCCGCAGATTCGCGCCACCGCCGCCGCGGCGAGGGCGTTCTCCAAGTTGTGCGGGCCGGGCACGCTGAGCTCCGGCAGCGGGCGGTGCTCGTCGAACCAGACGACGCGCGCGCGCGTCGAATCAGCGAAGCTGCGCACGACGGAGTCGCGGCTGTTCAGCACGGCCCAGTCGTCGGGCCGCAGGAACTCGACCAGCTTCCGCTTCAGCGCCGCGTAGCTCTCGAAGTCGTGGTGGCGGTCGAGGTGGTCGCGCGTCACGTTCAGAACCACCGCGATGTGCGGCCGCGGCTTCTCGATCGACTCGATCTGGAAGCTGGACAGCTCGAGCACCACCGTGTGCTCCGCCGTGATCTCGTCGAGCCGGTCGATCACGGTGTCGCCGGTGTTGCCGCCCACCAGCACCGGCCGTTCGCCGCGCCGCAGCAGGCGGCCGGTCATCTCAGTCGTCGTCGTCTTTCCGTTGGTGCCGGTGATGCCGACGATCGGCGCCGGGCAGAGCTGGAAGAAGAGGTCCATCTCGCTGGACAGGTGCAGCCGGCGCCGCCGGGCTGACTCCAGCAGCGGGTCGTCCCACCAGACGCCGGGGCTCGCGTAGACGGTGTTGACGCCGTCGAGCACGGAATGGTCGTAGCCGCCGAGCACGGTCTCGACGCCAGGCGGCAGCCGCTCGACGAAGTCGGCCAGCTCCGCGGCGGGTCGCCGGTCGCAGACGCGTACGCCGGCGCCTCGCGAGACAAGGAACTTGGTGATCGCGAGCCCGCTGCGTGCGAGACCGACTACGAGTGCGGGTTCACTCAGAGCCAACGGGTCGCCCCGGCTGCCAGCAGGCCGGCCACGGCAGCCGCCGACCAAAAGCTCAGGGCGATCCTGTTCTCAGACCAACCCTCTAACTGGAACGTGAGGTGAATCGGGGTCATCTTGAAGACGCGGCGACCTTTCGTCGCCTTGAAGTAGGCGACCTGAATGATGACAGAGAGCGTCTCGATCTCGAACACGAAACCGGCGATCAGCAGCGCCAGCACGTAGCCCTGGGCAATCGCCATGGCCGCGATTGCGTAGCCGATCGCCAGGGCCCCGGCATCGCCCATGAAGACTCGCGCGGGATGGCGGTTGTAGACGAGGAACGCCGCGACGCCCCCCAGCAGCACCAGGCCGGTCGCCTTCTCGCCGGGCTGCGCGTTCGGGACGCCGAACAGCAGCGCCAGCAGCGCGATGATCGACAGGCCCGCGCAGAGCCCGTCGATGCCGTCAGAGATGTTCACGGCGTTGGCGGTGCCGGCGATCGCCACGACCGCGACCGGCCAGTACCAAGCGCCGAGGTCCGGGCCGATCGGCCACTGGTGTCCGTTGTGCGCGAGATACGCGACCGGGACCGCCAGCAGCAGCTGGAGCGGGAACTTGGCGCGCGCGGGTATCCCGAGAGAGCCGACCCGCAGCTTGCGGAGGTCGTCCGCCAGCCCGATCAGGCCGCCGGCGGCCAGCCCGACGAGCGGCGCCGCGGCGCCGGCATGGCCGGCCCGCCAGGCCAGCGCGCCACCGACCAGAGCGAGCGCCGTGAACAGGATCCCGCCCGCGGTCGGAGTGCCGGCCTTGCGCTGGTGAGCCTCGGGCAGCTCGGCCTGGATGACCTGCCCGGCCCGGCGCCGCTTCAGGAGCCGGATGAAGGGCGGGTAGAGAGCGATGGCCACCGCGAAGGTCACCGCGAAGGTCAGCAGGTCCTGGATCACGACTCGACCAGCGCGTCGACCAGCCTTTCGAGAGCCACCCCTCGTGAGGCCTTCACCAGCACGAGGTCGCCCTCGCCCGCGTGTTCCTGCACCCAAAGACGTGCGGCCTCGGCATCCGGCACGAGCTCAGCGCCGGCGGCGGTGGCGAGCTTGCCGGCCTCCCCCGTGTCGACGACAGCGACGCCGTCGAAGACGTCCTTGGCGAGCCGGCCGATCCGCTCGTGCTCGGGGCCGGCAAGGGCGCCGAGCTCGCGCATCTCGCCCAGCACCGCCAAGCGCCGCCTCCCCGGGTGCTCGGCGACCACCGCGAACGCGGCTTCCATGGACTCGGGGCTCGCGTTGTAGGAGTCGTCCAAGATCGTGAAGCCGCGCGCGGCGCGGACCTCGCGCATGCGTCCCTTGGCCGGCGCCACCTCGGCGAGGCGAGGCGCCGCCTCCGCCAGCGGGACGCCCGCGGCCTCGGCGACGGCCAGCGCGGCCGCCGCGTTGAGCGCCTGGTGCCGGCCGGGCAGCTGGAGGTGGACCTCGTGGCCGCGCACGGAGAACGTCGAGCCCACGTAGTCCTGCACCGCGTAGTCGGCGCCCTCGCCGCCGAAGGTGACGATCCTCGCGGTCGTGAGCGAGCGCAGCAGCTCCGTGTAGGGATCGTCCGCGTTGAGCACTGCCACCCCGTCGGGAGGCAGCGCTTCGAGCAGCTCGCCCTTGGCCCGCGCCAGGTCCTCGCGGCTGGGGAAGAACTCCAGGTGCACGGTCCCGATCACCGTGATCACGCCGATCGCCGGCTGGACCAGCTTGGCCAGGCGTGCGATCTCCCCCGGGCCCTGCATGCCCATCTCAGCCACCAGCGCCGTGTGGACGCCCGGCTCCAGCCGCAGCAGCGTGAGCGGCACGCCCGTCTCGGTGTTGAGGTTGCCCTCGGTCTTGAGGGCGCGGTAGCGCCCGCCGAGGGCGGCGGCCACGAAATCCTTGGTCGACGTCTTACCGTTGCTGCCGGTGACGCCCACCGCCAGCGGGCCCGTCGCGTGCAGGGCGTCGGCCGCCAGCGCGAAGAGCGCCTCCCAGGTGCTGTCAACGACGACTTGCGGCGCAGCGATGTCGAGCGGCCGCTCGACCACGACGCCCGTCGCTCCCCTGGCGGCCGCGTCCGCGACGAAGTCGTGGCCGTCGAGCTCGGCGCCCTTCAGCGCGAAGAAGAGAGTGCCAGCGCTCGCCCTGCGGGAATCGGTCGCGTAGGCGTCGACCTCCAGCGGCTCACCCGAGTAGCGGCCGCCGGCAACCCGCGCGACGTCGGCGAGCGAGTAGCGCATCGCTGTAAGAACGTACGGGGACGCCGGTGCGTTAGTGCGCTTCGGGGCTGAGCCGGCGCTCGACGACGATCGCCTGCGCGATCTCCTTCCAGATCGGTCCGGACACGTAGTAGCCCTCGTTGTGGTCGGACGAGCCGTTGTTCGGCTTGCGCACCACGACCAGCATCGTGAACTGCGGGTTGGTGGCCGGCAGGAAGCCCACGTACGACGCCCAGACCTGGTCGGAGTACCCGCCGTTCTGCGGAATCTGAGAGGTTCCGGTCTTGCCGGCCTCGTCGTTCTGGAAGCCCGGCACCCGCGCCTTCCAGCCCGAGCCGTGCTGGACGACGTCCTCCATCATCGACGTCATCAGCTGGGCCGTCTGTGTGGTGACGACCTGGCGCGCGGGGACGCTCGCCGCGGCGCTGGCCTTGTCCCCGACTGCCGCCACCACGTGGGGCTGCGCCCAGCGGCCGCCGTTGGCGATGACGTTCACCGCGGACAGCATCTGGACCATGTTCACGGCGATGCCCTGGCCGAAGCTCGTGGTCGCGACCTGGACCGTCGACCACTGGTCGAGGGGCGCGAGCCCGGCGGCCTGGCGGTTCTCGCCCAGCACGTCGACGCCTGAGGGCTTGCCGAAGCCGAAGGCCTCCAGGTTGCGATAGAAGGCGCTCGAGCCTTCCATCTGCATGGCCCGGACGGCGCCGACGTTAAGCGAGTCGTCCAGAACGCGAGTCATCGTGACCGTCCCGTGGCTGGCGAGGTCCCAGTCGTGGAGGGTGTAGCCCCCGACGCCGATGTAGCCCGGGTCGTTGATCGTGGTCGTCGGTGTGATCGCGTGGTCCTCCAACGCGCCGGCCAGCGTGACCACCTTCATCACGGAGCCCGGCTCGTAGAGGTACGAGACCATCGGGTCCTGGAACCGGCCGACGTCGGTGCTCTGGAACTGGTTGGCGTCGTAGCCCGGGTAGTCGGCCCACGCGATGATGCCGCCGGTGTGCGGGTCCATGATCAGCACGCTGCCCGACTCCGCATGCGCGGCCTGCACGCCGCCGGCGATCGCCTGCTCGGCCGCGAACTGGATGTCCGAGTCGAGAGTCAACGTGAGGCTCGAGCCGTTCACCGGCAGTTTCTGAGTCCTCGAGCCGAGGACGATCTCGTTGCCCGCCAGATCGCGGTAGGTGGTCTCGTAACCGGCCTTGCCGGCCAGCGCCTGGTCGTAGTAGCCCTCGACCCCGTACTGACCCTGCCCGTCGTAGTTGACGAAGCCGAGCAGGTTTGAGGCGAGCGAGGTTCCGGGAACCGCGCCGGGGAGATAGGAGCGCTGCTGCTCAGGCTGCAGCCCCACGCTGGGCAGCTGAAGCGCGGTCAGGCGGTCGGCGATCGTCTTCGACACACGCTTGGCCACGTAGGCGAACTGCTTGCCGGACGAGAGCACGCCCAGCAGCGGGTCGCGCGGAACGTTGAGCGCCGCGGCCAGCTGCTCGGCCAGCGCCTCGCGCTGGCCGGCGGGGATCTGCGAAGGCGAGACGAAGACGTCGTACACGGTCGTGTCGACGGCGAGCGGACGGCCGGAGGAGTCGTAGATCATGCCGCGAGTCGAGGGCAGATCGACGTACTTCGAGTACTGGGCTTCGGCGATAGCGGACAGCCGTCCGTGCTGGCTGATCTGCCAATACGCCATCCGCGTCCACACCGTCGACGCCAGCAAGGCGGCGGCCGCCAGCAGCCAGAGCACACGCAGCCGGTGCAGCTCCTCGCCGGACCGCCGAACGGTGACTGCGGCTGCCGCGCGGCGGGGCGCGGTGTGGAAGTCGCCGTTGGGGCGGCTCCAGCGCTCCGCGCCTACGGCCACGGGCTAGCGCCAGATCGCGGCGACCAGCCGCGACCAGAAGGGTTGGTCTGTGCTCGTAACGCCGTCGATCGGCGCGAGCAGGTTGACGGCCACCGAGCGGCTCGGCAGGTAGGCCGCTGGGGCGGCGCGCTGCATGCCGGTTCGGCTGGCCTCGGCCTGGACCCGGGCCGGCGCCTGCAAGCTCGCTTCCTCGTACTGCAGCTGTGACTGCTCGGCGACCAGGCTCTGCTGGCTGGACTGCAGCTGCTCGATGCGGTAGGAGGCCGCCGTCACCTGCGCCGCCTGGATCAGATACACGAGCACGACGAGCAAGACCGCGGCGCCTGCGATGTACAGCCGGAGGCTGCGATCGATGCGCAGGGCGATCGCGGGCATCGGCACGCGAACCCTCGTCCGCTGCGGCGGCGGGTGCCAGCGCGAGCGCCGACGTCGGACCGGCGCGGACGCGCGTACACGCGGACGCTGCTGGGGGCGCGTCAGGCGGGGTGAAATTGTTTGCAGGGTCGTCACCAGGTCAATTGCCTCGTTGTCCTTTTGGGGTGGTGCCCAGGACAGGGCGGGTTTGGGGGTAAGTCCTGCCCTGGGCCTTGGTGAAAGTGCGAGGTCGCTAGAGCTTCTCGGCACCCCTCAAGCGGGCGGAGCGGGCGCGACGGTTGCGCCCGGTCTCCGCCGCCGAGGGGGTCAGGGGGGTTGGGTTGATCCGTTTGAGCGACGGTTCGTCGCGAATGAAGCGCTTGACGATCCGGTCTTCCAGCGAGTGGAAGCTGATCACCACGAGCCGGCCGCCCGGTCGCAGGAGCAGGGCGGCTTGGGGCAGTGCGCGCTCGAGGCTGCCGAGCTCGTCGTTGACGGCGATCCTCAACGCCTGGAAAGTCCGCGTGGCGGGGTGGATCCGTCGCGGCCAGGCGCCCCGCGGGACGGCCGCTTCGACGGCGGCGGCGAGGTCCCGTGTAGTTCTGAGGGGGCGCCGGGCGACGACGAAGCCGGCGATGCGCGCGGCCCACCGTTCCTCGCCGAGCTCGCGGATCAAGCCGGCGAGCTCGCGCTCGGGCAGTCGGTTGACGAGGTCGGCGGCGGGCCGGCCGCTCGTCGGATCGAGCCGCATGTCCAACGGGCCGTCGGCGCGAATCGCGAATCCTCGTTCGGGCTCGTCGAGCTGGAAGCTCGAGACCCCGAGATCGAAGAGGATTCCGTCGACCGCGCCAAGATCGTGCGCCGCCGCCACCTCTCCGAGCGAATCGAAGTTGGCCTGCACGGAGGCCGCGTTCTCGCCGAACTCGGCGAGACGCTCGCGTGCTCGTGCGATGGCTGCGGGGTCGCGATCCAGACCCAGCAGCCGGCCGCCGGGCCGGCTTCGGGTCAACAGCTCAAGTGCGTGGCCTGCCCCGCCCAGCGTGCAGTCGACGAAGACCGCGCCCGGACGGGGCTCGAGAAGCTCTATTACCTCTTGTGAAAGTGCTGGGTCGTGGGCCGTGTGTCAGCCCTTGAAGATTTCGCTAACGAGGTCGGTGAACCGAGGCTGCGCGTCGGCGGAGTAGCTGTCCCAGCGGGCCTCTGGCCACATCTCGACCAGGTCCCCACTGCCCACCACCACGACGGTCGAGCTGTGCTCGATCCCCGAGTAGCGGCGCTGCTCCGGCGTCAGGGTCACTCGGCCCTGGCTGTCGAACTCGCACGGCTGTGCCAGCGAGTACAGAAGGCGGCGGAACTGCCGCTGCCCCTCGTTCGCCTGCCAGGGCGCCGGGACCGCTTGCGCGACCTTCTCGAATTCCTCCGGGGTGTAGATCACCAGCACTCCGTCCGGGCCGATCGAGATGTGACTCCCCTCGCCCAGCCCGCTCCGGAGCCTGTGCGGGATCGCCAGCCTGCCCTTGGCGTCGACTTTGACCCGGTAGGTACCGGCGAACATCCACGCTAGTTGCGCGCGTTGCGGGCGTTACGAGCGTTCCGGGCGTTGCGCGCTTCCCGGGCGGCGACAGCAGTGACGGGGAGCAGCGCTAGGAGGAGGGAGGGCTGCGTGTCGTACTTGAGCGTTTGCTGCGACGAATGCTGCGACGTTGACTGTATTTTCACCACTGCTCCCCACAAATCACCGCTGTACGCCACCGGACCTTAGCAGGGCGCCAC
>DASUWK010000041.1:0-7416 GCA_036378435.1 Candidatus Dormiibacterota bacterium | reverse complement strand
GGTCACCGTCGTCACCACCGACGGCGAGCTGCTGCGCCAACTGACCCTGCAACCAGAACGCCTCTACTACGGCCTCGGCGGGCGCTGGCCGGTCCATGATGTCTTGAAACACCAGTCCGGGATGTCCTGAGACAGAACAATTGGAGCGGGCGATGGGAATCGAACCCACGTAACCAGCTTGGAAGGCTGGCGCACTGCCATTGTGCTACACCCGCCCGTCGACCACCGGGTTGGTGGCCCGTGCGGGCTTCGAACCCGCGATCTCCGGCTTGAAAGGCCGGCGTCCTAGTCCACTAGACGAACGGGCCGGCAGTATTGACTTGTAGCTGGTGGGCGGCGACGGGATCGAACCGCCGACCTCTAGCATGTCAAGCTAGCGCTCTCCCAGCTGAGCTAGCCGCCCGCCGTCGGCAGATGGCTATTCTAACGGCGTGCCTCCCTACGTCGGCCGCGCCATGCCCCGGCGGGAGGACGAGCGGCTGATAACCGGTCGAGGCCGCTACGCAGGCGACATTCACATCGCCAACCTGCTCCACGTTGCGATCCTTCGTTCGCCTTTTGCGCACGCCAGGATCGCCTCGATCGATACCGCCGCCGCCCGCCAGATGCCCGGCGTGGTGGCGGTTGTCACCGCGCAAGACCTGACCCAATCGGCGCGCAGCGTCAGCAATTGGGTGTCCCCCGACCAGGCCCAGCTGGCCCGCCCGGTACTCGCCGAGCAGGAGGTCCGCTACGTGGGCGAAGCGGTGGCGGCGGTGGTCGCCGAGAGCGAATACCAGGCTCAGGATGGCGTGGCCGCACTCGAGGTCGACTTTGAGCCTCTGCCGGCGGTCGCCGACGTGATGCAGGCACGCGAGGCGGGCGCACCGCTCGTACACAGTTCGGAGCAGTCAAACGTCGGCCGCGAGCAGCGCTACACCTTTGGTGACGTCGAGGCCGCTTTTGCCGGAGCCCCCAGGGTCGTCAAGGAGAGCTTCGCGCTGGCGCGGATCGCGGCCGCGGCGATGGAGACCAGGGTCGCCACCGCCCAATGGGAGCCGGCGGAGTCGGTGCTCACGATCTGGAGCTCGACCCAAGGCGTCTTCTCGGTGCGGCAGGCCGTCGCCGACGCGCTCGAGATCGACCCCGAGCAGGTGGTCGCGCTGGCCCACGACGTCGGCGGCGGCTTCGGCCCCAAAGGCACGGTCTACGGTGAGGAGGTGCTGGTCGCCTGGCTGGCCCGCCACCTGGGCCGGCCGGTGACCTGGTGGGCAAGCCGCAGCGAGGACACCGCAACCACGGTCCAGGCCCACGGCACCCGGCTCGAGATCGAGCTCGCGGCTGGGGCGGATGGCAGGCTGCGAGGCCTGCGCGGCCGCGTCATCCATGACCTCGGCGCCTATCCGGGACCCGGCAACGGCCAGCCCAACAACATCGTTCCCCACATGGTTTCCGCCTATGTGCTGCCCGCGCTGGACGTGGTCGCCGAGCTCGTGTTCACCAACACCGTTCCCACCGGGTTCATCCGCGGCGGTGGCCGCCCGATCGGCAACTACGCGATCGAGCGGATGATGGACCGCCTGGCGCGCGAGGTCGGGGTCGATCCCGCCGAGGTGCGCCGGCGCAACTTCATCCAGCCCCAGCAGATGCCGTACGACACGCACTTTCCCCGCGGCCGGAGCAGCACGATCGTGTACGACAGCGGCGACTACCCGCGTCTCCTCGAGACGGCGCTGACCGAGCTCGGCTACGAAGAGCTCCGGCGCCGGCAAGGAGACCGGCCGGGCGGCAAGCTGCTCGGGGTCGGGATCGCCTCCTGTGTCGAAGAGGCCGGCTTTGGGCGCGGCGAGCCGGCACGGATCCGGGTTGCCGACGGCGAGGTGCGCGCCTGGGTCGGCTCCACGCCCCAAGGGCAAGGCCACGAGACGATGGCGGCCATGATCGTGGCCGACCGGCTCGGCTATCCGATCGAGAAGGTCGCCGTCGAGGTGGCCGACACCCGCCGCACCGCGTTCGCCACCTTCACCGCCGGCAGCCGGAGCGCGATTCACGTCGGCAACGCGGTCGCCCAGACGGCGACCGCCGTGCGCAACCGGATCCTCGAAGAAGCCGCTGAGACCCTGGAGGCGAACCCGGCCGACCTCGAGCTCGCGGACGGCGTGGTCAGCGTCCGCGGCGTGCCCAGTCGCAGCGTCCAGGTCGCCGACATCTTTCCGGACGGCCTCGAGATCGAGGAGCAGTGGAAGGCGCCCAACCCGAGCGCCTACTCGAGCGGCTGCCACGCGGTGGCGCTGACGGTCGACCCGGAGACCGGTGCCGTCGACCTGCAGCGCTACGTGATCGCCTACGACACCGGCAAAGTCATCAACGCTTTGACGCGCGATGGACAGCTGCTCGGCGGCCTCGTGCACGGCCTCGGCATCGCCCTTTTCGAGGAGGCGATCTATCAGCCCGACGGCGGCTTCCAGAGCGCGAGCTTCCTCGACTACACGATCCCCAGCGCGCCCGAGATCTCGGCCTCGATCCGCCTCGTCCCTCGCGACACCGCGACCGACGTCAACCCCGAGGGCATCAAGGGCGTCGGCGAGAGCGGCACCATCCCCAGCCTGGCTGCTGTCAGCAACGCGATCGAAGACGCCTTGCGCGGAGTCCGCCCAAACGCGCGCCTGAACGAGCTGCCGGTCACGCCGCTGCGCCTCCACCGCCTGCTGGCGGGGTGAAAGAACCGCAGATCAACTGGCGGCGCAACCTCGCCGCCCTCTGGTTCGCCGAGTTCACGGCGATCTTCGGCTTCTCCTTCACCACGCCCTTCCTGCCCCTTTTCCTGAAGGACCTGGGCATTCACCAGCAGAGCGAGCTGGCGGCCTGGACCGGCATCGTGGCCAGCGCCAGCGGTCTGGTGATGGCGGTGGTCAGTCCGCTCTGGGGAGTGCTGGGCGACCGCTACGGCCGCAAGGCGATGCTGCTGCGCGCGATGGTCGGGGGCGGGATCTCGGTCGGGTTGTTGGGGCTCGCGGCCAATCCCATCCACATGCTGCTGCTGCGCGTGCTCCAGGGCGGCACGTCGGGAACCGTCGCCGCGGCCACCGCGCTGGTCGCTTCCGGCACCCCGCGCAACCGGGTCGGCTGGGCGATGGGCATCCTCACCTCCTCGATCGCGGCGGGGAGCGCGGTCGGTCCGGTGGTGGGCGGCCTCCTGGCCAGCACGATCAGCATTCGCGCCATCTTTTTCGTCGGCGGGGCGCTGCTCTTGTTCTCGGTGCTCCCGGTCTGGCTGGCCGTCGAGGAGCCGGCCCTCGAGCGCCGCACCGGTGAGCGCGCTCCCGCCCTGCAGGTGCTGCGCAGCTCGGCACCCGGGACGCTCACCGCGGTCGAGGTGCTGCTGGTGTGCCAGTCGCTGATCCAGATGAGCTACTCGGCCTTCCAGCCCCTGGTCGCGCTCCACCTGATCCCCGTTGCCGGCAGCGGCGCGGCCGCCGCCACCGGCCTCACCTTCGGGCTGGCGGGCGCCGCCAGTGCCGTCGCGGCCGTCGTCTACTCGAGCGCGGCCCGCCGTTTCGGCTACGTGGCGGTGGCGCTGTGGGCCGGGCTCTTGATGGGCGGTGCCGAGATCGGAACCGGATTCGCCCCCAGCGTCGCCCTGGTCATCCTGGCCGGCGGTCTGGCCGGCCTCTTTTATGGTGCGGTCGGCCCCTCGATCTCGAGCATGCTCGGGCTCGAAGCCCCGGCCGAGGTCCAGGCTCGCGTGTTCGGTATCAGCGCCAGCGCAACCGCGATCGGGTTCGGACTGGGCCCGCTGCTGGGGGGTTCGGTCGCCGCGCTGGCCAGCGTTCCGCTGGCGCTCGGGATGGCGGGCGCCTTCGGCGTCGTGCTCGCCGGGGTGGTGTTCTTCGGAGCGCGCGAACCGGCGCTCGAGCCCGGGCTGGCACAATGACCCCCCGGATGCAGCGCACTCTTCCGGCTCAGACCATCGACCCCAGCCGCGGCTACACGGCCACGATCCACACCGACCGCGGCGACTTCGAGCTCAAGCTCGACGCCGCCGCCGCCCCCATCACCGTCAACAACTTCGTCAGCCTGGCCCAGGAGGGCTTCTATGGCGGCCTGACCTTCCACCGCGTTGAGCCCGGCTTCGTCGTCCAGGGCGGCGACCCCGACGGCAACGGCACCGGCGGCGTCGGTTACCGGCTGCCCGACGAGACCAACCCCGCGCCCTGGAACCAGGGCTCGGTCGGGATGGCTTCCAACGCGGCCGGCGTCAGCGGCTGCCAGTTCTTCATCCTGCTCGGCGACGCTCCGCACCTCGGGCGGAGCGGGGTGTACAACCACTTCGGCACGGTCGGCTCCGGCATGGAGGTCGTACGTCAGATCCGGCCCGGCGACGTGATCAAGGGGATCGACGTCTCGATCGCATGAAAAGGCTGTTCCTCGTGTTCGCGGTGCTGACCGCGGTCGCCGCCTGCGGCTACTCGGATCCCTATGCCAACACCAGCGGCCAGGGCGTGGCCTCGGTGATCGGGACCACTCCGACCCCGGTCCCCGGCCAGGACGACTTCAACGCCGGCGCCGGCATCAAGCCGGTGAAGTTCCCGGACGGGCTGCAGATCATCGACATCAAGGTCGGCGACGGACAGCTGGTCAAGAAGAACGACCAGCTCAGCGTCCAGTACACCGGCTGGCTGGGCGACGGCGAAAAGTTCGATTCCAGCCGCGACCGCGGCCAGCCCTTCGACGTCACGATCGGGCAGCAGCAGGTGATCGCGGGCTGGGACGAGGGCATCCCCGGCATGAAGGTGGGCGGGATCCGGAAGCTGATCATTCCGTCCTCGCTCGGCTACGGCGACCAGGGCCAGGGGCAGGCGGGATCGCCAGGCTACATTCCGCCCGGCGCGACGCTGGTCTTCCTGGTCGAGGTCGCGGCCGACAAGGGCCCAGCGCCTCCTTCGCCATCGCCCTCGGTGTCGCCGAGCTAGAGGACTGCCGAAAAGTGCTCCATCGCCTGCTGATCACCGGCGCGGCGGGCAGCATCGGCCAGGCGCTGCGAGAAGGCCTGCGCGGGGACGCCGAGGTGCTGAGGCTGCTCGACACCCAGCCCCTGGCGGCGCTGCCGGGCGAGGAGGCGATCCAGGCCGACGCGGCCGATCTCGAGGCCATGCGCGCGGCGATGCGCGGGGTCGACGCCTGCGTCCACCTCGCCGCCATCCCTCACGAGGGCCCCTTTCTCGAGCTGCTCAACCCGAACTACATCTCGACCTGGTGCGTGCTGGAGGCGGCTCGGCTGGAGGGCTGCCGCCGGGTCGTGTTTGCCAGCTCCAACCACGCGCAGGGGTTCGAGCCGGTCCCGCCGCCGGGGACGCCGCCCAGCTGGGACCACCCGCGGCCGATGCACCCCGACACCTACTACGGCGTCTCCAAGGTGTTCGGCGAGGCGATGGGCAGCATGTTTCACGACAAGTTCGGCCTCGAGGTCGCGTGCCTACGGATCGGCAGTTTCCTGCCCAAGCCGACCACGCCGCGCAACCTGGCGACCTGGCTCAGCCCGGGCGACTGCGTGCGCCTGGTGCGCGCCTGCCTGACCGCGCCCGACCTCGGCTTCCGGATCCTCCCCGGCATCTCGCGGAACACGCGGCGCTGGTGGCACCTGGCGGAGGCCGAAGCCCTGGGTTACGACCCGCAGGACGACGCCGAGGAGTACGTGGACCAGCTGGACGAGGCGCCGGTCGGCGATTTCCAGGGCGGGACCCTGTACACCGGACCGGAAACGACGCCCTAGCGGGGGCCTCTAGCCGACGGGCTGGCCTGCCGTAACCGCCAGGTAGAGGATCCCGAACAGGAAGATCCAGACCACGTCGACGAAGTGCCAGTACAGGGTGACGGCGGCCGGGCCGACGTGGTGCTGGGGCGAGAACTGGCCGCGGCCGGCGCGATAGAGGATCAGCAAGAGCAGGATCAGGCCGCCGGCGACGTGGCCGCCGTGGAAGCCGGTCATCGTGTAGAAGGCGTTGCCGAACTGGTTCAGGCCCGACCAGTGGAGCTTGGGCCACTGGTTGATGAACTCGTACGCCTGGCCGGCCTCGAATCCGGCGCCGAGCAGGATGGTGCCGATCCAGAGCGTGAAGAACTGCATGCGACCGCGCACGAATCCGGCCACGCCGAACATGGCCGGGATGCAGAGCAGCGCGACCACGAAGCCGGCGAACGCGAGGATCGGATCGAAGAGCGACTCCGCCGATCCGAGTCCGAGCGGCGTGCCGAGCTGGGTGCCGGCCAGCGCCACGATGCCGGAGACGAGCATCGCGATCACGAAAAAGACGAGCAGGATGCTGCCGTACAGATGCCGGCGGCCCGCGTGGCGGAGCGACTCGAGCGCGAAGTGGCAGGTCACGCCGGAGCAGAAGAGAACGAAGGTGTTGATCATCGGCAGCGGCCACCACTTGACCGCGTCGGTGCCCGGGGGCGGCCACTGGAAGGTGCCGGACGCCTCGTGCGAGCCGACGATGTAGAAGTACATCGCGAACAGGCTTCCGAAGAACATCACCTCGGAGGTCAGGAAGATGTACATCCCCATCATCCCGACCGAGATGCCGGGGTAGGTGGGATGCGCGACCGGCCGTGGCTGAGGCTGGGCGGCTACTGCCACTAGTGGTGGGCCTCCTCGCGGACTTCATGCGCGGCCGCCGGCTCGTGGCCCTCGTCCACGACCTCGGACGGGTACATCCGGACGTCCTCGACCAGCACCCATCCGACCACTCCGGCCAGGAAGATCACGGCACCGACGACCGCGATCAGGTAGTGCGCGACCGCGGGTTCGCCCTTGAAGGGGACGATCGAGAGCGCCAGGACCAGCATCCCGAGCGAGATCAGGAAGGGGAAGTTGCTGTTCGGGAAGATGTGGATCCCGAGCTCGTGGGCGCGCTCCTCATAGTCGACCGTGGGCGGGCCTTCGTCGGACGGCACGAAGAGGTCGAAGCGGCGGGCGGGGGCGCGGGACTCGTCGTAGTCGCGCCAGGCCCGGAAGGCCGCGGTGGCCACCCTACCGTTGGGCCAGAGCGCGTAGCCGCAGTTGCGGCAGAACTCCATGAAGCGGGCGGTCCGGAGGCCACAGCGCGGACAGTCGATGGCCAGCGCGGGGTTGGCGACGTCGACGTAGCGAGGCTTGGCCTTGGTGCGCGCAGCCACTGCAGGCGATTCTAAGAGAGGGCTGGCGGCGGGGTCGGCGGCGGGCTCCCGGCTCGGCGATAGGCGCTGCCTATACTTCTGAGCGGATGCAGCTTCGCCTCCCGCGCCTGAGCACGCTCGCCCAGGCCGGCCTGCTGGCGCTCCCAGCGGCCCTCCTCCTGGCGCTTCCCGCGCTTGCCGACCAGGGCGGCTCCGGCATCACGCCGACCGTGCCCAACGCCGACTCTCCCAACGGAGGCCGGATCTACGACCTCTACA
>DASUWK010000040.1:0-2145 GCA_036378435.1 Candidatus Dormiibacterota bacterium | reverse complement strand
CTACACGACGTGGCTGACGAACTGGATGAAGGACCGCGTGCTGCTCGGCCTCGCCGTCGCCCTGCTGCCCGAGATCGCGCTCGCCGCCTGCGCGGCGGTCGTGGTCGCCGTCGTGGCGGCCCTCGACCAGGTGACTATTCGTCCTCGTCGGTGTCCGTGACAACGCTGATGCTGTCGTTGGCCAGCAGGAACGAGATGTCCTCGAGGCTCTTGGCGATCGAGAACAGCAGGAACGGCACGGCCGCCTGCGCGTCGCCGCTCAGCATCCCCGCCGCAACGCGCAGCTGGGGGCTGTAGTCGGAGCCGATGTCTTCTTGGAGCTCGTCCAGCAGCCCGTCGTCGTCCACGTTCGGAATCCTAATGCAAACGTGCCGGGCCCGGCGGGAGGTCGGGCCCGGCACGCGGGCAGAGGCGAAAACCCCTTAGGAAGCGAAGTCGAGCAGCGGCTGGGCGCGGGACGGGTGCCGCAGCTTGGACAGCGACTGCTTCTCCAGCTGCCGGATCCGCTCCCGGGTCAGGCCGAGCGCGCGGCCGATCTCGTCCAGCGTGTGCGGGTTGCCGTCGTACAGCCCGAACCGCATCGCCATGATCGTCGCCTCGCGCGGGGTCAGCGCGTCCAGCGCCGACCGCAGCTGCTCGGCCATCAGCTGACGGTCGACCAGCTCGGAGGCCTCCGGCGCGTCCACGTCCTCGATGAGGTCGCCGATCGACGTCTCGCCGTCCTCGCCGATCGTGGAGTCGAGCGAGATCGGCTGCCGCGACGTGCGCAGCAGCTCCTCGATCTGGTCCGGGGTCCGGTCCAGCTCGACGGCCAGCTCTTCGGGGGTGGGCTCGCGCCCGAGACGCTGGTGCATGTCGCGCTCGACGCGCGACAGCTTGGACAGCATCTCCAGCACGTGCACCGGCAGCCGGATCGTCCGCGCGGAGTCAGCGAAACCACGCTGGATCGCCTGCCGGATCCACCACATCGCGTAGGTGGAGAACTTGTAGCCCTTCGTGTAGTCGAACTTCTCGACCGCCCGGATCAGGCCCAGGTTCCCTTCCTGCACGACGTCAAGCAGCGACAGCCCCCGGTCGCTGTACTTCTTGGCGACGGACACCACCAGCCGGAGGTTCGCCTCGAGCATGTGCGCCTTGGCGCGCCGCCCGTCCTCGGCGACCAGCTCGAGGTCGTGCCGGCTCTCCGGCGACAGGCCGGGCTCGGTGTCCAGCTTGTGCTCGGCGAACAGCCCCGCCTCGATCCGCTTGGCCAGGTCCACCTCCTGCTCGGCGGTGAGCAGGCTGGTGCGGCCGATGGACTTCAGGTAGGTGTGCACCGAGTCGCCCATGGCGGGCGTCTGGTCATCGAGGTCAACCCCGTCGGCGAACGCGGCGACGTCGGCCTCGATCGAGGCCACCTCGTCGTCGGCGAGCTCCGGGTCCGTGCCCCCGTCGGCGGAAGACCCGGCGTCGGCGGCGGAGGCCTTCTTCGACCGGCTCTTCCTCGCGGCGGCGGCCTTCGATCCGGTGCCCTTCACCGTGGCGTCGGGAACGGCCGTGAGGTCCGACAGGGCGGCCTTGCGGCCGCTGCCCTTGTCGGTCTCCTCGTCGGCCAGCCGGACGCCGGCCTCGCTCAGCTCACGGAGAATGGACCGAGCCTCGGCGGGGGTAAGCCCTGCCTGCTCGAAGGCGGTCCGCAGGTCCGAAAGGGACAGGTGGCCCTGGCTGCGACCGCGCTGGATCAGGTCGTCCACGCGAGTCGAGCTCGCGTCCTCGTCACTCGCCGGAGCGGTCATGGCGATCCGCGGCATGAGACACCTCCCTCCTTCTGTTTACGTGCGCGTGTGCCGCGCCGTTCACTACAAACAACGTCTTTACGATCCCCGATGGATGGCTTGTGAGGGAGCCCGCCCGGTGTGGCCGGTGTAATGCGGGCACTCTTGATTAACGCTTCGCGGCGGAGATTGTTCCCGTCCGCGTAACGTTCCTGCCGCCTTGAGGGAGGCCAGGTCGGGCTTGCCGCTCGCGAGCACCGGGATGGCCCGCGTCAGCACGACCTCGCTTGGGCAAGCGTAACGCGGCAGCCGCTCGCTTACATGCGTACGGAGCAATTCTAGGCTCGGGGGGGCAGCCGGGTCGTCAGGCACCACCACCGCCGTGACCCGC
>DASUWK010000039.1:0-35278 GCA_036378435.1 Candidatus Dormiibacterota bacterium | reverse complement strand
TGCTCGAATAGACCCCTGGCGACGTTTCCACGTTGGAGGAAGGCCAGGTCTGGGAGTTGCCGCTGTAGTACCCGTAGTAGGGGCTGTTGACGCCGCCCAGGTAGTTGACGGCCAGCTTGCCCACGGGCGAGTAGTAGCTGTAGCCGGAGGAGATGTCGACGCCGCCTGGCTGAGTCTGGCTGCAGGAGCTGTACACGTTGCCCTGCACGTTGATCGTGGACGAGCCGCCGGTGGTCAGCCCGCCGTCGGAATACACGGCGCCGACCACGGTGACCGTCAGCCCGCCGGAGACGCTCAACGAGGCCTGCGGCGCGCAGGACGTGCCGGTCACGAGGATGGCCGGGTTCTCAGCCTGGTCGTAGACGACGGTCTGGGCCGAAGCTTGGATCGGCGCGCTCGAGCCCGCGTTGAGCACCTGCATGAACGCGAACGGCAGCGTGTCGTTCCCGGTCCCGGTGAAGACCAGGCCTTTGCCGATTCCGCGCCGGTCGACGTAGCCCAGCGTCAGCGTGTGCGGGTTGCCGACGTAAGTGACGGTCACGCTGCACGTCGGGGCGGGAGTGCCGCCGTTGGGCGTGGCGCACCAGCTCGGGCTGCCGCTGATCCCGCCGTTGATCTGCAGGTCCTTGGCAAAGACGTTGGCCGCCGCCAGCTCCGCGTTGGGCACGGAGTAGCCATTCTCGAACGTGTCGGCGTTGTCCAGGACGGCGGCGTCGACCGCGTTCTGCATCGTGCGGCGGTCCAGGTAAGCACGGCCCGAGTCGATCGACAGCCCGAGGAAGCCGATCAGGACGGTGAGCAGGATCGCCAGCAGAGGGATGGCCTGGCCGGACTGGGTTCGTTTCGCGATCACGTCAGTACTCCGTGTTGTAGACGGCCCACGCGCTGAGGATCACGTGGCCGCCAATCAGGTTCTGGATGACCGGCGTGATGGGCTGGAAGTTGTAGTAGATGGTGACCTGCAGGGGGACGTTGCCGGCCGCGTCGTCGATGTTGTCGCAAACACCGGGATCCGGGTTGGAGCCCTGCTCCGCGCCGGGTGCGTTGGGGCGTGGCGTGGGCTCGTAGGACGTAGAGGGGGGGTACGCGGTGATGAAGACGTAGCCGGTGTTGACCGGCGGAACCGGGTTGCTGGGGATGGGGCCGTTGGTGCAGGTGACTCCGAGCTGGGCTTCGATCGCGTGATTCGTAACCGCGGCCAGGACCTGTGAGTTCGTCGACTGGAGGTAGTCAGGAGGCTCGCCGATGATCGCGACGCGAGCGCCTTCGTTCGCCGCCTGCGAGATGGTGACGTAGTAGTAGATCGCGCGCCCGAAATCGACGACGCCGAAGATCAGGAAGACGATGATCGGCGCCACCAGCGCCATCTCCGTCAGGCCCTGCGAGCGCTGGCTCTTGAAGAAGCGGGCGAGGAGCGTCCGCATCGCTACGGCCCTCCCTGGATCGTGAAGTGGGCGTTGGCCGCCACCTTGATCCCGCCCACCGCCTGCAGCTGGTTCTGCAAGAACCCGGTGACCAGGCCGTAGTTGAACAAGAGGATCACGTTCACGTCGCCGAGGTGCCAGGTGCTGATGTAGGGGCCCGGCGCGGTCGCCTGGCTGCCGGTCACGGTGCCGCCCGGCGTCGTGTAGCAAACGTAGAGGTAGGTCTGGTTGATGCCGGTCGGGTACAGCGAGTTGTCGTACGGCGGGTTGTGGTAACTGTTGCTGTCCGACGGGTTCGGGCAGGTGCCCTGCACGCCGGTCACCGTCGCGAGGTTGGCGCCGGCCAGGCCCTCGTTGACCGCCGTCGTGATGTCGGAGTCGTCCAGGTACGGGTTCTGCCGCTGGTTGTTGCTGAACCATGCCGCGTGCCGGGCGGCCGCGAAGGCGGTGCCGCGCAGGGCGCTCGTGAAGTAGTACACGCGGCCGAGGTCGAGCAGGCCGGTGAGCAGCAGCAAGAAAACCACGAGGCTGACACCCAGCTCCGTGATCGCCTGCCCGTTCTGCCGGCGATGGTCGCGCCGGCTGCTTCCTCTTATCTGCAACGTTCTCCTGGACGCCCGCCGGCCAAGCACAGCTGTCCGGCGGTAGAGGCAACGGGATTATAGGTGCCGTCTTGCGCGGCGCAAGTTCGGCCCCCGATACGCGTGACGCCTAGCGAGAAGGTTCCCCAAACGCCATGTGGACTGTTAACTTTGCGGCCGGTTTGGTAGCGGTCGCCGATTCGGAGCCAACCCCGCTGCAGGCGACGACGCGCGCCATGGACGAGTACTTCGCTGCGGAGCGCTACGTCATCGGCGAGCGCGTCGCGGAGATCTTCCGCTGGGTCTTCCTCTCCGTGCTGCTCCTGCTGGCCAACCTGGGGGCGGTCGGCGTCCCGGGTCAGCGGCTGCTCGTCAACACACTGCTCGCCTTCTGGGCGCTGCTCAACCTGGTCGTCACCGTGCTGCTGCTCCGCGGCCTCAAGCCAGGCCGGCGGTTCGGCCTGATGACGCTGACGGCCGACCTCGTGCTCAGCGTCGCCCTGATCTACATCACCGACGGCTTCGCCAGCCCGTTCTTCCTGGCCTTCTTCCTGGCCATCATCGCCAGCGCCGTCCGCTTCGGGATGATCGCCGGCTTGGTGGCGTCGCTCGCGATCTGCGTCATGTTCCTGGTCACCGGCGGCGTGGCGCCGGTCTTCCACCACCCCTTCGACTTCTTCCTGCCGCTCGAGACGGTGGGCAAGGTCTTCCTCTTCCTCGTGGTCGCGGTCATCAGTGGTCTTGTCGTCCAGGAGTTGGACCGTGAGCGCCGGCTGGCCGTGGCCCGCGCCGCCGAGGCCGAAGCGCTGCACCGTATGAGCGTCTCGCTTGCCTCGAGCCTGGAGACCGACACGGTCCTGCGCGTCATCCTCGAGCAGGCGATGGCGCTCACCGGCGCCGACGGCGCCGTCCTCGTCCGCACGGCCGAGCAGGGCCCCTCGGCGCTGCTTTCGATCGGCGTTCGCGGCGAGGATGTGCTCGAGGCCAACAGTGGCGCCATCAGCGCGGCTCTGGCCGGAGAGGCCCGGCTGTCGGAGGCGGGCGGCTGGCTCGCCGTCCCGATCGGGGAGGGTTCGGCGCTGCTGCTCGTCGCCGAACCCGGGGCGCTCACGCGAGAGAAGTACTTCCGCGTGGCGGCCCTGGCGGCCAGCGCCTCTGTGACCATGGGCAACGCCCTGCAGTACCAGCAGCGCGCGCGTGAGGCTGTGACCGACGGTCTCACCGGCCTGTTCAACACCCGGGAGCTGCGGCGCCGCCTCGCCGCCGAGCACGGGCGGTTCACACGCCAGGGGCGGCCGTACTCACTGCTCCTCGTCGACATCGACCACTTCAAGGGCGTCAACGACTCGATGGGGCACCAGCACGGCGACCACGTGCTGCAAGCCGTGGCTGACGTGGTACACCGCACGATCCGCGCCCACGATGTCGCCGCGCGGTACGGCGGCGACGAGCTCGCCGTCATCGCGCTCGACACGGGGAGCGCCGACGCCTCCGAGCTGGCCGGCCGGCTCCTGGAGGCGGTGCGTGATGCCGCCATCCCGGCCGGGCCCGACCAGCTGATCACGCTGAGCATCGGTCTCGCCGCCTGCCCAGACGACGCCACCGGGGTCGACGAGATCGTGATGGCCGCGGACCAGGCTCTCTACCTGGCGAAACGTGCGGGTCGCAACCGGCTGGCGACGAGCTCGCAGCTGGTCGCCGAGTTCCAATCCGACCCGAACGTCTTGGCGACGGCGCTGAAGGAGGCCGGTCCGCTCGTCGCCCTGGCCGCGGCGCGCACTCTTGACTGGCAGCACCACCAGGGGAGCCGGCACGCGAGCCGCGTCGCCGCCGCTGCGCTCACGCTGGCCAATCGCGCGGGTCACGCCGGCGAGGAGCTGGACGCGATCCGGCTGGTCGCGCTTCTGCACGAGCTGGCCCAGGAGGAGGCGCTCCTGGGCGACCCCGCCGCGCTGCTGGCGCCGAAGTTCCCGGCTGCGGTGGTGCATGCGGTGGCCGCGCTGAAGGGATCCCTGGTCGGAGAGCAGACGCCTTACGCGGCCAAGGTCGTGGCCCTCGCCGACCGCTACGACGAGTACGTGTCAGGCGAGGGCGGCGGGCTCGCGCTCAGCCCCGCGGAGGCTCTCGAACGGATCCGCGGGGAGCGCGGGGTGTTCGACGACCGGCTGGTCTCCGAGCTGCAGGAGCTCGCCCCGCGGCGCGGCCTGCTGCACACCGACACGGTGATCACGCCGGCGATCCGACTTCAGCCTTCGTCGTAGCCGGCGCCGCCGCCGGTCGAGGTCTTCGGCCCAGGCGCCAGGTTCGGAGAGCGCCTGCTCGACTATCTCCAGCGCCCCGGGCAGGTCGCGCAGCCGCCACTCGCGGATGCGGGCCCGGACGACTGCGAGCACAGGCTCCGGGACCGTCGCCTGGACCTCGGCCAGCAGGCGATCGGCCCCCTGGACCCGGCGGCGTTTGACCAGGCCGCGGGCCAGCAGCACCGCCGCGGCGGCCGAGCCCTTGCCGTCGGCCAGCGCGGCTGCGCGCCGCAGCGCCCGCCAGCCGTCCGCCTTGCGGCCGCGCTTGGTCAGCACGCGGCCGAGCGCGTAGAGGTCGTCGCCGTCCAGCCCCGCCTCGCGCTGGGCGAGCCGCTCCAGGAGCAGCAGGTGGAGGTGGTAGAGGCTGATCGCGTCCTGCCGGTTGTGAGCCAGCGCCGGCTCTAAGAGCGGGCTCGAGCCCCGTCGCAGGTAGGCGAAGTAGGCCTCCGGCGCGAGGGCTCCCGGCAGGTCGTCCTCGCGCTCGAAGCCGAGCAGCTTGAACTCGACCTCGCGCAGCGTTCGGCTGGGCAGGCGCGCGCCGTACAGGGCCCGGACCAGGTGCAGCAGGTCGGTGTGGGCGGGCAGGGCGGGGTCGCCGGGCAGGCGCGAAAGGGCCCAGCGTGTGCGCAGGATCGGCAGGTCGAAGGACGCGCCGTTGTACGTCCCGATGCCGCGCGTCCCGTCGAGCTCGGCGTTCAGCGCCTCCAGGAACGCCCCCTCGGCTCCGGGCTCGGACAGGAAGACCTGCGCCACCTCGAGACCGGCCTCGGTCGCCCGCGCCACGGTCGCGCAGAAGATCAGGGTGCCGGTGCCCCCGGCCAGCCCGGTCGTCTCGGTGTCGAAGTAGCAGAAGCCGGCGCGCTCGCCGTGTGGATGCCGGCCCCGGTCGAGGATGTCCAGGCGGCGCCACGCCGTGCCCGAAGGCATGGCGAGAGGCTCGAAGCCCACGGGCGGCGGCCGGTCACAGGGCCCTCCGTCGCCGCTGCGCGGCGCCACCTCCCCACGAGGTGGGGAGGAGCCATTCGCTTTTAGGCGGGCAAGGCGCTGGCGGAGGTCGGCGATGACCGCTGCTCTATCGCTTGTGTCAGGAGCTGGATGCATGCTTGTTTCGGGTTGCCGAGAGTGGCGGGCAGCGGGCCGGTGCACGAAGGGCAGCCGGCTTCGCAAGGGCAGCCGCGGATGAGGTCGAGGGTGTCGTCGAGCAGCAGGTGGTGGAGCTCGAACAGGCGCTCCGAGCAGCCGACGCCACCCGGGTAGACCTCGTAGACGGTGACGGTCGGGCGCAGCGTCGACGGCGAGCGCACTTCCGCCACCGTGCCGAGGTCGCGCGGATCGCACATCAGCCGGATGCTGGCCACGTGCTTGAGGGCATGGCCGAGGCCGCGAAGGGCAGCCTCGAGCCGCTCGCGCCCGAGCTGCACAGCCAGCGCCGGCGCGACCGTCGTCCAGTACCCGGTGGTGTGGAGCGTCTGCTCCGGGAGGTGGATGGGGCCTGAGCCGATGTTCTCGTGGGTGTGAAACCGAACCTTCTTGAACATGGTCGCGAGGGCGGTGATCTTCACCTCGCCGTGGGAGCGGTCGAGCTGCGGCTCCGGGTCGGACGCGAACGCCTCGAGGACGGTGACGTTCATGCTCAGGAGCGCCGTCGTGTAGTAGTCGACGTCGACCGGGCTCACATAAGCCTTCTTCTCCTCCCAGTCGAGCCGGTCCACGTGGTACTGAGCGCCCCCGTGGAGGTAGATCGCCTCCTCGTGGAGATAGACCGGCGTCGAGAACTGGTCCATCTCGCCGATGACCTCGGGATGCGGCGGGCGCGTGTCGATGATCACCGTGTTGTCGGCGGCCAGCCGGCGCAGCGACACGCCCTCCGCCGGGAACGCCTCGCGGCTCCAGAAGAAGCGGCCCTGCGACTGCGTCACGGACCCGTCCTCCTGGAGCAGCTCCAGAAGCGGTGAGACCGGCGCTCGTCCCAGGCGCTCGCCGTGCGCGAACGGGAGCTCGAACACACCCGCCTGCAGGTGGCCCGCGAGCACCAGCACGTTGTCCGGGTCGATCAGGCCCTCCTCGGGGCTGGCGCCGAGGAAGTACTCGGGGTGGCGAACGATGAACTGGTCGAGCGGCGAGCTGGACGCGACCAGCACGGTCGTCGCGCCGCTGCCGCGACCGGCGCGGCCGAGCTGCTGCCAGGTGGAGGCGATGGTCCCCGGGTAGCCGACCAGCACCGCGGCCTGGAGGCTGCCGATGTCGATGCCGAGCTCCAGGGCGTTGGTGCTGACCACTCCGAGCACCTCCCCTGAGCGCAGGCCCGCCTCGATCTCACGGCGTTCCAGCGGCAGGTAGCCGGAACGGTAGCCGCGAATGCGCCGAGTGGCGTCGAGGCGTGGCGCCAGGTCCTGCTGGAGGTAGCTGAGCATCACCTCGACGTGCAGGCGGCTGCGGCAGAAGACGATGGTCTGCACCCCCGCCTTGATGAACGCCGTCGCGATCTGCCGCGCTTCGAGCAGGCTCGAACGCCGCACACCCAGCGAGCGGTCGATCAGCTGCGGGTTGTAGAAGATGAGCCGGCGCTCGCCCCGCGGGGCGCCGCTCCGATCGACCAGCTCGACGTCCTCGGTCTCCAGCAGTCGCTCGGCCAGCTCCACCGGGTTGGCGATCGTTGCCGAGGCGCAGAGGAAGCGTGGGCGCGAGCCGTAGAACTCGCAGACGCGGCGCAGCCGCCGGAGGACGTTGGCGACCTGTGAGCCGAAAACACCCCGATAGGTGTGGAGCTCGTCGACGATGACGTACTCGAGGTTCGAGAAGAGCCGGCGCCACGCCGTGTGGTGGGGCAGGACGCCCGTGTGCAGCATGTCCGGGTTGGTCAGCACGATGTGGCCGGCGTCGCGAACGGCCTGCCGGCGGCCGGGAGGCGTGTCGCCGTCATAGGTGTGGACCTTCAGCTCGATCGGCAGCGCCGCGGCGAGGCGCCCCAGCTCGGCCAGCTGGTCCTGGGCCAGCGCCTTGGTCGGGAAGAGGTAGAGCGCGCGGGCCTCCGGCCGCTCCAGGATGGTCTGCAGGACCGGCAGGTTGTAACAGAGCGTCTTCCCGCTGGCCGTCGGCGTCACGACGACCACATGCCGGCCGGAGCGGGCGGCTTGCCAGGCCTGCGCCTGGTGCGTGTAGAGGCGGTCCATGCCACGCTCGCGCAGCGCGCTGCTCAAGGCGGGGTGCAGATCATGCGGCAGGTCGGCGAACTCGGCCGGCGCCTCGTCGAGGGTTACGTCGAGCGTGACCTCGCCCGGGAGACGTGTGGTGTCCAGCGGCGGGGCGGACATATGTTCGGAGGGTATGCGAACGTAAGTTCGTCGTCAAGTACTGGACTAATCTCAGCCGCGTGAAGATCGGCATCGT
The DNA here is from genome assembly GCA_036378435.1 of Candidatus Dormiibacterota bacterium. Lineage (GTDB taxonomy): Bacteria > Chloroflexota > Dormibacteria > Dormibacterales > Dormibacteraceae > DASUWK01. The sequence continues at coordinate 27,583 of DASUWK010000039.1, read as the reverse complement.
CTCCGACGTCCACGGCAACCTCCACGGCTTCGAGGCTGTGCTCGCCGACGTCGAGTCGGTCCAGCCGGATCTGGTCGTGCATGGCGGAGACCTCGTGCTCGGGCTGCCGGGCGCGCCAATGGTTGTCGATCGCATCCGGGAGCTCGGCTGGCCCGGCGTGCTGGGAAACACGGACCAAGCGCTTTGGGACCTGCCCGAGTGGCTCCCCGAGCAAGCTCGGGCGGCGTTCGAGCGGCGCATCCACGCTGCCGTCGAGCTGATCGGCCAGGACCGCGTCGACTGGCTGCGCAAGCTGCCGCTCGAGTATCGCTGGGGGCCGCTCGCGCTGACTCACGCGGCGCCGGGCAATCTCTGGGACATGGTCCCCAAGGACGCCGACGACGAGCGCATGCGCGAGGTCTTCGGCCGGCTGCAAGCGCCGCTCGCGGTCTACTGCCACATCCACACACCGTTCGTGCGGGACGTGGGCGGCTTCACGGTCGCCAACACGGGCAGCGCCGGGATGCCGTTCGACGGCGACGTCCGCGCCTCCTGGCTGCTCGTCATCGACGGACGCGCCGAGGTGAGGCGGGTCGAGTACGACGTGGAGGCCGCTGTCGACGAGCTGCTGCACTCGGGGCTCCCGGACGCCGAGGTCATCGCCGAGTCGGTGCGCACGGCGACCTTCATTCCGCCGGGCTCGCGCTGATGCGCGCGGTCCGGGCGGCTCCCGGTCCGGACGCCGTCGGCAAGGTCCTGACCCACGACGTCGGCGGCGTGCACAAGGGAACCGTGCTCAAGCCCGAGCATCTGCGCGCGCTGGCGGGCGCGGCCGAGCTGCACCTGGTCGAGCTCGAGCCCGGCGACCTGCACGAGGACGAGGCCGCGCGCCGCCTGGCGGCGGCAATCGCCGGCGCGGGGGTCGAGACGAGGGAGCCGGTGCAGAGCCAGGTTCGGCTGACAGCCGCTCGACGGGGACTGTTTCGCGCCGACGCGGCGGCGATCGACGCGATGAACGCCGTCGGGCCGCTGTCGGTCTTCACCCTGGTCGACGGTCAGGCCGTGGAGTCGGGCGAGGAGATCGCGGGGGCGAAGGTGACGCCGGTCGCCGTCCCCGCGCGCTTGGTCGAGGCGGCGGAGGAGGTCGCGCACGCCCATGCTCCGGTGGTCGAGGTGCTCGCCTTCCGGCCGCTCAAGACCGTGGTGGTGGCGACCGAGAAGCTCAAGCCGAAGGCTCGCGAGCTCTTCCGCGGCGCGGTGACCAAGAAGCTCGGCTGGTACGGCGCGGAGCAGCTCGGGGTCCACGAGGTCGCCCGGTCCGAGGCCGCGGTGCGCGCCGCCTACGACGATGCCGCGCGGGCCGGCGCCGAGCTCATCCTCTTCGCGGGCGCGTCGTCAATCGATCCGCTGGATCCCGCGTACCAGGAGCTCCAGGCCGCCGGCGGCGAGGTGATGCAGCTGGGAGCTCCGATGCACCCAGGCTCGATGCTCTGGCTCGGCCGGCTCGGCGCTGCGCCGGTGCTCGGAGTGGCTTCGTGCGCGGGATTCGGGCGAAGCACATCGCTCGACCTGGTCCTGCCCTTCGTGTTCGCCTACGGCAGCGCGGACCCGCAGCACCTGCGGCGCCTCGGCCCGGGCGGGCTCATCGAGTCAGGCGCCGGGCGGCGGTTTCCCCCGTACTCGTAACGGCGGCAGGGCGAGCTCGCCCCATTCGCCGTTCTCGAGCTCGTCCAGCCGGTCCGCCACCGCGTCGTGCAGCGCCTCCAGCGGCAGCCCGTGGTGCTCCGGCAGGTACGGCTCGAGGTACTCCAGCCCGCTGCGCCACTTGTTGACCGCCCCCCGGCGGTTGCGGCGCGTGTAGTGGAGGCAGCCCGCCGCGAGCTGGATCAGCCCTTTCCAGAAACCGCGGTCCGGACCATGCCGGTCCGGCGTCCAGGCCTCTTCCCAAGCCTCGTGCGCTTCCCAGAACAAGCCGTCGTTGAACAGGGCCACGCCTTTACCGAGCAGCTCTTCGGTGTCCGCCATCACCCTCCATAGAATCCGACGCACCGATGGCCGACGTCCTGGGCGAATACTCCCGCGTGAATCTCTGGAGTGACCCGATCTACCGGTACATCCGCATCACCAAGGGTGGAGACGGCGGGGTGCCGGGCGAGGCGTCCGAGCAGGACCTGCTCGACCATCCGTGGCTCCAGCGCCTGCGCCGGATTCATCAGCTCCAGAGCGCGTGGTGGGTCTTCGCCACGGCTGAGCATTCCCGCTTCCAGCACTCGCTGGGCGCGATGCACCTCGCCGGTGAGTGGGGACGGCACCTCTATCCCACGCTGCGCGAGGTCCATGCCGACACGCCGTCGGAGGCGGTCGTCGAGGAGACGCTGCGCCTGGCCGGGCTCCTGCACGACTGCGGTCACGGGCCCTTCGGCCACTTCTTCGACGAGAACTACCTGGATCGGTGGGGCATCGACCACGAGGACGTCGGGCGGCACCTGATCACGGGCCCCCTCGCCGGCCTGGTCGGCGGAGTCGGGGCCTCGCCGCACGGCGACTTCGAGGCCGGGGAGGCCATCGATCCGCGCTGGATCGCCTTCCTGATCTCGCGCCAGGACCTCCCGGGCTTCGAGCCCCCCGACTGGCTGGCCGCGCTCCAGCCGCTGCTGACCGGCCCCTTCAGCGCCGACAACATGGACTACGTCCCGCGCGACTCCTATATCTGCGGCGTCGCCGTCGGGCCGGTCGACGTGCAGCGGATCCTGCACTACTCTTTCGTCGCGCCCGAGGGCCTGGCGCTGCACAGTCACGCCGCCGAAGCCCTCTTCATGTTCCTCAGCGCGCGGCTCTACCTCTATCACCAGGTCTACTTCCATCGGACGGTAAGGCGGATCGACCTCCAGCTGCGCGAGGTGTTCCGCGAGACGATCAGCCAGGTCTTGGGCGGCAATCCACTGGAGCGGCTGGACGTGTACCAGGGTCTGACCGAATGGTCGCTGCTCAGCGAGGTCGACCGCTGGCGCCGCGAGGCCGTCGACGGCCGCCTGCGCGAGCTCGGGCAGGCCTGGGGCGACCTCGTGGGGCGCCGGCTCAAATGGACCCTGGTCTACTCGACCTACCTCGAGGGCCACGACGCGACCTCGTCGACCCTCGAGATGAGTCGAGACGAGTTCGCGGAACGGATCCGTTCTCACCTGCCGCGCGACCTGAGCTCGATGCAGTTCGAGGTGGACGTCGCCTCGCAGCAGTCCGGCGCGGTCAACCCGGCGACCGAGTCGGGCGAGATCCTGCTCTACGACCCACTCACGAACACCTACGACCGCAGCGGTGTCCTCGATCTCTTTCGGCGCCTGCCGGTGCGGATGGCGCTGTTCCGCGTGTTCGCCCAGGGCCCAGACGGGCGCGCCCCGCTCAGCGCCGCGGCGGAGAAAGCCCTCCGGCCTTAGGGCGCAGCCTGGGCGCAGTCGATACCGGGCTCGTCACACTCCGGTGCGGTCCGCGTGAGGGAGCTGAGCCAGGGCCGGGACCGAGCGACCGCGATGTAGGCGGCGTCCTCCGCCCAGCGCACGGGAGGCAGCCGGTAAAGCCCTGCCAGTCGCTTCCAAGGCCCAGGAAGCTCGGCCAGCGCCCGGTTGACGGCCGCGGCTCCCCGGAAGCGCCGGCCGCCGGGTTCGATGGCCCAGGCGGCGTGGTCGACGTCGGCCTGAGTCAGGCCCTGCCGCTCGGCCAGGCCTGGGGCTTGCGAGGGGAGGGCCAGCACACGGCCTGCGTGGTCACGCCGGCGGAGCCAGCGCACGCACCAGGTGCAGAACCCGCAGGTGCCGTCGAAGATGACCAGGAGCTGTTCGTCGCTCACCAGTCGTCGTCGTCGAATCCGCCCCCGCCGTACCCGCCATCGCCGAAATCGTCATCGCCACCCGAGTCGAAGCCGTCATCGCCGCCACCGAAGTCGATCTCGTCGGAGCGCGTCGTGGCGAAGCTCGACACCAGGCGCCGCAGCTCGGCTTTGCCGCAGTGGGGACAAGCCGGGTCGGGGGCCGTCCAGGATGGCAAAAGTGAGCTCGAACGCTTGCGACAGGCGCCGCATTCGTACTCGTAGATCGGCACAGACGCGACTATAGCGAGCGTGCCAGTTGATTTAGCCGCGATCCGGAGCGCCGCGGACGCCGTGCGTCCGCACGTTCTGCGCACCCCGATCGTCGACGCCGGCCGCGCCAAGCTCAAGCTCGAGTGCCTGCAGCTGACCGGGAGCTTCAAGGTGCGTGGCTTCCTGGCGGCAGCGATCGCTCTCCCCGAGGAGAAGCGCGCTCGGGGACTGATGACGGTCAGCGCCGGCAACGCGGCCATCGCCTGCGCATTCGCCGCGAATCACGTCGGCGTGCCCTGCCGCGTCGTCATGCCGGACGGGGCTCCGCGGGTGAAGCTCGACGGCGTGCGCCGGTATGGCGCCGAGCCGCTGCAGATGCCGCGGCCGCAGATGATGGACTGGATCGAGCAGCGCATGTGGGAGTGGGAGCCCGAGGCGTTCATCCATCCGTTCCTGGACGAGACCCTCCAGGCAGGTGCTGGCGGGATCGGTCTCGAGCTCCTGGAAGACGTCCCCGACCTGGAATGCCTGGTGGCGCCCGTGGGTGGCGGCGGGCTGATCACCGGGGTGGGGACAGCCCTCAAAGCGCGCAACCCGCGCATCCGCGTCATCGGAGTGCAAAGCGACGGCTATCCGATGTGGCGCGAGGCGTTCGCGGCGGGCGGGCGGGTCGCGCTGACTCCGCAGACCATCGCAGACGGCACCACGGCCCCCTGGACCGAGCAGATGCACAAGACGTTGCAGCAGGTCGTGGACACCTGGATCACCGTGCCGGAGCCGCGCCTGCGCACCGCCATCCCGGAGCTGGCTGCGCGCGCCAAGGTGGTGGCCGAAGGCGCGGGGGCGCTGGCTTACGCGGCCCTGGAGCAGCTCGGCCCGGGGCCGGTCACGGTGGCCCTCGTCAGCGGGGGGAACCTCGACTCGGCGCTGCTCGCCGACCTCCTCACTGAGTCGTCGGGCGGTTGACCAGCGTGATGGGCTCGGACGGCACGCCGACCCGCACCTCGCCGCCCCAGGTGTCGAAGTCTTCGGTCCAGTGCACCGAGGTTCCGGGCTTGTACTGGCCTGCGCTGCCGGGGCTCGTGCACGAGCTCGCGGCGGCCGGGTGATAAGCCAGGGTCTGGTCGGGGATCTTGATGGCGACCACCGTGCGCAAGAGGTAGGCGGGCCCGGCCGCGGCGATGTAGAGGTCGACGCGGTTGCCACCGCCGGCGATGTACACGTGGTGGGCCGGCTGCCCGGCGACCTGGGTGTCGGCAGCCAGGCGCCATCGGATGGGCGCGCTGAGCGAGCACGTGAGGCTCTCGCGGAAGCTCTCGACAGCCTGCAGTGGAGCCAGGCTCGAGTCCAGCGGCGTGATCAGCCACCGTCCGGCGACAGGCGCAAGGCCCGGGCTGAACTTGTCGAAGAAGGCCGAGTTGCCCTGGATGTAGGTGCGGCCGTCGACCGAGATCATCGACGCGCTGAGACCGCCCTGGCTGGAGCTGATCTCCACGCTGGTCTGGTCCTGCTGCGAGATCTCCACCTGCGACCCGTCGTCGGAGCTGTTCGCCACCATGTGGTACGAGAACGTGGTCCGCACCTGCTCCGCGGCAGCTGCCACGATCTGCTTGGCCGAGGGGCCTGACGGCGGGTTCGTGGCGTTGTTGATCCGAAGCGCGACCGTGAAGCCGATCAGGGCGACCACCAGGACGACGGCGCCAATCACGGACCCGATGACGATGCGGCCACGCCTGCCCTCGCGCAGCATCGCCTTGGACTCCGTCACCAGCTCGCCGATCGTGGAGGGTTCGGCCGGAGGCGTCGAAGGGTGCTCCTTAGGGTCCAGCGGCAGGTCGGACGGAACCCATTCGCGCCCGTTCCAGCGCCAGCGGCCGTGCATCAGATCCGGCGGTGGCGGCTCGGCCATGGGTCCGCGATTCTAGTCAAGTGGACCGACGGCGGGGCCCCTCGATGAGCACCGAGGCTGACCTGATCCTGCGCGGCGGCTCGATCTACCCGCTGGGCCGCTACGGCCTGCGGCCGGTGTCACACCTCGCGATGCGCGCGAGCCGCGTGGTGGCCGCCGGCGGGGCGGAGGTAATGGGCCTGCGCACGCCCTCGACGCGTCTTCTCGACCTGGCCGGCGGCGCCGCGCTGCCGGGCTTCGACGACGCCCACGCGCACGTCGTCTACAACGGCCTCAGCAGCTTCTGGGCGGACCTGACCGGCACGCCTACCATTCCTCGCCTGCTCGAGCGTATGCGCCGCCACGCGGCGAAGCTGCCGGCCGGAGAGTGGGCGCTCGGCCGCGGTTACTCCACGCTCGCGCTGCAGGAGGGCCGGCCGCCGACGCGCAGCGAGCTCGACTCGGTGACGGGCTCACGGCCGTGCTTCATCGACGAGAGAGGCGGTCACTCGCGAGTTGGGAACTCGGCCGCCCTGGCGGCGGCCGGGGTCACGGAGTCCACCCCGGATCCGCCGGGCGGGGCGATCGGGCGGGCCGACGATGGCTCGCTCGACGGAAGGCTGCTCGAGACGGCCATGCGGCTGGTCGCCGACGTCCAACCGCCGCCCACGCTGGCGCGCAGGCAGCAGGGCATTCTCCGCTCGCAGCGCCTGCTCCTCTCACGGGGCGTGACGAGCGCCGGGGCGGCCGTCAACCGAGGTTTTGCGGACGACCTGTTCTCGTACCAGCAGCTGGCCCAGGCCAAGCGCCTGCGGATGAGGATCAACGCCTTCGTGTCGTGGGAGCTGCTCGGCGACGCTGCCGGCCTCGGCCTGGCGCGGGCGTTCGGAGGCGAGCAGGTGGTGGTGGGGCCGATCAAGGTCTTCGTCGACGGCGGCGCCGGTCCTGGCAACGCGGCCCTGCGGGCCGGCGGCGGCACCTGGCGAACGCCCCCTGACGAGCTCCGGCGAATCGTGACCGAGGCCCAGGCCGCCGGCCTGCAGGTGGCGGCCCATGCGATCGGCGACGCGGCGATCGCGGCGATGTGCGACGCCGTCGACCGCGCCGGGCCCGCGGCCCGCGCTCGCCGCCATCGCGTGGAGCACTGCACCGTCTGCCCAGCCGATCTGCGAAGCCGCCTCTCCGCGCTGGGCATGGTCGCTGTGATGCAGCCGCTCTTCTTGAGCCTCGGCCGGCAGCGAGCGGAGTCGTTTTTCGGACCGGAGGGCGCGAAGGCGGTCGCCGCGCACCGCGCGATCCTGGCGGCGGGAGTTCCGATCGCCTTCAGCTCCGACCTGCCGGTGGTGCCTGATCCCAATCCCTGGCCCGGGCTGCGCCTGGCAGTGGAGGACGACCTCCACCCGCTCACGCCGCTGCAGGCGCTGACCGCCTACACGGCCGGCGGCGCGTGGGCGGCCAACCAGGAAGGCTTTCGCGGGACGCTCGAGCCGGGGCGAGCAGCCGACCTGCAGGTCTACACGCGCGATCCGATCAAAGAGGGACCGGCTGCCTGGAACGAGCGGCTCCGCCCCAGCGCGGTGCTGGTGGGCGGAGCCTTGGTCTTCCGGTCTAGGAGGTAGCGGCTACGAGCCGGCGGGCGCCTCGCTGGTGCCGCCCGTGCCGCTGGTGGAGGTCGTCGGCGTGCTCGCCGACGAACCGGTCGCGCGGCTGCTGCGCCGCGAAGTGGTCGATCGCCGTGAAGTGCTGGCGCGGCGCGCCCGAGTGGCCGTGGTCGAGCCGGTCGACTTGGCCGTCGAGGCTGCGCGCCGGGTGCTCGAGGTGGTGCGCTTGCGTGCGGTCGTCGCGGCCCTCCGAGTGGTCGATGCAGCGCGCCGCGTGGCTGTCGCGCCCTGACCTCGTGCGAGCTTCTCGACCTGCCGCGCGAGGTCTTCCACGCGCTTGCCGAGCTTCTGCAGGTCGGCCTGCGTCGCGGTGCGGTCGATGCGGCGCTGGAGCGCCTGGAGGTTGCGGTTCCAGTCCTCGGGGATCCGCTTCTGGATCTCCTTCACGACGGACTGGGTCGTCTTCTGGACGTCTTTGACCACGCCCTGGAGCGAGGCGCCCAGGGGCAGCTGATCCAACGGGTTGGTCGCGCGCTTGCGCGAGCCGCTCTTTTTCTTTGCCATCTGCTTCTCCTTGGTGGTTTCGACCCATCATAACGCAATGCGTTATAATCGGCGCGACATGAGCGAGAGCCAGAGACACCTGATCAAGAAGTACGCCAATCGCAAGCTTTATGACACGGCGACCAGCCGCTACATAACGCTGGAGGGCATTTCCGACCTCGTGCGCGACGGCTATGACATCCAGGTCGTCGACCGGGAGACCGGCCGCGACATCACGCCGGTGATCCTGTCGCAGCTGGTCACCACCGAGGAGCGGCGCACCGATTTCGACGCGCTCGGCGTCTCGCGTCAAGAGCGCGGCCAGCAGCTCCTGCACTACGTCCGTGACGCGCTCAACGTGCCCGCGGCGCTGGTCGGCCAGGAGATGGAGCGGCGGCGCGGCGACCTCGAGAGCATCGTGGACGTCGCGATCGAGCGCGCCATGAGCCGGCTCGCGATCCCGTCGCGCCGCGACGTGGAGAAGCTGAGCCGCCGCCTCGACGAGCTGTCCGATCGCGTCGACCGCCTGAACGGCGGCCACAAGCGCGCCGCGAAGAGCCGCTAGCCGGGAGTCCCGTACACCAGCGGCCGCTGCGTCAGAACGGCCGCGATGGTGACGTCGGCGTCGGAGCGCCAGGTGGCGAGGCGCACGCGAGGATCCGACTGCAGGGTGCGCGTCATCAGGTCGGCGGCCGACGCTAGCTGCTCCGGGTCGCCGATCGCGACGAACGTCCAAGGGCTCTTCTGCGGTCGCGCTCCGACGATGACGTGACCGGCCTGGTCGTAGATGGGCGTGGAGGTCACGACGCGCTGACCGTTGACCGTCAGCGCCTCCGCGCCTGAGATGCGGAGGTTGTTGAGAGCGTCCTGGAGGTCGATCGCCTGGAGGTTGGCGTCAATCGAGATGATGATTCCCGGCCCGCGGGCGGGCGCGAGGCCTTCGAGCACCTCGATCTGCCTTAGCTCGCTGGAGATCTCGGCCGCCGCGCCTCCGGCGCTGGCGTGACGGAGCGAGTCCTGCTGGGTCGCCGTGCGGTCGACCTCCGCGGCCAGCGCGTCATTCGCGCTGTGCAGGTCGTCGATCAGGAAAGCCAGGGTCGTCGAGTCGCGCCCCGAGAGGGAACGCTCGACCTCCGCCTCGCTGCGCACCTGGACCACCACCACGAACGCGAGGGCCGCGGCGAGCAGGCCGAGTAGGGCCAGGCTGACGGGCGAGCTCCGGCGCGATCCGCTACGGAGCATGGGCGAAGTCCAGTGCCAGGCTCGAGTCGTAGGGCGGTAGCAAGAGGTCCGAGGCAGCGGCCCAGGAATAGCCGAGCTGGAAGCGTTCCACTCGGAGCCTTACGTCAGGCAGAGCGTTCGGATCGTCAAGCGCGCGCTCCAGCAGGCTCTGGTCGCCGATCGCCTGCACCTTGAAAGGCGAGTCGATCGGCGGTCCCTGGTCGATGAGCACGTCCACGCCGTCGCCGCGGAAGCCTGATAGCGGCGTGATCCGGCGGCCGTTGACCGAGACCGCTTCGGCGCCCGCCGCGTACAGCAGGTCGACCAGGTCCTGGACGTCCTCGAACGTGATCCGGTAACCGAGGTTGTCGGGCAGCGTCTCCCGGCTCGGCTGGCCGTCGGTCAGTGTCACGGTGACCCCCGGCCCGCGCAGCGAGGTGAGGCCGGCGAGCGCGCGCAGCGCGGCGAGCTGGTCGGCGAGAGCGCGGTCGGCATCGGAGCGCTGGGCGGCGGCGGCCTCCAGGGCCGAGATCTGGGCTCGGAGCTGGGCGATCCGGTCGCGATAGTCCTGGTTGGTGCGCTCGAGATCCTGCGCGCTCCTGATCAGCGCCTCGGTGCGTGCCACCTGACCGGGCGGCGCCAGCTGGAATTGAGCGCGCACCTGGACCGCGATGAGGAAGCCGAAGACGAGCGCCAAGACAGCCAGCAGGCTGTAGGTGACCGGGCGGCGTCTCAACTGCGCGTGTCTATTGGCTGGGCCACGACGGGGTTGTAGTATCGGCGCGGGTGGCCAGCTCAGCGAAGAGGGAGGCGTCAAGCCAGTGGCTGTAGAGACTCGGCCCGCATCGGCCTTTGCCACCGCTCAGCGTCGTTTCGACACCGCCGCCGACGTGATCGGTCTGTCCGAGGACACCCGCCGGCTGATGCGCGACGTCAAGCGCGAGCTCACCGTCCACTTCCCGGTCCGGATGGATGACGGGAGCGTCCAGGTCTTCACGGGCTACCGCGTCCACCACAACATCACCCGCGGCCCGGCCAAGGGCGGAGTGCGATTCCAGGCGGACCTCACCCTCGACGTCGTGCGCGCGCTCGCGATGCTGATGACCTGGAAGTGCGCCGTGGTCGGCATCCCGTACGGCGGCGCCAAAGGCGGCGTGGTCGTCGACCCCAAACGCCTCTCGCCGAACGAGCTCGAGCACCTGACGCGCCGCTATGCCACCGAGATCGCGATCCTGATCGGCCCGGACAAGGACATCCCTGCCCCTGACATGGGGACGGGCGCCCAGGTCATGGCCTGGATCATGGACACGATCTCGATGCACGAGGGGCACTCGGTGCCCGCCGCCGTCACCGGCAAGCCCGTCGACGTCGGGGGCTCGGAGGGGCGCGACGCCGCCCCCGGCCGCGGCGTCACCTACCTGGCCCTGGAGGCGATCAAGTACCTCCACGTTCAGGAGGACACGCCCAGCGTCGCGATACAGGGCTTCGGCACGGTTGGGCGTTCCACCGCCCGCCTGCTGCAGGAGGCGGGACTGCGGATCATCGGGATCAGCGACTCCACCGGCGGCGTGTTCAACCCGAAAGGGCTCGATCTCGAGGCGCTCGCCGAGCACCGCCAGGTTCGCGGCACGGTGCACGGGTTCAAGAAGGCGGAGGACATCTCCAACGCGGAGCTGCTGGAGCTGCCGGCCACGGTCCTGGTGCCCGCGGCGGTCGAGGGCCAGATCAGCTCGAGCAACGCGGATCGCCTCCAGGCGAAGCTGATCGTCGAGGCGGCCAACGCCGCGATCACGCCCGAAGGCGACGACATCCTCCGAGAACGCGGCATCTTCACCGTGCCGGACATCCTCGCCAGCGCCGGGGGCGTCATCGTCTCCTACTTCGAGTGGGTCCAGGACCTGCAGGCCTTCTTCTGGGAGGAGGAGGAGATCAACACCAAGCTCCACCACGTCCTCACGCGCGCCTTCTACGAAGTGCTCCACACCAGCGTGAACAAGCGGGTGGACATGCGCACGGCCGCCTACGCGCTGGCGGTGCAGCGCGTCGCGAACGCGACCGTCGTGCGCGGCATCTACCCCTAGGCGGCCCCCAACCCTTCGGAGCCGGCTCCGGACTGGTCGGGATGGCTTGGATACCCGTTCGGAGCCGGCTCCGGCCTGGGTAACCTGATCGCGATGGCATCCAAGCGTGGCCTCCGCGTGCTCGTCACCGGGGTGGCCGACCGCTTGGGGGCGGAACTGGCACGCCGGCTGCAGGACGACGCCGAGGTCGGAGACATCTACGGCATCGACGTCAAGGACCCGACGCGGCCGCTCGGCCGCACCGAGTTCGTGCACGCCGACACGCGTCATTCCGTGATCGCCAAGCTGGTGCGAGAGCTGCGGATCCAGGTGGTCGTCCACTGCGCGGTCGTGACGCACCAGCTCGAGTCCGTGCGGTCGATGCACGAGACCAACGTCATCGGCACCATGAACGTCCTCGCGGCGTGCGCAGGCGAGACCTCGCCGGTCGAGCACATCGTGCTTAAGTCGAGCACCGCCGTGTACGGCGTGGACCCGACAGGTCCCTCGTTCCTCACCGAGGACATGGCGGGCACGCGACCGCGCCGAGGCCCGCTGCAGTCGGACCTGCTCGAGATGGAGCAGCTCGCGCTCGAGTTCGCCCTGCGGAACCCGAGGACCTCACTCACCATGCTGCGCCTGGCCGACGTCGTGGACCGCCGCTCGGACACGCCCCTGGCGCGCTACCTATCGCTGCCGGTGGTGCCGACGATGATGGGCTTCAACCCGCGGGTCCAGTTCCTTCACGGCGAGGACGCGGTGGAGGCGCTGCAGCGGGCCGTTTTCGGACGCCAGCGGGGCGTCTTCAACGTTGCCGCTCCGGGCGTGCTCTCGCTGACGCAGGCGATCCAGCTGGCCGGCGGCCGTCCCGTTCCGCTCCTGCCGGGGCTACTCGGTCCCCTCGAGCGGCTGGCCGTCTCCGGCCTCGCCGGTGTGCCTTTGACCCCGCGCCTGCAGGAGCTGATCACGCACGGTCAGGTCGTCGACTGCGCCCTGCTCCTGCACGAGTTCGGCTGGGAGCCGGCCCGCGACAACCGGACCGTGATGGCCGAGTTCGCCCACCCGGTGGAGGAGTTCGTCGAGGGCGGGGAGGCCGCACCGGTGCAGGAGCGCCAGCTCGAGTCCTACCTGCTGCGGCGCCGGCTCCGAGGCCATGACGCCCGGACCCTGCTTCAGTGAGCCCTCGGACCCGCCGGACCGACGCCGAGGACGAGCTCCGCCACGAGCTCGGCCTGCTCTATTCGAAGGTTTCGCTGGAGCTGCGCAGCCGGGGCGACGATGCGAACGGGGCCGGGCCGTCGATGCCGGCGGTGCTCGCACCCGACTTCGGCCGCGCCGCCGCCGATCTCACGTCGCTCGCCGTGCGCCGTTCGCCGCTGCTGGGCTCGGTGGTTGACTTCCTGGTCCGCCAGCGGGAGCTCGCCGCGCGCGGCCCGGACGCAGACCTCGACGAGTTCGGTTTCGACCGCGAGTGGACGGACTCGATGCTCCCGATCTTCCAATGGCTCTACACGTCGTACTGGCGGGTGCAGAGCAGCGGCATCGAGCACGTCCCGGCGACCGGCCGCGCTCTGCTGGTCGCCAACCACGCGGGGGTCCTGCCCTGGGACGGCACGATGATCAAGACGGCGATCATGCTCGAGCACCCGCACCCCCGCCACGCGCGGGCGCTCGTCGCCAACTTCTTCTTCGGGACGCCGTACCTGGGCTGGTTCCTGCGCCGCAGCGGGCAGACGGTCGGCCACCCCGACGACATCCGGCGTCTGCTCGAGCGCGACGAGCTGGTGCTCGTCTTCCCGGAAGGCGTCAAGGGCACCGGCAAGCCCTACCGCGAGCGCTACCGGCTGCGGCGCTTCGGCCGCGGCGGCTTCGTGCAGTCGGCGATTCGGGCCGGGACGCCGATCATCCCGATCTCAGTCGTCGGCTCCGAGGACATCTACCCAATGGTCACCGACCTACCCGCGGTCGCCAAGGCTTTGGGCATGCCCTACTTCCCGGTGACGCCGACCTTCCCGTGGCTCGGGCCGCTGGGGATGATCCCGCTGCCCTCGAACTGGTCGATCCGCTTCCACCCGCCAGTGCCGACGCAGGATCTCGACCCGGAGCTGGCGGACGACCAGAACGTCGTCATGCAGGTGGCCGAGTCGGTGCGGGAGACGATCCAGCGCGGCGTTTGGGACGGCCTCCGCGAGCGCCGAAGGACGTATCTCTAAAAGCCTTGCCGCCGTGGGACCGGGCTCCCGGTCCGCAGGGACAAGGCACCGGCCGATCAGGTAGGCCCGGCTGAGCCGGGCCGTTTGAGTCGCTGATCCAGACGCGCACCACGCGTGGCGCGTCCCCGGGAGGGTGGGTTCGCGGGGGGAACCTGGGTTCCCTCCGCGTCTTCTAGGGCTGGTCGGGCCCCTCGCGCTCCGCAGTCGGCGTCGTCAGCAGCGACGGGCTCGTGAACTGCACCGGCTGCTCCGCCGCCGCGTCCGTCTCCTCGATGACGTCGATGGAGCGAACCTGCGAGATCCAGTACTCCACCTGGCTCGGCGCCGGCGCGGCGCCAAAGCCGACGGCCTCGACCAGCCGCCGGTAGAGATCCGGAGCGCTCTCCTGCTTGAGCGCCTTCTGGCTGGTGATGCCGAGCCGGCGCAGCACCGGGAGATACGCTTCCAGGCCCGAGACCTCGAGCAGCGCGCACTGGTGAGCGAACTCGAGTAGCCGCGGCGCGGGGATGCCCGTCCGCCGCGCCAGCGTCTCACGGTCGATATCGAGGGTGGTGGAGTGCAAGAGCTGGTTCGTGTTGCGGATGCCGCGGCTGCGCAGCCGGCGGCACTCGTCCTCGTTGATCCCGCGCAGGTGCTCGAGCGCTCTCAGCACCCCATAAACGATAGCCATGGGGTGGGATAGCTTCTTCGCGTGAGCGCAAGCGTGAGAGTGGTCGGGGTCGCGGAGATGTCCGACCACGAGCTCCTGGAGGTGTACGAGCTGGACCGGGCTCTGCACGAAGAGGCTTGGGCCGACGATCCCTTCAGGTCGTGGCCGGCATTCCTCGCCGCGCAGCGCGCGCCGCGCCCGCACATGCACATCGCCCGTGCTCTGGCCAGGCGCGATGGCAGCCTCGCCGGCGTCGCGTGGATCGGGTGGCGCATCGGGCTGGAGAACCGTCACCTGGCGCGGATCGACATGGGTGTCCGTGCCGATCGACGGCGGTCAGGTACGGGGAGGCTGCTCCTGCGCGCAGCGGCCGAGCACGCCCACCAGGACGGGCGCACCCTCATGCAGAGCTGGACCAGCTCTCGGGTGCCGGCCGGCGACGCGTTCGCGGCGGCGCTGGGCGCGGAGGCTCGCTCGACCTCGCATGAGAATCGCCTCGCGCTGGCGGATGTCGACCGGGCGCTGCTCGAACGGTGGGTTGGGGCCGGCGAGGCCCTGCCCGATTACGAGCTCGTCTTCGTCGACGGCGTGACGCCTCCGGAGCTCCTCGAAGCCGCGGCGGAGGTCAACAACGTCATGAATACGGCGCCGCGCGACGACCTCGACGAGGAAGACGAGACGATCACGCCCGAAGCGCTGGCCGCCGGCGAGCGCGCCCACATTGCCGGCGGCCACCGCGTCTGGCACCTCTATGCGCGACACCGTCCGAGCGGGAAGTTCGCCGGGTTCACGGCCATCGGCTGGGAGCCGGACCAGCCGCACGTGATCGGCCAGGCCGACACCGGCGTCGATCCCGCCCACCGCGGCCAGGGGCTCGGCAAGTGGCTGAAGGCCAAGATGCTGCTCAAGATCGTGGACGAGATCCCAGGCGCGCGGACGGTGGTCACGGGCAACGCGATGAGCAACGACGCCATGCTCGGCATCAATTACGCCCTCGGTTTCAGGCCCGCGGGATCGTGGACGACGTGGGAGCTCGAGACCGCCAAGGTTCTGTGAACGTGGGCTCGCCCGAGCTGGATCGGTACCACCTGGCGGCGCTGCCTGAGGCCCAAGCCCGCGAGCTGTACGAGCTCGAACGGGACATCCACGCGGAGCGGCGGCCGGACGACCCGTGGCCTGGCTTTGACGCGTGGCGGCGCTGGCGCAGCGTGCGGCCGGCGCACCTCGAGACCCAGCACTTCCGTCTGCGCGCGCCTGACGGAACGCTGGCGGGGCAGCTCGATGTGAGGTGGCCGAAGACTCCCGAGAACAGGCATATCGCCGAGTGCTTCTTCGCGGTGGCGCCGGGCTTGCGCCGGCAGGGCCTGGGGAGCAGGCTGCTGGCCCAGGCCGCCGAGGCCGCCGAGCAGGACCAGCGGACGTTCCTCGCGATGCCCACTCACGACTCGGTCCCGGCGGGCTCCGCGTTCCTGACCGCCGTCGGGGCCAAGCCCGTGCTCGAGCAGCACGAGAATCGGCTGCAGCTCGCCGAGGTCGATCGCGTCATGCTCCGCAGCTGGATCGAGGCGGCCGAGACGAGCGCTCGCGACTACGAGCTCGTCTTCATGCACGGGCCCACGCCGCCGGAGCTCGTCGAGGAGGTCGCCCGCGCAGTGGAGCACATGAACGGCGCCCCGCGCGGGGACTCGGTCTCCGAAGACGTGAAGATGACCCCCGAGCAGGTGAGCGGCTGGGACGAGGCCACGGCCGCGGCGGGTCTCAGGGAGTTCGCATTCTTCGCCAGGCATCGGGCCACGGGCCACTTCGTCGGCTTCACCAACCTGACCTGGAACCCGGACACCGCGGCCCTGCTGCAGCAGGGCGGCACCGCTGTCGATCCCGCCCACCGCGGACATGGCCTGGGCAAGTGGCTCAAGGCGTCGATGCTGGAGAAAGTCTTCGCGGAGATCCCTGAGGCGCGGGCGATCGAGACCGAGAACGCCTTCGTCAACGAGCCGATGCTCTCGATCAACAACCGGCTGGGCTTTCGACCCCACGGCACCGAAACCTGGTGGGAGATAGAGACCTCGCGCTGCCGCCGAGGGCAAGGCTGAGGGCTGTATACTCTCCGCCAACCCAGCCCGCCCATTGGAGTAAGCACACCCTGAAAACGGACCTTCCGACCGGTTTCGCCGAGATCGCAGAAGCGCCTGGGCTGGAGATCGGGATCGGAAGGCGCGCCAGGCGGGCGTACGGCTTCGACGAGGTCGCGCTGGTGCCGGGTGGCGTCACCATCAACCCCGCTGAGGTCGACATCTCCTTCGAGATGGAGGGCCTGCGCTTGGAGGTCCCCTTCTGGGCGGCGTCCCTCGACGGGGTGGTCGACGTCGACTTCGCGATCGCGATGGGCCGCCTCGGGGGCATCGCCAAGCTGAACCTCGAAGGCGTCCAGTGTCGCTACGAGGACCCCAAGCCGGTGATCGAGCGGATCCGGTCCGTCGAGAAGGCGGAGGCCGTGCCGCTGATCCAGGAGCTCTATCGCGAGAGCGTCAAGCCGCACCTCGTCGAGCGCCGCATCCGCGAGATCAAAGCCGCCGGAGTTCCGTGTGCCGTTTCCACGAGCCCGCAGCGGGCCGCGGAGCGTGCAGAATTGGTCGCCAGCTCGGGCGCTGACGTGCTGGTCGTCGAGGGCACCGTCCTCACCGCCCGGCACATCAGCGACTCCTACCAGCAGCTCAGCTTCGCCGAGCTGACGCGCTCGCTTTCGATCCCAGTCGTCGTCGGCAACTGCGTGCACTACGAGACCTCGCTCGAGCTGATGGAGGAGGGCGTGGCGGCGATCATGGTCGGCGTCGGCCCGGGCGCCATCTGCACGACGCGAGGAGTGCTCGGAGTGGGCGTCCCCCAGGTCACGGCCACGGCGGACGTCGCGGCCGCCCGCGACCTCTACGAGCGCCGCACCGGCCGCAGGGTCGCCGTCATCACAGACGGCGGCATGCGCACCGGCGGCGACATCTGCAAGGCCTTCGCGGCGGGCGCCGACGCCGTCATGCTCGGTTCGCCCTTCGGCGGCGCCGACGAGGCGGCCGGCCACGGCATCACCTGGGGCATGGCCACGGGCGATCCCAACCTCCCGCGCGGCACGCGTATCCAGGTGGGGAGGAAGGGCTCGCTGCAAGAGATCCTCTTCGGCCCCGCGCACGTGGACGACGGCACCATGAACTTCGTCGGCGCGCTGCGGTCTGCCCTCGGCGTGTGCGGCTCGCGGAACCTGCGCGAATTCCACCACGTCGACATGGTCATCGCGCCGGCCATCGTGAGCGAGGGCAAGCTCCACCAGCAGTCCCAGCACGTCGGCATGGGAGGCGGATCCCGCTGATCGACACGCGCTCCGCTCAGCGAACCGACGCTGGGACCGGAGTGCGCCGGCAGAAGGTGCTCGTCCTCGACTTCGGGTCGCAGTATTCGCAGCTGATCGCCCGCCGCGTGCGCGAGGCCAAGGTCTACTGCGAGCTCGTGCCGGGCGATACGCCGTGGCCTGAGCTGGAGGCGATGCACCCCGCGGCCCTGATCCTGTCCGGCGGCCCGGCCAGCGTCTACGAGGCCGGCGCGCCGCAGCTCGACCCTGAGGCTCTCCGCAGCGGCCTGCCCGTGCTCGGGATCTGCTACGGCATGCAGCTGATCGCGCGCCACCTGGGCGGTGAGGTCGCGCCGGGTGAGCGTAAGGAGTACGGCCCCGCGCTTCTCGCTGTCGACGATCCCGGCGGCCTCTTTGACGGCCTGCCGAGCGAGCTGCCCGTCTGGATGAGCCACGGCGACAGCGTCCAGAAGCTGCCGCCCGGGTTCCACGCGCTGGCCTCCAGCGGCAACTCGCCGATCGCCGCTTTTGGCGACGGCCACGGCGTCCTGGGCATCCAGTTCCACCCGGAGGTGGTGCACACGCCGCACGGCCGCGACATCCTGCGCAACTTCCTCTATCGGGTGGCGGGGCTGGAGGGCACGTGGACCGCCGGTTCGTTCATCGCCGAGTCGATCGAGACGATCCGCGCGCGCGTCGGCTCGGGGCGCGTCATCTGCGCGATCTCGGGCGGTGTCGACTCGGCGGTCGCCGCGGTCCTGGTCGACCGCGCCATCGGCGACCAGCTCACTTGCGTCTTCGTCAACAACGGGTTGCTGAGGCGCGAGGAGGCGGAGCGCGTCCGCGACGTCCTGCACGACAACCTCGACCTCAACCTGCGCTACGTCGACGCGTCGGATCGCTTCCTCACGGCGCTGGAGGGAGTGGTCGACCCCGAGGAGAAGCGGCGGATCGTGGGGCGCGAGTTCATCTCGGTGTTCGAGTCAGAAGCGACCAGCCTGGGGCAGATCGACTACCTGGCCCAGGGCACCCTCTACCCGGACGTGATCGAATCGACCGCGCCGGACACGGCGGCGAGCGCCGTGAAGATCAAGACCCACCACAACGTGGGCGGGCTGCCGCCCGGCCTGCGCTTCCAGCTCATCGAGCCCCTGCGCTACCTGTTCAAGGACGAGGTGCGCGCAGTCGGGACCGAGCTCGGGATGCCGGAGGACATGGTTCACCGGCAGCCGTTTCCCGGCCCCGGCCTCGCGATCCGCTGCCTCGGCGAGATCACCCGCGAGCGGCTCGAGATCCTGCGTGCGGCTGACTGGGTGGTCGTGGACGAGATCAAGAACAACGGGCTCTACCGCAAGGTCTGGCAGTCGTTCGCCGTGCTCACGCCCGTGCAGACGGTGGGCGTGATGGGCGACTTCCGCACCTACGCCAACGTGGTCGCGGTTCGCGTCGTCACCTCGGAGGACGCGATGACCGCCGACTGGGCGCGAGTGCCCTACGACGTGCTGGCGCGCATCTCCAACCGGATCGTCAACGAGGTGCCCGGCGTCAACCGGGTCGTCTTCGACATCACCTCGAAGCCGCCCGGCACCATCGAGTGGGAGTAGCTCCGGCTTCGATCGAGACCGAGCGTCTCCAGTTGGTCTCGGTCGATCCCGCCAGCGACACGGATTACGGCATCCCCGATGTGCTGCTCGAGCGGATGCGCAGGCACCCCGAACGCGCCGAGTGGGTGACACGGCTCATGCGGCTGCGCACGACGGGCGAGATCGCCGGCCACTGCGGGTTCCACGGCCCGCCCGAGGTGATCGGCCGCGCCGAGATCGGCTACACCGTTTTCGAACCGTTTCGGGGTCGCGGCTTCGCGACGGAGGCCGCGCGGGAGCTTTGCAACTGGGCCTTCGCCCAGGGCGTTGAGGAGGTCTTCGCCAGCGTGAGCCCGGAGAACGCGCCGTCGCTGGCGGTCGTCGGGACGCTCGGCTTCGTCCAGGTGGGTACCCAGGAGGACGAGGAAGACGGCCTGGAGCTGGTCTTCAAACTGACTCCACGGCCATGAAGGTCCTCGTCGTCGGATCCGGCGCCCGCGAGCACGTCCTGGCCTGGAAGTGCATGCAGTCCCCGCTGGTCGAGCGCGTGTACGTCGCGCCCGGCAACGGTGGCACGGGGGGCTTGGGCCGCAACATCGCGATCCAGGCCGACGACGTCCCTGGCATCGTCAAGTTCGCCGGCAAGGAGAAGCTCGGGCTCGTCGTCCTCGGCCCGGACGCGTCCGTGGCCGCGGGCATCGGCGACGCGCTGCGCGACGCCGGCATTCCGGTCTTCGGTCCGACCCGCGCCGCGGGGCGCATCGAGTCCAGTAAGGCCTACGCGAAGGACGTCATGCGGCGCGCGGGCATCCCGACCGCGGCCTTCGAGGTCTTCAGCGAACCAGAGCCCGCCAAACGCTGGGCTGCCGAGCATGCCGGCCGGGTGGCCGTCAAGGCAGACGGGCTCGCGCTGGGCAAAGGCGTGCTGATCTGCCACTCGCACGAGGAGGCCGAGGCGGCTGTCGACGCGATGCTGCTGGAGCGTCGCTTCGGCGCCTCCGGCAGCACAGTGGTCGTCGAAGAGCTGCTCGACGGGCCGGAGCTCAGCGTCTTCGCCATGACGGACGGAGCTCGCGTCGTTTCGCTGGCGCCGGCGCGCGACTTCAAGCGCGCCCGGGAGGGCGACGAGGGGCCGAACACGGGCGGCATGGGGGCCTATTCGCCTCCGGCGGGCGTATCGCAAGAGCTGGTGGACGAGGTCGTCCGCACGGTGCTCGAGCCCGCCGTCCGTCAGCTCGCGGAGGACGGTCACCCCTATCAAGGGGTGCTCTACGCCGGCCTGATGCTCACCGATGCGGGCCCGCGCTGCCTCGAGTTCAACGCGCGCTTCGGTGACCCGGAAGCCCAGGTCGTCCTGCCGAGGCTGCGGTCCGACCTCGTCGAGGTGATGCTCGGCTGCGCCCGCGGCGAGCTCGACGAGAAGGCGGCGCTCGAGTGGGACCCCCGCTGCGCGGTGGGCATCGTCGTCGCGTCCGGCGGCTATCCCGGCACGTATGAGACCGGCCTGCCCATCGTCGGCCTGACCAGCCTGCCGGCCGGCGTCATGATCTTCCACGCCGGCACCAAGTTCACGCCGCACGACGGGCTGGTCACCGCCGGCGGGCGTGTGCTGACCGCCGTCGGGCTGGGCGATTCCGCGGACGAGGCCCGCCTCGTCGCGCTCTCGGGAGCCGTGCGGGTACGATTTCCAGGGGCTTACTTCCGAAGCGACATCGCCCAGGAAGCCGTCCACTAACCCGCACGCATAGGGGGCGCTGTGGCCGAAGTCGGCATCATCCTCGGCTCGAAATCCGACCTGCCGCTCATGGAGGCTTGTGTCGAGCAGCTGCGCCAGCTCGGCCTCGAGCCGGAGGTCAAGGTCTGCTCGGCGCATCGCGACCCGCAAGGGGTGATGGAGTGGGCGTCGTCGGCCCGCGAGCGCGGGCTGCGCGTCGTGATCGCGGCCGCCGGCGGCGCAGCCCACCTGCCGGGCGTGGTCGCAGCCTGGACGGACCTGCCCGTCATCGGCGTCCCGGTGCCCACCCAGCACCTCGGTGGCGTGGACTCGCTCTACTCGATCGTCCAGATGCCGGCGGGCATCCCCGTCGCCACGATGGCGATCGGCGCAGCGGGCGCCAAGAATGCAGCCTGGTTCGCGGCCCGCATCCTCGGGCTGCAGGACGGCACGGTCGCCGGCACCCACCGCGAGAAGCGGGCAGCCCTAGCCCAGAGATAGGGTGAGCGCCGCCCCGCGCCGGCAGCCCAAGGCTCCTCGCCTGGGTCTGACCGACACCACGTTCCGAGACGGCAACCAGACCCTGCTCGGCGGGCGTCTGGATACCGAGGAGATCGTCCCCATCGCCGCCCTCATGGACGGCGTCGGCTTCCACGCGATGGAGGCTTTCGGCGGGGCAACGTTCGAGACGCACCTGGCGGACGGCTCCGACCCCTGGGAGTACCTTCGCCGCCTCAACGAGGCAACGCCCAAGACGCCGATCCAGGCGCTGGTGCGGGGCCAAAACCTGGTCGCCCACCACAACTTCCCGGACGACGTCGTCCAGCTCTTCATCAGCCACGCAGCGGAGCTCGGCGTCGACGTCTTCCGCTTCTTCGACCCCCTGAACGACCTGCGCAACATGGAGGTCGCGATCGCCGCGGCGAAAAAGGCCGGCCGGCGGGTCCAGGGCGCCCTCTGCTACGCCATCAGCCCGGCCCACGACCTGCAGCTCTGGTGCTCGCTCGCCAAGGGCCTGGCCCAGCAGGGCGTCGACGAGGTGGTCATCAAGGACACCTCCGGCCTCCTCAGCCCGCAGGCGACGTGGGAGCTTGTCACCGCCCTCGTCGACACGGTGAAGCTGCCGGTCATCGTCCATTCGCACTGCTCGAGCGGCATGGCGCCGATGGCGTACATGGCCGGCATCGAGGCCGGAGCCGCTGCGGTCGACACCGCGCTCTCCCCGCTCGCCTGGGGCGCATCGCAGCCGGCGACCGAGAGCGTCGTCGCCGCCCTGCACGGCGGTGACTACGACACCGGCATCGACCTCGAGCTGCTGACGGCGGCGCGCGAGAGGCTGCAGGAGGTGAAGGAGCGGCACCGAGAGGACCTGAGCCCCGTCGCGGACCGCGTCGACGCGGACATCCTCCGCTTCCAGGTGCCCGGGCTCATGCTGCAGGACGTCTACGCGCAGCTCGACTCCAATGGGGCGAGCTCGCGGCTGGGCGAGGTGCTGGCCGAGATCGGGCGCGTGCGCGAGGAGCTCGGCTGGCCGCCGCTGGTGTCTCCGATCCGCGGCATCGTCGCCAGCCAGGCGGTCTACAACGTGATCGGCGGGAGTCGCTACGCGACCGTGACCCAGGAGCTGAAGGACTACCTCCAGGGCCTGTACGGCCGGCCGCCCGTGCCCGCGGACCCGGAGGTTCGCCGCCTGGTGCTCGGCCGCGAGGAGCCGATCACGCTGCGACCGGCCGACCTGCTGGAGCCGATGGTCGAACAGGCCCGGGCGCGCGTCAAGAAGCGCGGCGGCGAGGTCAGCGACGACCGCGTGCTGATCCAGCTGCTGTTCCCGGAGCACGCCGCGGCCCTGGATGCGGGCAAGCGCGCCCCGAAGGCCGAAGCCTCCTCCCCGCCTGACGGGGAGGTGCCCGAGCGCAGCGAGGGCGGAGGGGAGCCCGAAGCCCCTCCGACCGCTGACGCGGTCACCTCCCCAGCGAGTGGGGAGGACCCTCGAGTCTCCGAGTTCGAGGTCGAGGTTGAGGGCCAGGTGTTCAAGGTCCGCGTGAGCGGAGGCGGCGCCGGCGTCGCCGGCCCGCGGCCGGCCGCGGGCCCCAACGCGGCCGAGGGAGGCGGCCCGGCGCCGGCCGCGGGCGCGATCACCGCGCCGATGCAAGGGCTGATCGTGAAGATCCCGGTCAACGTGGGCGACGAGGTCAAGCTGGGGGATGTGGTCGCGGTGCTCGAGGCGATGAAGATGCAGAACGACATCACGACTTCGGTCGCCGGCTCGGTGAAGGCGATCTACGTCAAGGAAGGCGAGGTCGTCAGCCCCAACCAAGCCCTGGTGTCGGTCGCATAGGCGTGGCCATGCGCGGACTCCCGAAGAAGATCCTGGTCGCGAACCGCGGCGAGATCGCGGTGCGCGTGATGCGCGCCTGCCACGAGCTCGGCATCCACACGATCGCGGTGTACTCGGACGCCGACAAAGACGCCATCCATGCGCGCTACGCCGGCGAGGCGCACCACATCGGCGCCTCGCCGCCGACCGAGTCGTACCTCAACCTCGAGCGGATCATGGCCGTCGCGCGCGACGCCGGCGCCGAGGCCATCCATCCCGGCTACGGCTTCCTGTCCGAGCGGCCTGAGTTTCCGGAGGCCTGCGAGGAGGCCGGCATCGCCTTCATCGGGCCACCGGCGGGCGCGATGCGCGCCATGGGCTCGAAGCTGGAGGCCCGCGAGCTCGCGAAGAGCCACGGCGTACCCGTGACGCCCGGCAGCGACGCCATCGAAGATCTCGACCGCGCGGTGGAGATCGCCAAGGGCATCGGCCTGCCGGTGATCGTCAAGCCGTCCGGTGGCGGCGGCGGCATCGGCATGAAGGTCGTCGAGGCGGAGTCGGACCTGGTCTCGGCGATCCAGTCGAGCTCGAACGCCGCCCGGTCGGCCTTCGGCGACCCGACCGTCTACGTCGAGAAGTACGTCAAGAACCCGCGCCACATCGAGATCCAGGTGATCTGCGACAGCCACGGCGGCGCCGTCCACCTCGGCGAGCGCGAGTGCTCGATCCAGCGGCGGCACCAAAAGATCATGGAGGAGACTCCCTCCCCCGCCGTCACGCCGGAGATCAGACAGCGGATGGGCGACGCGGCCATCGCCGCGGTGCGCGCCGCCGGCTACGTCAACGCAGGCACCGTCGAGTTCATCTTCAGCGAGGGGGACTTTTACTTCCTCGAGGTGAACGCCCGGCTCCAGGTCGAGCACCCGATCACAGAGCTGGTCACGGGCGTCGACTTGGTCAAGGAGCAGATCCGGGTGGCGGCGGGCCTGCCTCTGTCGTTCAGCCAGGAGGAGGTCACCTGGCACGGCCATTCGATCGAGATGCGCATCAACGCCGAGAACCCGGCCAAGTCGTTCATCCCCAACCCCAAGCGCATCCAGCGCTGGGTGGGCCCGAGCGGCCCCGGCGTCCGCCTGGACTCAGGCTTCGGCCCCGGCTCGGAGGTGCCGCCGAACTACGACTCGCTGGTCGCCAAGCTGATCGTCCACGGCGCCGACCGCGCTGAAGCGATCGCGCGCGCCTCGCGCGCGCTGCGCGAGTTCGTGCTGGTCGGGCCGGCGACGACGATTCCCTATCACCGGGCGATCCTCGAGTCGCCGGACTTCCGAGCGGGGAAGCTCACGACTCACTTCATCGCGGACCATCCGGAGCTGATGGAGGAGATGAAGGCCTACCTGGACCAGCCCTCCCCGATGGACTACTCATCGATCGACCTGGCCCAGGTCGCGGCCGCGGCCGCAGCCGCTGCCGCCGCCAGCCGCTAGGTTTGCCGAAACCGACTCGCGGCGGGCGCCCCTTCGAGGTGACCGGCCGTCAGATCGTGGCCCGCTCGGGCCGCTTCGCATTGCGCTACGACACCGCCCGCTGGCCCGACGGCCTCGAAGGTGGCTACTCGTACCTCGAGGCGCCGTCGGCCGCCGTCATCGTCCCGGTTCGCGAGGACGGCACCACGGTGCTCGTGAGCCAGTGGCGGCATCCCTGGGACGAGGTTTCTTGGGAGCTGCCAGCCGGCACGCTGGAGGACGGCGAGGACCCGCTGGCCGGCGCGCAGCGCGAACTGGCCGAGGAAGCGGGGCTGCACGCCCAGACCTGGGAGCCGCTCGGCACCGCGCGCGGCAGCGCGGCGGTCGCGATGCGCTTCCATCTCTTCCTCGCCCGCGACCTCAGTGATGTGCCTCGCAGCCCCGAGGCCTACGAGCAGGACATGACCCTGCGCAGCGCCGACCTCCGGGCCGCCATCGACGAGGTTGTGCACGGAAAGATCCAGCACGCGGCGACCGCCGTCGCCTTGCTAAGAGCTGCGCGAGCCCTCAGAATCCTCTGACGCGCCAATCCGGCGCCACTCAAAGGAGGGTTGCGTTTGTTCACCTGGTTCACCTTTTTCAGGTTCGTGCACATCTTCTCCGCGATCGTTGCCTTCGGACCGAACTTCGTCTTCCCGCTGATCGGCTCGATGGCCGGCAAGGAGCCGATGCACGGGAACTTCGCGCTGCGGGTCTCGGGCGCTATCGAGGACAAGATCGTGATCCCGGTCGCGCTGACCATGCCCGTCTCCGGCGTGCTGATGATCGTCACCGGTCCGGTGCCGGTGAACAAATTCTGGTTCATCGCCGCAATGGCGGTGTACGTGACCGCGATGGTGTTCGCGATCGTCGTCCAGCGTGGCTGGGTCCACCAGATGATCCACATGACCGAGCACGCGCCGGCGCCGCAGCCGGCTATGGCCGCCGGTCCTGGAGCAATGGCGGCCGGACCGCCGCCTGAGTTCCTGGCGCTCCGGAACAAGGTTCAGATGGGCGGGATGTTCTTGACCCTGCTCCTGATCGTGATTGTCGCCCTGATGATCTTCCGGCCCGGGGCGTAAGGGACTAGCGAGCTTCTAAGGTGAAGCGCTCGGCGAGGGGCTCGGAGACGGGCTCGTCGCCGGGCTCTCGGGCTCGGGAACCACGATGTCGATCGTGATGGCCTGCGCCACCGCGCGGCCGCCTACGTCGTGGACGGCCCCTGGGATCGTCAGCGTGAGCAGGTCGCCCGGCTTGGCGCTGCCGAAGCCCAGGGTGACCGTGCGGCTGGAGTAGGCAGGCGATTCTCCGACGGCGACGCCCGCGGCGTTGAGCAGCGCCATTCCGTTGATCGAGTCCGCCTTGAGATCGGAGTCGAACGTGATCTGCACCTGGCCCTGGGCGATCGAGACGCTGAGCACCTCGGGGCCGCCGTCCACGGGCCGGGCGGGCGTCTGCTGGACGCCGTCCACCAGCGAGGTGCCGCCCGGGGCGGGCACGAGCGTCAGGATCTCGTCGAGCTGCTGCACCTCCAACCCGTGCGCGTCCTGCAGCACGAGTCGGAGCATCGCTGTGACCCGGCCGTCGGGATGCGCCTGCAGGAAGACGCTGAACCAGCGGTCAAGCTTCGGCGTGCCGTTGAAGATCAGCGTGCCCTTCGCGTAGGCCTGCTGTCCCGCCGGGTCCAGGTACTTGCCGGCACCCGCCGCGTCGCCGTCCTTGCGGGCGGTCATGAAAGCGGCGATGGTGGTCGCCGCCTGCTGCTCCAGCTGCGCCTCGAGTCCCGGCCGCGCGACCACTCCGGTCCACAACGAGCCGTTCTGGACGAAGGCGACCGAGCGCCCGTCGGGGGCGCCCGAGAGCGCGGCCGCCCCGGCCTGCTGCAGCTCCGCCGGGCGCCGCAGGTTGAGGTCGACGCCGCTGAGGACGTTCGGCGCGCCGGCCAGGACGGAAGTCCCGCTCCAGGCCAGGGAGACGTCCGCGGTGCTGGTCAAGCCGAGCTGCGCCAGGGCTGCCAGCTGAGCTGGAGCGCTGCCGTCAGGACCGGCGGACTCGAGGCCCTGGGCACTGCTGAGGAAGGCCGCGTGCTCACCGTCGGCCGACCATGCGGGCAGGCCTGTCGCGGAGGTCTGCCACGCGGTGTCATGGCCGCTGGAGAGATCGACCTCGTGGACCGTGCCGGCCGTGTCGAGGTAGAGGAGCTTGCCGCCGTCCGGCGAAAACACCGCCTGCCGAGCCACCGCGCTCAGCGACGCCAGCGGGTGCACGCGGGAGTTCTGCTGCTTCACATCGATGACCGCGGTCGGCGTGACGGCCAGCAGCTGGTCCTGGTGCCACCCGAGGGCGAGCGCGTCGGGAACGACGTACGTGTGCAGGGCGCCGCCGTCGGACTTCAGCTCGTCGATCAAACCGCCGTCGGACTGCACTGCCAGCGAGGTGCCGTCGGCCTTGACGGCGATGGACCGCACGCCTTCGACGCCCAGGCTCACCGGCGCGCCGCCGCCGGCCGGCACCGACTGCAGAGCGCGGTTCTGGTCGGCGTAGTACAGCGTGGCCGAGTCGGGGGACCAGGCCGGCGTGACCGTGACCGCCGGCGTGACGTCGACGAGCCGGCCGAGCGCGACTCCGGTCGCGACGGGCGTCGGCGTCGGGGTCGGCAGCGCCGGCGCGGGCTGCGGGGAGGTGACGAACACGATCGTCGCCGGCTTGCCCAGCTGAGTGCCGGCGCTGGTCGTGGCAGTCGAGCCGAGCGTCAGGCGGTACTGGGTGTTGGGCGCGAGCTGACCGGCGACCGGCTGGACCAACAGCGTGTTGCCTTTCCACTGATAGGTGACCTGGGTCGCGGGCACGATCTGCAGCGCCTGCTCCACCGACTGGTGGTCCATCGCCGTCTGGAAGGTC
>DASUWK010000038.1:0-13636 GCA_036378435.1 Candidatus Dormiibacterota bacterium | reverse complement strand
TTCATCGCCCGCGCTCTTTGTGACGACCTCGGCCGGGAGCTCGGCGTGCGCGGCGCCGGCGCCAAGCGAGTCAAGGTGCGGCTGCGGCTCGACGGGAGCGCCGAGGAATCTCGCGAAGGACCGGTCCGGCACCCGCTGTCCGCCGGCCCCGAGCTGTTCGGCCTGGTCGGCTCCTGGCTGCGCGAGTGGGCGCCGGCAGCGCCCATCGCCGAGCTCTCGGTGGAGCTGCCCGAGCTCGAGGCGGCCGGCCGCCGCCAGCTGCGCCTCTGGGTCGGACGGGACGGTTCGCTGGAGGAGGTCACCGCCGCGATCGAGCGGCTGCAGGTCCGCTTTGGCGACGAGGTCGCGGTCCGGCCGAAGCCGTTCCTGCCCGAGTCACCGGTCGCCGCCCAGCGCTACCGGCTCGAGCCCGCGTGACGCGGCTTTTCGAGCCGCCGCTGCCGCTGGAGGTCGAGCTCGACGCCGA
This sequence comes from Candidatus Dormiibacterota bacterium, assembly GCA_036378435.1. Taxonomy (GTDB): domain Bacteria; phylum Chloroflexota; class Dormibacteria; order Dormibacterales; family Dormibacteraceae; genus DASUWK01. The sequence continues at coordinate 13,170 of DASUWK010000038.1, read as the reverse complement.
CGGCACACCCGTCTGGATCACGCGCGGCCCGCTGACCGGCCGGTTGGAGGCGCACGGCCGCTGGCTGGTCGACGTCGACTGGTGGCTCCGGCCGGTCGCGCGCGAGTGCTGGCGCGCCCAGGTCGGCAGGCAGCTGCTGGTCGAGCTCTTCCACGACCTCACCGAGGACGCGTGGTTCCTCGAGCGGGTCTACGACTGATGCGGCCCGCGGCCGGCCCCGAGCCCTTTCAGCTCCGTGTGATGCGGCCCGCGGCCGGCCGGGGGCCGTGGGGATGACGCCCTTCGTCGAGCTCCGCGCACACACCAACTACTCCTTCCTGCAGGGCGCATCGTTCCCCTACGAGCTGGCGCGCCGCGCGGCCGAGCTGGAGATGCCGGCCCTCGGCCTCACCGACTACGGCGGCGTCTACGGCACCGTCAAGTTCGTCGAGGCCTGCAAGCACTTCGGCGTGAAGCCGCTGCTCGGCGCCGAGATCGAAGTCGACGGGCAGCCGCTGGCCATGCTGGCCCGCACCCGGCAAGGCTGGTCGAACCTCTGCCGCATCTCCAGCCACGCGCACCAGAACCAGCCGAAAGGCGAGGCTCGGACCACGCTGGAGACGGTCGCCGCGCACCGGCAGGACCTCTTCTTCATCACCTCGCCCACACCCCACCTCCTCCACCTGCAGGAGGCGCTGGGCCGCGACAACGTCTTCGTCGAGCTGAGCCATCATCTCCGCGCCGGGGACGACCACCGGCTCGAACAGGCGCTGGCCAACGCGCAGAAGCAGCGCGCCGCGACCATCGCCACCAACGTCCCGCGCTACCACGACCGCGCCCGCCGGCCGCTCTACGACGTGGTCACGGCGATCAGGAACCGGGCGTCGCTCGACGACGTCCGCGCGCTGCTGCATCCGAATTCCGAGCTCACGCTCAAGGCGGGCGATGAGCTGCACCCCACGCTGCGCCGGCACGACGCGAGCTGGGAGATCGCGCAGGCGTGTGACGTCGACCTGAATTTCGAGGACGTCCGCTTCCCCGGCTTCAAAGTCCCGGATGGCGAGACTCCCTTCAGCTACCTCTATCAGCTCTCTCAACAGGGAGCGCGCCAGCGCTACCACCCGATCACTTCGAAGGTCGCGCACCGCTTGCAGACCGAGCTGGAGGTAATCGAGAAGACCGGCCTGGCCGAGTTCTTCCTCATCAACTGGGACCTGATGAGCTTCGCCCGTGAGAATGGCGTGCCCGGCCAGGGCCGAGGCTCCGCCGCCGACTCCATCGTCGCCTACGTGCTCGGCATCACACGCGTCGACCCGATCGAGCACAACCTGCTCTTCGAACGCTTCCTCCACGAGGAGATGAAGACGACGCCGGACATCGACATCGACTTCTCCACCGCGCATCGCGAGAAGGTCATCCAGTACATCTACGACCGCTACGGCTGGGAGCGGACCGGCATGGTCTGCAACGTCGTCACCTTCCGGCCGCGGATGGCCATCCGGCAGGTCGGCAAGGCGCTGGGCTTCCCCGCCGAGCTGATCGACCGCGTCGCCCGCTCGGTCGACCGCTGGTTCACAGAGGAGATCGAGACGAGCGCGCTCCAAGAGCTGCGACCGGCCGAGCTGGGGAGCGACGCCTGGGCGCGCTACCTCAGCTTGTGCAAGCAGATCCAGGGCTTCCCGCGCCACCTCTCGATCCACGTCGGCGGGATGCTCGTCACCGGCGAGCCGCTGGTCGACATCGTCCCCGTTGAGCCCGCGACGATGCCCGGCCGTGTCGTCGTGCAGTTCGACAAGACCGATGTCGAAGACCTCGGCCTGATCAAGATGGACATGCTCGGGCTGCGGACGTTGAGCGTCGTCGCCGAGTGCCTCGAGCTGGTGCAGGAGCGCACCGGCGAGAAACCCGACCTCGACCGCATCCCCCTCGACGACCCCCGCGTCTACGAGACGGCGTCGGCAGCCGACACGATCGGTGTCTTCCAGATCGAGTCACGGGCGCAGATGCAGACGCTGCCGCGCACGCGACCGCAGACCTTCAACGACCTGGTGGTCGAAGTGGCGATCATCCGCCCAGGGCCGATCCAGGGCAACGCCGTCCACCCGTACATCCGTCGCAAGCAGGGCCGGGAAGATGTGACCTACGCCCATCCGCTGCTGGAGCCGATCCTGCAGGACACCCTGGGGGTGATCCTCTACCAGGAGCAGATCATCGAGATCGGGATGCGCGTGGCCGGGTTCACGCCGTCCGAGTCCGACCGCTTCCGGCGCGTCATGTCACGCAACCTGACGCGCGCCGAGCTCGACCAGCTGCACGCGGACTTCAACGCGGGGTGCGCGGTCAACGGCGTGCCGCAGGGCGTCGCCGACGACTTGTTCAGGGCCGTGGAAGGCTTCGCGTCATTCGGCTTCTGCCGATCCCACGCCGCCGCCTTCGCGCGCACGTCTTATGAGACGACTTGGCTCAAGCTGAACTACCCCGCCGAGTACTACTGCGGGCTGCTCAACAACCAGCCGATGGGCTTCTACCACCCCAGCGTGCTGGTGGAGGACGCCAAGCGCCACGGCGTCACGCCGCTGCAGGTCGATGTCAACCTGTCCGCCGAGCGCTGCTTACCCGCCGATGCCGATTCGTTCCGGATCGGCTTCAACTACCTCCGGGATCTCGGCGAGGCCGGACGGCTGGCAATCGTCGAGCAGCGTTCGGCGGGCGGCGAGTACCGCTCACTCGAGGATTTCCTCGATCGCCTGGCAGGGGCGCCGATCAGCCCTCGCGCCGTCCGCAACCTGGTCATGGTCGGCGCCTTCGACGCCTTAGGCGAGCCTCGCCGCGAGCTGCTCTGGCGGTGGCAGGAACGCTGGGGCGGGCACGGGCTGCGCCGCAGCCTCGACGCCCAACCGAGCTTGCAGCTGCCCGCCGCCGCCCCCGAGCTGCCTCAGGTCGGCGAGCTCGAGCACACCCGGCTCGAGTACCGGCTCTCCGAGGTCTCCACCGGCAAGCACCTGATCCATTTCTGGCGGCCCGTCCTCGAGGAGCTCGGAGCGCTCGACAGCCGGCAGGCGGCCGCCAGCCCAGATGGACGCCGCGTCCGTGTCGCCGGCGCCGTGATCGTCCGCCAGGCCCCTTCGACGGCCAACAAGATCCGCTTCTTCACCCTCGAAGACGAGTTCGGGCACATCAACGTGACCCTCAAGCCCGACGTCTACGAGCGCTACCGGAAGGTCGCCAACCAGAACTCGGTTCTGGTCATCGATGGGGTCATGCAGCGGCAGGACGGCGTCTGGTCGGTGCTCGCGAGCCACGTCGAGGCGCTCCGCGGTCAGCCCCCGGACACGCCTCAGCTCTCTCACAACTATCGCTAGCCTGATCCAGCTTTGATCGAAGCCCAGATCGGGGTCGCGACCCCAGCCCGCTGGCGGCCCGACCGCTCCACCTGGATCCTGCTCGCCGGCAACGCGCTGGGCAGCACGGGGATCGGCTTCTTCTTCCCCATCCTCCCGATCTTCGCGTCCGCCCGCGGGGCCACCAGCTTCGAGATCGGGGCGATGATGACCGCCGGCGTCATCGGCGCGGCGGCAGCGCAGTTTCCCGGCGGCTGGCTCGCCGACCGCTATGACCGCCGCCGCTTGGTGGTCGTCTACCAGCTCCTCTACGCGGCCTTCTTCCCGCTCTACCTGCTGCCGGTCAGCCCGCTCTGGTTCATCCCCCTGCGCTTCGTGCACACCGTGATCTCGAGCGGCTACCAGCCCACGGCGCTGGCGCTGCTCACGGACCTGACTCCCGAGCGCGACCGCGGCCGCGCGTTCGGCTATTGGAGCTCGTCGTTCATGTTCGGGCTGCTCGTCGGCCCGGCCATCGGCGGGCTGCTCGCGGCTGTCAGCCTCCGCAATTCGTTCTGGGGAGCGACGGCGGTGACGCTGTGCGCCGCGGGATCACTGCTGCTGCTGCCGAAGCCGGCACGCGAAGGACGCGCTCTCGAAGAGACCGGGGGCCCGTCGGCCTGGGCCATCGTGCTCGCCCTGCTGCCGCCGATGCTGGCGGCGGCGGGCAGCGGCTACGGCATCGGCGCCTACGACGCGGTCTGGAGCCTGTACGTGCACTCGCTCGGCGGTGGGCCGGCCGTGATCGGGCTCTCCTTCACGCTGTTCTCGCTTCCGGTGCTGCTGCTCTCGGGCTTCGCAGGCTCGCTGTCCGATCGGCTCGGCCCCAAGCCCGTGGTGCTTTGGAGCACGCTCGCCATGGGCGCGTTCGCGGTGCTGTACGGGTTCATCCACAACATCCCAGTGATCGTGGCCATCGGGGTGATCGAAGGAGCGACCGTAATCGGCGGTCGCCCGGCCCTGCAGGCCCTGGTCAGCCGCAGCGTGCCGGTCAGCCACCAGGGGCGCGCCCAGGGGACGTTCCAGACCAGCATGTTCGTCTCACAGGCGGTGGGCTCTCTGATGGGCGGCTACCTCTTCGGAATCGAGCACAAGTGGGCGTTCGTGTCGATCGGCGTCGCCTGCTGGCTGGCGGCCGGCGCGGTGCCCTTCCTGGGCCGGCGCTCGCTGGCCTCAGCTTCCCTAAAGTAGCCAGCCCGGGGCTTTTCTGCGAAGCTTTCGCGCGATGTCAGTCGCCCGTGAGACCGAAGACATAGCGCGGGACCTGGTCCGGCATCACCACGATCACCCCCCGGTCCGCGATCTCAACCGCGAGGAGGACCGGCGCGCCGACCTCGCCAGCCGGACGGCGGGCGACGCCGCTCGCGTCGTCGGCACGTGGGCCTTCGTGGGCGCGCAGGCGCTCGTCGCCCTCGTCTGGATCGTGCTCAACGCCGCCGGCGTCCACACCTGGGACGCCTATCCGTTCAGGCTGCTCAACCTCATCGTCGGCATCGAGGTGCTGCTCGCCGTCGCGATTACGCTGATGGCGCTGAACCGGGCCTACGTCCGCGAGCGGCTGCGAGCGCAGCAGGCGTTCGAGCAGGAGGTGAAGCTCGAGGAGGAGCTCAAGTCGTTGATGACACACCTCGAGCGCCAGGACGACATGATCCTCGAGGTCCTGCAGCGGCTGGACCGCAGCGAGCGCGACCTCCTGCGCATCCAGCGCCAGCTCGCCGGCGGGAGCTAGAAGAGGTCCGCCAGCTGGTTCAGCTGCAGCGACTGCAGCAGCGAGCCCAGAGCCATCAGTCCCAGGAGCGCCGCACCGACCGACCGCGTCCCGCGCCGCCAGGCCAGCACGGCAGGCAGCAGCGCCGCGCCGAAGACCAGGAACTCGATCTTGGCGGGCGCCCGCCAGGGCAGGCCCATCCAGAACTCGGCCGCGGTGGCTCCGCCCAGGGCCAGGACCAGGAAGGCGACGGCAGGCGACGGGTTGCTGACGAGACGCCAGGCGAGGGCCGCGGCGCCGAGGTAGACCAGCGGGTAGGCGCCGACCCGATACCAGCCATAGGCGCCAACCCAAGCCTGGTTGGCGAGCACGGTGATGACCACCAGGTAGGCGATCGCCGGCCAGGCGAGCAGCAAACCTTCCCGGTCTGAGCGGCTCACCGCGATCGCTCCGATCCCGATCCAGCCCAGCACCCACCACCCGTCGAAGAGGTGGTGGTTGTTGCCCGAGTAGGAGGCGATGAACTCGAGGCCCGACATCACGCCCGAGCGGTGGGCGTCCTGGGCGCTGGTAGCGGCCACGAACGTGTGCCAGCCGAACGCCGCTCCGTAAGCGGCGAAGATCGCCAGGCTCAAAGCGCCGGCTGCGGCACAGAGGGCGGCGGGGCGGTACCGCTTCTGCATCACGAAGACCACGCCTACGGTGCCCGGAATGACCAGCCCCGTCAGCTTCGCGAGCGGCGCCGCCACGCAGATGACGGCCAGGGCCGCCCGGCCCCATCTGCCGCCTTCGCCCGTCAGCTGGCGATGCGTCAGCACCAGCGACAGCAGGAAGGCCGGAGCGATCAGGGCTTCGGGCTCGGCGACCCTGCTCATGAGTACGAGCGGAGTGGCGATCGCGACCAGCACCGCGGCCACGACCCCGGGTCCGACCCCCAGGATCCGGCGGCCGAGCTCGTAGACGAGCGCGATCGACGAGACGGAGAGGAAGATCGCGGGCAATCTCACCGCGCTCATGTCCACATCGGCGAACGTGTGCTGACCCACCAGAAGCGCGGCGCCGCCGGTGATCAGGCCCCAAAGCGGCGGATGGTCGAACCAGGGATGAACCAGCGGATAGGCCGTGCCGTGGAGGTGGATGACATCGGGGTTCGAGTACGGGCCGAGGTAGGCCCACGTGAGCGGAACCCCGTGCTCGAAGAGGGAGAGGCCCAGCCAAGCGAACTGGAGCTCGTCCGCGTTCTGCGTGATCGAGGGCACCTGCGCGTAGCCGTTCATGCGCAGCCACAGCCCGACCAGCACCGCCGCGGCGACGGCGGCGATCTCCCAGCTGGCCCGGACCGGCGGACGCGCCCAGGCGCCCTCCGGCGCCTCAGCCGGCGGAGACCCGGAAGACGGTGTACTCGCCGTTGTTGTAGACAACCGAGCCATGGTCACGCCAGAAGCCGAGGCTGGCCTGGAACGGCTGCCCCAGCTCCTGAGGGCCGATCACGACGTAGGCCACGTGGTAACGCTGAGCCAGCGCTGCGGCGCCCGGCCCGCCCTGCAGCATGGTGTTGACGTCGTTCTCCTTCCGATAGAAGTCCGTGATCTGGTACGTCCAGAGCCAGCCTGGATAACCAAGCACCACTCGCCGTCCGCCGAGAGCGGCGACCGGCTCGTTGTGGTTGGTCGAGGTCAGGAAGATCGCACGCGCCGGCGTGTTGGCGCGCACCCAGGCCGCCACCTGCTGCCCGTTCGAGTCGACGAACTGGAACTTGTTCTGGCTCAGGTCGGTGGCGCGCGCCTGGTCCAGCAGGCCGCTGAGGCAGAGGAGGACAAGCAGCGCCCCGCCCCCGACGCGCCCCACTGCGCCCCGCTGCATGAGGTGGGCCACCAACGCCGCGACCAGGAACGCGCCGAACAGCGCCCAGAAGATGAAGAACTTCGTGTTGTCCCACTCCCACATGGTCAGCAAAACGGCGTTCGGGACCAAGAACCACAGCCAGAGCGGTGCAAACCGCCAGCGAAAGGCGCCGAGCGGCACCGCCTTCCAGAACTGGGCCACCAGCAGGACGGGGATGAAGAGGCCGAGGTTGAGGAACCAGAACGCCAATGGATTGTCGTGGTGGCCGTCCATGCCCGCCATCCAGCCGAGCTGTAGTCGCAGCGGCGTCGCGCCCGGCGGCCAGAGCCACGCGAGCGCGGGCAGGCCGAACGCCAGGGCGGGCACGAAGAACGCCAACCAGTGCCGGCGGCGGTCGAACAGCACCCAGAACAGGGCGAGCGCGATCATCGTGCCGTAGGCCGGCACGTGGAACCAGGGCGTCGCGCCGGCGATGACTCCCGCAAAGGCGTAGGGGACCCAGCTGCGGACCTCGCGCGCCGAGATCAGCAATGCCATCACCACCAGGACCAGCCCGAATCCGAACAGCGTTGACCGCTGGGGCAGCAGGTAGGCGAGGACCGGGTCCAGCCACTGGAAGTTGAGGTCGCGGTCGAGGGTGTACTCGCGCGGGATGTGCTGGAGCGCCGCCAGGCCGTGCTGCGACAGGGCCTGGAACCAGTAGACGAATCCGATGCCGCCGCTCGCAGCGAAGACGAACACGGCCAGCGCAGGGGCTAGGCGGCCACCGATCAAACGCCTGCCGGCCAGGTACATGACCGCCGGAAAGGCCAGGCCCAGATAGCCGCTGCCCTGGACCAGCGCCGACGGCAGCGACGATCCGAACGGGACCAAAGACGCGCTCAGCAGGTCGGCCATGAACGGGTAGAGGAAGTGGTTGCCGGGGTCGACCGGCAGCTCCGGCGGAAAGTTCTGGCCGTAGGCGAACGACCCCGCATAGGCCAGGTGCGCACCCCAGTCGCCCCACACGTTGACGTAGCCCGCATAGAGGCCGTCGGCTTGCTGCACGTACACCTGGCTCAGCAGGTGCACGGCGTAGGGCCAGGCGACGGCTAGCACGGCCAGCAGCGGCCACGGGTGGCCGGGAGTCCTGGGATCGGCGAGCCAGCGCTCACGGGCTGCTGCGACCGCGGCCGCGGCGTCGGCGCGGTGCGTCGCGAAGCCGGCCGCGCCGGCGGCGGCGACCAAGATCAAGGCCGCGCAGACCGTCGCCAGCCCGAAGCCCATGATCAATCCCAGGCCGAGCAGGAGCAGGGTGAAGGCGCCGGCCCCGATCAACATGCCGTAGGCGAGCCGCTCCTCGGCGTCGAGCTCCAGCCCGCTCCAGAAGGTGATCCCCGCCCCGGCCGCCGGCAGCACCAGCAGCGGTATCAGCGCGGCCCCGAGCTGGTCGGCCATCCACCAGAGCAAGAGGGCCGCACCGATGACGAGGACGCCGACCGGCAGCTCGGTCAGCCGCAGCGTGCGGCCGGACGTGGCTCCGCGGGCGCTCAGATCCAACAGGGCACCCAGGAGCTCGGCGTCGGCCGGGCCGGCTGAGTGCAGTTCCACTGGATCCACATCTTTCCGGCGGGCGGCGGGTCGAGATAGGCGCGCGTGGCTATCGGCAGCGCGGTCCAGACGGGGATGAAGTACAGGAACGCGGCCACCGCCACGACCAGGTGCCCCCACGCCAGCGCCGGCGGCGCCCCCTTCTGCACCAGGTAAGCCATGACGAAGGCGAGAGCCAGGATCATGAACGGCAGCCCGCCGAACATGTGGTAGAGGAAGACGACGCGGGAGATCCGGCTCCAGGGCAGGTACTGCGCCAAGAAGCCGACGAAGATCAGCGCGGCGACGAAGTTCTTCTGCCGGATGGCGATGAACGGCAGCGCCACGAGGCAGGGCAGGCTCGTCCACCAGATCCAGGGGTTGCCCAGGTTCACCATGCCGGCCACGAGCGGCTGGCGCGTGAACTGGTCGAAGCCCAGGCCCGTGCCCTGGTAGTAGTAGGCGACCGGGCGGAGCAGGAACGGCCACGTCCACCACGGCGATCCGTACGGATGCGTCGCGGTCAGCGTGGCGTGGTACTGGTACGCCTCTTTGTTGTAGTTCCAGATGTCAACGAGCCAGCTGGCCCAGTGGAACTGCCCGCGGACGAAGAACGGCGCCCAGCTCACGATGTAGATCGCGATCGGCAGCGCCAGCATCGCGACGACTCCGATGACCGCGTAGTCGAAGACCGGCACCCGGCCCGGGATGGTCGGGCCTTCGAGCTTCTCCCCCCTGCCCCAAGTCCAGCCGCCTTCAGTGGTGACCGAGAAGGGCAGATGCCGCCGCACCACCCGCATCGCGAAGAGCAAGAGGATCGAGGCGTAAGCGGCGAGGGCGATCCACTTGGAGGCGATCGCGATGCCCGCGACGAACCCGAGCGCCAGGAGCGTCAGCAGCGAGCGGCGGACGGTGCGGCTGTCCAGATGAACCATGAACAGCCAGTACAGGCAGAGGATGAAGAAGATCGGGAAGATGTCGATCATCCCGATCCGCGACTGGATGAAGAACATCCCGTCGAAGGTGACGAGCGTGGCGGCCGCGACCGCGAACAGGCGGGCTGAGCGCCAGAGCCGGCGCGCCAGCAGGTAGATCATCGGCACGCAGAGGGTGCCGAAGATGCAGCTCATGATCCGCCAGCCGAAGGTGTTGTAGCCGAGGTCGGCGTAGTCGCCGTGGGCGCCCTGGAACGTCGCCTGGAACCATCCCCAGCCGAGCTGGCCGCCGGCGATGATGAGCTTCGACAGCGGCGGCTCGGGGTCGAAGTACGCGATGCCCTTCAGGTCGTCGTGCGCGAAGACAGCGAAGTAGATCTCGTCGAAGACCTGGCCGTTCGGCGGCGAGTACACGCCTGTTCCGGTCGGGTAGCCGCGCTGGAAGGGATACGCGAGGCCGCAGAGACTTCCGGTGTGGCCGACGGTGTCCACCGGCGTCGAATGGACGCAGTTGGAGATCGGCGCCTGGGTGAAGGGGTGCGCGATGAAGTCCGGGAAGATCGGGCTGAAGTAGCGCAGCACGAAGGCGACGAACGTCAGCCCGATCAGCCAGCGCGCGTCGATCCGATCGAGTCGGTGGCCGTCGGCGAGGTCCGGCTGGACCTCCTCGCTCAACGCCGCCTCTTGCCGCGCCTGCGCGCGCCCCCCTGGTTGGTTCCCGAGCCTTCGGGGAGGTGACTGGCGATCTCCTTGGCTGCCGCGTCCGGGTCCTTCACCGGGAAGACCACGCTGCCGTCGAAGACGTGCCTCGAGCCCAGCTTCTTGACGACTTCGGCCAGCTTCTCAGGCTCGCCTTGGAAGCGCAGGACCAGGGAGGGGCTGTCGAGATGCGCCTTGACTGCGGGCGGTAGGTACCGCTTCTTGCCGCTCGCAGTGGTGTCGGGCACCAGCTGCCGCAGCGGCAGCACGCGGGCCGTGCGGATCGAGTCGTACGGGATCGTCAAGGAGGTGAACGTGCGCCCCACGTGGACTCCGTCGTCCCCGGCGCTCACGGCGTGGCGGCTCCTCCGCACCAGGTAGAACCCCGCCAGCACGAGGCCGATGGGTATGTACCCGAGCCAGATCAGCGACGCCTTGTTGTGGGAAGTGATCCCCGAGTAGCCGAAGAAGACGCCGCCGATCAGCAGAAACCCGACCAGCAGGCGCTGCTGCTTCCACTCGTGGTCGGCGTACAGGATGCGGTGCTTCAAGCCGATCCAAGGCTACCGGTTCTCGGCCCAGCTCCTCGAACGCTCGAGCGCGCGTCGCCAAACGGCGAGGTGCGCCTGTGCCTCGTCGCGCGACATCTGCGGCATGAACTCGCGGTCGAGCTCCCAGAGCCCGTCGAGGGCTTCGTCGCCGTCCCAGACGCCGGCGCCAAGCCCGGCGAGGTACGCGGCGCCCAGGGCGGTCGTCTCCGTGTGCTTCGGCCGACGCACAGGCGCTCCGATCAAGTCGGCCTGGAACTGGCAGAGAGCGTCCATCACGCTCGCGCCGCCGTCGACCCGAAGCTCGGCGAACGGCCGGCCGGCGTCGGCGGCCATCGCCTCCACGACGTCCGCCGTCTGGAAGGCCATCGCGTCGACGGCCGCGCGGACCAGGTGCGCCTTGGTGGTGCCACGGGTGAGGCCGACGATGGTGCCTCGCGCGTAGGGATCCCAGTGCGGGGCGCCGAGCCCGGTGAAGGCCGGCACGAGGACGACCCCGCCGGAGTCGCGCACCGACGCCGCCAGGGGCCCGGCCTCCGCCGCGGACGAGATGATGCCGAGGCCGTCGCGCAGCCACTGCAGGGCCGCGCCCGTGACGAAGATGGCGCCCTCGAGCGCGTAGCTCAGCGCGCCGCCGCGCAGCCAGGCGACCGTGGTCAGCATCCCGGTCTCCGAGCTCACCCTGCTGTCTCCCGTCTGCAGCAGCACGAAGGAGCCCGTCCCGTACGTGTTCTTGGCCTGCCCGGGTTTGAGACAGCCCTGGCCGAAGAGCGCCGCCTGTTGATCGCCGGCCACGCCCGCGATCGGGGCGCGAATGCCGAGGAACCGCTCGGGGTCGCTCGTCGCGATCTCGCCTGAAGAAGCCGCGACCTCAGGCAGGACGTCCTGCGGGACCCCGAAGAGCTCCAGCATCTGCCGGCTCCAGCCGCCTGAGTCGATGTCGAGCAGAAGGGTTCGGGAGGCGTTCGAGGCGTCCGTCACGTGGTGGCCGCCCGTCAGTCGCGCGATGAGCCAGCTGTCGACGGTGCCGGCGGCGGCAGCGGCGGCGCCATCGACATTGGCGACGGCCCAGGCCAGCTTGGTGGCCGTGAAGTAGGGGTCGATCACGAGGCCGGTGACCCGTCTCACCTCCTCGGTGTGGCCGTCGGCGCGCAGGCGGTCGCATTCGGCCGCGGTCCGGCGGTCCTGCCAGACGATGGCGCGGTGAACCGGCCGCAGCGTCCGCCGGTCCCAGAGCACGAGCGTCTCGCGCTGGTTGGTGATGCCTATCGCGGCCACGGCACTGGGTTCGGCGCCGGCAGCCTTCAGAGCGTCGGCCGCCGCCTCGCGGATGCTGCTCCAGATCTCCTCGGGATCGTGCTCGACCCAGCCCGGCTGCGGGAAGTGCTGCTCGATCTCGCGGTAGCCGCGACCGACGACCTGCCCGTCCGTGCCGACGGCGAGGACGGTCGAGCCGGTCGTGCCCTGATCGAGGGCGAGGATCAGCCTTCCGGTCAACGGCGGCGGGACAGGCGGCCGGTCTCGTAAGGCTCGAGGTCGAGGGAGACGAAGCGGTAGCCGGCGGCGCGGACACCACGGGCGACCTCGGCTCGCTGCTCGAGCAAGCGATCCTGGTCCTCGGCCTCGACTTCGATCCTGGCGACGTCGCCGTGGTGGCGCACCCTCACCTGGCGGAAGCCGAGCGCGTGCACGGCGGCCTCGGCGGCCGCCACCTGCTGCAGCACCGCCTCGCTGATCTCGGTGCCAAAAGGCACGCGTGAGGACAGGCAGGCGAACGAAGGCTTGTCCCAGTTGGAGAGGCCGAGCCGGCGGGCCGTCGCGCGGATCTCGGCCTTCGTCAGGCCCGCCTCGAGGAGCGGGAACCGCACGCCCCGGCGCTCCGCCGAAGCGTGGCCGGGCCGGTGATCGCCGCCGTCGTCCGCGTTGGCGCCGTACGCGAGGTGGGCCAGCCCGAGCTCAGCCCGCAGCGGCTCGAGCGTCTCGAAGAGCTCCTCTTTGCAGTGAAAGCACCGGTCCGCTCCGTTGCGCCGGTAGGCGTCGAGCTCCACCTCGCGGGTGTCGACCTCGATCAGGCGGGCTCCCAGCTGTCCCGCGAGCGCCCGCGCTTCCTCCTGCTCCGCGGGCGGATAGGCGGGCGAAGTGGCCAGCACGGCGACGGCGCCGTCGCGGAGCTCGTCGAGGGCGAGCTTCAGCAGCAGCGTCGAGTCGACACCGCCCGAGTAGGCGACCAGCACAGAGCCGAGGTCGCGCACCAGGGCGCGGGCCCGGTCGACCTTGGCCCGGTCGAGGCTGTCGACCTGGATCAAGTCGCCGGCGGTGGCTCGCTGGGCGGCTGCGGCTCCTCGGCCGGCGGCTCCGAGGGCGGAGGCTCCGCAGGCGGCGCCGCGGGTGGCGGCGGCGCATAGGAAGGCTGCGGCGGCGGTGGCGCGTAGGAGGTCGGCGGCGGAGGCGGCGTCCCATAAGGCGAGTAGCCCTGGCTCGAGATCGCGCCCACCGCTTCTTTGCGT
>DASUWK010000037.1:0-102914 GCA_036378435.1 Candidatus Dormiibacterota bacterium | reverse complement strand
GATCTCCGACGCCGAATATGACGCGCTGTTCCGCGAGCTCTCGGAGCTCGAGGCGCAGCATCCGGAGCTGGTCACGCCGGATTCGCCCACCCAACGGGTGGGCGGCGAGGCCTCGGGCCAGTTCGAGAAAGTGCGTCATCGCTCGGCGATGCTCAGCCTCCAGAACGCGTTCGAGGAGGAGGAGATCCGCGCCTGGGACCGGCGCGTGCGTCAAAGCGCCGGCGACGACGTCACCTACGTGGTGGAGCTGAAGATCGACGGGATGGCGATCAGCCTCACCTACGCCCAGGGGCGTTTGACGCGCGCCGCCACGCGCGGGGACGGTTCGGTCGGCGAGGACGTCACCGCGAACGTGCGGACCATCCGCAGCGTCCCGCTCAACATCACGCCCCTCGACGGTCTCCCCGAGGAGTTCGAGGTGCGCGGCGAGGTCTACTTCCCGATCGCGAGCTTCCAGAAGCTCAACCGGGACCTCGAGGAGCAGGGCAAGCAGACCTTCGTGAACCCGCGGAACTCCGCAGCGGGGTCAGTGCGGCAGCTGAACCCCGAGGTGACCGCCTCACGCAACCTGCAGACCTTCATGTACACGCTGGACCCGGCCGGGCCCGCTCGCAGCCAGTGGGATGTGCTCGAGGGCCTCCAGAAGATGGGCTTTCGCGTGAACCCGAACCGCGAGCGCTTCGAGACCATCGACGAGGTCATCGCGTACCACCACGGCTGGCACGAGCGGCGCCACACGCTGGACCACGAGATCGACGGGCTGGTCGTGAAGGTCGACCGCCACGACCAGCAGCTCGAGCTGGGCTTCGTGTCCCGCTCGCCCCGCTGGGCGATCGCCTTCAAGTACGCGGCGGAGCAGGCGGAGACCGAGGTCGAGGAGATCGTCTGCTACGTCGGGCGCACCGGCGTGCTGACGCCGGTGGCGCACCTGAAGCCGGTGATCGTCGGCGGCGTGACCGTGCGCAACGCGAGCATGCACAACGAGGACCAGGTCAACCGGCTGGGCGCCTATGCCGGTGCGCGGGTGGTGATCCAGCGCGCGGGCGACGTGATCCCGGAGGTGGTGTCAGTCCACGATCCCAAGCCGGGGTGGCGGATGCCCACCAAGTGCCCCGTGTGCGGTGGGGAGGTGGTCCGCGAGGAGCCGGAGGTCGCGCACCGCTGCGTCAATCCTCTGTGTGGCGCGCAGCGTCTCGAACGCCTGCGGTTCTTCGCGGCTGTGATGGACATCGTCGGCGCCGGCTACTCGACGGTGCAGCAGCTTGTCGACCGCGGCCTGGTGGACGACCCGTCCGACTTCTACCGGCTGACGGTCGAGCAGGTCGAGGGATTGGACCGGTTCGCCCGGAAGTCCGCGGAGAACCTGATCGAGCAGATCGAGCGGAGCAAGCATCAGTCGCTGGCACGCACCGTCGGCGCGCTCGGAATACCGCAGGTCGGTGGAGCGACGGCCATCCTGCTGGCTGACGAGTTCGGCTCGCTCGAGGGAATTCGAGACGCGTCCGAAGAAGACCTGCTGCGCCTGGAGGGCGTCGGGCCGGCGATGGCGCACGAGATCCGTGCGTTCTTCACGGGACCGGGCGGAGAGCTGGTCGGCCGGCTGCTTGACGCCGGTGTGCAGCCCTTCGTCGAGGAGCGGGCGGAGGGCGGGGTCCTCGCCGGCAAGACGCTGGTGTTCACGGGGACCATGGAGACGATGACTCGCCCGGACGCAGAGGCGCTCGTGCGCCGGCTGGGCGGCAAAGCCGCCTCGAGCGTGAGCTCCAAGACGGACTATGTCGTGGCGGGGGAGTCCGCGGGCTCCAAGCTCGAGAAGGCGCAGCGGCTCAAGGTGCAGATCCTGTCGGAGGCCGAGTTCTTGGAGCTGGTCGGACGGCCGTCACCGCGCTGAACTGCTGGTCCTGCGGCCTGCCGCTGCCGCCGGGCGCGCGCTTCTGCGCTCGCTGCGGGATACGTCAGCGTTCCGCTGGTCCGGCGGCGCCGGCCTGGGTGCTGGCGGCGTTCGCGGTCGGCGCGTGCATCGCCGGCCTCGCGGTGCTCGTCTACAGCGTGCTGCTGGCGCAGCCGCAGCTGCTCTCGACCAACCAGCAAGAAGCCCAGCTCGAAACCCTGCTGGCGTGGGTGCTGGTGGTCTATGCCGCGGCTTTGCTCGTCCTCCAGGTGCTCGCGCTGGCCGGCCTGGCCGGGGGCCGCGAGTGGGGGCGGCTGGTGGCCACGCTCGCCTGCCTTCTCTGGTGCCTGACCGGACTGGGCCTCTTGGTCAGCTTCCCGATCCTCTACAACCTCTGGCGCCCCCAGCCGATCAAGCGCTAGCCGGCGCTAAGTAGACTCGCCGGGTGAGTCTCACCCGCGAGCAGGTCAGGCACGTCGCGATGCTGGCCCGCCTCGGCCTGGAGCCTGGCGAGGAGGACTTCTACGCCGAGCAGCTGTCGGGGATTCTCGAGGCCATCGACCGTCTCCGCGAGGTGGACACCGAGGCCATCTCCGCCACGGCGCAGGTCGTCGAGGTGCGCACTGTGATGGCGGACGACGAGCCCGCGCCCTGCCTCACCCAGGAAGAGGCGCTGGCCAACGCGCCGGCCGCGGACGACGGCTACTTCGTGGTCAAGGCCATCCTCGAGGAAGAGTGACCGCCTTCCACGAAGCGACGATTGAGGAGCTCGGCTCTCGCCTGCGCAACCGGGACGTGTCGGCGGTTGAGCTGGCCGACGCGCACCTGGAGAGGATCGAGCGCCTCAACCCTCAGCTGAACGCGGTCCTGCGAACGACTGTTGATGAGGCTCGGGAGGCGGCCGTGGCGGCCGACCGCCGGCTGGCCGAAGGTGAGGCGGGGTCGCTCACCGGGATCCCCGTCGCGATCAAGGACGTCCTCTGCGTGAAGGGTGTCGAGACGACCGCAGGCTCGCAGATCCTGCGCGGCTTCCGTCCGCCCTACGACGCCACCTGCGTCGCCCGCCTGCGCGAGGCGGGGGCCGTGATCGTCGGCATGACCAACTGCGACGAGTTCGCCATGGGCAGCTCGACCGAGAACTCCAGCTACGGCCCGGCAATCAATCCGTGGGACCGCTCGCGCGTGCCGGGCGGCTCGTCGGGAGGCAGCGCCGCGGCGGTGTCGGCCGGCCTCGCGACGTTCGCGCTCGGGACCGACACGGGCGGGTCGATCCGGCAGCCCGCCTCGCTCTGCGGGGTCGTCGGCATGAAGCCCACCTACGGCGCGGTCTCTCGCTACGGCCTGATCGCGTTCGCCTCGTCGCTCGACCAGGTCGGGCCGTTCACGCGGTCGGTGCGCGACGCCGCGCTGGTCCTCAGCGCGATCGAAGGTCACGACCCGAAGGATTCGACATCGGCGCCGACCCCCGCGCGCGATCTCATCGCGGGAATCGAGGAGGGCGTGCGCGGCCTGCGGCTCGGAGTTCCGCGCGAGTACTTCGAGGTCGAGGGCGTCGAGCCGGGCGTGGCGGACGCCGTCCGGCGCGCGCTGGACGTGCTGGAGGAGGCCGGCGCCGAGCTGGTCGACGTCACGCTGCCGCACACGGAGCACGGCCTGGCGGCGTACTACATCATCGCCCCGGCCGAGTGCTCCTCGAACCTGGCGCGGTTCGACGGCGTGAAGTACGGACTCTCGAAGCCCGAGGCCGGCAGCCTCATGGAGACCTACCTCGACACCCGCCGCGCGGGCTTCGGACCGGAGGTCCGCCGCCGGATCATGCTCGGCACCTACGCGCTGTCGAGCGGCTATTACGACGCCTACTACCTGAAGGCGCAGAAGGTCAGGACCCTGATCAAGCAGGACTTCGACCGGGCCTTCGAGTCGTGCGACGCGATCGTGAGCGCCACCTCGCCGGTGGTCGCATTCGCGCTCGGGTCGCGCACGGAGAACCCGCTCGCCATGTACTTGTGCGACGTCCTGACGCTGGGCGGCAACCTGGCGGGACTGCCCGGACTCAGCCTGCCGTGCGGGACGTCGGAGGGCTTGCCGGTCGGCCTGCAGGTGCTCGCTCCGCAGTTTCGCGAGGAGGTCGCGCTGCGCGTGGCGCGCGCGTACGAGGTGGCCAGCGGCCTGGTCGCCGAGGTCGCCCCGCTGTGAGCGCTCCCGGCTGGGAGGTCGTGATCGGCATGGAGGTGCACGTCCAGCTGCGGACTCGCACGAAGATGTTCTGCCGCTGCTCGGCGGACTACCTCGGCGACCCGCCCAACACGCACGTCTGCGAGGTCTGCCTCGGGATGCCCGGAGTGCTGCCCGTGATCAACCGGGCGGCCGTCGAGCAGTGCCTGAAAGCGGCGCTGGCACTCGAGTGCGAGGTTGCCGAGTGGACCAAGTTCGACCGCAAGAACTACTTCTATCCCGACCTGCCCAAGGGCTACCAGATCTCGCAGTACGACCTGCCGATGAGCCGCGCCGGGCGACTCGAGGTCGACGGGCGGGAGATCCGCATCACGCGGGTCCACCTCGAGGAAGACACGGGGAAGTCGGTGCACGCCGGCGACTCGCTGGCGGGCGCCGAGCGGTCGTACGTGGACCTCAATCGCGCCGGCATCCCCCTGATGGAGGTGGTCAGCGAGCCCGACCTCCGGTCATCGGAGGAGGCGCGCGCGTACGCGATGGCCCTTCGCTCGCTGATGCGCGCGATCGGGGCTTCCAACGCGGACATGGAGAAGGGGCAGCTGCGGGCAGAGGCGAACGTCTCGGTGCGCCCGGCGGGGACCGACGAGCTAGGCGTGAAGACCGAGCTGAAGAACATCAACTCGTTCCGTGCTTTGAAGCTGGCCATCGACCACGAGGTGGCGCGGCAGGTGGGCGTGATCGAGGGCGGCGGCGCGGTGCTCCAGGAGACGCGCGGGTGGGACGAAGCTCGAGGCGTCACGTACTCGCAGCGGTCGAAGGAGTACGCGCAGGACTACCGCTACTTCCCCGAGCCGGACCTGCCGCCGCTGGAGATCTCGCGGGAGTGGCTCGACTCGCTACGGGCCGGGCTCCCGGAGCTGCCGGCGGCGCGACGAGCGCGCTACGTCTCCGAGCTCGGCCTGAGCGAGTACGACGCGGGCCTTCTGGTCTCGATGGGCGATTACTTCGATGCCGTCGTGTCCGCGGGTGTCGCGCCGAAGACGGCGGCCAACTGGCTCATCGGCGAGATCGCGCCGCGGCTGGACGAGCGGCCCGAACCGCCGGCGGTCGAGGGCCTGGCCGGCTTGCTGCAGCTCGTGGAGTCCGGCCGGGTCAACCGGGACCAGGCGCGCAGCGTGCTGCGCGACGCGTGGGAGAGCGGCGCCGACCCGGTGGCGCTGGTCGCCGAACGCGGGCTGGAGCAAGTGACGGACGAGGCTGCGCTTGAAGGCTGGGTCGCCGCGGCGCTCGAGGCGCAGCCGCAGGCTGCCGCGGATTTCCGAGCGGGCAAGCAGCAGGCGCTCGGCGCGCTCATGAACGAGATCCGGCGGCTCTCCAACAACAGCGCGGACATGAAGCGCGCATCCGAGCTGCTGCGGGCGCGGCTCCTCGACTGAGCGAACTGCCACTTGCTTTGCATCCGCCGGCGGATGACCCCTTGACGAGCCAAAAGCAGGCCCATCCGCCGGCGGATGCGGCTGAGGCGCCCCCGCTGCCCGCCGACGGGCACGTCCACACCGAGTACTCCTGGGACGCCTCCCGCGGCGACATGGCCGCCACCTGCGCACGCGCGCTCGACCTCGGCCTCCCCGGCATCGTCATCACCGAGCATTCCGACTTCGTGCATGCATTCCAGGAGCAGCGACCGCTCGACGTGGCCGGCTACGCGGAGGCGGTCGAGCGCTGCCGGCAGCGGTTCCCCGACCTCAAGATCCTGCTCGGCGTCGAGGTCGGCGAACCGCATTGGTTTCCGGACGAGGTCAGGCGACTGCTCGAGCAGGCCAGCTTCGACCGGGTGCTCGGCTCGGTGCATTGCGTCGGCAGCCCCGAGAACGCGATCGACTGGAGCCAGTCCATGCCCGTGGCGCCGAATCCCGCCGAGCGCATGCGGCTCCACCTGGCCGAGACGCTGAAGCTCATCGAGAGCGACGCTCCGTTCCACGTCTTCGCGCACCTCGACTATCCGAAGCGCTACTGGCCGAAGGCGGCTGCCGCCTACGACGAGACCGAGCACGAGGAGCAGTACCGCGCGGTCCTGCGGGCGGCTGCCCGGCGGGGCTCCGTGCTCGAGGTGAACAGCACGCGGGGCATGGCGCCGGCGACCGGTCTGTGCCCCGGACCGCTGCCGCTGAAGTGGTGGCGGGAGGAGGGTGGGGAGGCGGTGGCTTTCGGCAGCGACGCCCACTCGCCCGACGCCCTGGCGAAGGGATTCGAGCATGCGCGGCACGTCGTCGAGGCGGCCGGCTTCAAGCCGGCCAAGGACCCCCTCGACTTCTGGCGCAGGTGACCACGCTCAAGGTCGAGGCGCCGGCTCACGGCGGCGCCTGCGTCGCCCACGAGGACGGCAAGGTCGTCTTCGTCCACTACGCGCTGCCCGGCGAGGTGGTCGAAGCAGAGCCGCGAGGCCGCCGCGGCGGCGCCGCCTTCGCAGCGGCGATCCGGGTTATCGAGCCGTCGCCTGACCGGATTGAGGCCCGCTGCCCGCACTTCGGCGCCTGCGGGGGCTGTCACTGGCAGCACGCCGCTTATCAGCGCCAGCTCGAGATCAAGCGCGGCATCGTCAGCGAGGTCTGGGAGCGTCAGGGCCTGCGCCTGCCACCCGACACGCCGATCCTGGGCATGGCCGACCCGTGGCGCTATCGCATCCGCGGCGAGTTCGAGGCCACGGGTGCGCCCGGCGCCATCCGTTTCGGCCTCCACCGGCTGCGCTCGCATTCGGTACTGCCCCTGGACACCTGCCCGATCCACGACGAGCGCATCGAGCGGGCGCTGCTGGCTTTCGGCGAGGCGGTGAGCGAGCTCGAGCTCGACCACGTGCAAACTCTCACCCTCACGGTCGAGCCGAACGGCGCCGGCCTGCTCTGGAGCCTCCGCTTCCGCGGGCAGCCGAAACGCCGCCCGCCGGTCGAGCTGTCGCAGCGGGTCGGCGAGAAGTTGCCCGACCTGACGCCGCTCGACGACTCGATGTCGCTCGACTTCTGGGACCTTCGCTTCCGCGTGCGGACGGACACGTTCGTGCAGACCAACTACCGCCAGATGCTCGTGCTCTACGAAACCGCGCTCGAGATGCTCGAGCCGGCCGGCAAGTCTGTGCTCGACCTGTACTCGGGCATCGGCACGATCAGCCTGGCCGTCGCCCGCACAGCGGAGCGCGTCACCTCGGTCGAGGAGAACCCGAGCGCCGTCACCCTGGGCCGCCTGGCCTCCCGCATCAACGGGGCGACCAACGTCCACTTCCTGCCCGGCCGGGTCGAGAAGGCACTCAAGGAGGTGCGGCTGGGTAAGCACCAGGCGGCGATCCTGGACCCGCCCCGCGCCGGCTGCGAGCCCGAGGCTATCGCGGAGCTGCTGCGGCTCCAGCCCGACCGCGTCGTCTACATCAGCTGCGAGCCGTCAACCCACGCGCGCGACCTGGCCGCGCTCGTGCGGGGCGGCTACCGGATCCGCCGGGCCGCGGTCGTGGACATGTTTCCGCAGACCTACCACATCGAGTCGGTGGCGCTGCTCGAACGTGCCGCCGCCTAGGACCGTATTGTGCTGTGAGTGAGAAGGAGGTACTGACTTGGTAGTTGTTTTCAGAACCAAAGGCGACGACTGGGAAAAATTCAGCGAAGTGCTCAAGAACGCCGCCCCCGAGCTGAAGCAGCTCGGCGCCACTTACGTCCAGGCCTACCGCAACCGGAAGCATCCCGAAGAGTGGCTGATGCTCCAGGAATGGCGTGACAAGGCCACCTTCGACCAGTTCGCGGAGAGCCGAGGTCCGGAGCTCGATCGGGACGCGGGCGTCCGCTGGACCGATGTCTCGACCTGGGAGGAGTCGATCTTCCCGGCGACTGGAGGCTAACGGCCTAGGGCTGTAGCCAGGCGCGCGATCCCTTCAGCCAGGTCTTCGTCTGAGCTGGCCAGGCTGATGCGGACCGCGCGCGCCGGGATCTCGCCGAAGGCGGTGCCCGGCGCCACGGCCACGCGCTGCTCCTCGAGCAGCCGGAAGGCGAAGTCGCGGCTGTCCGCGCCCGCCGCCGACACGTCGGCCATCACGTAGAAGGCGCCACTCGGACGCGCGAGCAGAAGCCCGAGCTCGCCCAGCTGGGCGCAGGCGAGGTCGCGCCGCCGGCGGTAGGCGTCGCGCATCTCGGCGACGCAGGCCTGGGGACCGTCCAGCGCCGCCTCGGCGGCTTTCTGGCTGATCGTGCTCACGCACGACGAGTTGGACTCCAGGATCTTGACGGCGCCGTCGATCACGTTCGCCGGCCCGACCGCGTAGCCGATGCGCCAGCCGGTCATCGAGTAGCTCTTCGAGAACGTGTAGCCGCTGATCACGCGATCGCTCTGGGTGAGAGTCGCGAGCGAGGTGAACGTGCCGTCGAAGACGAGCTCGTCGTAGCACTCGTCGCTGATGACCCACAGGCCGTGCCGCTCCGCGATGTCGAGCAGCGCCCGCTGGACCTCGGCTCGGTACACGGCGCCGGTGGGGTTGTTCGGCGAGTTCACCATCAGAACCCGCGTGCGCGGCCCGACCAGGGCTCCGACCTGCTCGGGTTCTGGCTCGAAGCCGCGCTCCGCCGAGCAGGGGTAGTAGACGGGGGTGGTGCCGGTCCAGACGGTCATCAGCCGGTAGTTGGGCCAGCCCGGGTCGGGCAGGAGCACCTCGTCCCCGGGCTCGACGAGAGCGGCCATCACGGCCGCGATGGCGCCCACACCGCCGGGCCCGATGGTGATCTCAGTCTCCGGGTCGGAGTCGATCCCGTTGACCCGGCTCAGCTTGGCCGAGATACGCTCGCGCAAGCTGAGCAGGCCGGCCGTGGCCGTGTAGCCGGTCCAACCCTCGTCCATCGCCCGTTTGGCCGCGGCGACGATGTGGTCGGGGGTTGGAAAGTTGGGCTGGCCCACCTCGAGCCGGATGGCGCCGGGGG
This sequence comes from Candidatus Dormiibacterota bacterium, assembly GCA_036378435.1. Lineage (GTDB taxonomy): Bacteria > Chloroflexota > Dormibacteria > Dormibacterales > Dormibacteraceae > DASUWK01. The sequence goes on along the minus strand of DASUWK010000037.1, from coordinate 93,896 downwards.
TGCGGAGGGCCTGGTTGCCGATCTCGCGGATGCCGGAATGCGCCGCCTCCTGGACCGCCCTGGAGACGGGGTTAAGGAGCACAGGGAGGATGCTAGCCGAGGGCTAAACTAACCGGGCCTGCCGCCAAGCAAGAGCATGTCGCACGCCCCCAAGAGCTTCGTCCACCTCCACAACCACACCGAGTACTCCCTGCTTGATGGCGCCAGCCGGATCTCGGCCATGGTCAAGCGGGCGGCCGAGCTCGAGATGCCGGCGCTCGCCCTCACCGACCACGGGGTCATGTACGGAGCGGTCAACTTCTACAAGGAGTGCCGCAAGGCGGGGATCAAGCCGATCATCGGCTGCGAGGTGTACGTCGCGCCTCGCTCGCGCCATCTGAAAGAGGGGCGCACCGATCGCGACCCGCACCACCTGACGCTGCTGGCGGCCGACGACGACGGCTACCGCAACCTGATGTGGCTCTGCAGCGCCGGCCAGATGGAGGGCCTGTACTACAAGCCGCGAATCGACAAGGAGATCCTGGCCGAGCGCTCGAAGGGCCTGATCGCGCTTTCAGGCTGCCTCGCGGGCGAGGTCGCCTCCAAGGTCGTCCAGGGTGATGCGGACGAGGCTCGGGAGGCCGTCGGCTGGTTCAAGGAGGTGTTCGGCCCGGACCGCTACCTGCTCGAGACGCAGCGCCACGGCATCGAGGAGCAGGAGAAGGTCAACACGGCGCTCACCGGGTTCGCCTCCGAGTTCGGGCTGCGGCTGGTCGCCACCAACGATCTCCACTACGTCCATCGCGGGGACGCCGACGCGCACGACGTCCTGCTGTGCCTGCAGACCGGCGCCCGGCACGACGACCCGACGCGGTGGCGGTTCGATTCCCAGGACTTCTATCTGAAGACGGCCGACGAGATGGCGGCAACTTTCGGCGACCTGCCGGCGGCGCTCGCCAACACACTCGAGGTCGCCGAGCAGGTGAGCCTCGAGATCAAGCTCGGCCACACGCTCCTGCCTCCGTTCCAGGTGCCCGACGGGCTGACGCCCGACCAGTACCTGCGCCAGGTGGCCGAAGAGGGCCTCCGGTGGCGGTACGGCGATCCGCCCCCGGCGGCGGCGGTCGCCCAGCTTGACGAGGAGCTCGCCGTCATCGGCCATACCGGATACGCGAGCTACTTCCTGATCGTCTGGGACTTCTACCGGTTCGCGCGCGAGAACGGCATCGCCACCGGCCCGGGCCGCGGCAGCGCCGCGGGCGCCATCGTCTCGTACACCCTCGGCATCACCAACCTCGACCCGCTCGCGCACGGCCTGATCTTCGAGCGGTTCCTCAACAAGGACCGGGTGTCGATGCCGGACATCGACTGTGACTTCTCGGTCGAGGGTCGTGAGCGCGTCATCCGCTATGTGACAGAGAAGTACGGGTCTGATCGCGTCGCGCAGATCATCACGTTCACGACGATGGCGTCGAAAGCCGCCATCAGAGACGTGGGCCGGGTCCTCGAGGTCCCTCTGCGTGACACCGACCGACTGGCGAAGGCGGTGCCGGTTTATCAAGGGCGTTCCAAGTCGCTCGACGACGCGATCAAAGAGGTGCCGGAGTTCAAGCAGGCCTATGAGTCCGGCCCGGAGATGAAACGCTTGGTCGACGTCGCGCGGGCTCTGGAAGGAGTGTCGCGCAACGTGTCGACCCATGCCGCCGGCGTCGTCATCGCGCCCGACCCGCTGGTGCGTCACACACCGCTGCAGCTGGGCCCGGGTCGCGAAGCGGTGATCACTCAGTACGACATGAAGGCCGTGCAGGAGATCGGCCTCCTGAAGATGGACTTCCTCGGCCTGCAGAACCTCGACATCATCGACACCTGCCTGCGACTCATCGAGGAGCGGCACGGCCTGCGGCCGGCGATGGAGTCGCCGTATGACGACGCGAAGACTTATGAGCTCTTCGCGACCGCCGACACGCACGGCGTGTTCCAGTTCGAAGGCGCGGGCATGCGGCGGATGCTCGTCGAGATGCGCCCGCAGACCTTCGCCGACATCACGGCCGCGGGCGCCATGTTCAGGCCCGGCCCGATGCAGAACATCCCCGACTACGTCGCGCGGAAGCACGGCAGGCAGCAGATCGAGTACCTGCATCCATCACTGGAGCCGATCCTGCGCGAGACGTACGGCGTGATCGTCTACCAGGAGCAGGTGATGATGATCGCCCGCGAGTTGGCGGGGTTCACTCTGTCTGAGGCCGACCTACTGCGCGCGGCGATGGGCAAGAAGGACAAAGCCAAGATGGCCCAGCAGCGCGAGAAGTTCATCGCGGGTGTGGTGGAGCGCGGCAACTCGTCACACCTCGCCCAGCAGCTCTTCGACCTGATCGCGAAGTTCGCCGAGTACGGCTTCAACAAGGCGCACGCCGCGGCATACGCGGTGGTCAGCTATCAGACCGCGTATCTCAAGGCGAACTACCCGCTGGAGTATATGACGGCTCTGCTGATCCACATGGAGGGATCTGCCGATCGCGTTGCCACGGCGATAGTCGACTGCCGCGCGCGCGGCATCGAGGTGCTGCCGCCTGACGTGAACGCATCGCGCGCCGACTTCTCCATCGCCGATGGCGCGATCCGATTTGGGCTCGCCGCAATCAAGAACGTGGGCCAGAAGGCGGTCGAGCTGATAGTCACCGAGCGCGACGAGAACGGCGCCTACACGTCGCTGACCGACCTCTGCCGGCGCACCATCGGACTGCAGGACGTGAACCGGCGCGTGCTCGAGGCGCTGGTGCGCAGCGGAGCGTGCGACGTGCTCGGCGAGCGTGCCCAGCTCTATGCGTCGTTGGGTCCCGCGAGCGACGCGGCCGAGCAGGCGCGGCGCGATGCTGAATCAGGCCAGACGTCGCTGCTGGAGCTGGTCGGCGGTGGCGGTGACGCGGCGGTGTTCGACGCGGACGTCGGCATCCTGCGCGACGCGCAGCCGCTGAGCTCGGAGGAGAAGCTGCGCTGGGAGAAGGAGCTGCTCGGTCTCTATCTCTCCGACCATCCGCTGCGCCAGATCGCGCCTCAGCTGGCGAAGCTGACGGATGCCCAGGCCGTCGAGATCACCAGCGAGATCCAGGACACGGAGGTGCGGATCGGCGGCATCGTCCGCGACCTGCGGCGCGTCGTGACCAAGAAAGGTCAGCTGATGGCGTACGCCGAGGTCGAAGACCTGACCGGCGTCGTCGACGTCGTTCTGTTCCCGCGCTCATACGAGCAGTACCGACATCTCTTCGAGAAGGAGAGCATCGTCGTGATCCAGGGCAAGGTCGACGCGCGCACCGGCGGCTTTCGCGGTGGGCCGAACGGCGGCAACGGCCGCCAGCCGGAGGGCGGTGTGCTCGATCCCGACGCTGAAGGCGACGTGCCCGAGGCGGAGGTTGCCTCGGTCGTGGCCGACCTGGTGTGGGCCTGGGACGACCCGGAGTGCGTGCCGCTCCAGCGTGCGCAGCTGGTGCACGTCGAGGTACCGGAGGACGGCGGCAGCGAGGTTGACGTCGTCGAGCGGATCGCGTCGATACTGTCCGGCCATCCCGGCGCGGACCAGGTGATCCTGCACTTCCGCGTCGGGGGGCGCCGCGTCTCGGTCCAGGTGGGCGACAGCTATCATGTCGCGGCCGGACCGGCCCTCACCGAGGAGATCGATTCGCTCTTCGGGAGGCCGGTGACGCGGCTGGAGACGGTTCGGCCGGTCAAGGCGCCAAACGGGAACGGCAACGGCCGCTACCGAGGAGCAGAGACGAGATGAGCGAAGAGGAAGACCAGGAAGGCTTCGGCGCAGGCGGCAGCGGCCGCTACATCGTGGTCAAGGCGCTCGAGGACGGCGTCACGATCATGGGCCTGACGCGAGGGCGGGACACCCGGTCGCACCATTCCGAACGGCTGGATCGGGGCGAGGTGCTAGTGGCGCAGTTCACTGCGCTCACCGCGGCGATCAAGGTGCGCGGGCAGGCGGTGGTGCTCACCGACGTCGGCGAGGTGCAGTCGGGCTAGAGCTCGGTTGTCGCTTTCTGCTCCGCCCAGCGGAGCGCTCGCTCCTGGAGCCCGGCCACGAAGTCGCCCTTCGCCGCTGCGTACCGCTCGCGGACTCCGCCGGCTGACGCGGCTGCCTGGCGCTTCACCTCGGCGTAGGCCGCCGCCTCCTGCGGATGGGCGCGCAGGTAGTCCCGCACGGCAAGCTGGCGGCGATGGTGGAAGCCGCCAGCGCTGACGACGGCTATGTGGACGGCGTTGCCGCCGTCGGCGGGGACGTAGACGATCATGCCGTCGTCCGCGAGCGACGCCATGTCCGGCGGGATGAACGGCACGTAGCCAAGCGTCGCCAGGATCGGCTCGAAGCTCTCTCTTTCAGTCCCGGGAGGCAGCGCCACCTGCAGGTCGACGATCGGCCGCCCGCCCAGGCCCGGTACCGAAGTCGAGCCGTAGTGCTCGACCGCTGCTTCGGGGAGCGCCGCGCGGAGCGGGGCGGCGATGGTCACGAACCTGACCGGCCAGTCGGTGTCGTAGTCGACGAACGTCTGCCGATCGTCGGCCTGCGGCGCGGGAGAGACCACGGCGCCTAAGCGTAGCCGCCTTAACATCCAGGGCGTACATTTGTTCCCTCGGGCTGGTAGAATTGGTGCATGTATGAGGGGAGGGGGAGCCAGACCGCGCAGCAGGCGCTGGAGCTGATCAACGCCGGCGTCGAGCTGCTCGCCCGCCAGGACCTGGATCCGCTGGACCCCGCCCTGCTCGGTCAGGACATCGAGCTCGTCCAGCAAACGGCGCACCGGCTCCAGCTGGAGTCGACCAGGCGGCTGCGCCGCTTCGACGCTGACGGCGGCTTCCGTGCCGTGGGCGCGTCGTCGGCGGTGGACTGGATGCGCGACCACGGCCAGATGTCTGCCGCCACGGCGGTGAAGCAGGTCAAGCTGGCGCGGCAGCTCGACGACCTGGGCTCCACGGTGGCCGCGGTGCAGGCCGGTCAGGTCGGCTTCGAGCACGCACTGGAGGTGGCCTCGGCCACCGCCGAGCTGGGAGTCGAGGCCGAGGGCGAGCTGTTGCAAGCCGCGGTCACCTCGGCGCCGGAAGAGGTGCGCCAGGCGGCGCGGAGCATCCGCCATCGCGAGGACCCGGCGGGGATGGACGCTCTGGCCGGGGAGCAGATCCGAAGGCGACGGCTGCGGCTTTGGGAGACCGGCAACGGCATGACGGCGCTGGAAGGCGAGCTGCCGCCGGTGAGCGGTCAGCGCCTGCGGCTCTGCCTGGAGTCCCTGATCGGGATCCCCGCCAAGGCCGACCGGCGCAGCCAGGAGCAGCGCCAGGCCGATGCCTTGGAAGAGCTCTGCCGCCGCCAGCTGGCGGGCGGCGGGCTGCCGAACCTCGGCGGTCGTAAGCCGCAGCTCACCTTGGTGGTGCGGGCGGAGACCCTGGCCGGTGTCGAAGGCTCAGAGCCGGCGCAGCTGGAGGGCACGGGCGCCCTCGCGCTGACGACGGTGAAGGAGCTGCTCGGCGAGAGCGCGATCAGACTGGCGGTCGAGGGCAAGGGAGGCGTCACCTTGAACTTCGGCCGCGCTCGGCGGACGCACAGCGACCTGCAGCGCCTGGAGTCCAGTCGGAAACACCCGAGCTGCGGCGTCGAACGCTGCACCCGGCGGGCCAGACAGTGCCAGGTGCATCACCTGGATCCGTGGAACCACGACGGCGAGACCGACGTGGCCCGATCGGCGCCGCTCTGCCTCAAGCATCACCGGCTGGTCAGCGAGGGCTGGCGACTGCTCGCAGGCAAGAGCGGCAGGTATGCGCTGGAGCCACCGGCCGAACGCGGCCGCTCAGCCTGAGCGCCCGCCGACCTTTCCGACCGCGCTCCTAGAATTCGAGGCTGGTCGCGCGCCCACTTAGCTCAGCCGGCAGAGCACTTCCTTGGTAAGGAAGAGGTCTCGGGTTCGAATCCCGAAGTGGGCTCCAGCCCGTCCTCGGCGCCCGGTGCGCACCTCGATCGCGCTTGCATTCTTTTTTACGCATCGGTGCGGCCCCTTCCGGGATTTGTCGTCCGGGCGAAGTACGGTACGCGTCGCTGTGGGATCGATGGGTGTGCCTTCAGCGGATTCCCCTGTACCCACAATCGACCAAGCAACGTTCGCATCGGCGAACCAGGCGCTCGGGTCGGATGCCCCGCGCCGCGCCAGCCGCGGCCCGTTCATAGCCACTGTCTCAGTCGCGCTGGTCGGCCTGGCCGCTGCGGCGATCCTCGGAGCGCTCTACTTGAGCGCCGCGCACGATCGCGATGCTGCCCGAGCTTCGCTCCACACAGTCACGGCCAGCCTTGCCGGCACCAACGCGTCGACCGACTCGGCGCGGCGTTCCCTGAGTGGCGTTCAAGACAGCGTCACCAACGCCGGGCTGCACAGCAAATACGTTGGGCAGACGCTTGCGGATCTCGCCGCCCTGCGCGCGGATTTCGTGCCCTGGAACAAGGACTGCGACACGAGCACCTACAACGCCGACAAATGCGGAACGGACCAGGACGCCATCACGACCGACCTCGACAAGGCCCAGTCAGACGGAGCCAACGGACAGGCCCCAACCTCGATGTTGGCCGTCCAGCAGGCGCTCGGAGCCGCCTATGCCGCATCGGTCTCGGACTGGCAGGCCTGGCTCGACTCAGGCACTCAGTCAGCCGGCGACCAGGCCCTGAACAAGTTCTTCCAGGACTTCACGAACGTGCAGAAAGCCGCCGAAGCCGTCGCCGGGGCGGCCTGAGGAGGACAGGATGTCCACTCCCGCGACGCCCGCCGCCGGAGATCCGGTCGCGTTCTCCGCTACCTCAGACGCCGCGCCGGTCTCCTCGCTCCAAGCCTGGCGCTTGCCTGCGCTGGTGGCGGTGGTTGCAATCGCAATCGTGGGCGCACTGGGCGCTCTCTATGCGTCGGCCGCCAAGGACCGCACCAGCCTGCAAGCGCAGTTGGCCTCGCAGCGCGCTCAGCTTGTCCTGGCGAAGTCCTCTCTGAACTCGACTCAAGCCGAGCTGAGTACCGCTCGCGCCCAGTTGCCGCTGCAGCAGCAGGCCTGGCACTACAAAGACCGGGTCCTCACGGATTTGGCTGCTATCTCGACTGCAATGGACGCCTTCCTCAAGGACTGCACCGGCGCCAGCGCGGAGGCGGCATGCGAGGGTGATCTGCATGCCGTGCAGGCAGCGGTTCGAGCCGCGACGAGCGCACATCAAGGACTGAGCTTTCCGGCCGCCGATCAAGCCTCTGAGTCCGACTTGTTGCAGGCGTACAAGGAGGCCGACAACGGCATATCGGCGACCTTCGCTGCCTCGAGCGCCGGCAATCTCAACGGTGTCTCGAGTGGCCTGACCGCGCTCGGCAATGCGCTCCAGGCGATGGTGAGAGCAGACAAAGCCATCGCGGCGACCTGACGCGCTCCGAGCCGCCGCGATTCGGCTCATCATTCACACCCGGTAATGGGATCAGGGTCAAACGGCCCGGTCGTCGAGGTCGAGAATCTCGTCAAGACCTACGCCGGGCGAATGCCGGTCCGCGCGGTCCGCGGCATCTCGCTCGAGGTCCAGGCCGGTGAGATCTTCGGCTTCCTCGGGCCTAATGGGGCCGGCAAGACCACAACCATCCGCTGCATGCTCGACGTGCTCCGTCCTACCGAGGGGCGCATTCGCATCTTCGGCCTCGACAGCCGCAGCGACAGCCTCGCCATCCATCCCCGCATCGGCTACCTCCAGGGCGACGTGCGGCTGCCGGGCGACCTCACGGCGAAGCAGTTCCTCAACCGCTACTCCCAGCTCGCCGGCCTTAAGCCGGTGCTGCTCGACCGCCTGCTGGAGCGCTTCCAGGTTCCGCTGGACCGCAAGCTCAAGAGCTTCTCCAAGGGCATGCGCCAGCAGGTCGCGATCATCCAGGCCTTTATGTGCGACCCGGAGCTGGTGATCCTCGACGAGCCGACGAGCGGCCTGGATCCCCTCGGCCAGCGCACCTTCAACGAGTTCATCGAGGAGGAAGCGCGCAGGGGGCTCACGGTCTTTATGAGCTCGCACATCCTCAGCGAGGTCGAGCACACCTGCAAACGGGTGGCGGTGATCCGCGCCGGTGAGCTGGTGGCGGTCGAGACAATCGAGCGGCTGCGGGAGAAGGCCGGCCAGGTCGTGATCGTGGAGTTCGCGGACCACGTCCCGGCCGAGGCGCTGCGCCAAGTGGAGGGCGTGCAGTCCGTCGAGCACAGCCGTAACGGCGCTTACCACGTGAAGGTGGCCGGCAGCATGGACCCAATGGTCAAGGAGCTGGCCCGCCACACGATCGTCCAGCTCGCCATCGAGGAAGCGCCGCTCGAGGACGTCTTCCTCAAGTTCTACGGAGCGGAGGAGCCGGCGTGAGCGCGCAAGCGGCGGCGGCGAGCGCGGCGGTCGGCGCCTCCAGGGAGCCTCGGGCGCGCGGCTTCCCGGTTCTGACCGCCACGCTCTACGAGAGCCGCAGCCTGGTGGGCGCTGCGTGCGGCTACATCCTGATCATCGGCCTGCTCGTCGGGCTGCTGCTGCCGGCCTTCAAGACGCTGAACCTGCAGGGCTATCTCACCGGCAGCATCGGAGCCCTCTTCGGCGGCGGCGCGCCCGCCCACGGCACGCCGCTGTTCGCGGTCTTCATGGCGCTGGAGCTCTACGGCAGCTTTTTCATGCTGCTGTTCGGAGGCGTCCTCGCCTATGCCGCAGGGGCGAGCATCGCGCGCAACGTCGATGACGGGACGCTGGACCTCACGCTGTCACGAACGATCAGCCGGACCCGCCTCTATCTCGAGAAGTGGGCCGCCATGGTGCTCGCCGGCTTCATCATCGTCGCCACCGCGATCGCGACCGCTTGGGTCGCGACCCTGGTCTTCCAGAACGCACGTCTCGACTGGCGCGCCTTTCTGCAGGCCAACCTGGAGATCGCGGCGACGCTGTTCTTGGTGGCAGCCATGGGCCTGCTGGTCAGTGCGCTCATGAGCGCCGGCCGGGCCGCGGGCGGGACGGCGGTCCTCGTGGTGGTTTTCTGGTACCTGTGCCAGACCTTCGGCACCGCAGGCGACCGCCTCACCTTCCTCAAGTACCTGGGGCCCTACTACTACGGGCCCAGCTCACAGACGATCCTGTCCGGCCAGTGGAGCGACCCCTGGAAGCTGCTGGTCCCAGTCGGCGCCGGCATCGTGCTCGGCCTGGCCGGCCTCCTCTACTTCCGCGGCCGCGACATCACCGGCTGAGACCGGGCCGGATGTGCACCTCCGGCCCATTGCGTTTACCGGTCCTCTAGCAGCAGCAGTCGCCGCCGCATTCGCAGTCGCCGCCGCACTCGCACACGGATCGAACCTCCGCCGTCATCGCATTCACCTCCTCCTCGGTTGGTAGCCAGCAGCCGCAGTCGCCGACGTGGCCGCAGCCGGGCGCTGGGCTGCGCAGCAGCCGGACGTACATCGACTCGAGATCGGCCTTCAACGCCACCACCTCGGTCAGGCGGCGCTCCGCCTCGGCGAGCTTGTGTGCCACGACGTGGCGGAGCCGCTCCGGCTCGCCGTCCTCCTCGAGCAGCTGCTGGATCTCCCTCAAGGTCAGGCCCAGCGCCTGCGCACGCTGGATGAACTGCAGCCGGCCGAACGCGGCCTCGCCGTACACGCGGTAGCCGGCCGGAGTTCGCTCGGCCGCGGGGAGCAGCCCCGCCGCTTCGTAGTAGCGCAGCGCGGAGGCCGCCAGCCCCGACTTCTTCGCCAGCTCGCCGATTCGAACCGCCATGGGCGGCACCGTACACCTTCAAGCGGGCTTGAAGGTCAAGCCAAGATTTGACGGCGATTTGTAGGCATGCCTAAAATTAGAGCTAGGCATGGCGAAGTTAATGGGTCAGCAGCCGCTGACGAGGTCCCAGCAGGACTACCTCAAGGCGCTCTACCACCTGCAGGGCGAGGGCAAGCCGGTGCCCACCGGCGAGCTCGCCCAGCGGCTCGGGATCTCGGCGCCCTCGGTCAGCGAGATGGTGTCGCGACTGGCCGACGAGGGCCTGGTCCGTCATGACCGCTATCGCGGGCAGCAGCTGACGCCGGAAGGGCGGCGGGTGGCGCTCGAGCTGGTCCGCCACCACCGCCTGCTGGAGATGTTCCTGGTCCAGGTCCTGGGTTACGGCTGGGATGAGGTCCACGACGAGGCCGAGCGCCTTGAGCACGTGATCTCAGAGCGCATGGAAGACCGGATCTACGAGGTCCTCGGCCGGCCGGAGTTCGACCCGCACGGCCACGCCATCCCCACCCGCGAGGGTGTGGTGGCGCGGCGCGCCGGGCATCCCCTCGACCGTTTCGAGGTGGGGGAGAAGCTGCTCGTCATCACCGTCGCCGACGATGACCCCGCTCGGCTGCGCGAGCTGGAACGGCGCGGGCTGCGCCCTGGCGCTCTTCTCGAGGTGCTGCAGACCAGCGAGTTCGAGAGCCCGATCGAGGTGCGGCTCGAGGGCCGCCGCCTGAGCGTGCCCCTGGGCTTGGCGCGCGGAGTGTTCGTGGAGCCCGCCGATGGCTGAGATCGCCCGCCCGGTCGCCCGGACGCTGAGCGAAGGTACGCGCGCGGCAGCGCGCGAGGCGCTGACCGGCCGCCGCCGCGGTCTGCGCGCGCTCCTGCCGTTCGCGGGGCCCGCCTTCATCGCCTCCGTGGCCTACATGGACCCGGGCAACTTCGCCACCAACATCCAGGGCGGCGCCATGTTCGGCTACAAGCTGCTCTGGGTCGTCGTCTTCGCGAACCTCACGGCGATGCTCTTGCAGTCGCTGTCGGCGAAGCTGGGGATCGCGACGGGGCGCAACCTGGCCGAGGTCGCACGCGACGAATTCGCGCGGCCGGTCGTCATCGGCATGTGGCTGGTCAGCGAGGTGGGCGCGATGGCGACCGACCTCGCGGAGTCGCTCGGCGCCGTGATCGCGCTCTACCTGCTGTTCCATGTGCCGCTGCTGGCCGGCGCCCTCATCACGTTCGTGGCGACCTACGCCATCCTCCTGCTGCAGCGGCGGGGCTTCCGGCCCATCGAGGCGGTCATCGCCGCGATGGTCGGCGTGATGGCGATCAGCTACCTGATCGAGTCGGTGCTGGCACGGCCCGCGTGGGGCGAGGTCCTACGCGGCGCCACGACGCCGTGGCTCGGCAGCCAGGGCGCGGTCCTGCTCGCCGTGGGGGTGATCGGAGCGACAGTCATGCCCCACGCGATCTACGTCCATGCCGGGCTCACTCAGGACCGCATCCCGGTCGAGCACCAAAGCGACCGGCGCAAGATCGCCCGCTTCTCCAACCTCGACGTGCTCGTCGCGCTCGGGCTGGCCGGGCTGATCAACCTGGCGATGATGTACATGGCCGCGGCCACTTTCCATCCTCACCACCACAACGTGGCCGACATCTCGACCGCCTACCAGACGCTGATCCCGCTCCTCGGCGGAGCGGCGGCGGGCGTGTTCCTGGTCTCGCTGCTGGCGTCCGGCCTGTCGAGCTCGGCGGTGGGGACGATGGCGGGCCAGGTGATCATCCAGGGGTTCGTCCGCGTTCGCATCCCGATCTGGCTGCGGCGCCTCATCACGATGGTGCCCACGATCATCGTCATCGCGATCGGCGTGAACCCGACTGAGGCCCTGGTGCTCAGCCAGGTCGTGCTGAGCCTCGTTCTGCCCGTGCCGGTCGTCGCGTTGGTGCTCTTCACGCGCCGGCGAGACCTGATGGGCGACCTGGTCAACCGGCGCCTGACGTCGGTGGCGGCGGCCGCTTGCGGCCTGCTGATCGTGGCGCTCAACGTCGTGCTGCTCGTGACGACGCTCAAGCCTGGGTAGCGCGATGTCCGTCGACCCGCTCGTCTACAGCAGCCGCTGGAAGGTCCGGCCGTACGAGCTGGACGGCAACGGCCACGTCAACAACGCCGTCTACCTCAACTACGCCGAGGCCCTCACGATCGAGCACGCCGAGCTGTCCGGGTACGGGGCGGATTGGACGCGGGCGCAGGGCGGCGCCTGGCTGGTCCACCGCAGCATCGTCACGCACCACCTGCCGGCGGTATACGGCGACGAGCTCGAGCTCACGGTCCAGGTGGAGCTGGTGAAGGGCGTCCGCGGCGTGCGCCGCACGCGCATCGCGAGGGCCGGCGATGGAGCCGAGGTCGCCGAGGTGCTGACGGAGTGGGTTTGGGTGGGCTTGGATGGCAAGCCGCGCCTGGTGCCGGCGGAGCTCGTCGAGCTGGCGCGGTCTGCGACCGAGGCGACGCTGGCGCGGAATCCAAACTTCGTGCGGGACGTCGGTCGCCGGATCTAAGCGGGGCCCGCCCCTTTGTCGAACGCGACCGCCAGGTTGTAGATCCCGAGCACGTAGGCCTGGTGGCCTGGGTCGAGCTTGGCCCAGTCGACGACCGCTCCGGGCCCCGAGTTGTAGGCGACAAGCGCCTTGATCAGGTCGTTGTTGTAGCGGTCCAGGTCTTCTTTCAGGATCGCGGCGCCGAGGTCGATGTTGTCCGCGAGCTTGTTCGGGTCGGCAGGATGGCCGAGCAGCACGGGCCCCGCCGACGCCATGTAAGGCTCGACCTGCATGACGCCGATCGCCCCCGTCGGCGAGATCGCGGCCTGATTCCAGCCGCTCTCGTACCAGGCGAGGCCCATCACCAGCCCCGCGTTGATCTGGTGCCGGGCGGCCGCCTGGTAGAGCAGCCACTTGACCGTCGGGCGATCGGCGGCGAGCACGGGCTCCACGCTGGGCGTCGGCACCGCCACCGCCTGGCCTGCCGCCGCCGGCGGCGCGACCTGCGCCAGCGGTGCGTAGCCGGCAGCCTGTGAGTCGGCCGCAGCCTGGGAACAGGCGCTCAGCGCCAGCGCCGCCAGCAGGGTCGCGAGCGCAGCCGGAAGCCGTCGGATGGGCACGAGAACATCAAACCGGGGCCGGCAAACGAATTGCAAGCCGCCCTATACGAGGCGCTCGCTGAACTAGAGCAAAATCTTGCGTAAATCGCCGCCGAGCTGTCGTCGGCGATTTCTAGCCTTTACAACCCACTCCTGGACGGTGCACAATGCCCGTCCTGTGGGTGGGGAGGCAGCCAATGGGGCCGCCAGAGTGTCCGCACCAAGGAAGGGGGTTGCAGGGTTTTGCCGGGAACACGGGTTACGGCGGGGAACCGCTTCGCCGTTGCAGGGCGGGTTGCGCACGCCCTTATCCCGACTCGGCGGTCCCTCGCCGCGGTGACAACTAGAGCAACGAGGGAGGCCGAGATTACTTGCGCAATGACTTTCATGGTCTAAAGCCTGGTTCCTTGCTTGCGCGGCTGGTAGCCGCGCTGACGGCGCTGGCCGTCGCGTTTCCGGATCCGCGTAGAGGCACGCTCCTCAGTCCCAAGCGGCGGCAGCGTCGCGTCAAGATGGGCAACTGGCGAACCGGCCTCGTGGGCGGAGCTGGCGTTTTGCTGATCAGCTCGGGGATCGCCACCACGGGTGTGGCGGCCTTGATCTCGCCCGCCAACAACTGCACGGCATTGGCGCCCTGCTACGACATCAACAACTACAACCTGTTCCAGCTGTCGGGCGACATGAACCACCGGGCCACGACCGGGAACTCGCTCGCCTGGAGCGACATCTTCAACGGCAGCGGCGCCAACGGCTCGCCGCCCGCCGGCTCGCTCGCGCTCGGGACCACGATCGTCGGCAAGAACAAGGCCGGCACGACCGACACCTACACGCTGATCGGCGACACCTTCATCAACGACTCGGGCACCGACCCGGCGCTGTTCGGCGGCACGACCACCAAGGACATCACCGACATCAGCCAGTGGCGATGCACCCCGAAGCCGGTGACGCCCAAGGACGAGATCAACAACGCCTACGCGACTCTCTGGCGCGACAACGGACAGCCGAGCCACACGGTCATGTACATGGCCGTCGAGCGGACGGACGTGAACGGCACGGCCAACAACGGCTTCTGGCTGCTGCAGCAGGGGAGCGCCTGTGACCCGGCGACCGGTCACTTCTCCGGCGGTCACAAGAAGGGCGACCTCTTCTTTTTCGCCACCTTCAACGGAGGCGGCTCGACCGCCACGATCCTGACCTACACCTGGTCAGCTGACGGGACGGCCGGCCACCTCGTGGCGGGCACGACCGGTACTGCCTGCAGTGTCGACGTCACGTCGCCCTGCGGCATGATCAACGCCTCTCCGGTCACGGCGCCGTGGCCGAACCAGAACAACAGCCCGACAAGCGCGCCGAACCTCATCCCCCAGAACGGCTTCTTCGAGTTCGGTGTCGACCTCTACGACTTCTTCGGGGTCGGCAGCGGCGGGCACATCCCGTGCTTCGCCAGCTTCCTCGTAGACTCGCGATCGTCAGGTAACCAGGGCAGCGCGGTAGACGCCGAGCTCCACGACTTCATGGAGAGCGGACTCGACACCTGCCCGACCCCGAGCATCGCCACGACGGCCAGCCAGACGCCCGCGAACGGGATCGTGATCGGCACGACGGGCACCGTCAGCGACAGCGCCACCTTGAGCGGCGGAAACAACCCGACGGGGACGGTGACCTTCAACCTGTACGGCCCGACGGGCTCCGGCGCGTCCGCCGTCTGCAACGACACCGACCACGTCCTCGGACCGTTCACGGAGAACCTCAACGGGGTGTCGGCCTCAACCGGTCCGCATGACTTCACTCCGCCTGCGATCGGGACCTACTACTGGACGGCCAGCTACAGCGGCGACACCGGGAACAGCGCTTCCGGGCCCTCGGGCTGTGGCGACGCGGCCGAGTCCATCTCCGTGATCCAGGCGACTTCCGCGACAGTCACGAACCTGTCGAGCGGCACGGTTTCGGTCGGCGACCAGGTCTCCGACTCAGCCACCGTGAGCGGCGTGACGACGAACGCCACGGGCACCGTCACCTTCCACGTCTTCACCGACAACGCCTGCGGCACTCTCGCGACAACCGGCGCCGGCGGGGACATCAGCGCCCAGCCGACCACGGCCACCGACGTCAACAACGGGAACGGCACGATCAGCGCGACATCGAGCCTCGTGACCTTCCAGAAGGCAGGCCCGTACTGGTGGGAAGCCGTCTACAGCGGCGATGCCAACAACATCGGCTCGCACAGCGCCTGTGATTCCGAGCCGCTGACCGTCAACGCGCCGCACCTGGCGCTCGCCAAGACGACGACCGACACGGCTCCCGTCAACGCGGGCACGACGATCAACTACACGGTCACCATCACCAACGACGCCACCAACGGCGCGAACGCTTACGGCGTGACCGTCAGCGACACAGTGCCCACCAACGGCGGGCTGAACTGGACTGTCGCTTCGACCACGGGCGGTGGCACCTGGACCCTGAGCGGCGGCGTGCTGAGCTTCAGCGACGCAACGCTTGCGGCGGGTGACAGCGCGTCCGTGACCATCACCTCGCCGACGACGGCCGCGACGTGTGGCGTCGTCAGCAACTCCGCCTCGGCTACGTCGACCAACGACGGCAGCCCGTCGATCGGACCCGTGAACATCACGGTCAACTGCCCGACGAACACGACGACCCAGCTGTCGGCGACCAGCATCTCCGTCGGTCAGACGGCGAGTGACAGCGCGCAGGTGACTGGGGCGTCCCCCAGCGCCGGCGGGACCGTGACCTTCGCGGTCTACACCGACAACGCCTGCTCCGCTGCGGCCACAACCGGCGCCAGCGGCGAGATCGACGCCCAGCCGACGACGGCCACCGACACCAACACCGGAGGCACCATCAAAGCGACCTCCAGCAAAGTGACGTTCCAGCAGGCTGGCACGTACTACTGGCAGGCGAGCTACTCGGGTGACTCCGAGCACAACACCGGGGCTTCAAAGAGCGTCTGTGGGACCGAGGTCATCAACGTCCTCGCCCCGGCGCTGAGCCTGAACAAGACCGCTGACCACACGGCGGCGGTCGCGGCGGGCACCCCGATCGGATTCACCGTCACCTTCGGGAACTCCGGGGTGGCGGGCACCGGCACGGCTGCCGGCGTGCTCCTGAGCGACCCGCTGCCGAACGTCCCCAGCACCTCGACCGACAACTTCAGCTGGGCGATCGACGGCACTCCGAGCCTGACGTCGGACCTGGTCTCGCAGGGCGTGACCTGCCAGATCATCCCGGCCACGGCAACCTCGGGCCAGACCCTCTTCTGCGGTCTCGGCAGCAGCTCGCAGGGCGTCTTCACGATGATCCCTGGGAGCAGCATCTCGGTCCACATGACGCACCAGACCGACTCGGCCAGCGCGGGTACGTACCCGAACACGGCGAGAGTGGCCTGCCTCAACGAGACGACCTGCCCACTGAGCTCCAGCGCGTCGGAGGCGGTCTTCGTGGCCGCCGTTCAGCCGATTCACCTGGCGAAGACGGGCGACTGGACCATCTTCATGGTCCTCGGCGCCCCGCTCATCCTGATCGGTCTCCTGCTGCTGGTTCTCAGCCGCAGGCGCCGCGAAGGGGAGGCGTAAGCCTAGGGGGCTTTGCGGGTACCCCGATTCATGGGAACTGTTAACCGGAGTCCGGCCCGAAAGGGCCGGCTCCGGCTTTTCGGACTCCTGTTCGTAGCGGCTGGATTGTTGGTCGTGGCGATCCCGGGCGTGATGCTCCTGGACGCCATCTGGCAGGAGAACCAGCTCACCCAGGAATGGGTGCAGCAGGTCGAGCAGCCGGCCCTCCAGTCGCGCGCCGCGCCGCCCCGGGCGGTCGCGTCGACGACGAAGTCTCCGACGTCGAAGCCCCAGGCTCAAAGGCCGAGCTCGAGCCCGGTCAGAGCCCCCCAGATCGCGTTCGCGATCCGCGTGCCCCGCCTCAACTATTTCGCAGCAGTGAGGCAAGGCATCTCACTGGACGTTCTCTTCGCGGGCCCTGGCCACTACCCGGCCACGGCGATGCCCGGCGAGCAGGGCAACGTGGGCATCGCGGCCCACAACACCTACTGGATCGCCTTTGGGGTGCTGAAACCCGGCGACATCGTGATCCTGGAGACGCGCAACGGGAGCTACACCTACAAGATCTACGGCTCGCAGATCGTGTCGCCCAACAACACCACGGTGCTGGCGCCGACGCAGGACCACCGGCTCACCCTGACCACCTGCTGGCCGCTCTGGGCCGGTGCGCTGGCCACACAACGCCTGGTGTTCCTGGCGGAAGAGGTCAATACCTGACCGAACTGCGTGAGGTGCGTTCGGGGTTGCGTTCCCCTTATGCTCGCTTGCGCGTGAGGCATCGCGCGTTGTTGCTGACCGTGATCGGGCTGGCGACCGTGGTCGCCGTCTGGCTCATGGCGGGGAGCACGGCCAGCGCGCTCAACGCCTCGTCAGACGAGCAGTCGCTGTTCGCGCTGACCAATCAGGACCGGACCTCCAACGGCGTCGGCGCTCTCAGCTGGAACGGGACGCTCGGCGGCATCGCGCGCGCGAATCCCAATTCCTCGGTCTGTGGATTCACCGTCTACGGCCGCTCGCAGGACATGGTCAACCGCAACTATTTCGACCACGTGATCTGCGGCAGTCACTACGTCTTCGACATCATGGACGCGGACGGGGTCGGCTATAACTCGGCCGGCGAGAACATCGGCTGGACGACGTCGCCCGAGTCCAGCTCCGCCGACTCTATCAACAGCGCGTTCATGAACAGCTCGGAGCACCGCTCCAACATCCTCAACTCGCTGTTCACGCAGATCGGAATCGGCGCCGCGGGAGGCACGGCTTCCGACTCCTGCTGCGGCGGGGCGGCCGAGATCATGTACACCGAGGACTTCATACAGCCGACGGCCTCCAAGCCGCCACCGCCACCGCCGCCGCCCAAGCCGTCGCCGAGGCCGCCGCCACCCCCGCCTCCGCCGCCGGCGACCTTCGTGCCGCAGCCAGTGCCGACCCGCAACAGCCCCGGCCAACCGGCGCCGAGCGTCCCACCCGTGGTGCAGGAGACGCCGAACACGCCGGTCGTCACGTCCGCGTCGCCAAGCCCGGGCAGTGGCGCCCCCGCCGCGGGCGGCGTCGAGATCACCTCGCCCAGCAATCAGCCGGGCCTGTTCGAGCTTGTCGTCGACCGCATCCTGCAGGCGTTCCTCAACTTTTGAGCCTCTAAGCTTTTAGCCGCTTGGCCGCCATCCTCGAAGCAAGCGACCTCCACAAGGCCTTCAGGATCTCGACCACCCCTCACGAAGTGCTGCGCGGCGTGAACGTGACCGTCGAGCAGGGGCAGTTCGTGGCGCTGGTGGCGCCCAGCGGTGAGGGCAAATCGACCCTGCTCCACGTGCTCAGCGGCCTCGATTCCGCCGACTCCGGCCGGGTCGTCATCGACGGGCAAGACGTGACGGCGATGGACGAGGAGCAGCGCACCGTCTTCCGGCGCGCTCACATCGGGTTCGTCTTCCAGTTCTTCAACCTGGTGCCGAACCTGACCGCGGCCGAGAACGTCGCGCTGCCCTTCAGGATCGCCGGCCAGCGCTCGGATTTCGACCGCGTCTCCGAGCTGATGGGCAGGCTCGGCCTGCACGGCCTCCAGGGGCACCGCCCGGACGAAATCTCCGGTGGCGAGCAGCAGCGGATCGCGATCGCCCGCGCGCTGGTGACGCGGCCGTCGATCGTGATGGCCGACGAGCCGACGGGCAACCTCGACTTCAACACCGGCAACGAGGTCCTGGAGCTGGTCCGCTCCTTCGTCGAGGAGGGCCAGACGGTGATCATGGCGACCCACAGCGCGCGCGCCGCGGCCCGGGCCGACCGCGTGCTGGTGCTCAAGGGCGGCGAGATCGTCGACGACATCAGCGCCAAGGGGGCGTCGTCGGTCACCGAGCTGGTCACGCGTCTCCAAGAACACGGGTTGTGACCCCCCGCCCGTGAACAGCCTCGCCTACAGGAATTTGCTGACGCGCCGGCTGCGGACGGCCCTGGCGATCGTCGCCGTCGCGCTCGGGGTCGGCCTCGTGCTCGGCACCCAGCTGACCTCGAGCGCGCTTTCGGACCGCTCTCAGCAGCTCGCGCGCGATCAGTTCGGCTCCGCGGACGTGACGGTGCGGCCGCTGG
Organism: Candidatus Dormiibacterota bacterium; assembly: GCA_036378435.1. Taxonomy (GTDB): domain Bacteria; phylum Chloroflexota; class Dormibacteria; order Dormibacterales; family Dormibacteraceae; genus DASUWK01. The sequence goes on along the minus strand of DASUWK010000037.1, from coordinate 74,865 downwards.
CCAAGCAGGGGCTCACCACCGCCATGGTCGGCGCCGTGGCAGCCCTGCCCAGCGTGCGCGACACCGCGACCCAGCTCTCGCGCCAGACGGCGGCGGACGTCAGAGGCTCCCACTCCTTCGTGCTGGTCGAGGGCATCGACGTCGCGAAGGAAGGCGGCTTCCACTCGCTGCAGCTCAGCGCCGGGCGGTGGTTCACGGACTCGGAGACGTCAGGCGTGGTCGTCGCTGAGCCTTACGCCCAGCAACATGGGCTCCGAGTGGGCAGCCACCTCAAGCTGGTCACCGTCACCGGCTTCGACGACTTCACAGTGGTCGGGATCCTGGCGCCGGGCGGGCTCGGCCAGCTGAACTCGGGACAGGTCGCCTACGTCTCCTTGACCACGGCGGAGCGCAATTTCGCCCTCGGCAGCCGGGTGCAGCTCATCGAGGTGCACCTCCGCCCGGGCAGCTCGGTCGCAGATTTTCGCGGCCAGCTGGCCAAGGTGGCCACGCAGGACTACTACGTCTTCGACCGCGCCAGCATCACCAGCGACCAGGGGCTACTGCTCAGCGGCCTGCAGCCCCTGGCGATCGGCCTCGGTCTGCTGTCGCTGCTCGTCGCGATGCTGCTGGTCGCCAACACGCTGGCGATGGAGATCGCGGAGCGCAGGCGTGACATCGGCGTGCTGCGCGCGGCCGGCGCCACCAGCCGGCAGGTGGGCCGCATCTTCGGTCTCCAGGCCACCGTGATCGGGCTCCTCGGCGGGGTGCTCGGCATCGGTCTCGGCTATGCGCTCGCGGTGATCGCCGCAGGCATCGTGGGCAGCCAGTCCAACCTCGGCGCCGTGCCTATCTCGTTGGTCTGGTGGCAGGTGCTGGTGATCGTCGTCGTGGGCGCCCTGCTGACGCGGATCAGCGCCACCGTGCCGGTGGGCCGCGCGTCGCGACTGCCGCCCGTGGCCGCGCTGCGCCCTGGCTTCGAGCTGGAGCCACGCGGAGTGCCCATGCGCACGACGGCGCTCGGGCTCGTGACGCTGGTCCTGGGGCTTGCGCTGATCGTCTTCGGCGGCATCGCGATTCTGCAGGCGATCGGCTCCGCGGTGCTCGCCGTCGCCTTCGCGCTCCTGCTGCCGCTCTACCTGGGGCCGCTGCTCCGCCTCACCGAGCTCGTGGTGCGGCCGTTCGCGCGCGGCGAGACCCTGCTCGCCTCACGCGCGCTCGCCCGGCGACGCACCCGCACCGCGCTCACGGTCGGCGGCCTCGGCCTGGCGACCGCGGCGCTGCTGGCCCTCGCCGGTCTCTCGCTGAGCGCGCAGACCGAGAGCCGCGATTGGATCGGGTCGCTGTTTGTCAGCCACGACCTCGTCGTCTCGCCGGTGGATCAGCCGCTCCGCATTGCCGGCGCGTTCACGAGCCTCCCGGGCGTCGCCGCCGCGTCGCCGATCAGCAGCTTCTCTGTGCGCAGCGGGCCGAGCGCGCTGCCGGCGGTGGCGATCGACCCGCTCGACTATGCCTCCGGTGGGCGGCTGGCGCTGCTCTCGGGATCGCGGCAGACCGCCTTAGCGGCATTGAACGGCAACTCGGTCCTCTTGCCCTACTCGCTCTCGCAGCAGCTCGGCGCCGGCCTGGGCACGACGCTCCCGATCGGCACCGACCAGGGCACTGTGGGCTTCCAGGTCGCCGGGATCCTGTACCACTCGCTGCCGGGGTCGAACGGGCAGGAGGCGGCGGTGTTCTCGCAGTCGACGGCGCAGGTGCGGTTCGGCGTCGACTTCTTCGACGTCCTGCAGATCGTGCCCCGCGGGGGAGCGCTGGACCTGGCCGCGCTGCGCCAGAGTGCCCTCTCCTACGGCATGGACGTGGTCACCACCGACCAGATCGGCTCGGCCGTCGACACCGGGCTCGCCGGCATCACGCTTCTGCTCGAGGCTCTAGGTGGCGTCGGCATCGCGGTGGCCGTGATCGGGATCGTGAACACGATGCTCGTCAGCGTCGCCGAGGGGCGCCACGAGCTTGCACTCCTGCGTTCCATCGGCATGGCGCGCCAGCAGCTGGCCCGCCTCGTGATCTCGGAAGCGGCGATGCTGGGCCTCACCGGCGCGCTGGTGGGGATTCTGCTGGGCGCCCTGGCCCTGGTCGGCCTGCTGCGCGCGACTTCGACGCCGACCTTCCAGCCCGTCGTCGTTGTGCCCTGGATCGCGCTGGCCGTCGTGGTCGGCGGCCTGGTGGTGGCAGCCGTCCTGGCGGCGCTCGTGCCCGCGCGCCAGGCGTCGCGCGGCTCGATCGTCGAGGCCCTGCGGCTCGAGTACTAGCGTTTCACGCTGGCTTAACGGGGCCAGGAACGTTGCCGTTCTTTACACGTTAGAGGGGGCGCATCGGCTTAGATCTCGGTGATGCTGGCAACGTGCCCGCAGTTCGTCTTCCGCGTCTGGGTCCTGTGACCTTCGGGCCGCTCGCCCGCAGCCTCGGCATCGCGGCCATCACGCAGCAGGAGGCGGCGCGAGTCGCGGCCCTGATGTACGGGGCCGGGGCGCTGATGGTGCTGGCCAGCCTCGTGGTCCCCCACGATGCCGCGATCAACGCGCCGGTGGTCACCGGGGTCGCGGTGATCGCCGCGGCCGTGGCCCTGCTCTTCGCGCTCGCCGGCAGCCGCATGACGCCGGGGCGGGTGCTCATCGCCAACCTCGGCGGCACCGCCCTCATCTCGGTCATCGTCGCCTTCGGCGGGGACGACTCCACCTCCTACGCGATGCTCTACGTCTGGGCGGCCATCTACGCCTTCTATTTCTTCGACATCCGATTCGCCGTCCTGGCGGCAATCTGGATCGTCGTTGCGGCCGGCGTGGCGGAAGCGTTCAGCAACCACGGGCCGGAGCAGGCGAGCGCCTGGACGGCCTGGCTGATGGCGGTGGGCACCTCGGCGGTGGCCGGCCTCGTCATCCAGGACCTGGTGCGCCGGCTGCTGCTGACGGCCAGCGTCGACCCGCTGACCGGGGCGGCCAACCGCGGCAGCTGGGACGCCCAGCTCGAGCGGGCCGTGGCGCTGTCGCGGCGGCAGAAGCTGCGCCTGACCGTGCTGATGTTGGACCTCGACCGCTTCAAGGTGTACAACGACGACTACGGCCACCTGGCCGGCGACGCGATCCTCGCCGAGGCGGTGAAAGGCTGGCGGCCCGAGCTCCGGCAGGACGACTTCCTCGCCCGCTACGGCGGCGAGGAGTTCGCGATCCTGCTGGCCGGCTGCGGCCTCGACGACTCGCTCGTCATCGCCGAGCGGCTGCGAGCGGCCATGCCAGGTGGGCAGACCTGCTCGATCGGCATCGCCGAGCTGGAGCCGGGCGACGACGGCGCCAGCATGGTGGCCCGTGCCGACGCGGCGCTGTACAAGGCCAAGATGCTAGGCCGCGACTGCGCCGTGACCGCCGGCGCCGCGGTCGTGGACTCAGATGTCCTGGCCGAGACGTCTCGCTGGGCCTCCACCGTCCAGGCGGTGCTGACGTCGGGCCGAACGCCGATGGCTTACCAGCCGATCCGGCGCCTTGACACCGGCTCCCTGCTGGGCATGGAGGCGCTCGCGCGACCGTACGAGAACGACCTCACGGTGGAGGGCCTGTTCGCGACGGCGCAGCGCATGGGTCGCTCGCGCGACCTGGACTGGGCCTGCCGGCATTCCGCGCTCATGGACGCCGGCGCGCTGCCGGCCGGCGCGCTGATCTTCATCAACGTCGCGGCGGCGTCGCTCGTGCAGGACCCTGAAGCCGCCCAGCGCATGGCCGGCCTGGCCCAGCAGGTGGGCATCGACCCGCACCGGGTCGTCCTCGAGGTCACAGAACGCGAGAACATCCTGCGCCCCGCGCAGCTGGCCGAGGTGCTGGAAACGCACCGCCGGTACGGCTTCAAGATCGCGGTCGACGACGTGGGGGAGGGGCACTCGACGTTCGAGCTGCTGGCGTCCCTGGTGCCCGACTACGTGAAGGTCGCCGCCTCGCTCGTCCGCCGGCTGGACGAACCGGGCCCGCGCTCCGCCATCATGGCGGCCGCCATGTTCGCGACCTCGTCGGGCGCCGAGCTGATCGCCGAGGGGATCGAGAACGCGGAGACAGCGCAGACGCTGGGCATCCTCGGCGCCCGGTACGGCCAGGGCTATCACCTCGGCCGGCCGCAGCTCCCCGACCCGAACACGGAACGGCGGGCGGCCGAGCTGTTCGCGCCGACGATCATCGCGCCGTCCCCCATCGTGGCGGAGCCCGCCTAGCGATACCCTGGGGGCATGGCCACCGCCATCAACCCCGAGTTCGACGCGCTGCTTCAGAAAGGCGACCTCATCGAGGACCAGTCGGAGATGACGGACGACTATCTCAAGGAGCTCAAACACACCCTGATCGTGTCGGGCGACACCGAGCTGATCTCGGCGCCGGCGTACTACCTCGCGGCGCGGCGCGCGCCGAGCATCAACGCCTTCATGACCGGCATCGCGATCATCCAGGACGAGCTGGCCCACGCCCACATCGCGTACCACATCCTCGAAGAGCTCGGCGAGGACCAGGAGCGCCTGATCTTCAGCCGCGACCCGAAGGCTTTCCGCTACCCATACGCCTTCGACGTTCCTCTCGAATCCTGGACCGAGCTGGTGATCGCAAACGCGTTCTACGACCAGGCCGGCTTCTGTCTGCTCGGCGACATCCACGAGCACTGCTCGTACGGCCCCTGGAAGCGCGGGCTGAACAAGGTGATGGCCGAGGAGAACTTCCATCTGCGCAACGGCCGCACCTGGATGAAGCGCATCAGCGCCGCCGGCGGCTCGGCCAAGGATGAGCTCCAGGCGGCGGTCGACTGGATGTTCCCGCTGACCGTCGAGTGGTTCGGGCTTCCGGACGACCTCAAGATGCACTCGACGCAGCTCGACTACCGGCTCAAGGGCAAGACCAACGACCAGCTGCGGCAGTGGTGGCTTTCCCTGGTCGTGCCGTACTGCGAATCGGTGGGAGTCAAGGTCCCCGCCCATGCGGATGGCGACCAGTGGGCGCTCGACTACCCCTTCCCGTGTGAGTTCGACGCGGAGGCCAAGCACTGGGATTTCGACAAGCCCATCAGCTGGGACGACGTGCTCAAGCGCTGGCGGGCGCGCGGGCCCCGGAACGCGGAGATGGTGGCGCAGTTCCAGGAGGAGTTCCACAACTTCCGCAAGTCCCACTCGTTTGACGCATGACGCAGGCTGTGGCGCTGATTGACGCGCTGCGAGACGTGCGCGACCCCGAGATGCCGATCAGCCTGGTCGACCTCGGGCTGATCTACGGGCTGACCCTGGAGGACGGCGTGGCCACTGTCGATCTCACCTTCACTGCCATGGGCTGCCCGGCCTCCGAGTTCATCCTCGAGGACGTGCGGGAGCGGCTCCTGCGCGAGCCGGGCGTCGCTGAGGTGCGGGTGAACGTCGTCTGGGACCCGCCCTGGACGGCTGCGCGGCTGACGCCGGAGGGCCGCGACGCGCTGGAAGCCTGGGGGCTCGCCGTTTGACGACCGGCCGCTCCTTCACGCGCGTCCACGGCGCGGTGCGGGAGTACGAGGTGTTCGCGCGCAAAGCTCGCGCCGACGCGCTTCGCCTCGTGGGCAGCGTGGTCGCACCGGACGACGATCTCGCGGCCGCGTACGCGCGCGCGACCTACGACGAGGAGCGCTGGATCGAGATGGTGATCGTGCCCAAGGAGACCCTGATCACGCTTTGGGCGCCGGGAGCCGAATGAGCGACGAGCTCAGCGGGCTCGTGCTGGCGCTGGCCGACAACAAGCAGCTGCTCGGATTGCGCTACGCGGAGTGGGCGACGCGCTCGCCTTCGCTCGAGGCCGACATCGCGGCCGCGGCGATGGGACTGGACGATCTCGGCCACTCTCGAGTCCTTTACGGCTGTCTCGAGCCGCTGGGCAGCGACCCGCGCGGGCCGGAGCGGGAGACCGACCCTGCCAGCTACGCGAACCTCGCCTACTTCGACCAACCGTGGTCGGCTTGGGACGAGTTCGTCGCCGCCAACGCCGTGCTGGACACAGCCTTCAGCGTCGTGATCGAGTCGCTGGTGGAGGGCCCGAACGAGGTGCTGCGCAGCCGGCTCCGCAAGATGCTGCAAGAGGAGCACTACCACTTCCTGCACGGCCGCTCGTGGCTCCGGCAGGGCTCGGACGGCCAGTTCCTCGACCGGGCGTGGCGGGAGGCGGTGAGCTTCCTCGGTCCGCCGGACGGCCAGCTGGCGGCGCTGGCTGCGCGCCTCGCGGAGCGGCTGGAAACGGACGTCCCGCAGCTGGACATCGACTGGAGCACTTGGGATCCTGTCCGCCGCCGGCTGGAGCCCGGTGGCATCGACCCGCAGACGTTCGCGATGATGAGGGGCCTTGAAGAGCGGAGATTCACCCCGGCCGCAAGCTGAGCCGCGCGATGCGCCGCGCTGCCCTCAGTGTGAGGGGCGGCGCAGCGAGGTCATCTCACTTTTCGGAACCCAGGCGATGACCTTGCAGTACCGCTGCCCTGACTGTGGGACGGTGTTCGAGGCGCTGAAGTACTCGTAGGAGGTTAGAGATGGCGCGACTGGTGGTCGTCGACGGCCAGCACTACAAGCAGCGGAACATCTTCGGCGTCTGGCTCGGCCTGCCGCTGATCACCCTCGGGATCTACCACTTCGTCTGGTACTACAAGATCAACAACGAGGCCCGGCGCTTTCTCCGGGACGAGTCAATCAAGCCCTGGATCTCGGTGCTCGCCCTGCTGTTCGGCTGGATCCTGATCGTCCCGCCTTTCTATTCGATCTACCAGACGGGCCGGCGCGTGCAGCGGATGGAGCAGCAGGCAGGCGTCACCTCTCAGATCGAGCCCGTGCTGGCGCTGATCTTCGCCTTCATCTTCAGCGCCCACATCCTGTACCTCCAGGCCCACCTGAACGCGGTCTGGGACAGGTACGTGAACTCCGGACCGGCGTCAGTGCCGGTGGCGTGAGCCCGAACCGGGCTCTTCAGGCTCCAGCTGTCAACAGCCGGGCTCGCCCGGGTGGCCGCAGCAGCCCTTGGCCAGTCCCTGCGCGATGAACCGGTTGCGCAGAGTCAGAGCGACCTTCTGCGGCAGCGGCAGATCGGATTCCCGCCAGTTGGTGAAGAAGTTGCGCGCTGCGTCCTCGAGTGGATTGCGCATGTCCCCGTCAGGCTACCGCGACCGGCGCCGCTACTTTGCCTTTTCGATCTGGATCAGGCCGGGCGGTGGGGTCGCGTGGTCGACCTGCAGGGTAGTGTGGTCGATCCCGAAGCTCTCGCGGACCTCGGCCTCGAGCTCGCGGCGGATGGCGTGGCAGTCCGCGCCTGGCTCCACGAGCACGTGCGCGGACAGCGCCGGCAGGCCGCTGGTGATCTCCCAGACGTGGAAGTCGTGGACGTCCACGACCTGGCCGTGGCCGGCCAGGAGCGCCCCGATGGCATCGACCTGCGTGCCCTCCGGAGCAGCTTCGAGCAGCACGCGGGTGGCGTCCCGAACCAATCCGTAGGCGGCGCGGATCATCAGGAGCGAGATCAGCAGCGACGCCGCGGCGTCGACCCGCGTGAAGCCCGTAACGAGGATCACGATTGCGGCGGCGACCGTCGCGGCCAGCGAGTAGAGGTCGGTGACGAGATGGACGAGGCTGCCGCGGAGGTTGAGGCTCTGGCGCTCTGAGCGAGCCAGGAGCGCCGTCGCGAGGCCGTTGACGACCACTCCCGCCAGTGCGACGCCCAGCATCCAGCGTGCGTCGACAGCGATCGGGGTGGCGAGGCGGCGTGCGGCTTCGAACAGGATGAGCGCGGCGATCACAAAGAGCGCGATGCCGTTGGCCAGCGCGGACAGGATCTCAGCCCGCTTAAGGCCGTAGGTGAGCCCGCCGCGCGGCGCGGTGGCGGCCAGCTGCATGGCCAGCAGCGAAAGTCCGAGGGCGCCTGCGTCGGTGAGCATGTGGCCGGCGTCCGAGAGGAGGGCAAGCGAATGCGAGACCAGCCCGGCCGCCACCTCGGCCGCCATGAATGCGACCAGGAGGCAGAGCGCGCCGCCGACCCTGCGTTGGTCCGCCGGCGAGCTCGTCTCCCGGTTCCTGTCGAGTTCGTAGTGGGCGTGGGTCACGCCCGTGTATTTACCCTGAATCTAGCTGGTGACGAGCGCGACCGCCTCCGGCTCTTCCGGCACCGGCGGACCCTCCACCACGGGCGGGCCGAATCCACGTCGCAGCGGGACGGCAGGCATGAAGACGCTGGCGACCAGCGCCAGGATCATCACCGCCAGTCCGATCAGGAAGAGCTCGTGGAGCGTGTTGGCGAGTCCCACCTGGATGGCGTGATGCACGGTGCCGTAGAACGGGCCGAGCTTCTGCTGCAGCTGGGCCTGCCCGCTGGCGCTGAACAGCTGCTGAGCGCCTCCGCCAGACGACGCGCTGGCCGCGCTCAAGCGCTGCGCCAGCTGCGGCGGAAGGTGCGCCGACGCCAGCTGGCCGGTGATGTTGACCGGCAGCCGAGTCACCAGGATCGACCCGAGGATCGCCGTGGCGACCGTACCGCCGGCATTGCGCCAGAACTGGATGTTGCTGCTCACGACGCCCAGGAACTTCATGTCCACGGCGCTCTGGAGGGCGGTCTGGTAGAGCGGCATCGTGGCGCCCATGCCGGCGCCGATCAACACCAGCGCCGCAGTGACCTCGGCGGGACTGGAGTCGACGGTGACTCGGGTCAGCACCCAGAAGCCGGCGGCGGCGAGCGCGATGCCGATCGTGCCTAGGTACTGGTAGTTCCGGATCCGCACCATCAGCTGGCCGGTGGCGGCGCTCAACAGGAAGACGCCGATCATCATCGGCGTGAAGAAGGCTCCAGAGCTCGTCGCTGTCTGGCCCAGCACGCCCTGGTACACGAGCTGCACGAAGAAGAGCGAGCCGAACATCGCGAACGACATCAGCACGCCCACCAGCGTGGAGACGACGTAAACCCGGTTCCTGAACATCGACGGCGGGATGATCGGCTGCGGCTCGCGGCGCTCGACCAGGAAGAAGACGGCCATCAGCCCGAGCCCGACCGCCAACAGTCCCAAGACCGGCGCGGAAGTCCAGGCGTGCGTGTTGGTGATCGAAAGCCCGATCAGGATCGCTCCCAGGCCGGCCGCCATGGTCGCGGCGCCCCAGAAGTCGATGTCGCGAACCCGGGCTGAGCTGCGGACGAAGGGGAGGTAGAGGCTGATGAAGATCAGGGCCAGGACCCCGACGGGCACGTTCAGGTAGAAGATCCACCGCCACCCTTCGCCGTTGCTGACGAAGAGGGTCACGTGGTCGGTGATCCAGCCGCCGGCGGTGGGGCCGAATATGGCCGCGAGGCCGAACATGCCGGTGAAGAGAGGGACGATCCGGGCGCGCTCAGCGGGCGCGTAGATGTCGCCGACGACGGTGAAGACCGAAGCGAACAGGATGCCGCCGAAGATGCCCTGGAGGGCTCGGAAGGCGATCAGCTGGTTCATGTCCTGGCTGAATCCGCAGAGCCAGGACATGGCCATGAATCCGACCATGCCGGCGATGAGGAAGGGCTTGCGGCCGAAGAGGTCGCCCAGCTTCCCGCCGATCGGGGTCATGACGGTCGACGTGACCAGGTAGCCGGTGGCGACCCAGGCGTAGCGGTCGAACCCGTTGAGAGAGGCGATGATCTTCGGCATCGCCGTGCTGACGATCGTCTGGTCCAGGGCCGCCAGCAGCAGTGACAGCATCGCGCCGATGGTCACCAACACCTTCGTCCGCCTGGACAGCTCCCCTCCGCTCATGCAAAACTCCCTTTGATCAACTTGATAGATTCGTGCTCGTCAAATAGTTTAACATAGTCGAAGCATGACCACAAGACGTTCGGTCGAGGAGGCGCTGGCTGCCATGCAGCACATGCAGCGCTCGGTCATGGCCACGACGTGGGGACGGTGGGCCGACCTAGATCTAACCATCCGTCAGGTCAAGGCATTGCACGTTCTTGGCGAGTCCGGCTGCATCTCGGTCGGAGCGCTCGCCGAGAGACAGGGCACGAAGCTGCCGGCGGCCAGCATCCTGGCCGACAACCTGGTCCAGGCTGGGCTGATCGAGCGCTCGGAGGACCCCGAGGATCGCAGGCGAGTCCTGCTCCAGCTCACCGAGCGCGGCGAGGAGATCGTCCGCCGCCCCCACATGGTCGCCGAGCTGCTGCGCGGCTGGATGGAGCAGGTGTCGGACGAGGACCTGGACGCTCTCACGCAGGGTCTGCGCGCGCTGAGCGCGGTGAGCGAGCAGACGGCCGAGGTCCCGACCGGGGGCTAAGCCGGCCGTATCCAATGGGCTCGCGGCCGGCCGCGGGGCCAATCAAGCCCCATCGAAGGGGCTCGGGGCACGCCGCGGGCCCCTCTGGCCCGCTCGTTCCCCGGGCTCAAACGCGCTAAGCGGGCGCGGTTCGCCTTGTGACTGCCACGGCGGCGGCCGCCAGTAGCGCCAACCCGAGCACGATCAAGCCGATCACCAGGGCCGCCGGCCTGGCCGCGACAGGAGCCGCCGCCGCGGGCCGGTGACGTAGCACTGGCGCCGCCGGGCTCGGAGCCGTCGACCCGGGCGCCGCAGCCGCCGGCTTGGGCGCAACCGCCGGCGCCCCAGCTGAGCCACTCTGGCTCTCCTCGGAACTCTCCCCTGAGCTCGTCGCGCCCTCGGCCGCGAGCAGCCGCTCCGCGGGCGCCGAGCGCGCGGCCAGCGCCTGCGCCGCCACCCCGCACCTCGCCGACTCCAGCTGGCCCCGATCCAGCAGGAACTTCGAATAGACCGCGACCGTAGTCGGGCTCACCCGTAAATCGTTGTGATAGAAGCCGGCGAACTCGCCGTGGTTGTCCGCGCCCTGCTGCGCCGGACTCTGCGTGTAGGGCGGGTCGAAGAAGGGGTCGCCGCCGGTGCCGTCGTAGATCGTCTGCCAGCACGTGGGCCCGGGCGCCTCGCCGATCGAGTTCAGCTGCTGGAGCCACGGGTTGACGTAGCCGGTGAGGCTGTCGTCCGGCGCGATCTCGTCGCAACCGTAGTAGGAGGTCTGGAGCTCATAACAGACCGACGTGCCGTGGTTGCCGCCCGCGATCATGACGCCCGCCAGAACGTGCTGATAGAGGTCGCGGTGCTCGTACATCATCTTGCGCACGATGGTCACGCCCAACGAGTGCGCGACGATGTCGACGTACGGCGAACCCGTGTAGTCCATGACCGCCCGCACGAAGGCGTAGACATCCGGCACGTTCACGTCGTTGGCGGCGCCGTTGCCGCCGTTGGCGAGCGCCTGGGGGTTCGCCGCCAGGTATGCCTGGGTCGACGCGTCAGGCTGCGACTGCAGCGGCGCGCCCGCGTACCAGTTGGCGAGTCCGTTGTAGGAGATCCCGTACATCTCCTGGTCCGTCCAGCCCTGCTGGAGGAGCTGGTCCCGCACGAGGAACCAGTTCTCGGCGTCGGCCTGGTTGCCGTGGACGAAAACGATCGGGACGTGCTTCAGCGGCGCGTGCCGGTGCAGGCCGCCGAAGCCGCCGATCGGATAACCCCATTCACAGTCGTGGATTACCGGAAAGTCGGCGGCAAAGTGCGGGTAGGCCGGCGGGTTCGCCGGGTCGCTCATGTAGCCGGGCGCCGGAGGCGGCATGTTGTGGCCGGACTGGGGCTCCGCGGCGGCCACGTGAGCGCAGGGCCCCGTCCCCATGGCCGCTTCGGCTGGAACCGTGGCGACCGCGATCCCACCGGCCGCCAGGAGAGCGGCCAGCGCCGACGCCGACCAGCGCGCCTTGCTCACCTGCCGGCCGTGACCGCGACCTGAAAGAAGTCGGCCATCGCGCGCGCGCTCGAGTCGTGCGTGGAGATCTCGTAATGGTTGGCGTCGACGCCCACGGCCCGCGCGGTCGGCACCTCGGCGGGGAAGCGCTCCCATTCACGCGGCGGGGTGATGTACCCGAAGCCGGGAATGATCTCGCGCTGCGCGTAGAGAAGCAGGACCGGCATCGTGAGGTACTGCCAGAGCCGGTAGATCGCGGAGTCGTCGCCGAAGGTGAGCATCCCCTTGTGCCAGCAGTGGTCCTCCCAGACGGCGGTGTACTCGCTCCGAGCCCGGACGCCTCCCTCGACCGGTTTCAGCTCATAGCGCAGGTAGCGCTCCCAGTACTCGCTCCAATCCGAGATGACGCCGCGGCTGCGGAAGAGCTCGATGTATCCGTCGACCGACGGGAAGACGGCGTCCAGCCGCTGGATGGCCGCCTCGACCGGCACTACAGAGGCGTCGTCCGGAGCGCCGCAGAGGTCGAGCAAAGCGACTCGCTCGACTCGGTCGCCGGCCTGCCGCGCGACGAGCATCGAGATCAGCGCGCCCGACGACTGGCCGATCAGCGAAAAGCGGTCCGCCCCGAGCGCGTCCGCGATCGCCAGGAGGTCGGTGGCGTGCGACTTGGGCCCGTAAGTGCCCGGCGGCGTGACCTCGCTCAGCCCGCGGCCGCGCAGATCGACCGCGACCACCTGCAGCGCGGCCCCGCCCAGGCGCTCGCCCAGGTAGTCGAAGCCGCAGAGGTTGGCGGAGATGCCGGGCACGCACAGCGCTAGCGGCGCCTCCGCCGAGCCGAAGCGCCGCAGGTGAAGCCGCCCCGAGGGCAGCTGCAGGTCGAAGTCCTCTCCCGTCATTTCGCGTCTCCTTGTCCCTGTCCCACGCCGCCGATCAAGCGGCCGATTCCCAGCTCCCGCACGACCCTTTCTCGATCCAGACTGCCGACCTCGCCGCTGTAGACGACCCTGCCCGTCCGCAGCAGGTGCGCCGTGTGCACGAGCTTCAGACCGAAGGTGACGTTCTGCTCGACGAGCAGGATCGTGAGACCCTCGCGGTTCAGGTCGTGGAGCGCCTGGAAAACGCTCTCGATCACCTTCGGCGCCAGTCCTGCCGACGGCTCGTCCACCAGCAGCAGGCGCGGCTCGGACATCAGCGCGCGGCCGACGGCCAGCGACGCCTGCTCGCCGCCCGACATGGTTCCAGCGGTCTGCCGCCGGCGGCTGCCGAGCACCGGGAAGCGCTCGTAGACGCTCTCGAGCAGCGCTGCGTAGCGGCCGCGGTTTCGCCGGCGCAGGCGGTAGGCGCCCAGCCGCAGGTTCTCCTCGACGGTGAGCTCCGAGAAGACCTGCCGGCCCTGAGGGATGTTGCCGATGCCGAGGCCCACCCGGTCCTCCGGAATGACGCGCGTGACATCGCGCCCGTCCAGCAGGACGCGGCCCGACCACACGGGCTGGAGGCCGGCCAGCGCTTTCATCGTCACGCTCTTGCCGGCGCCGTTCAGGCCGAAGATGCCCGCGATCTCGCCGTCCCGCACCTCGATGTCGAGGCCGTGGAGGACGGCGTGCGAACCGAAGCCGGTGACCAGCGACTCGGCGCGTAGGAGCGGCGGCGCGGGGTCGGCCAGCGGTAAGACCGCGCTCATACCGCGACCTCCAAGGACTCGCCGAGGTAGGCGCCGACGACGTCGGGGTGGGCGAGGATCTCGTCGGGCGTGCCCTTGGCGAGCACCTGGCCGAAGTTGAGGACGTAGACGTAGTCGCAGACGTCGAGCACCAGCGGCACGTGGTGCTCGATCAGGAGCACCGTGCGGCCGAGGACGTCGCGCAGGTCCCGTAGGCGCTCGGCCAGGTTCTCGGCCGCGGCCGGCGACATCCCGGCCGACGGCTCGTCGAGCATCAGCAGCTCGGGGTCGGACAAGAGGGTGGCGCCGACCTCGAGGATGCGCTGCTGCCCATGAGACAGGCTCTTCACCGGCACGTCCTCGCGGCCGCCGAAGCCGAGGGCGTCGATCGCGCGGCGGGCGCGCTCCTCGAGCTCTCGCTCGCGCTGGGCGACGCGCGGCGTCCGCAGAAGCGCTTCGCCCGGCGCATACCCGGCGAGCAGGTGCTGCGCCAGCAGCATGTTCTCGAGCACGCTCTGGTCCCGCGCCAGGCCGATCTGCTGGAAGGTGCGCGCGATGCCCATCTGCGCACGCTTGTGCGCCGGCAGCGCAGACACGTCGCGCCCGTTGAGGATCACCTGCCCCGACGTCGGACGCAGGAGGCCCGAGATCGCGTTGAAGAGCGTTGTCTTGCCCGCCCCGTTGGGGCCGATCAGGCCCACGATCTGCCCGCGCGGCACGGTGAGCGAGGCGCCGTCGACGGCCACCAAGCCGCCGAACCGCACCTGGATCTCGCGCGCGTCCAGCACCGGCACTTCGGCGTCCGCCTGCGGCCGGTCGGGAGCGAGCTCGGCGGGCCGCGGCAGCTGCGGGAGCTTCGGCATCGGTGGGTCCTCGTCGCCGGCGGCCTGCCCGCGGCGGCGCCGGCGTTCGCGGATTTCAGCGACGACGGAGGCGAAGCCGCCCGGATGACGGGCGACCGTATACATCAGGAGCCCTGCCCCGATCATCCCGTCCAGGCCGTGGAAGAACGGGAGCGGGATCGCGTCCAGCCAGGAAGGGAAGAGAAAGAAGGCGAAGGCGGCGACCGCCGTCCAGAGGCGCGAGCCGAGACCGCCGACGACGACCATGATCACGATCCCGAGCGAGAGCAGGAAGGGGAAGGTCTCGGAGTTGACGAAGCCGATCGCCGAGCCATAGAGGGCGCCGGCCGCCCCGGCCAGGGCGCCGGAGAGCACGAAGGCATAGAGCTTGTAGCGGGCGACGTCGATGCCGAACGCCTGCGCGACGGCCTCGTTCTCGCGGATGGCGCGGAAGGCGCGGCCCAGCCGGCTGCGGGTGACGTTCTGGTCCACGAGCCACGCGATCACGAGGCAGACCAGCGGCACGGCCAGCCAGTCGGCGTATTCGGTCAGCGACCGGTCGCCCCAGAGGCGCCGCTGCAGCTCAAGCCCTGCCGAACCGCCGGTGAACAGGTCGAGACGCAGGACCGAGCTGTACATCGCGTACCCGAAGGCGATCGTCACCATGGCCAGGTACAACCCGCGCACGCGCAGCGCGGGGAAGCCGATGACCAGGGCGAGGATCGCGGACGTGAGGGCGCCAGCCGGAATGCCGATCCAGAAGGGCAGCCCGAGCTTCTGCGTCACCACGCCGCAGGCGAACGCGCCGGCCCCCAGCAGGCCGGCCTGGCCGAGGGACATCTGGCCCGCGTAGCCGATCAGCAGGTTCAGGGACAGCGCCGCGATGGCGACCGCGGCGGCCTCGGACAGGATCAGGGCGTGAGTGCCGGTGAAGAGCTTGGAGAGCCCGAGGCCGGTCTCGCTGCCGACCGAGCCGCCGATGACCGTCGGCGCGATCAGGCAGAAGGCGAGGACCAGCAGCACGTTGCTGCGGCGAGGGGTCAGCAGAGGGCTGCGCGCTGCTGCGCTCACTGCGCCGTCCCCATCTCCGCCCGGCCGCGGAGAGTGCCCAAAAGGCCTTGCGGCCTGAGCAGGAGCACGCCGAGGACGATCGCGAACAGCACCAGCGCCGAGAGGCCCGGCAGCGCAGCTGCCTGCGCGACGTGCTCGACCTCAGCCTCGACGACGCCGACCAGCATGCCGCCCAGGAAGGCGCCCTCCAGGCTGTCCAGCCCGCCGAGCAGGGCCGCCGCCAGGCCGCCGAGGAAGAGCGGCTCCCCGATCGTTCCCGGCGAGATGACGCCGATCTGCGGCTCGATGAACAGCGCCGCGATGGCGCTGATCGCACCCGCCGTGCCCCAGGTGAACATGCTGAGCCGGCTCAGCGGAATGCCGACCAGGCGCACGGCGACCGGGTCCTGGGCGCTGGCGAGCACGCCGAGCCCGAAGTCGGTGTAGCGGAGGAACCCGGCCAGACCCGCGGCCAGAACCGCGATCACGCCGAAGCTGAGCAGCTCGGTCGGGCCGACATAGAAGCCTGCGATCTCGGGACCGGTCCCCGCGATCGGCGGCTTGATGAACACCGGCGAGGGCCCGAAGAAGTAGGCCTCGGCGGCCAGCAGCAGCGTGAACAGGCCGACCGTCGCGACCGCGACCGTGAGCCGCGGCGCGTCGCCCATCGGCCGGACGAAGAAGCGCTCAAAGCCGATGCCTACCGCGGCTGCCGCCGCGATCGTGACCAGCGCGGCGGGCACCCAGGGCAGGTTGAAGTGGTGCATGAGGATGTAAGTCAGGTAGAGCCCCGCGCCGCCGATCTCGGCCTGCGCGAAGTTGAGGACGCGCGAGCCCTTGTAGACCATCACCAGCCCGAGCGCGATCAGGCCGTAGATGGCGCCCTTGACCAGGCCGATGACGAGGGCTTCGACCATCAGGCCACGCAAACGCCGCGCCGGAGCCGGCACGGGTGGGTGGCGAAGAACTGCCAGGCGATGTTGGTGATGTCAGGTCCGAGCGGGTCGCCCCAGATGTCCCAGTTGCCGTCCTCGGTCGTGTACTCGCGGCGGGGCCCGCCGCCGGGCCACTGGTGCCACATGCCGTGGACGACTATCAGCTGGCCGAAATCGCGGGCGCTGGGTGCGCAGACGGTCCCGTCAGCCGAGTAGTACAGCGTCGTGTAGGCGTGCGGCACGTCCGGGGTGTTGAGTGGGTCGTTGGGGTCCGTCGGCTGAATCGAGCTCGGGCTCGGCGTCCAGTTGGTTACGGCGCAGGGCGCGGCGATCGAGGGCGAGCGGCCTGCGGCAAGCGCGTCATACGTCTGCCACTGCAGCACGTCGTCGTAGGCGTTCTGGACCGGCACCACCGGGTCCGCGTCGCCGTTCTCGACCAGGAACGGGACCGGGCGCGCGTGGCCCTCGGATGCCTGGTAGGCGAGATAGCCCGACGCCTGCGGCGGTGCCGCCGAGTGCGAGCCCAGGCACGGCGCGCCGGCATACTCGCAGCCGGCCAGCACCCCAACGGCGCTGAAGAGCTCGGGGTATAGCACCGCCAGGTTGTTGGCCTCGGCGCCGCCTGCCGAGATACCGATCACGTAGATGCGGCGGCGGTCGAGGCCGTACCGGCTGATCACGTTCTCGGTCAGGTTGTGCAGCAGCCACGGCTCCGGCGACTCCCGCTGCAGCTGGTCCGGCAGGAACCAGTTCCAGCAATAGCTCCCGTTCCCGTCGTAGGGGTGCGACGTGGGCCCGTCCGCGCTGAAGCTGCCGCTCTGCTGCGGATAGAGCACCGCGAAATGGTGGCGGTCGCCCACGGCGTTGAAGTGCGTCTCATAAGCGGCGGTCGGCGCCCACGTGGTGCAGCCGTGCAGCACCACGACGAGCGGCATGCCTGCCGTGGTCGTGCTTCCCGCGGGGAGATGCAGGCAGTAGCTGCGCTTCCAGGTCGTGCCTGGGTACGCGTCCGACCAGCCCTGCGCGCCCTCCACGACGTGGGCGCCGCTGACGATCGCGAAGCACCCCGGCGCCAGGTCTGACGCGGCGTGGACGCGCGTCATCGCGAACCCGGTGACGCCCGTGACCGCGATCGCCAGGGCGAGCCCGCGCGCGATGCGCGTCATGTGATGTCCCGGCGGCAGAGGGGCGGCGTGTTGGCGAAGACGGGTGTGTTGTTGATGACGACGACGTGGTAGATGTCCTCGTCGTAACCGCCGTGGTGGTGGTCGCCGGTCGAGAAGTCGACCGGGCAGTTCGCGCCTACAGTGGCGTGGTAGCCGCTCAGCATCAGGCCGGCGATCTTGTCGCGGGTGCAGTTGCGGCCGCATTGGTAGAGCAGGTCGTAGACCTGCCGCCATGCCTCCCAGGTGCCGAACAGCAGGTCGCCGCCGACCCCGCAAAGGTTCGCCTGGCTGTCGTACTTCG
The DNA here is from genome assembly GCA_036378435.1 of Candidatus Dormiibacterota bacterium. Classification (GTDB taxonomy): domain Bacteria; phylum Chloroflexota; class Dormibacteria; order Dormibacterales; family Dormibacteraceae; genus DASUWK01. The sequence continues at coordinate 57,152 of DASUWK010000037.1, read as the reverse complement.
CGTAGGCCGCCTCGAACTGGTCGATCTCGGACTGGTAGGCGGAGAAGGCGCTGCTCGACCCGCGCTGCGATTTACAGGTGTAGGCGGGCCACGGGACCATGCCTGAGTACTTCTGCAGGTTCGCCGTGGAGACGCCGGCCTGCGCGAGGGTCTGGAGGGTGAGGTTGAACGGAAAGCCGACCCAGTACGGGTGGTACTGCTGCTGGTCCGACTGCTGGATGATCTGCTCGGCCGCCAGCGCGTTCTCCCAGATCAGCACCACCTGCGCGCCCTTGGCCTGCAGGTTGGCGATCTGGCCGGAGTACTGGCCCTGGTTGTTGTTGACGAACTCGTCGTCGACGATGTCCTGGCCGTAGCCGTTGTCCTTCAGGTACTGCTTGAAGGTGTTGGCGCCCGCCTCCCAGTTGGAACTGTTCCGCTCGATGATGCCGAGCTTCTGGCCGGCGTAGTTGGCGACGTAGTACTGGGCGAACTGCTGGCCGACCGTCTCCAGCGGCGGCAGCATCGTGAAGCTGTAGCGCAGTCCGTCCGAGCCCGACTCGAGGGCGATGTGATGGACGTAGAGCATGTGGTGCTGCTCTGCCCACACCCTCACGGCCGGGATCTGGTCGAAGCCGATCCCGCCGAGCAGGAAGAAGTCGCCACCTGACTGGTCTGCGCACGCCTGGGCGGCGGCGACCGCCTTGCTGGGCTGGTAGCCGTCGTCCTGCACCGAGATGCCGTCCGCGCCCCCGGGCTGCACGAGCTTGCGGCCCCAGACGCCGCCCTGCGCGTTGACCATCTGCCAGAACACGTTCAGGTCGGACGCGCCGATGTTGAAGGCGGGGCCGAAGGTCAGCGCTGCGTGCGCGCAGAGCTGGATCGTCTTGTCGGTCATCCCGACCCCTTCCTGGTCGCTGGTGAACAGGTTCGCCGAGGGTGGGTTGGGGCTGTTCGCGTACTGCTGGGCCTGCGCCGCGGACGCAGCCGCGGCGCCGCTCACACTGCCGCTGCCGGCGGCCCCGCTCGCCGTGGTTCCGGGCGCGTTGCCGGACGGGTTGTTCGCGGTACTGGTGGTGGTGCCAGGAGCCTCGTTCTCCGACACCACGGTGGGGCTGAACACCTGCTTGCCGATCGTGTTTCCGTAGACGGCCACCGTCGAGCTCCAGACCAGCAGCACGCCAGCGATGGCGAACATCCGCGGATGCAGACGCAGCTGGCCCGTCAGGCCGCCGAGCGCGCCTCCGGCGGTGGCAAGGCCCGCCGAGACCGGGTTGGCGAGCAGTGCGATGGCCGCCGCGAAGCTGCCGACCAGGACCAGCGCCCAGATCGGAACCCAGCCTTTCGGCGGGGTGCTGGCGATGACGATCCGGCGCGGCGCCACCGGCTGCACCACCTGGGGTGGGGCGTTGACGCCCTGCGACGGCGCTTTGGGGGCCAGAGAGAGGCCCGGCAGTGAGGTGCCGACGCCCGCGCCGGTAGTAGTAGTCGTCGTCGGCTGGAACACCGTGCTCTGGAGCAGGCTCGACTGGCCGCTGAGCGTGTAGGTGGCCGTGCCCTCCGTCGACGAGCGCTGGAAGCCCACCTGCCAGGAGACGAGGGTGCCTGCGGCGTCGGGCACCACCGCGAGCCCGGTGTTGCCGTGCTTCTTCCAGTACGGGATCATCGGCGCCAGCTCGAAGGTCCAGCTCGCGTCGCGCGAGTTGAAGCTGGCGACGACCTCAGGACCGGTGGTGTCGACGGCCGGCGCCGCCGACGGCGAGTCGCTGTCGGGGAACTTCGCCGGATAGGGGACTTTGAGCGGGAAGGCGTCGATGATGGCGTCGTTCGGCTGCGCGTTGCAGGTCGGCGTCCCCTGCACGCAGTTGGTGTTGGGGGTGCCTGAGTTGACGTTCTCCTGCTGCCGGACCTGGTCGTCCGTGGGGTGGAGCGTGAGCTTGAGCGACGAGACGTTGGCGCCGTCGGGCAGAGCTTCCAGCTCGAGGTGGAGGTAAGAGGTGAAGGTCGCCTGCTGCGGATTGGCGCCGACGTGGATGTCGACGGCATCGGGAGAGGGGTTCTGGCCGGAGAATGCGCTCTCGTAGGCCTGGTAGGGGTCGCTCATGGTGTTGGACACGTAGTCCTGCCGGTCCGCCGGCACGCCGCTGCTGCTGGTGTCGGCGAAAACGGGCCCGGGGAGGAGCGCCGCCAGCGCGGCTAAAGACGCGCCGGCGCAGAGCGCCAGCCCGGCGGCTCGCAGCCGTCGCATCAACCTTCTGTCCCGCACCTGTCGACCTCCCGAAGTTGCCTAACGAACGTTCGGTAGGTAGCATTCGCCGCGATGGCCGAAGCTGTCAAGCGGTCAGATCAGGAGAGCGGCGGCCGAGCTAGGCCCCGCCGCGACGCTGCGGCTCTGCGCCTTTCGGCGCGCTGGGACCGCGGAGCGCCGGCGATCCAGCCGGTCGTCGACGTGGAGACCCTTTTGCCGCCTCGCGCGGCTGTCGACGGCACGTCGCGCCGGATCCTGATCTCCGCACTCGTGCGCTTTGCCGAGTGGGGCTACCACGCCGCACCGGTTCGAGAGATCGCCCGCGGAGCGGGAGTGAGGGCGAGCTCGATGTACGAGTACCGCGCATCCAAGGAACAGCTGCTGCTGGACCTGATGCTGATCGCGCACGAGGAGCACGCGGCCTGGCTGCGTGAGGCGCTGGACCGGGCCGGTGACGACCCGGTCCGGCGCATGCGGGAGCTCGTGAGCGCGCACGTGCGCCTCCATGCCACGTATCCGCTGCTGGCGCGCGTGGGCAACCGTGAGCTCGGCAGCCTCGGCCCCGAAGCTCTGGAAGAGGTGGTGGCCGTGCGGCGCGCGTCGGAGGACATGATCGAAGACACCGTCCGCGCCGGCGTCGAGGCGGGGGTGTTCCAGGTGCCGGACGCCTGGCTTGCAGTGGCCGCGATCGGCGCCATGGGCATCCGGGTGGCCGAATGGTTCGGCCCCGCCTCCGGCTTCACCGCGGACGAGGTGGCGGGCGCCTACAGCGAGTTCGCGCTCCGCCTGCTGGGTTACCGAACGGCCTAGTTCACCCTGACCTGCGGCCGCTGCTTAAATGGCTGCCGTGACACGCCTCAGCCTCGAGTCTTTTTGGACCATTCCCCGCGTCAACAGTCTCCTCGTCTCACCGGACGGGCGCCGGCTGGTTCTCGGCATCCAGACCCTCAGTCCTGACACCAAGAAGTTCGTCAGCTCGCTTTGGGAGCTGCCCGCCGACGGCTCGGCCTCGGCCCGCCGCCTGACCTACTCGGAGAAGGGAGAAGGCGCCCATGCCTTCCTCCCCGACGGTTCGCTGCTGTTCGCCTCCGCGCGGCCGGACGTGACGGTCAAGGAGGACGACGCGGACGGTCGCCTGTTCCGGCTGCCGGCCGGCGGCGGCGAGGCCGAACCCGTGCTTTCGGTCGCGGGTGGCGTCGAGGCAATCGTCACGGCCGACCGGGCGCCGGTCGCCGTGCTCAGGGTGCCGGTGTTCCCGGACGCCCCTGGACTCGCCGAGGACGCGGCCAAGGCGAAGAACCGGAAGGAGGCCGGCGTGAGCGGCGTCCTGTTCGACAAGTTCCCGATCCGGTATTGGGATCACGACGTCGGACCGCGACAGTCCCGGCTGCTGCGCGTCGACCTGGGCGGTGAGAAGCCGGTGACGGCCGACTTGACCCAGGACGCCGGCAACGCCCTCCACGAAGCCTCGTATGACGTGGCGGCCGACGGCGCGTTCGCGGCCAGCGGTTGGCTGCGGAACCCGAGCGGTGTGGAGCTGAGCAGCGACCTGGTGCTGGTCGAGGAGGGGAGGCGCCGCGTCATCGCGGACGGGGCCGACTTCGAAGGGCCGGCCATCTCTCCCGACGGACGCTTCGTGGCGGCGGTGCGCGACGAGAACACCACCACCGAGGAGCCTGGAAGGGGGACGCTGTGGCTGGTCGACCTCGAAAGCGGTCAGGGCCGCGACCTGGCCCCTGACTTCGCCCAGCGTCCCGGGCCCCCGGTGTGGGCGCCGGACGGGCGTTCCCTCTACTTCGCTGCCGACGAGAACGGCCGCTGCCCGATCTTCTCCGCCGACGTGGAATCGGGGGTAGTTCGCCGGCTGGCCGCAGCCGGGGCCTACACGTCGATCCACCCGTCCCCGGACGGCGCCTTCGTGTATGCCCTGCGCTCGTCGTTCGAGTCGCCCGCCCAGGCGGTTCGCATCGACGTGAGCACCGGCGAGGAGACGGTGCTGCCGACGCCCGGCCAGCCGCTGGAGCTCCCAGGCCGCGTGGAAGAGCTGGTCGCGAAGGCGCCGGACGGCGTCGACATCCACGCCTGGCTGGTGCTGCCGGAGGGGGCGAGCCCGCAGAACCCGGCGCCCTTGCTCCTCTGGATCCACGGCGGGCCGTACAACAGCTGGAACGCCTGGGCCTGGCGCTGGTCTCCGCATCTGATGGCCGAGCGCGGCTACGCGGTCCTGATGCCCGACCCGGCCCTGTCGACGGGCTACGGCTACGACTTCCTCCGCCGGGCGCACAAGCGCTACGGCCAGGACGTCTGGCCCGATCTCGAAGCCAGCCTCGACGCCGCGCTGAGCCGGCCTGACCTCGACGCGAGCAGAACGGCGGCGATGGGCGGGTCGTTCGGTGGCTACATGACCAACTGGGTGGCGGGCCACACCGACCGCTTCAAGGCGCTGGTCACGCACGCCAGCCTCTGGGACATGGAGCAGTTCGTGGCTACGACCGACACGCCGCATTGGTGGGAGCGTCAGTTCGGGCCGCTCGACCAGAGCAAGTCGCCTTACGAGGCGGTGTCGCCGCGCTCGACGGTGGACGAGATCCGGACGCCGATGCTGATCGTCCACGGACAGCTGGACTACCGGGTGCCCATCTCCGAGGCCCTCAAGCTCTACACCGACCTGCGCCGGCGTGGCGTGCCGTCGCGCTTTCTCTACTACCCGGACGAGAACCACTGGATTCTCAAGCCCGGCAACTCGCGCCTCTGGTACGAGACGGTCCTCGCCTTCCTGGACGAGCACGTCCTCGGGGCGGGCTGGCGTTCACCTGAGCTTCTTTAACAACGCGGAAGGCACCTAGGGTTCCTTCCGCTAGCCATCCTCCTACTCAGCGCATTGCACGGGTATGGAGAGGCACAACTCATACGGCCCGGCAAAGCCGGGCCTACGCGCCACGATCTGGAATTTCTAGAGTCCTTTAAGGTCCCACTTAAAAATCTTGACTTTTTGGCCCTAGGCGATTAATAATCTTCGGCATGTCGCCGAGGAACACCGATTGGCAGAGCCTGACCCAGCTGACCGGTGGCCGGCCGTTTCTCGTCGAGCGCGTACGGCTCGCCGACACGGACGTCGCCATCGAGGGAAGCTTCGAGCTGCCGCAGCTAGCGCGGCTCAGCGCGGAGGACCAGGTCTTCGTGATCGCGTTCGTACGCAGCCATGGGTCCATCAAGGACATGGAGCGTCTCTTCGGCGTCAGCTATCCGACCGTCAAAGCTCGCCTGAACCGCCTCGCCGGCTCCCTCGAGTTCGTCGAGATGGACCCGGTGCCGCCTCGTTCCGAGATTCTGGAGCGACTGCGGCAGGGCGAGATAACCGCGGAAGAAGCAGTCCGCGAGCTGGAGGGCCCTCGATGATCCCGATCATTGCGGCCGTGCGTTTCGGCGCCCGCAGGCGCTGGATCCCGATCCCGCTGTTCCTGGTCTGGCTGCTGCTCCTGCCCCTCTGCCTGCTGCTGCTGCCGTTCTACGCGATCGGCTGCCGCATAGTCGGAATCAGCTCCTGGCGGTCGCTGGCGGCCGTTTGGGGAGTGCTGAGGAGCCTGTCAGGCACCCATCTCGAAATCACGCAAGGCGGCACGGCGTTCGCCCTGCGGCTGTACTGAAAGGAGGTAATCAAGTGGTGGTCATGGAAGAGAGAAAGACGATCCTGGACATGGTGGCGAGCGGCAAGCTGTCGGCCGCCGAGGCGGAGCGCCTGCTGACGGCCGTCGAGACGGGGACGTCGCCCAATTCGGAGCTCACGGTGGCACGCAAGCCGAAATACCTGCGCGTCCTCGTCGAGACGGACGAAGGCGGCGACGGGCCGACCAAGGTCAACATCCGAGTGCCGCTGCAGCTGCTGCGGGCCGGCGTCAAGCTGACCAGCCTCATCCCGCCGCGAGCCACGCAGGAGATCGACTCCGCGCTGGCCAAGGAGGGGATCGCATTCAACGTCTCGCAGCTCAAGCCGGAGAACCTCGACGAGCTGATCGATCAGCTGAGCGACCTGACCGTCGACATCGACCAGCCCAAGGACAACACCAAAGTCCGCGTCTTCTGCGAATAGACGCCTTCTACCCCACGCCTGGCGGCGGCCGTCCCCGTACGGCCGCCGTCGCTTCGTATACGCGGCCGCCTGTATGATTGCGTGCGGCTTTGAAGGTCATCGTTCGCGACCAGGAGGAGTTCGAGCAGGCCCTGCGCGAATTCCGCCGCAAGGTGCAGGAGCAGGGCCTGGTTCGGGAGATGCGCCGCCGCGCGCATTACGTGCCGCCCGCCGAGGCTCGGAAGATGAAGAGCCTGCGGGCGCGCCGCCGCCGCTCCAGGTAGCTCTTCGGTTCGGCCGGCGCCGGCGCCGGCCTGGTGCTCCCGGCCGCGCGACCAGTTCAGCGCCGGCGGCGGCCTGGTACTCCGGCCTAGGTATACTTCCCGTGTTCGGTGACCATGGCGGAGGGGAAACACCCGTTCCCATTCCGAACACGGCAGTTAAGCCCTCCAGCGCCGATGGTACTGCCGGGGTAACCCGGTGGGAGAGTAGGTCGTTGCCGAGCGTTTTTTCTACGAACCCCGCGCCTTCGGGCCGGGGTTCGTTGATTTAGACCCCAAGCGGCCTACGGGTCGACCGCCGCCTCCCCTTCCTCCGCGACCATCTCAGGCCGCAGCGCGGGCAGCAGGAACACGGCGCGCACCACCAGCGCTCCGAGCAGCAGCACCAGCGCCGACAGGACGTCGCTGACGACCTGCGCCAGGGAGTGGTGGAACAGGAAGATCAGAACGCCTTCCAGCGCAACGCCCGCCAGCAGGATCGGCATGAAGACGCGGTCGTGCGCGGCCATGAAGAAATAGACGAGCAGGTTGTTCAGGCTCAGAGCCAGGCCGATCAATCCGATCGGCACCATGAAACGCGCGGCGTCGAGGAAGCGTTCGCCGTACAGGATGCCCACGATCAGTCGCGGAGCAGCGGCGAAGACGAGCACCGCGACGGCGCCCATGGCCAGGACCACGCCGGCGGAGAGCATCAGCAGCCGGCCCGGGTGGGCGTCCTTCGCGATCGCCTCCACCACCCTCGGGTACAGCACCTGGCTGACCGACAGGGTGCCGAAGTAGATGATCGTCTCGATCTTGTTCAGCCCGCCGTAGATCCCGGCGTCGTGCGCGCTCAGGTAGTGCTTGGCCAGGATGACGTCGTTGTTGTAGAGGAAAAGGATCCCGAAGGTGCCCACGGCGGCGGTGAGGGCGAAGGTTGCCATGGTCCGCAGGCGGACCCGCTCGCCGGGCACGCGCAGGATGTCGCGCAGCGTGTACATGCCGGAGCTGTAGCCGACGGCGGCCCCGACGACCACGGCCACCATCGAGCCCACCACTCCGAAGCCGGCGACCAGCAGGATGGCGAGGAGCCCGACCCGGAACACCATCTCGACCGACTGGTTGACGCTCAGCGCTCCGAAGCGCTGCATCCCCTGGAGCATGCCGCGGGGAACGCCGACCTGCCAGATCATCACCATCGCGAGCAGCATCCAGAGCACCGGCACCCACGAGTTCAGGTGCAGGAAGGAGGCGCCGAGGGGCGCGAGCACGCCCAGCAGCGCGAGCGCCACCAGGCTCGGGAAGACCAGCAGCTTGGACGTCCGCACCATCAGGTGGTGCAGCGCCGACGAGCTCCCGCGCGCTTCGAGGGTGGCCGCGTATCGCGCCAGGACCAGCGTGATCACGAAGGTGGCCCCGTTCCCGACCAGGTACGCGGAGACCAGCGACGCCACCTCGCCGTACAGCGCCGGGCCGAGCAGGCGCGCCGCGATCAGGTGGTAGACGAAGCCGCCGACGCCCGCCAGCATGCCCCCGACGAACAGCACCAGGTTCTGGCGGACGAGGCGGCTGGCTGAGGCTCTGGCCCAGAGCCGGGCGCCGAGACTGCCGTGCAAAGGAGCCCCGGCGTCGATGGTCACGAACTCTGGATTTTATTCTTCGTTGCTGAATGTCCCGAGTAATGAGGCGGCGGCGGCCGGCGGGGGTGACCGTTCCCTACGGAGCCCCGGCCGAGGAGGAGGGATCGGGCGGGCCACGTCCGCTCGTGTCCGCCCTGGTGGTCAGCTACAACGTGCGGGAGCTCCTGCTGGAGACGCTGGAGGCGCTTTTCGAAGGCGCCGACCTGCCGCTGGAGGCGATCGTGGTGGACAACGCGTCGAAGGACGGCTCGGCCGACGCCGTGGCCAACCGGTACCCGGAGGCAAAGGTGATCCGGCTCGACAAGAACGTCGGCTTCGGCCGGGCCAACAACATGGGCCTGCAGCGCTGCCGGGGCCGCTTCGTTCTCCTGCTGAACCCTGATGTCCTGCTGGCGCCGGGCAGCCTCGCCAAGATGGCCGACTTCATGCTCGTGCGGCCGGATGTCGGGGCGGTCGGCCCGCGGCTGCGCCGGCCCGACGACTCGTTGGACCGCGCCGCCCGGCGCGCGTTTCCAACCCCGGCCACGGCCTTCTACCGCTTCACCGGGTTGAATCGCCTCTTTCCGAAGAGCCGGCGGTTCAACCGCTACAACCTGGGCTACCTCGACCAGGAGTCGACCCATGAGATCGACGCCGGCACCGCCGCCTGCCTGCTCGTGCGCCGCGCGGCGATCGACCGCGTCGGCCTGTTCGATCCTGACTACTTCATGTACGGGGAGGACCTCGACCTCTGCTTCCGCCTCAAGACGGCGGGCTGGAAGATCTTCTATCTGCCGACCGCCGACGCCGTGCACGTCAAGGGCGCGGCGACGCGGCAAGCGGCCCTGCGGATGCTGTTCGAGTTCCATCGCGCGATGTGGACCTTCCACCACAAGCACTACGCAGAGGACCTGCCCGCCTTCGCCAACGGTGTAGTTTGGCTGGCGATATGGCTGCGCTGGGCGGGCCTCACAGTCAAGGCCCTGGCGAGCAAGGACCCGGTGGTCTCGCCCTGAGGTCCGTCTCGGCCACCGCTCGCGCTGACGACGGGCGGCAGGTCGGGTACGAGGTCTGGGGCGACCCGGCCTCGGGGCTGGCGGTCATCGTCCACTGCCACGGCTCGCCCGGGTCGAGGCTTCCGACGTACCCCGTCGACATGCCGGACGGCTTCGTGCACGTCGCGCTGGACCGGCCGGGCTACGGCCTCTCCGACCCGAAGCCAGGCAGGCGGATGGCCGACCACGCGGACGACGTCGCGCGGGTCCTGGCCGAGCTCGAAGTCGAGCGATTCTCGGTCTTCGGGTGGTCGGGCGGCACGGGGCCGGCGCTGAGCCTCGCCGCTCGCCTGCCGCAGCGTGTCCGGCGTGTGGTCGTCGGCGGTGGCCGTTCGCCGGTCGACAGCGAGGTCTTCGAGCCGCAGGTCCGGGAGGAGATCCTGGGCAACCCCGACAAGAATCGCGAGGACTGCGAGCAGTTCGCGCGCGATTTCGTGAGCAACCCCGAGCGGTTTCTGGATGGCATGTCGGAGCGGCTTCCACCGCAGGACCGCGAAGCGTTCGAGGCGCTCCGGCCGCGGTTCCGAGCCTCCTGGAGCGAAGGCTTCCGCCAGGGTGGTGAAGGTTTCTTCGAAGACGACATGCAGTTGGCCTCGCCGTGGGGCTTCGACCTGGCCGACGTCCGCTGCGAGGTCCAGCTCTGGCACGGCGAGGCCGACGCCATGGTGCCGGTGGCCCACGGACGCTGGCTCGCGGAGCGACTTCCGCGCTGCACCGCCCACGTCGTCGCAGGCGAGAGCCACGGATCCCTGCAGCGGCTGCTGCCCGAGATGTGCGCCTGGCTGGCGGCCTCGGCCTAGTCCTCCAGCGGGTCGAACTCCGGCTCGCGCATGAAAGCCGCCCGGTCGATGTTCAGATGAACGTTGTTGGCAACCACCTCGGCGACGTCCTGCACCGGGACGCGCGTGAGCCGGGTGGGGAAGCCGTGCTTCACGACCAGCTCCTTGACGCGACCTTCGCCGTCCCAGAGCAGCCGATCGACGTGCCCCACCTCGTCGCCGCCGCACCACACCGGGCTTCCGCTCGTGATCTCGTGGATCTCTGAGGCCCCGGTCTCTATGTGGACGGGCGGTTGGTACGGACCCTGGCCCACCACTCGATTGATCGCATCTACAAAGGCTAAGAAGCCCTCGAGCGCGTAGCCCTCCGGTGGATCCCAGTGCTCGCCGGGCGCGGCGAACGGCGGTTCCGAGGCATCGAGCAGCTTCTCCAGCTGCTGATGATCGAGGCGCGCCGCCAGCCCGTCCGGGCCGGCGTCCTGCAGCAGGCCGACCGGGATGGCGCGATCGTGGACGACGACGTGGGTGACCCGGTGGGCCGCTTCGTCGACCACGATCCGCTCCACCTGGCCCAAACGCGAGCCGTCTGAGGCAAGTACGTCCTCGCCGATGCGGATCGACCTCATCGGTTGAACAGGCCCTCCGGCAACTCGTCGTCGGCCGGCGGACCGTCTGAAGGGCCGTCGGCAGGCTCCGCCGCAGCGTCCCCGACCGGGCGCACCTCGATCTTCCGCTTGGCCTCCTCGAGGCGATCGCTGCAGATCTTGAGGTAGGTGCGGGCGTCATCGACCGCCTTGAGCGCGTCCTCCAAGGACAGGTCGCCTTCTTCGAGCGCCTTCAGGCTGCGGTCGAGCGCCTCGAGCGCCTGCTCGTAGGTCAGCTGCGCTTCACTCATCGATGGTCGCCACAGCAGCCGTAAGAGCGCCGGCGCCAAGCCGGACGCGAACCCGGCGGCCAGGGGCTGTCTCGCTCGCCGCGCGCAGCACCGTCCCCGACTCCTCGTCCTGGGTGATGCTGTAGCCGCGCAGGAGAACAGAGTCGGGGCTGAGCGCCTCGAGCCGCCGCCCGCGCTGCTCGAGCCCGGCGCGAGCCTGCGCGAACCGCAGCCGGACCGCCCGCTGCAGCCGCTCCGCGACCTGCCGTCCGGCCAGCACGTCCTGGCGCTGGCGGATCGTCCGCGCCGCCAGCGCCTCCAGGCGCGTCGCCCGCTCGACGATCAGCTCGTGGCGGCGTGCGAGCTGCTGCGCCGGGCTGAGGCGCGCGAGCTCGGCCCGGCTGCGCCGCAGTCGCTCAACCCTGACTCTCAGCAGGCCGGTCGCCTCGCGATCGACTCGCCGGCGGCGCTCGTCCAGCCGCGCCAGCAGGTCCGCCTTGCGCGGGACGACGCGCGCGCCGGCCTCGGTCGGCGTGCGGCACTCGGCGTCGGCCACGAGGTCGGCGATGGTCCGGTCAGAGGTATGGCCGAGGGCGGTCACGACAGGCATCCGTGAGGCCAGGATCGCTCGCGCGACCGGCTCGGTGTTGAAGGCGTACAGCTCCTCAAAGCTGCCGCCGCCCCTCGCGATGACCGCCACCGCGGCCCGGCCTTCGTCGTTGCACCGGCGCAGGGCTGCCGCCACCGAGCCCGGGCTGGCTGTGCCCTGCACCTGGGCGGGATAGACGAGGATCTCCAGGTTCGGGAAGCGGTCCCAGATCGTCTCCTGCAGGTCGTGGATGACGGCGCCGGTCGGCGACGTGATCAGCGCGACGCAGCGCGGCAGAAAGGGCAGCGGTCGCTTGCGCGCGGACTCGAACGCTCCCTCGGCTTCGAGCTTCTGCTTCAGCTGCTCCAGCTGCGCGCGCAGGCGCCCGACGTCGTCGTATTCGACATAGTCGACGATCAGCCGGAGCTGGCCGTACTTCGGCGCGAAGTCCACGCGGCCCCGGAAGACGAACTCCTGCCCGTCTTCGGGAATCAGCGCGAGCCGCCGGGCGTCGTTCGCGAACAGGAACGCGTCCAGGCGCGACTCGGCGTCGTTGATCCGAAACGAGTAGTGACCGGAGGTCAGCTGCTTCATGCCGCTGACCTCGCCCTTGACGAATACCCGCCACAGCGGGCGCAGCTCGCGCTTGATCTCCTGCGCGAGCTCGGTGACCGTGAGCGGCGGCTGCGTCGCGGCCGTGTTCAGCATGCCGCCGCTCAGTCTAGGAGGTCGGGCGGCGCCTCCAAAGGCTCACGCATAGGGCCACCAGGCCGCCCGCCAGGGCGCTCCCAACTAGCCATCCGCCGGCGAATGGAGCGCTTTTCAGCGCTGCGCGGGGCGATCCGCCGGCGGATGCGCGGGTGGGGGGCGCTTCGGGCGGTGCCGGCTGGCGGTTGGTGTGGCCAAGCTGCACGGTCGCCGGCAGCCCCAGGTTGCCCGCGGCGTCGACCGCCTGGATCGTGACTGTCGCCGCACCGGCCGGAACCGCGACCGAGTCCGCCGTCCCGGCGGGTCCCTTGACCGGGACGGACGCTCCGTTGACCAGGAGGTGAGCGGCCGCGCCGGTGTACCAGTCGCCTCCGGGGTCGGTGAAGGTGATGTTGCCGCCGTGCACCGCGAGGTTGCGGATGGCCCCCGGCGGCCGTGTGTCGATGCCGTACTGGTTGGTGCGGTGCTCGTCGTGCCGGTATGTCCACCACTCGGAGTTGGCCGTCGCCAGCCCAGGCGTGCTCCAGGCGAAGACATAGCCCTCGCGCGTGAGCTCGACGACGTCGTTGCGGCCGTTGTCGGTCAGGTCGCCGACCGCCGGCGCGAACACCGACCACCCGGTGTTGAACTTCGGGAAGCCCGGAGCCTGCTGTCCGCCCGTGGTGTAGCCCATCAGGGCGGAGGAGTCGGCCCCCTGGAGGATGTCAGGCTGCCCGTCGCCGGTGATGTCCGCGATCGCGGGCGTGCCCAGGAAGTCGAGGCCCTGCAGCGGGGCGGGGAAGCCGGGCTGCGGAGCTCCGCCGGCCGCGGTCCACGCGCGCTCGTACTCGGTGATCGCGCCTCCGCTGCCCGGCAGCAGGAGGGAGTACGCCAGGCTGCCGCCGCCGCTGCCCGGCTGGGTGTAGCTCAGGACCCCGTTGAGGTTGCCGAAGGCGCCCGAGGTGGTGAAGCCGATCGGTGCGTCGACGGGGAGGCTGCCCAGCTCGACAGATCCGGCGAGCGCCGCCGCGGTGGGTCCGGGCACGGGGCCGTACAGGCCGAGGTTGCTGCCGTCACCGTGGAAGAGATAGGTGGGCGAGAAGCCAGGATTCGCCGCGACGTCGAACTGCCCGTCGCCGAGCACGTTCGCGGCCACCGGGCCGCCGACGCCCTCGGTGATGAACTCCTGGGCCGAGCCGTAGTACTCGATGATGCTCGGCATCTTCGCGATCCAGAGCAGGGTCCCGTCGGGCTTGTAGGCGTGCAGGAACCCCGCGCCGCCGGGCTGGATGTCACCGGTGCTCGTGGTCTCCGTCCACTGGCTGCGGATCACGAGATCCGGGCCCGCGCCCGTGAGGTTCGCGACCACGGGCGACGACTCGAGCTTGTGGTCGTTGATCCAGTGCGGGCACGTCTGGCCGGGTACGCAGGGGTCGAGCTCGCTGTCCGGCGGCCGCTGCACCTGGATGTCGCTGAACGACGAGCCGTCGGGGTTCCAGATGTGGATGTAGCCGTCCCAGGCCGACTGGATGATCTGCAGCGGCCCCTTGCCGGTGAGGTCGTAGAGCACCGGCGAGTCGGCGGCGCCCTGCTGGGGGAGTCGCGTCATCGGGAGCTGCGGGCGCGGGATCGTCGGCTGCTGGACGCCGGTCGCCATCGTCTTCGGCCAGCCCGGCCGCGGACGCCCGGCGGCGTCGAAGACGTAGACCTGCCCCGCTGAGGACGTGACGACCACCCAGAGATGGCCGTCGTGGTCGAGGTCGCCCACAGCCGCGGGCGCGAAGACGGATTCGTCCCCGGGCGAGATCCCGCGGTGTGACTTCTGCACCACGACCGGCGCCGTGTGCGCCGGCCAGCCCGGCAGCTCGTGGCCGGTGACGGGGTCGATCGCGTGGATCACGCCATCGGAGTCGCCGAACACGATGTCCAGGCGGCCGGTGCCCTGCAGGTCGGCGAGCGCGGGCTGGCTGTCGCCGCCGTGGCCGAGGCGGAGCGGGAACCCGGGCAGCCAGCTGGGATCGTGAACCACGTCGATCGTCCGCCGGTCGATGCCGGTCCGGTTGGCGGCGTCGGTGACGACCAGCTTGAGCGTCACCGTGTACTGCTCGGTCGACTCGAGGCTCTTCGTCTTCGACATCTGGTAGGGCGCGGACCAGAAGGACTTCGGGATCTGGCTCAGGTCGAGGCGGCCCAGGGTGCCGTCCTCCGGGGAGCTGCCCGACCCGCTCGAGATCGCCGTCCAGGTCTGCGGCTGGGGCCCGAGCCCGTACTCGAGCTGCCAGCGGTAGCCTGGCGAGCGGTTGGCCTCGACGTGGCCGGTGATCGGCACATAACGCGTGATCGTCGGGTCGTACAGGCTGAACCAGTCGGGCGAGTCGATCCAGCCCACGGGCGGGATGCTGCCGGCCGCGATGGCCTGCATCGCCTTGTAGACGTTGGGGCGGCCGTAGCCGTACTGGAGGTTCCAATCGCCAGGCGACCCAGGCCAGTTGAGGGTCGGGTCGGTGATCGGCGACGCCGTGGCACGGACGAGCTGCACCGCCTCAGGGCCGCTCAGCGCCGGGCTCAGCCGCCGCCCGTCCGCGATGACCAGCGCCATCATCCCGCCGACGGTCGGCGTCGACTCCGAGGTCGAGCCGCCCTCATTGGGCACCGAGAACATCGCATGCGTGCCCCAGGACGTCAGGTCGGATCGCTCGCGATAGCTGATCGTGCCGGCGTTGGCCGCCAGGGTGGGTGGGCCGGGGGCCTTGTCGGCGCCGTCCATGTTCGGCACCAGGCCGTTGCCGGGCAGCACGAACGGCCACCACATGCCGCCCTGGTGGTCGGTGGAGTCGAAGTCGTTGGACGACTCCGCCATCACGATGCCGCGGCGCCAGATGTTCTCGACAGCCTGGTGCATGAACGAGGAGTAGCCGAGGTCGGCGGTGACCGACACGATGACGCTGGCCCCCGAGTCGGCGGCGAAAAGCCACGCCTGGGCCAGGTCGTCGGTCCGGTCGAGAGCCTCGGCGCCCGCCTTCACCGGCAGGATCAGGCACTGCGGGCAGACGCCGGCCCCCTGGACGCCGTTGTTGGTCTGCGCCGCCGCTTGCTTCATCTGGTTGTCGGAGTGGCCGTACTGCGAGTCATAGGTCGCGGGGTCGTTCTGGTGGTCGTAGAAGTCCCAGCCGGAGATGTCGTGGGGGTAGCCGTTGCCGTCGTTGTCGACGGTCTGAGCGCCGTTGGAGCAGTCGTAGCCGGTCGGTGAGGCCGGGTCCGGGTGCGTCAGCGCTCCGAGGCTGTCGTGGAAGCGGTCGTAGCAGGAGAACGCGGTGATGATGTCCTCGGGGTCGATCCAGCCGTTGCCGTTCGCGTCGCTGACGCGCGGGTCGTGCGCGTAGTCCGCGGCGTTGAAGACGCCGTCGTGGTTGACGTCGTAGTCAGCCTCTGAGCCGCCATAGCGGAGCGTGCACGGATTGCCCGTGCACGGCACCGGGAGCTCGCGCCAGTTGAGGTACACCTTGTCCACGAGCTCGGGCTGGTCGCGCTGCCAGTTGATGCCACCTTCGACGTAGGCGATGACCGTGTGTGGGTTGCCGGTCGAGTACTGCGCCCAGGCCTTGTCGACTGACATGCCGGACGCGTTCTCGGGGTCGCTCGCCAGCGGCGCACAGCGCGGCATGGACGAGTAGAGGTAGTACTGCTCGGATCCGACGTAGTGCTGCGCGCAGGTCGGGTCGTTCTCGGCCGACGCGTAGCCGGGGTCGTTGGGAGGATCCTGCGGGTAGGCGGCTGACGCCGGCAGAGCGAGGAACCAGCCTGCTGCCAGCGACATGACCCCGAGCGCCGCGAGGCGGCGCGCCAGTGATGACAACCCGACACCTTCCCGCACCGAGATTTTTCCGCCGGTACGCCGGCGTACTCAATAGATACGCGAGGCCGGGCTCCGGAGTCTAGCCTCCGATCTGGCTCATCGACTTCGGAGGCTTGACGAAGCCTTCCTGGTTGATGAGATGACCTTCTTCCTTGAGCCAGACGGCGCGCTCGATGACGCGGGCCAGAGCGTCATCCGACGCCCCTTCTCGCATCAGGTCGCGCAGCGGCGTCTCGCGCAGCGAGAAGAGGCAGGTGCGCAGCCCGCCCTCCGGCGTCAGGCGGATCCGGTTGCAGGTGGTGCAGAAGGCCTGGCTGACCGAGGAGATGAAGCCGACGCCGCCGGGCGAGCCGTCCGCGAAGCGGAGCTTCGTCGCCGGGCCGGGCCGGTCCTCGAGCACCTCGACGAGGGGGAACTCGTCTTCGATCTGCTCCTGCAGGCGGCGGCTGGGGACCACCAGGTCGTTGCTCCAGATGCCGTCCGCGTCGAGCGGCATGAACTCGATGAAGCGGACGTCGTAGCCCTCTTGGCGGGCCAGGCGCGCGAAGTCGACCGCCTCGTCGTCGTTGTGGCCCTTCATGACCACCACGTTCAGCTTGATCGGCCAGAGGCCGGCTGCCCGGGCGGCGTCGATGCCCTCCATGACCTTCTTGAAGGCGTCCACCCGCGCGATCTCGTGGAACCGCTCCGGCGAGAGCGTGTCCAGCGACACGTTGACCCGTTTGAGTCCCGCGTCCGCCAGCGCCTGCGCCTTGTTCCTGAGCAGCACGCCGTTGGTCGTCATCGTGATGTCGAGGCCGGGCGCGATCCCCGCGATCATGGCGACCAGCTCCTCGATGTGAGAGCGGACCAGCGGCTCCCCGCCGGTCAGCCGGATCGTCCGCACCCCGTAGCGCTGGACGAAGATGCGCGCCAGGCGGTGGATCTCCTCGAACCGCAGGATGTCCTCGCGGGCCAGCCAGCGCAGCCCCTCCGCCGGCATGCAGTAGATGCAGCGGAAGTTGCAGCGATCGGTGACCGAGATGCGCAGGTCGTCGGCGACACGGCCATAGCTGTCGCGCAGCACTCCCTCCCTCACACCAGAAGGGCGGCCGGGCACTCCGTCCGGATCTGGCGGGCTCAGGCGGCGCGTCTGCATCGTCGCCTCCTGCGCTGCTCCTCGCCGCACTGGAGTGCGGCTCGTGTGCTGCTCGTCGTCTCCTCCCATCCGCGGCACCGGAGGGCCGCCATCTCTCGGCCGGACACCCGGCCTCCCTTCTGGCCGATCATAGGCGGGTGGGGTACGAGTTCATCTTGGTCGACCGGGAGCCGCCGATCGCCACGATCACCCTCAACCGCCCGAAGGTCCTCAACGCGCTCAGCCCCGAGCTCATGGCCGAGGTGAGCGGCGCTCTCACCGAGCTCGACGACGATGCGGACGTGCGCGCCGTCGTCTTGACCGGCGGGGAGCGCGTCTTCGCGGCCGGCGCCGACATCGGCGACATGTCCGAGCGATCGCCCGTCGACCAGCTGCTCAGGGACCAGACCGGCCGCTGGTCGAAGCTGACCAGCTTCACCAAGCCTCTCATCGCGGCCGTTAACGGCTACGCACTGGGGGGCGGGACGGAGGTCGCGCTGATGTGCGACCTGATCGTCGCGGCGGACACAGCGCGCTTCGGCCAGCCGGAGATCAACCTCGGGATCATCCCGGGCGGCGGCGGAACCCAGCGCTGGCCGCGCACGGCCGGCAAGTACGTCGCCATGGAGGCCACGCTGACGGGGAATCAGATCTCGGCCCACCGCGCCTACGAGCTCGGCCTGGTGAACAAGGTCGTGCCCGCCGAGATGACGATCAAGGTCGCGCAGAGGCTGGCGCGCGAGCTGGCGGCGAAGCCGCCGCTGGCCGTGCGGATGGGGAAGGAGGCGGTCAACAAGGCCTTGGAGACCACGCTGGCCGAAGGGCTCGCGGTCGAGCGGAAGAACTTCTACTTCCTCTTCGCCAGCGAGGATCAGAAAGAAGGCATGCGCGCCTTCCTCGAGAAGAGGAAGGGCGAATTCAAAGGCAGGTGAGCGGGATGGCGCAAGCAGTCGAGCAGCAGCACGTGAAGGTCGACCTCCAGGGGGCGGTCGCGTGGATCCGCTTCAATCGGCCCGACCGGCGCAACGCCATCGGAACGCAGGCTCGGGCTGAGCTCGCAGCCGCCCTCAAGCAGGTGGAGAAGGACGACGCGGTGCGGTGCATCGTGCTGACAGGGGAGGGCACAGCGTTCTCGTCTGGCGCGGACCTGCGCGATTTCCCCACCGACGTCGGCAACGTGCCCGAGCACGTCGGCCACATCCTGCGCGATGAGTACATGGCGATGATCCTCCGGATGCGGTCGATGCCGAAGCCGATCATCGCGGCCGTCAACGGCGTCGCCGCCGGCATCGGCCTGTCCTTTGCGATGGCCGCCGACATCCGGATCGCGTCCGAGGACGCGTCGTTCGTCGAGCTGTTCGTGAGTCGCGGCCTGATCCCGGACGGCGGCGCCACCTGGCTGCTGCCCCGCCTCGTCGGCACCGGGGTCGCGCTCGAGATGTGCCTGACCGGCGAGCCTCTGTCGGCAGCTGACGCACACCGGCTGGGCCTGGTCAACCACGTGGTCCCGACAGCCGAGCTGGAGACGGCGGCGGCGGCGCTGGCGGAGCGCTTGGCCGCGGGGGCGCCCCTCGCGATCGGCGCCGCCAAGCGCGCGATCAACCACTCCCTCGGCTCCACTCTGGAAGAGGCGATGGACTACGAGTCGTACCTCCAGGAGGCGATGGCGGGGACGAGCGACTTCGCCGAGGGGGTGCTCGCGTTCATCGAGAAGCGGGCGCCACGATTCCAGGGCAAATAGCGAGGTGCCCGAGCTCCAAGACGCGGTTGTCGTGGCGGCGGTCCGCACGCCGATGGGCCGTTATGGCGGCCAGTTGAAGGACGTGCGGCCGGACGACCTGGCGGCCATCGCGCTGCGGGAAGTCGTCGACCGGGTCGCGGTCGACCCCGCCGACGTCGAGGACGTGATCCTCGGCTGCGCGAATCAGGCGGGCGAGGACAACCGCAACGTGGCGCGGATGGCGCTGCTGCTCGCGGGCTTCCCGGTCTCGGTGCCCGGTCAGACCGTCAACCGGCTCTGCGGGTCGGGCATGCAGGCGGCGGTGGCGGCGGCGCGCGAGATCCAGACCGGAGCCGCATCGGTGGTCGTCGCCGGCGGGGTCGAGAGCATGACACGCTCTCCTTGGGTGCTCCCGAAGCCCGACGCGGGCTTTGCCCGCGGTACGCAGACGGCTTACGACACCGCCCTCGGCTGGCGGCTCGTGAATCCGAAGATGGCCGAGATGTACGGCACGCTTCAGATGGGCGAGACCGCCGAGCGCGTGGCGCAGAAATATGAGATCTCCCGCGAAGAGCAGGACGAGTTCGCGCTGCGGTCGCACCAGCGCGCGGTGGCCGCGCAGGAGGCGGGGGCCTTCGACGCCGAGCTGTTCACCGTCGCCGTGCCCGTGAAGAAAGGGGACCCGATCTCCGTGACCGCCGACGAGGGGCCCCGGCCCGACTCTTCGCTGGAGGCCCTGGCCAAGCTGCGGCCGGCTTTCGCCGAGGGCGGGAGCGTGACCGCCGGCAACTCCTCGCCGCTCAACGACGGCGCCGCCGCACTCGTCCTCATGTCATCGGCGGAGGCTGAGCGGCGCGGCCTCAAGCCGCTGGCGCGCTTCGTCGCGGCCGGCGCGGCAGGGGTGGAGCCGGGCTACATGGGCATCGGACCCGTGCCGGCGTCGGGTCGCGCCCTCGACCAGGCCGGCCTCGAAGTGGGGGACATAGACCTGGTCGAGCTGAACGAGGCGTTTGCCGCGCAGTCGGTCGCCTGCGTCAAATTGCTGGGGCTCGATGAGGAGCGCGTCAATGTCAACGGCGGCGCCATCGCGCTCGGTCATCCGCTGGGCTGCAGCGGCGCGCGGCTGATCACAACCCTCGTGCACGAGATGGGCCGGAGGTCCGCGCGCTACGGGCTGGCGACGATGTGCATCGGCGTCGGCCAGGGCATCGCGTCAATTTGGGAGAGGTTCTGAGAACGGACGAGCAAGAGCTCGCCGCGGTTCGGAACTTCTTCGACGGCGACCGCCTCGTTACGATTCCTGCCCGGCGTTCACGGCGTGTTCTAGTTCTGCGCTACCTCGCGGAGCAGTTCAGGCCCGGGCAGCGCTACCCGGAGCGCGACGTGAACTGGATCCTCGGACGCCACCACCGCGACTTCGCGCTGCTGCGCCGGCTGCTCGTCGACGAGGAGCTCTTGCAGCGCGACCGCGACGGCGGCTCCTACTGGCGCGCGGGGTCGATCCCGGGCGTTGAGTGGCCCTGACCGCCGTGCAGCGCAACCCGGCCGAGGTCCAGGCGATGTTCGACCGCATCGCGCGTCGGTACGACCTGGTGAACACGCTGCTGTCCGGCGGGACCGACCAGGGCTGGCGGCGGCGGGCGGCCGACACGGCCGCGCTGGGCCCGGGCGGCCGCGCGCTGGATGTCGCCTGTGGCTCGGGCAAGCTGGCGGCGGAGCTGGTCGGGCGCGTGGGCGGCGGCGGGCTCGTCGTGGGCCTGGACTTCAGCCGCGAGATGCTACGGATCGCCACCGTCGAGCAGCCGGCCGTGCGGCTGGTTCGCGGCGACGCCCTGGCCCTGCCGTTCGGCGACGGCGTCTTCGACGCCCTGACGATCGCGTTCGGCCTGCGCAATCTCGCGGATCCACCCGGCGGGCTGCGGGAGATGCTGCGCGTGCTGCGGCCGGGTGGCCGGGCCGTCGTGCTCGAGTTCGTGCGCCCGCACGGCGGCCTGATCGGTTGGACTTACCGGCAGTACCTGCGGCACGTGCTGCCGCGGGTGGGCTCACTGGTGTCAGGCGACCGCGCGGCCTACCGCTACCTCAGCGACACCGTGGACTCTTACTACAGCGGCGACGAGCTGCTCGCGCTGGCGTCCGACGCAGGTTGGACGGCGCCGTCGTTCCGCGCGCTCAACCTGGGCACGGTGGGGCTCCTGGCCGGCGCGCGCTGACTCCACGTTTGCCGGCAATCGAGTGTTTCAAATGCTTCGCCACGCCACGTTTGCCGGCAAACGCGGGGATAGGGCCGGGGAGAAGCCCGCTAGACCAGGCGGTCGACGGCCGCGGTAGCGAGGCCGACCAGGTGGGAGCGAACGCCGTCGAGCTCGCCGTCGAGCAACTCGAGCTCGCCCACCGCGCGCTCCGCCAGCAGGCGCGCCTCGCCGGTGGCGCGTTCCACCGCGCCGCACCCGACGACGAGCTCGACCACGCGCGGGATGTCCTCCTCGCGAGGGCTGCCGGCCAGCAGGCGCCGCACCTCGGGTCCCGCGGCGCGGTCCTCGCTCGCGTAGATCAGCGGCAGCGACACCGTTCGCATCCGGATGTCCTGGCCGAGCGGCTTGCCTGAGGAATCGCTGAAGTCGACCACGTCGTCCGCCATCTGAAAAGCGATGCCGATCAGCTCGCCGTACCGGCCCAGTCGCTCGACGACCGTGGAAGACGCCCCGCTCAGCTGGGCGCCGGACACGCAGCTGGCCGATATCAGCGCGGCCGTCTTGCCCTGCACCACTTCGAGGTAGCCGTCGCGGTCGCCCGGATACCGTCCCCGCAGCGCCAGGTCATCGATCTGGGAGCGGCAGATGGCCTCCATCGCGCGCGCGATCGTCCGGCTCACCGCGGTGTTGCCGAGCTCGGCGATCAAGCGCGTGCCCTTGGCGAAGTAGTAGTCGCCCACCGCGACCGCCCTGGCCGCGCCCTCCGCCGCCGCCACCGTGGCGGCGCCGTGGCGCACGGCGCTCTCGTCGACGTAGTCGTCATGCACCAGGGTGGCGTTGTGGATCAGCTCCACCGCCGCGGCGAGGACGGCTGCGCGCAGGGCGTCAAAACGCGGTCCGACCCGCGCGGCGAGCATGACCAGCAGCGGTCGCAGCCGCTTGCCGCCGCTCTCCACCAGCCGCCGCATCGGCTCGACGATCAGCTCGGGGTCCACGAGCAGCTGGCGCGCCAGCTCGAGGCGGATGAGCTCGCGGTCCTGGCCCCCGGCGGCCGCGGGCAGGCCGGCGTCACCCTCGAGCTGAAGCGCCAGCTCGCGCTGCCGAGGGCCGTCGAGCTCGACCGCGAACACCGACTGCCAGCGCCCGAGCAGCAGGCGGCCTTCTTCCACCAGCAAGGTCAAGGAGGGCTGCAGCAGCAGCTGCCGGCAGTGCGCGTGGCCGTTGATGGGCTCGTCGGGCGGGATGTCGATCCGGCGCGCGAAGTCGTCGTGCAGGTAGTCGACGTTCCGCGGCGCGAGCCGGTCGAGCAGAGCCTCGAAGTCGGCGAGCAGGAGCGGCTCGTTCTCGTTGACGGTCACGGCGAGCGTCGTGTGCAGCGACTGGATGTGCAGCCGACCGGTCCGCAGCCCCGCGGCAGCGACCGCGTCCTGGAGCATCGACGTGACGTCGACGAAGTCGGTTGCGCCGCCACTCGCGAAGCGCAGACGAGACGAGCGGATCAACGGGCTGCCCGCACCAACTGGACGATCCGGCCCCGCAGGGGATGCACCCGGCCTTCGGCTCCGGCGGCCGCCGCGTCCTCGACCGTCCTCGCGAAGCCGATCTGCGTTTCCGTCGACGCGTGCTCGGCCAGTATCCGCGACGCCCGAGCTAGGCAGAGGTCGGCCACGAGGAGCACAGCCGGCTCGGCCGCCTCCGAGCCCAGCCGCTGCTCGGTCAGGGCGACCTCGACGAGCGCAGCCGCCAGGGCCAGCTCGTCGCTCGAGGACTCGGCGCGGTAGATGTCGTACAGGCTCTCCAGCTGGTTCGCCCAGAGGGCTTCGAGGCCCGCCAGCTCGCTGGTGGCAATCACTGTGCGGGCTCCACGAGGCTGCCGGCGATCTCGCGGAACGCGCTGAGCGCTCGCACGCAGGACTCGTCGTCGCGCGTGACGACGTAGTAGAGGCCGAAGCCCAAGACTGTGTTGAGGACGAGCGGCACCAGCACATCGCGCGGCACCTTGAGCCGGATCCGAGCGTCGGCATCGAGCCGGTCCAGCTGCTCCTCGATGACCTCGCGGTACCGGGTGAAGAGCTCGGGCAGGTAGGCCTGGAGCGGCTCCGCACGCGGCGCCTGGACCAGCAGGTCGAACGCGGCCAGCTGCACGTCGCCGAGCCGGCGCAGGGCAGCCCAGATGGCATCGACGCCGACCTCGAGGATTTCCAGCGGGTCGGTGAGCTGGTTCAGCACCTCGTGCAGCTCGTCGACCGAGCGCTCGGTCAGGTGCCGCCAGGCTTCCACCAAGAGCTCCGACTTGGCCGGAAAGTAGTACTGAACGTTGCCGATGGCGACGCCCGCCCGCCCCGCGATCGCGCGGACGCTGGTCCCTGAGTAGCCCTGCTCGAGCAGGCTGTCGGCCGCCGCCCTCACGATCAGCTCACGCGTGCTGGCACTCTCTGGTGCTTCCGCTACCCCCACGTTTCATACAGATGTACCAGATCGCCGCACGGCGCTGCTCAAAGGAGGCGATCATGGGGGCGTGAAGCAAGGGCGGAGGGCGGTGCTGGACGACGCCCGCCGGCGCGTGGAGCGCGCGCTGATGATGGTCCCGGCGGCGGAGGAGCTCGCCGCCGCCGCCAAGAAAGTGGTGGAATCAGAAGGAGAGCCAGTGGATCTCGACGAGCTCCGGACGGCTCTCGCGAAGTTCGAGCGGATAATCTCCAGCTGATGCTGACGATCGACGAAGCGTTTCCCTCCGCGTTGACGGCCGTGATCAGGTACGACGACCCCGAGGTGGCCTTCGACGCGTGCCTGGCCGCCGCGCACGGCGGCATCCAGACGCTCGAGGTGACGCGAGCCGTGCCTGACCATCTCGACGTGATCCGCCGGCTGCGTGAAGCCACGGGAGGGCCGGTCGGCGTCGGCACCGTGATGGAGCCGAGCCAGGCCGAGGCCGCTGCTGCGGCCGGCGCCGCTTTCGTGGTCACGCCCGTCCTGCTGCCGGACGTCGCCGCCGCGTGCCGCGAGCTGGACATCCTCTGCGTGCTCGGGGCGCTGACTCCGTCGGAGATCCACATCGCGCTGCGGGCCGGCGCCGGGCTGGTCAAGATCTTCCCGATCGCCTCCGTCGGCGGACCGCGCTACGTCCAGCTGGTCACCGCGCCCCTGGGCCGGATCCCGATCTGGGTGTCAGGCGGCGTCTCTATCGAGGACGTCCCCGCCTATCTCAGGGCCGGTGTGCGCGCGATCGGGCTGACCGACGCCGTCTTCGCTCCCGATGCCCTGAAGGCGCGCGACTACGACGCGATCAGGCAGGCGGCGGAACGCGCCGGCGCGCTCGCTCCCGTCGCCTAGCTACCCCAGGTAGCGGCGCGCGTCGCCCTTCGGCAGGCGGGACACCAGCGCCCGCAGCTCGCGACGCAGCGACTCGGTGTCGTGACTTTCGGTCTGCGCGTGGCGCAGCCGATCGCGGGCGACGTCGATCAGGCGGTGAATCGCGTCCAGGTCGTCCGGGACCTCGGCCGGATGGCTCAACAGCACGGCCACGATGCCCAGGCCGAGTGCCCCGGCAGCCAGCCACAGCATCAGCAGGAAGGCGAGAGACGCACCCGAGGCCCACCCCAAAAGTGACAGCATTCCTATAACGATTGTATGCGCAAGCGGACGCAAAAAGGACATCCGAATAGCCCGCCTGGATGTGCCGATGCGGCGCGGGCTACGAGATGATGTGGCCCGGGTTGCGCATCTGGTCGATCGCCTGCTGCCAGAAGAGGACTAGCTGCTGGCCGAACAGGACCAGCACCACGATGCAGGCAACCGCGACGAGAACCAGGATCAGGCTGTATTCGACCATCGACTGACCGGACTCCCGCCGCTTCAGCAAGCGCTTCATCCCACTTTCCTCCGCTCGGCGGCGGTGAGCAGCGCCCGCTCCACGACCACGTTGACCATCCGCTTCCGCCAGAAGTGGTTGAGGTCCGCGTTGTCGAGCGGTTTTGCCGGCCGTGCCGCCTGGGTGCTCGCTTCCATGGCTGTCTCTCGATCCAACGTCTTTCCTTCGAGAAACCTGCTGGCTTCGATTGCTTCGACGGGATGCGACGCGACGGCGGACAGCACGATGCGCGCGTCCCGCACCACGTCCCCGTCGAACCTCAAGGCGACGGCTGCCCCGGCGATGGGGAAATCGATCGAGCCGCGGCGGCGCAGCTTCACATAAGCGGAGGCGATGTCGCCGGCCGGCGGCAGCTCGAGGGCGGTCAGAACCTCGTGCGCCTGCTTGGCGAGGTAGTCGATCCCGTCGTCCTGGTAGAGGGCGGCGGCGGGCAGCTCCCGCTCGCCGTCCGGCCCGGCCAGCATGACAGTTGCGCCCAGCGCGATCGCCATGGGCGCCGTGTCCGACGACGAGACCGCCCAGCAGCGCGGGCTGCCGGGCGCGACCAGGCAGATGTCGCCGTCCTTCTTCATGCAGAAGCCGGCCGCGTGGCGCCACTCGTGCGTCTGGTTGTAGTAGTTGCAGCGGGTGTCGACGCAGAGGTTGCCGCCGATCGTGCCCACGTTGCGGAGTGGGGGCGAGGAGACCTGCCCGGCGGCCTCGGCGTAGCCGGGGTGCGCCGCGACCACGGCCGGGTCCGCGGCGGCGTCGGCGAGGGTGGTCAGGGCGCCGAGGCGCGTGGCGGACGCGCCGCGCAGCCCTTCCAGCCCGCCCAGGCCGATCAGGGCCTCCGGCTCGAACTGGCGCCGTTTCAGGTTGGGGAACAGGTCGGTTCCGCCGGCGACGAAGATCGCCTTGGGGCCGAGGTCCGCCGCCATAACCGCGGCTTCGCGGGCGGTCTTCGGCTCGAGATAGCGCAGCCGCGGGAGCCGCAGCATCAGCCGACGCTCAGATCGTCAGGCGCCGGCGGCTCGACTCGGATGGCCTCCGGGTAGGGAATCACCGGGAAGGCCTTCGGGCCGAAGCGGCCCGCGTCGAGCGCCTTGAGCACCTTCTCCGGTGTGACCGGGACCTCGTCGATCCAGACGCCCAGCGCGTCGTAGACCGCCGAGCAGACCGCGGGCACGACCGGCAGGAGCGGCCCCTGCCCGGCCTCCTTGGCGCCGTAGGGCCCCTCCGGGTCATGGGTCTCGACGAGGTGCGTGTAGATCTCTGGCGTCTCCAGGAACGTCGGCGACTTGTACTCCAACATCGAGGGCCACTTGTGCAGTCCCTTGCGGTATGTCTGCTCCTCCATCAGAGCCTCGCCGAGTCCCATGTACACGCTGCCCTCGACCTGCCCGACCACCAGCAGCGGGTTGATCGCGCGCCCGATGTCGTGGGCGATCCAGACCCGGGGCACGTTCACGATCCCCGTGCGCTCGTCCGCCTCGACCTCGACCACGGCGGCCGTGTAGCTGTAGGCCGGGCTGGGCCCGACGCCGGAGCCCTTGTACGGCCCCGCGATCCGGGGCGGCTTGTACGACCCGGACGTGCTCAGCGCGCCATGCTTCTCCTCCGCCGCGATCGCCGCCGCCTCGAAGCCCGTCGCGCTGAGAGGCTTCCCAGTGGCGGACTCCAGCAGCTCGCGCATCCGCCGCGCCGCCTCGAGCGCCGCGTTGCCGGCCATGAAGGTCACGCGCGACGAGTAAGAGCCGAGGTCGATCGGGGTGAGGTCGGTGTCCGCGGTGACGAGGCGGACCTCGCGGGGATCGAGGCCGAGCTCCTCCGCGACGATGTACACCAGCACCGAGTCCGAGCCCTGGCCGATGTCGATCGCGCCGCAGTACACCGTGACGCCGCCCCGGTCGACCTTGAGCTGGCACTCCGAGTGGGGCATGTCGTTCCAGTAGATGGCGGTGCCGGCGCCGGACAGGTAAGTGCTGACGGCGAAGCCCAGCCCGCGACCGCGGCGCCGCTCACGCTCGTGGAAGCGCGACTCGCGCAGCACCCAGTCCGTGCACGGCTCGAGGCCGCAGGAGGTGATGCGGAGCCAGTTGACGGCGCGGCTGAACGGCTTGACGAAGTTGCGGCGCTTGACGTCCGTTGGATCGAGGCCGAGATCGTGGGCGATCTTCTCCAGGTGGAGCTCGAGCGCGAAGCGCGGCTGCGGCGTGCCGTGGCCGCGCTTGGGTCCGCACGGCGCCTTGTTCGTGAACACCCGGCAGCCCTCGAAGCGATAGGCCGGGATGTCGTAGGTGACGGTCTGCAGCGTGCCGGTGTAGAACGTCGACGCGACCCCATACGAGCCGTACGCGCCGCCGTCCAGCGCGGTCCGGAAGTGCATCGCGGTGAGGCGGCCGTCGCGTGTCACGCCGCTGCGCACCCACATCAGCACCGGGTGGCGGCCGCGGTGCTCGTAGAACACCTCCTCGCGCGTCAGCGTGCATTTGACCGGCCGCCCCGTGACCATGGCCAGCTTCGCGACCGCGAGCTCGTGGTGGAAGGGATCCGACTTGCCGCCGAAGCCGCCGCCCTGCGGCGTCGCGATGACGCGCACCCTCGCCATCGGGAGCTCAAGAACCTTGGCGAGCGTCCGGTGTACGTAGTGCGGGGTTTGCGTCGACGACCACAGCGTGACGCGGCCGTTCGCGTACTCGGCCGTCGCCGAGTGCTGCTCCATCGGCAGGTGCGTGTTGCCCTGGTAGAAGAAGACGTCCTCGCGCACGTGGTCGGCCCGCGCGAAGCCGGCCTCGACGTCGCCGAACTCGAGCGCGACGAGCTTGTGGATGTTGCTCGGCCCGGCCTTCCTGTCGCCGTATTCGTGGATCGCCTCGCCGTTCGGCTCGCGCAGCGCCGCCTCGATGGTCATCACAGCCGGGAGCACTTCGTACTCGACGTCGATCAGGCGGCAGGCGTCGTCCGCCGTCTCCTCGTCGATCGCGGCGACCGCGGCGATCGGGTCGCCCACGTAGCGGACCTTCTCGTGCTCGAGGGCTCGCTCGTCCTGGGTGACGGGCAGGATGCCGTATTTGACGGGCAGGTCCTCGCCGGTGATCACCGCCTGCACTCCGGCCAGCCGGCGCGCGCGCGACGCGTCGACGGACTTGATGCGCGCGTGCGGATGAGGGCTCCGCAGCAGCTTGCAGTAAAGGGTGCGGGCGAGGGTCAGGTCGTCGGCGAAGACTGTCCGACCGGTGACCTTGGGTTCGGCATCGACCTTCGGGAGCGGTTTACCGACTACGCGCACTGGCCAGCTCCACTGCCTCGATGATCTTGGTGTAGCCCGTGCACCGGCAGAGGTTCCCGGCCAGCGCTTCTTTGATCTCGTCGCGGCTCGGCGCCGAGTTGTCCTCCAGCAGTGCCGACGCGGCCAGCAGGATCCCGGGCGTGCAGTAGCCGCACTGCGCGGCGCCCAGCTCGGCGAAGGTCTGCTGCAGCGGGTGCAGCTCTGGTCCCCGCGCCAGCCCCTCGATGGTCGTGATCTGGCGACCCGAGACCTGCACGGGCAGCAGGAGGCAGGACAGCATCGGACGGCCGTCCACGAGCACGGTGCACGTCCCGCACTCGCCGAGCTCGCAGCCGTGCTTGGTGCCCGTCAGGCCCAGGTCTTCCCGGAGCACCTCGAGCAGCGTCTTGTGCACCGGCAGCAGTACCTCGTGGGATTCGCCGTTGACGTCGAGGACGAAGGCTCGGCGCTCGATCAACCGACGGCGACCGACTGCTCGATCGCGGCCAGCGCAGCCTCGGCCGGGCCGAGGGCTGTATCAAGGTCACCAGGCCTGCCGGCCCGCCACCAGGCCGCCTCCAGCTCCGCCAGGCCGTGGCTCACCTCGCGCGCCAAGCGCTCCTGCTCGGTCGGCGGCCGCCGGAGCATGGCCAGGGTCTTGTCCAGCTGCGTCGTGTGCTCGCGCAGGTGCGCGCCCCAGCGGCGCGGGTAGTACGAGACCGGGACGAGGTCGTGGCGCACGTTGAACTTGACCTGCACGTCCAGAGCCCCGAGCTCTTCGAGCCGGGCCATTGCGGTCAGCCCTTCCGCGAGCATGACTCTCAGCTCCGCTCGGGCTTCCGGGACCGTCCCTTCGAAGACGTCCTCCGTGACCAGCAGGCGCTCTGGGATCTCAGCCCGCTGCGGCCGCGGTTGCGCCGGCTCACCGGCCTCGACCTGCTGCAGCGTCCAGCTGACGAGCCAGGTCCAGAAGTCCTGCGACGCGTTGACGTGGGCCATCGTCTGGCGCAGCGACCACTCGGCGCCGCCCGGGTCAGCGTCGAACGTCGCGTCGTCCAGCGGCAGCAGGACGGCGGCCAGGTCCCAGATCGCAGCCGCCGGCCACGCCGCCAGGCGACCGGCTCGCGAACCGTCGGGGGCCAGCTTGTCCGCCTCGGCCTGGAGCTCTTCGGAGACCCGATAGACGCCGTGCCGGACGCCGAACCTGCCGCCCAGCCACTCGTACGTGCCGTCGAGCTCGCCGCTCGGCAGCGCGAGGACGCGGCGCAGCAGCTGGTCGCCCCGGTCTTGGAACGTCGTCAACGTCATCGAGATCATGCTATGTCGCGAGATGCGTCGCGGCCTGGCACCCGAGGATCTCGGTGACCTCATGGACTCGAAGCTCAGCGCCACCCTGGCCACCTACCGCAAGAGCGGCGAGGCCCATTTGAGCCCCGTGTGGTTTCACTGGGACGGGGAGGGGTTCAACGTGGCCATCGGTCGCGATGGCCCGATGGCCGGCAACCTGCGCCGCGATCCGCGGGCCAGCGTGCTCCTCTACGAGAGCGAGCTCCCGCTGCGCGGGATCGAAGTGCACGGAACCGGCACGCTGTTCGACGAAGGAGTGCACGAGCTGCGGCGGAGCATCTGGCAGCGCTACGTCGGCGTGGAACCGTACGGCAAGGACGAGGGCGAGATCGGCGTTCGCGTCACGGGCACCATCCGGGCCTGGGACTTCGCCGACGACCTCGAGGATTTCGGCGCCGGATGACGGCGCTGCGCTGGCTGACGGCGGGCGAGTCTCACGGCCCGCAGCTGACCGTGATCATCGAGGGCCTGCCGGCCGGTCTCGAGATCAGCCAGGAGATGCTGCGCGCCGATCTCAAACGGCGGCAGGGCGGCCATGGTCGCGGCGGCAGGCAGCAGATCGAGACGGATGCGGGCCGGATCGTGGGCGGCGTTCGCGGCGGCTTCACGATCGGCAGCCCGGTGGCGATCGTCCTCGAGAACCGGGACTACGAGAACTGGATCCCGCAGATGACGCCGGACAAAGAGGGCTTCGTCCCCGAGCCGGTCACCAGGCTGCGGCCGGGGCACGCCGACCTGGCCGGCGCGCTCAAGTACGGGCACACCGACATCCGGAACATCCTCGAGCGTTCGAGCGCGCGTGAGACTGCCACTCGCGTGGCGGCCGGCGCGGTAGCGCGCGCCCTGCTGGCCCGCTTCGGCATCGAGGTCTTCAGCTTCACCCAGTCGATCGGCGCGGTCGACGCCGGCTACGAGGGCGTCGACCCGGACAGCGTGACCGTCGACGAGATCGAGGCCTCGCCGGTCAGGTGCCCCGACCCCGGCGTCTCGCAGCGCATGGTGGCGGCGATCGACGAAGCCGGCGAGCGCGGAGACACGCTGGGCGGCACCTTCCGGGTCATCGCCCGCGGCTGCCCGCCGGGCCTCGGCACTCACGTCCACTGGGATCGCAAGCTCGACGGCCGGCTCGCGCAGGCGATCCTCTCCATCAACGCGATCAAGGGCGTGGAGTTCGGCGCGGGCTTCGAGGGGTCGGCCCGGCCGGGTTCGGAGTTCCATGACCAGATCGACTTCGAAGGGGGTCGCTTCCGCCATCTCACCAACCGCGCCGGCGGGCTGACGGGCGGCACGACGAACGGCGAGCCGATCGACCTGCGGGTGGCGATCAAGCCGATCTCGACGATGAAAAAGCCGATGCAGTCGGTCGACCTCAAGACCAAGGAGAAGGTGGAGGCGCACTACGAGCGCAGCGACGTCTGCGTCGTGCCGGCGGCCGGGGTGATCGGCGAGGCGATGACCGCGCTGGTGCTGGCCGACGCCTTCCTCGAGAAGTTCGGCGGGGACTCGATCGCGGAGATCGAGCGGAATTTGAGCAGCTATCTGGAGCTGATCGGGCGCTAACCTCCAAGGTCCTGCCGATGGCCGAGGCGATCTCTCGCTTCGTGCCGGACGGCGCCCAGGTGGCGATGAGCACGGCGCTGGAGCCGCTGATCCCGTTCGCCGCCGGCCACGAGATGATCAAGCAGGGCCGGCGGGACCTCACGTTGATCGGCCCGATCTCCGACGCGCTGTTCGACCAGCTGATCGGCGCCGGGTGCGTGGCGCGCGTGGTGGCGGCCTGGGTGGGGAACGTTTCCGAGGGCCTTGGTCACTGTTACCGGCGCGCGGTGGAGACGCGCGAGCCGCGCGCGATCGAGGTCCGAGATCACTCCAACTTCTCGATCTCCCTCGCGCTGTGGGCCGCGGCCTGGAACCTGCCTTACGTGCCCACGCGCACGCTGGTGGGCAGCGACATCCCGCGCGGCAATCCCGGGCTGGAGGCTCGCCAGGGCGATGTGCGGATCGCACCGGTCAGGCCGGACGTCGCGGTGCTGCACGTCCAGCGCGCGGACGTGGCCGGCCGGGCGCACGTGTGGGGCCCGCTGGGCATCACGGAGGAGGCTGGCCTCGCCGCCGAGCGAGTGATCCTCACCTGCGAGGAGCTGGCCGGCGAGGAGGTCCTGCTTTCCGACCCCAACCGCGTGCTGCTGCCGGAGACCAAGGTCGTCGCCGTCGTCCACGCGCCGGGCGGTGCGCACCCCTCGCCGGTCCAGGGCTTCTGGAAGCGCGACCACGCTTTCTACCGCGACTACGCCGCTCGCAGCCGCTCCGCGGAGGGCTTTCGGGAATGGCTCGGCGAACGCGTCCTCGGGGTCCGGGACCGTGCCGAATACGTCAGCCGCTTCGTCGATCGCGAGGGCCTCGCCATCCGGCGGCATCGCTTCTCGGCGCCCGTGGACTACGGCGATGAGTGACTACACGCCCCAAGAGCTGATGGTCGCGGTGGCGGCGCGTGAGATCCACGACGGCGAGCTCGTCTTCGTAGGCATGCGGCTGCCGATCCTCGCTTATGCGGTCGCTCACAGCACCCACGCGCCGCGCGCCCGCGGCCTCTACGAGGTGGGGCTGCTCCGTGATCAGCCCGCTTCCGCGCACCTCGGAACGATGGGCGACCCGCCCAACGTGGCGGGCTCGCTGTGGGCGACGCGGATGTCGAACGTGATGGCAGTGCTCGCGCAGGGGATCGTCGACCTCGGTTTCATCGGGGGCGCCGAAGTTGATCGGTTCGGCAACCTCAACACGTCGTACATAGGTCCGCGCGCGAAGCCGGAGGTGAAGCTGCCCGGCAGCGGCGGCGGCGCCGACATCGCGATCCTGGCTCGGCGCTGGGTCACGCTCATGAACCACGAGCGCCGCCGCCTCGTCGAGCGCGTGAGCTACATCACCTCGCCAGGCCACGGCGACGGCAGTCCGGGCTGGCGCCGGCGCAACGGACTGGTCGGTGGCGGCCCGTCCGCGATCGTGACGACGATGGCGGTGTTCCGGTTCCCCGAGGGCGGCGGCCCCGCCGTGCTCGCGTCTCGCCATCCCGGCGTGGCGCTCGAACAGGTGCGCGCCGAGACCGGGTTCGAGTTTGAGCTCGCGCCCGACTTCGGTGAGACGCAGCCGCCTAACACCACGGAGCTGGAGACGATTCGTCGGTTCGACCCGAGCGGCTTCTGGACGCGCCCAGCCTGATCGGTGCGGGCCGAGCGCCAGGTTGACGGGCGGCAGCAGGCCAAACAAACTTGGTCGAGGCGCGGCCCGCGCCCAACCTCTGAAGCCGCGCCCCAGCTCGGCTCGACGCGAGGCAAAGGGGGGAGCACCCTCGGGCTCTGGTTGTGACGGCCTGTCCGGACGATCGGGTCGCTGGGGGGCGATGGTCGGCCGGGGAGGGCTGTCGATGACCCAGGAAAAGGATTTCAAGAAGGTCGTCCGATCGCGCATGGGCAAGACCGGCGAGAGCTACACAGCGGCACGCTCGCGCCTCCGGCCGAAGCCCAAGTTCCCACCGCGCGGGTACTCGTTTGACAGCCTTTCCTCAGCGGTCAAGCTCGTCCTCCTGGCCGCGGAGCGGGAGGCCAAGGCGGCGAACGCAGAGCTGATCGACACCGGCCATCTGGTGCTGGCCGAGCTCAGCGGCTCGACCAACGTCGGACGCTGGATGCTGCTCGAGAAGCGCGTGCAGTCCGACAAGTTCTACGACGCCATCAGGCGCCTTCGCGTGGAGAGCCCGGAGCACCCTGCGGACGGTTCGGAAAGGGGCAGGCCGCTGCCCTCGCTCGAGCTAGGACACGCCATCGAAGCGGCGTTTCGGAACGCCCGTGACAGTAAGGAGCGAGAGGTCAACCCCCTGCACCTGATGGTGGGCGTGTACGACGCGGCAGAATCGATCGGCGCTCGAGCGATGGTCTCGCTACGCCTCTCTCCGACTCACCTGCCGCCGTCCGGGTCGCACTGGGTGTCATTCCCCGATTACTCGCCGGAGTTGGGTGAACTCCTCAGCCGCGTCCACCGGCGCGCAAAGCAAGAGGGCGCCGAAAGGGTCGAGCTCGAGCACCTCCTGGCCGAGCTGGACGAGATGACGAAAACCTGACAACCGGCTGAGGGTTCCAAAACTGCTGCCGGGGAGCCTGGGTGCAACCCAACTCCCAAGGAGGCAGTCACCATGAAACTTCGTCTGCTCGGAGCCCTCGGCACAGCGGCCGCGGGACTGTTTGTCGCCCATCCTCAGGCAGCGCCGCCGCCTGCACCCACCACGACACCGGTCGCCGCCACCAGTGCCAGCACCAACACCAGTGCCGACTGCGACGCCGGCGCCTGGCACACCGGCGACATCAGCGTCCAGGGCCGGCCTGACAACTTCCAGCCGACCGCGACCTACATCTGGCACGACGCCGGCGGCTGGCACCTGCGCACGAGCGGCGCCAACGACAAGCCGCACGTTTTCAGCGGTCGGGTCACGCTGCGCGGCGGCACGTTCACGAATGTCGAGAAGGTCCGCGACGAGCGTGACGACCACCTCGAGGTCGACGGCAACACGATCTATTACCGCTTCGTCACGTTCGCCGCGGTGGACGGCTTCGACTTCCGGGTCAGCGGCTGCTCAAACGCCGAGCAGGAGCGCCTGGTCTTCGGCGACCGCTACGACGGGGCCGCGGACGCCGGCAAGGTGGACGTGGGCGACCACGGCCGCCACCCCGATTCCGACCCGTTCGTCGTCGTCCGCTCGCTGTAGGCAAAGGTCGGGGAGGAGACCGCGAGGTCTTCTCCCCGGCTGCTCGCCTAGGTGCGGCCCGTGATGTAGCCGACTCGCCAGTACAAGCTCAGGCGCCCGCCTCGCGCCAGCCGGTGTGCGTGCTCCTCCAGCACCCGATACAGGCGCTCCTTCTGGCGCGGTGGGAGCGGCGGGCCGCCAAAGCTGCGGCGGTACCTGATGTAGTCCGCGACGTCGTCCCAGGTCTGGTCGATCCGCGCTTCCTCCACCGCGACCTTCGCCAACCCGAGCCGGCGTAAGGCGCGCCCCGTGTCCTTGGGGTTCGCGCCGTAGACGAGCGGAGGCAGGCCGAGCTCCGCTCGCACCGCCTGCTGCAGCCTGACCTCCGAATAGAGGCCGGCGCCCCACTGGGCGATGGCGATCCGGCCGCCCTTGCGGAGTTGCGCGAGCGCGGACCGCAGCCAGGCGGTCCGCTCCTGCAGAGGCGACATCTGCGCCACGACGAGGTCGAACTGGCCCGGACTGAACGGCAGCGCCGCCAGGTCCGCCGTCATCCGGAGCACGTTGCGAATCTTCAGGCGCGCAAGCGCCTCCGCCGCCACGTCCAGCATCGGCCGGCTGAGATCCGTCAGCACCACCTGGTCGACCCGCGGCGCGATGAGCCGCGTCAGGCCGCCCGTGCCACCGGCCAGCTCCAGCACGCGGTCACCGGCCTTCGGCTGCGCCAGCTCGGCCAGGCGTTCCGCGATGGGCCGAAAACGCGGGACGATGTTGGCTTCGTACTGCGGCGCGAACTCTCGTGTGTAAGCCGCTTGCGGTCTAGGCGCCACGGAACGTGGGCTTGCGCTTCTCGGTGAAAGCGGCGATGCCTTCGGCCGCATCCTCGGTGGCGAAGACGCGAGTGATGGCTTCGCGCTCCATCGCGAGGCCGAGGTCCAGCGGCGCGGAGTGCCCGAGCGAGGCGACCACCTTGGCTCGCCCGACGGCTTCGGCCGGGCCGCTCGCGATCTTCTGCACGTACTCGATCGCCGCTTCTCGGCAGGCGGCGCCGTCCGGCAGCAGCCGGTCGACGATGCCCAGCTCGTGCGCTTGCGCCGGCGTGAGCGTGGTCGCGTTGGCGATGAGGTCGATGCCCTTGGCCAGCCCGACCAGCCGCGGCAGGCGCTGGGTGCCGCCGGAGCCGGGGAAGAGGCCGAGGCTGACCTCCGGCAGGCCGATGCGATACTCGCCTTCGGCGCCGAACCTGAGGTCGCACGCCAGGGCGAGCTCGAAACCGCCGCCCAGGCAATGACCGGCGATCGCCGCCACCACCAGCATCGGCGTGTGCTCGAACTTCCTGAAGACCTCGTGCGCCAGGAGCGCGGTCATCGCCCGCTGGCGCTGGGTGCCGGCCTGGAAAGCGCCCACGTCGGCGCCGGCCGAGAAGAACTTGTCGGAGCTGCTGGCGACGACCAGGCCTCTGACCTCGTCGTCGACACGAGCCTCGTCGATGGCGCCGCCAAGCTCGCGCAAGAAGGCATAGTCGTAGCTGTTGGCCGGTGGGCGGTCGAGGACGATGACGCCGACCTGGCCTTCCTTCTCCAATCTGACCGCTGTCATCGGCTGTCGATAATTGTGTCTGTAGGGGGTGTTGCCATGGCGACCATGATCATCGAGAAGGAGCGGACCGGCGCCGCGTCGGGCGAGACGTACGAGGTCCGCAACCCGGCCACGGGCGAGGTGGTCGACCGCGTTCCGTCCGGCGGTCCGGAGGACGTAGACCGAGCGGCGCAGGCCGCGGCGAGGGCTTTCCCGGAGTGGTCGAGCCTGCCCGGCAACAAGCGCGCGCACATCCTGCACGAGGCGGCGCGACACATGCTGACCAAGGTCGAGGAGATCGCGCCCGTCCTCACCCAGGAGCAGGGCAAGACGCTGCTCGAGTCTCGCCTCGAGGCCCAGCGCTTCGGGGAGAACATCGCTTGGTTCGCCGACCTCGCGGACAAGATCCACGGCGAGGTCGTCTCGCTCCCGGACACATCGGCCTATGGTCTCGTGATCCGGCGCCCGATCGGCGTGACCGGCGCCATCGTGCCCTGGAACTTCCCACTGACGCTGGCGGCCAACAAGGTCGCGCCGTCGATCGCCGCCGGCAACACCGTCGTCCTGAAGCCCTCGTCGACCACCCCGCTCGCGACGCTCAAGTGCATCGAGGCGCTGATCGAGGGCGGGCTCCCGGAGGGCGTGGTCAACGTGGTCCTCGGCCAGGGCACCGGTGAGGCGATCGTCAAGCACCCGCTGATCCGCAAGATCGCGCTGACCGGATCGACCCCCACCGGCAAGCGGGTGATGCAGGTCGCGGCGGAGCACGTGAAGAAGGTCACCCTGGAGCTTGGCGGCTCCGACCCCTGCATCGTGCTCGACGACGCGGATCTCGAAGCGGCGGTGAAGGCGATCTCGACGGGCCGCTTCTTCAACTGTGGCCAGGCCTGCCTCGCCATCAAGCGTCTCTACATTCAGGAAGGCGTCTACGACGAGCTGTTGGAGAAGCTGATCGGGCGCGCAGCCAAGCTCAAGCCGGGCAACGGGCTCGAGAAGGACTCGCGGATGGGCCCGATGCACACGGAGACGCAGCGCGCGGAGGTCGAAGCGCAGGTTCAGGACGCCCTCGACCGCGGCGCCCGCGTCGCCTTCGGCGGCGGACGGCCCGAGGGCGCCGAATACGAAGCCGGCAACTTCCTGAACCCCGTGATCCTCACCGATGTGCCCGACGACGCGCGGATGTGGCGCGAGGAGGTGTTCGGCCCGGCCCTGCCCGTGCGGCGGATCAAGGACCTCGATGAGGGGCTGCGGCTCGCCAACGACTCTCAGTTCGGCCTGGGTTCCTCGATCTGGACCACGAACATGGCCGCCGCGAATCGTGCGGTGCGCGAGCTGGAGGCCGGTTACACCTGGGTCAACGCGCTCCAGATCGCCCACGACGAGCTGCCTTTCGGCGGCACGAAGGAGTCAGGGTTCGGAAAGGAGCACGGGCTCGAGGCCTTCCACCAGTACACCGAGCAGAAGTCCGTGGTCTACGGCAACCTGAGCTAGCTCAAGCTGGAAGACGGACCGCGGCCGGCCCAGGGCCCTTTCACTGCCGGATGATAGGACTCGCGGCCGGCCGCGGGACCGGGGGGAGAGGCGGGGCTAGGCGGTTCTGCGGTGCTCGCGGTCCCAGCGGCCCTGGCAGGGCACGCAGCGGGTGGCCTCGGGGCGGAACTTGAGCCGCTCCGACGGGATGCCCTCGCCGCACTCTTCGCAGATGCCGTACTTGCCCTGGGCCAGGCGGTCCAGCGCGCGCTCGACCTGCTCGCGGTTCTCGGACAGCAGGCTCACGAGGTTTTCGCCAATCTCGCGGTCGGAGATCGCCTGGGCGAAGTCCGCGTCCTCGTAGTCACGGGTGATGATGTCGCCGACGCTCTCCGCCAGCGGGCGGTTGATCCCCGCCTCCTCGCCCAGCGCGTCGGCCAGGGAGGCCAGCCGCTCCCGGTTGGTCTCCAACCGGGTCAGCCATTCTTCGTCTTGTTTGGTCCGCTTTTGAGTTGCCATAAAGCCCCCCACGTGATGACTTAGGCGGTTAACAGTATCACGTCGCTATCAGAAAGTGATACTTGCCGGTAACAAGTTTTTTTGGTGAAGCCGACGCAGTCTATCACACGCCCCGACTTGGTGGAGACGACGATGTCAGGAAACGTGGCAGCTTCGCGGACGGGGGAGAATAGGGCCTTCGTGAAGACCCTGATCGCGGTGACACTGGCTGCCGGCGCGCTGCTCGCGACCTCGTGCCAGCCGGCCACGCCCACGGGTCATCCAACGCAGAGCGTCGGCCTCAACTTGCACTGCGCACCCGGGGATTCGGGCGAGTACGACCAGCAGCTGGGCTGGGCGTTCTGCTTCCCCGCGACCTGGCGCGCACTGAACGGCGAGCGCACCCAGAAGACGACGCAGGGCGTGGACGCCGTGTTCGACATCACCGACTACGCGACCGGGCCGACCAACGGGTTCTTCGGCGTCTTCATCATCAGCAGCGACACACGCGGCTCGGCGGCCAATCTCCAGGATTGGATCAACACCAACATCGGCACCAGCCTGCAGCTGCAGCCGATCCAGTGGGGCAACGCGATCGAGGCGTATTCCGAAGAGGGTGGCCCACTCCCGCGCTACCTCGCGCTCACGCCGCACATGGTGGTCATCCTCGAGCTTCACTCGGGGCCAGGGAACCTCGACCTCAAAACCGCGATGACCGCCCGCTTCTCGACCTGGAAGTTCACCTACTAGATATAAAGAAAGAGCGGAGAGAGCCTTCGCGCTCTCCGCTCCTGAAGGTCGAGCTTTACGCCGGGCGGTTGAACAGGGTCTGCATCTTGATCGCCAGGCCCATGTCGCCCTTGATCTTGAGCTTGCCCTGCATGAACGCCGCGGTGCCGTCGAGCTGCCCGAGGCTGATCTTGACGTAGTCGTTGGCGTCCGCGATCAGCGTCAAGTTCGGGTTCTCGGCGTCGCCTTCGCCGCCAGTCGCCTCACCGTCCGCGATCTTGATCCACCACTTGCCCCCCTGGTCGCCGGACAGGTCGAACTGGATCGTCGCGTTGGTGCCGGCCGCCTTCTCCTTGTTCAGGAATTGCGGCATCTGCTCGAACACCTGCGCAGGACTGACCTGGTCCGCGCTGAGCTCCTCGGTCATCAGTTCCTCCTCGAATGAGTTGAGTCGGGTCCGGGTCCATAGTAATACGCCCGCGTACCGGTCCTGAAACCGGGCGAGCGCCCTCAGCGACAATCTTGGGAATGGAGGAGCTGCTCCTCACCGAGGTGGCCGAAGGCGTGCACGAGCTGCGCCTGCCGATCCCGTTCGAGGACGGCCATGTGAACGTGTTCCTGCTGCCGGTCGACGGGGCCGTCGACCTCATCGACTGCGGGATGAACGCGCCCGAGTCGCTGGACCTGCTGCGCACCGCGATGGGGCGGGTGGCTGGTGAATCGGCGGGCCTGCGCAAGCTGATCGTCACGCACATTCATCCCGACCACTACGGGGCGGCCGGGGTGCTGACGCACGACTGGGGAGCGCAGCTGTACCTGCACCGCCTCGAGATCCCCCTGGTGCACCCGCGCTACCTGGCGCTCGACGCCCTGGTCGCCGAGGTGCACCGCTACCTCCTCGCCAACGGCGTGCCCGAGGTGCAGGCAGAGGTGATGCAGAACGCGTCGCGGTCATTTGCGAAGAGCGTGACCACGGCGCCGATGGCGATCCCGCTCGACGGCGCCGAGACGCTCGAGGTGGGCCGCCGGAAGCTGCGCGTCGAGTGGACGCCGGGCCATTCGCCGGGCCATATCTGCCTCTTCGACACCGAGGACCGGCTCCTTTTCGCGGGCGATGAGCTCCTGCCCGAGGACACGCCGAACATCGGGCTGCATCCGCAGAGCACGCCCAACCCGCTGGCCGACTTTCTCGGCTCGCTACAGCGGCTGGCGGAGCTCGACCCTCAGCTCGTGCTGCCGGCCCACGGGCGGCCTTTCACGACCGCGGCCGAACGGGTCGCGGTGCTCACCGAGTTCCACGAGCGCCGCAAACGCCGGATTCTCGAGATCCTGGACGGCCGCACCGTCACCGCCTGGGAGGTGGCGCTCGGCCTCTGGGGGAATCGCGAGCATCACTGGGAGCAGCGCCTCGCTCTGCAGGAGGCGCTCGCGCACCTGCAGACGATGGCCGAGGACGATCAGCTGCTGAAGCTGGTCA
Source organism: Candidatus Dormiibacterota bacterium (assembly GCA_036378435.1). Lineage (GTDB taxonomy): Bacteria > Chloroflexota > Dormibacteria > Dormibacterales > Dormibacteraceae > DASUWK01. Next base: position 17,153 of record DASUWK010000037.1, on the reverse strand, counting down.
GCGCCGAAGCAGTTCGCTGGAGGACAGCTTGAGCCCCAGGCGGTGCAGCTCGGCGGGGTAGCACGCGACCCCGACCGTCCCCGGGCCGGCATGGGCTCCGACGACTGGGCCCAACGGCTGGACCATGAGGGTGTCGGTGACTCCCTCGAGCTCCTGCGCGAACATCTCGGCCGTCTCCTCGGCCGCCGCGTGGGCGACGATGGCACACAGCCCCTCGCCGCGGTCCACGCTGCGGACCAGCTCCAGCACCCGGGCCAGGGCCCGCCCCCTAGTCCGGACGCGCTCGAGGGGAGCCACCTCGCCGCCGGCCAGGCAGAGGACCGGCTTGAACTGCAGCACCGAGCCCAGCATCTCGGTGGCGCGCCCGATGCGCCCGCCGCGACGCAGGTGCTCGAGCGTGGCCACGGTGAAGTAGGCGCGCATGGAGTCGCGCACCCTTGCCACCTCGGCTTCGGTGGCGTCGAGGCCCTCGCCGGCGGCCAGTGCGTCCGCGGCCACCAGGCAGAGCAGGCCCAGCGCCATCGAGACGACCTCGCTGTCGACCACGCGCACGCGTCCTTCTCCGACCTCGGCCGCCGCCTGCTGCGCAGAGGCAAGGGTTCCGCTGAGGCCCTCCGAGATGTGCATCGAGAAGACCCGGTCGTGGTCTTCCAGGAGGCTCCGATACGCCTGCGCGAAGAGCGCCGGGGTCGGCTGTGAGGTGCCGGTCTTGCTCTGCGCGGTCAGCTTGGCGTAGAACTCCGCCGCCGTGATCTCGACCCCGTCTTTGTAGTCGTGGCCGTCGAGGCTGACCGTGAGCGGCACCACGGTGATGCCGCGCGTGGTCACCAGCTGCGGCGGGAGGTCGCAGGTCGAGTCGGTGACGAGAGCGATGCGCGTCACCGTTCGATCAGCTCCGAGACCTCGACCGACGCGGCGGTCAGCTGGTTCGCCAGGTTGCCGCTGCCCAGTCTCGCCAGGGCCGCAGCGCTCTCGTCGGCGATCGCTCGGAGGCGGTCGACCGCGGCGCGCAGCGACTCTCCGCCCGGTGCGGGTTCGAACAGGATCCGGGACCGGCCGCCGAGAGGATTGGAGTCGCGAGCGTACTGTCGGAGCACGAGCCCCGTCCGCTCGAGCTCGCGCAGCAGGCCGTAGGCTGTCCAGGCGCTGATCCTCATACGGGCTCCGACCAGCGAGTAGTGGACGGCGCCGCCGGCCTGGTCCGTCAGGCGGCGCAGGACCTCCAGGGTTTCCTGGCGGCGAGGTGTCAGCGGCGGGAGAGAGAAGGGCACAAAAACCTAAAGAACCTGACCATCATAGCCAGGCGTCAGGTGGTAGCTGTGTCCTGTTCCTCGTCGTGATCCCGAGGGCAGCGCCTCAGCTCGAGGACGGCTTGCCACTCCCCGGACCGGGCTCGTCCGGCAGGTCGGGCAGATCCAGCTCGGTGTTCACCAGGTGCCTGAACATCGCGAGCTTCTCCTCGTCGAGCTCGCCGCCCGCCGCGCCGCCCTCTTCTTCCTCTTTATCCGGGATGACCCCGGCCTTCTCGAACACCTCGTCGGCCACGAAGATCGGGCACTCGAGGCGGACGGCCAGGGCGATCGCGTCGCTCGGTCGCGCGTCCACATCGAGCTCGCGGCCGTTCTGGTGGAGGTGCAGCCGGGCATAGAAGACCTCATCCGCCAGCGACGTGACGACGATCCGCGCGAGCCCGATGCCGAGCTCGGCCATGGCGGAGGCCATCAGGTCGTGGGTGATCGGACGGTCGGGCTTGACGCCGGTGATCTTGAGTGCGATGGCGTTCGCCTCGAACGGTCCGATCCAGATCGGGAGGTACCTGTCGGCGCCCTTTTCCTTGAGGATGACCACATGCTGGCCGGTGGGCATGTGAACGCGGATGCTGTCTACGGCGACCTCGATCAAAAAGCTGGCCTCGACCGCATTCTAACCCTGAGCTTCCGGGCCTCCTCTTAACTCGGGGAGGGGCGCCCGGCGAACGTAAAATCGCCCGGAATGGGTGCTGCGCGACGGCGGGGGAAGCTGATCCTGATCGACGCCCACAGCCTCATCTACAGGGCCTTTTTCGCCCTCCCGCCGATGAGCACCAGCGCGGGCGAGGTCACCAACGCCGTTTACGGCTTCACCTCGATGCTGGCGATCGTCCTCGCCGGCCGGCCGGAGTACGCAGTGGCCTGCTTCGATGTGGCGGGTCCGACCTTCCGCACCGAGCAGTACGCGGAGTACAAGCAGGGCCGGCGCCCCATGCCGGACGACCTCCGCGCGCAGCTTCAGCGCGTCCGCGACGTGCTCGGCGCGCTGCGAATACCCATCTACGAGGTTCCGGGCTTCGAGGCTGACGACGTGATCGGCGCCCTTTCGCTCCAGGCCGAGCAGGAGGGGCTGCAGACGACCATCGTGTCCGGCGACCTCGACTGCCTGCAGCTCGTCTCGGCGACGGTCGACGCTCTCGTCCCGCGCCGCGGCATCACCGACACGGTGGTGTACGGCCCGGACCAGGTGCGGCAGCGCTACGGCTTCGAGCCGATGCAGCTGATCGACTACAAGGCACTGCGCGGCGACACCTCGGACAACGTCCCCGGCGTTCCCGGCGTGGGGGACAAGACGGCCGCCAAGCTGGTCCAGGACTTCGGGTCCATCGAGTCCCTCCTCGATCGCCTGGACGAACTGCCCGACGGACGCGTCAAAAAGTCCCTGGCCGAGCACGCGGACCAGGTGCGGCTGGGCAAGCAGATCGTCACGATCGCGCGCAACGTCCCGGTGCAGCTCGACCTCGAGAAGTCGCGCTGGCTGCGTTATGACGCGGATCATCTCCGCGAGCTGTTCGACGAGCTGGAGTTCCGCGCGCTGCTCAGCCGCTTCCCGCCGCCAGACGCGCTTCCGGTCCAGCCGCTGCTCGCCTTCGAGCCGCTCGCGGCGCCCGCCGGCTCGCGGATGGTCGACACGCCTGAGGCGCTGGCAAACCTCGGAGTCGAGCTGCGCGACGCGGATGACGTGGCCTTCTTCGGCCTCTGGGACGGCTCCGCGCGCACCCCCGCGATGGCCGGCATCGGCGTCGCGACGGGCGGCGAGCCCTGGTACATCCCCATCGGCCACCAGGGCGGCGAAGCCGTGCTGGCCCTGCCGGCCGTGGCGGCTGAGCTCGCTCCCGTCTTCGCCGGCCGCGAGCTGCTCGGCCACGACGCCAAGGAGGCCGACCTCGCTCTGCGGGCGATCGGCTGCCCCCCGCGCGGCTGGGGCCACTCGAGCTACCTCGCCGCGTACCTGCTCGGCGCGGGCTCCCGCGACCCTCGCCTCGAGGACCTCGCCAAGGAGTTCCTGGGCCTGACGCTGCCGAGCTCAGAGCAGCTGCTGGGTACCGGGCGATCGTCGAAGCCCGCCACGCAGACGCCGGTGGTGGAAGCCGCCGAGTACGCCGCCGGTCGCGCCCGCGCGATCCTCGAGCTGCGGCCCCGGCTGGAGGCGGAGCTCAGAAACCTTGGCGTGGATTACCTCTACCACGAGATAGAGCTGCCGCTCGCCGCCGTCCTCGCTGCGATGGAGCTCGAGGGCGTCGCCATCGACATGCCCTACCTCCAGGTGATGGGCCTCGAGCTGGGCGAGCAGCTCTCGCAGATCGAGGTCGAGGTGTCCGACCTGGCCGGCCGGCCCTTCAACCTCAACGCGCCTCAGCAGCTGGCGGCCTTCCTGTTCGAAGACCTGCGGCTGCCGGTCGGCCGGCGCACGAAGACCGGCTACTCGACCGACGCCGACACCCTGGAGTCGCTGCGCGAAAAGCACCCTGTGGTCGATCGCATCCTCGAGCACCGCCAGCTCTCGAAGCTCAAGTCGACGTACATCGACGCGCTGCCGCTGCTCGCCGACCCGGTGACCGGCCGCGTGCACACGTCGTTCGGCCAGGCCTCGACCGCGACCGGCCGCCTCTCCAGCTCGAACCCCAACCTGATGAACATCCCGATCCGGACCGAGCTCGGCCAGCGGATCCGGCGCGCGTTCAAGGCCGGCCGGCCCGGGCACATCATGTTCGCCGCCGACTACTCGCAGATAGAGCTGCGCATCGCCGCGCACCTGTCGGGCGACCCGAACATGCTGGCCGCGTTCGCAGCCGGCCAGGACATCCACGCCGCCACGGCGGCGCGCGTGTTCAAGGTCGACCTGGCCGCCGTCACCCCGGATCAGCGGCGCCTCGCGAAGGTGGCCAACTTCGGCTCCCTCTACGGCCAGGGCGAGTTCGGCCTCTCGCAACAGATGGGCATCCCGGGCGAGGAGGCGCGTGACTTCCTGAAGGAATACTGGACGACCTACGCCCGTCTAAAGGATTACCTCGACGGTGTTCGCGAGGCGGCGCGCGAGGTGGGCTTCGTCGTCAGTGCCACCGGCCGGCGGCGCGCGATCCCTGACCTGCGCTCTCCCAACTACCAGCTGCGGATGGCCGCCGAGCGGATGGCGATCAACTTCCCGAACCAATCCCTCGCCGCGGACATCATCAAGATCGCGATGGTGCAGCTGCAGCGCGAGATCGAGAAGGAGAGGCTGGAGGGCACGATGCTTCTCCAGGTCCACGACGAGCTCGTCTTCGAGATCCCGGAAGGGGAGCTCGACCGCTTCGCCGAGATGGTGCCCCGCGTCATGACCGGCGCGTACGACCTCGAGAGCGGCATCGAGGTCGAGGCCAAGGCGGGGGAGAACTGGGCGGACATGCGCAAGCTCTCCACTGTTCGCGCGGGGGCTTAGCTCTGCCCGAGCTCCCTGAGGTCGAGACGGTTGCGGCGGACCTGCGCCCGCACCTGGTCGGCCGCGTCATCAACGGCTGCGAGGTGCGTCATCCGGCGGTAGTGCGTCATCCGGACCCCGAGCTGTTTGCCGCGGGCGTGACCGGCAGGCGCATCGAGGAGATCACCCGACGCGGCAAATACATCTTGTTCCGTCTCGATTCCGGCGAGCTGCTCGTCGTCCATCTCGGCATGACGGGGCAGCTCCGCTACGTCACGCCGGAGGTTCCACTGCTGACGCATACGCATGCGATCTTGACGCTCGACGGCGGCGCCGAGCTCCGCTACCGCGACATCAGGCGCTTCGGGAGGCTGCTCTTCGGCACTGAGGAGGAGCTGGTTCGCGAGCGCAAGCTGCCGCGCCTTGGCCCCGAGCCGATCGATCCCGAGTTCAAGCCGATCGACCTGATGGCGCGCCTCAAGAACCGGCGTGCGCCGGTCAAGGCGCTGCTGCTCGACCAGAGCGTCGTCGCCGGCGTCGGCAACATCTACGCCGACGAGTCGCTGTTCAAGGCGCGCCTGCGGCCGGACCGTCCCGCCGGCTCTCTGAGCCGCCCGGCCGTCATTCGACTGCACGACGCGCTGCGCGACTCGCTGCTGGCCGGCATCCGCAACCGCGGCAGCTCGGTCGACGACTACGTCGACGCGTGGGGCGAGAAGGGCAGCCAGCAGGAGCAGCTGCTCGTCTATGGCCGCGCGGGCGAGCCCTGCGTCAACTGCGGACGCCCGCTGGGCCTGGTCAGGATCGGGGGCCGCAGCACGGTCTTCTGCCGCCGCTGCCAGAGGTGAGCGGCTACCAACGGGCGCTGCTGCTGGTCGCCCTCGGTGTGGCTTTCGCGGTGCTCACCGCGGCCGTCGCCAGCGGCAGCCTCGACGCGACCGACCGTGCGGCCGCCGCCGCTTTCAAGCACGCGTACACACCGGCGCTGCAGGTCCCGGCGCAAGCCGTGGCCCTGCTCGGCGGGATCGAGGTCACCACCGGGCTGGCCGCGATCCTGCTCGCCTTCCTCTGGCAGGCGGGCTACCGGCTGCAGGGCCTGGCCGTCACCGTCTTCATCCTCGCCAACGGTCTGGAGGAGCTCTACAAGGTCGTCGTCTTCCACCCGGGACCGACGGGCCGGCTCTCCCACCCGGATGGACCGAGCCTGGCCGACCTGCTCGAGCACGGGGTGGGCGGCGGCAACAGTTATCCGTCCGGCCACGTCGTGCGCGCCGTCGTCGTGTACGGGCTCGCAAGCTTCGTCATCTACCGGCTCGCGCTCAGCGAACGCCGAGGGGCTCTGGCCATAGCCGGCGCCCTGGTGATGATCACGGCGATCGCACTGGACCGGCTCTTTCTCGAGGTGCACTGGCTCAGCGACGTGGTGGGCGGGCTGCTTCTAGGTGGAACGCTCCTGATCGCAGCCATGCTCTGGCTCGACTACTCGCCCGCGCTGTCCCGAAGGCGCGGCTCATAATCACCTTGGAACCAAGGCCCCGGGCGACGGGAATCCGGTTAGAAGCCGGAGCTGTCGCGCAACTGTGAGCGGGGAGCCCGCGGTCACGAAAGCCACCGAGAGGGAAGGCGACCGTTTGAGGCCCTGATCCGCAAGCCAGGAGACCGGTCCGGGGTCGGATACCCGAACCGGCTGCGCGGATCGCCGGCGGACTCCAGCGGCGAGTCCCCCGGATCGGCCGGGGATCCAGGTGCCGCTCGGAGGATCTGCTGATGCGAAGGATCATCGTGTCCTTGGTCGGCGCGGCCGGCCTCGCGCTGCCCCTTGCCTGTGGCAGCCACCCGGTTGGTAACGGCACCTGCAGCGACGTCTCAGGCAGCAACCACGCCTGGTTGGTCGTCGTCCACGGTTCGCACCAAACGGTCGACCGCTGCGTCGGTTTCGACTCGGCCGCGATCAACGGCATCGACCTGATGAAGGCGAGTCAGGTGCAGTACGCGACGCAGAAGTTCGGCAGCCTTGGCGATGCGTTCTGCTCGATCGACAACGAGCCGGCGCACTATGCCAGCTGTTTGCCCACCAACTCTCCTTACTGGAGCGATTGGGTCTATCAGGGTGGGCACTGGAAGTCGGTCACGACCACCTTCAACAAAGTGAAGGTGAGCCCGGGCGGTGGACTCGGCTGGGTTTATACGCCGCCGTCCGGCAACCCACCGGCACCGCCGAACCCACCCAGCTCCTGAACGCACCTGCCCCGGTACTGCACCCTCGGGCGCTAGCGGTGTGGTCCGCGGCTTGCCTGGTCGCGGCGCTGACCACCTCCAGCCCGGCTTACCGGTTGGTGGTAGTGCTGGCCGCGACCGCCATGCTCACGGCCTTACCCGTCGCGCCGGGGCTGTCTCGCCGGCCGCTCGTGATGGCGCTGTCCAGCACGGGCGGCCTGGCCATCCTTTTCAATCTGCTACTCAGCCACACGGGGGCCACAGTCTTGTTCGCCATCCCGGATTGGCTGCCCCTCCTGGGCGGGCCGGTGTCGCTGGAGGCTGCCGCTTTTGGAGCCGCGACCGGCCTCGGCATCGCGGCCGCGATCCTGGCGGTCGCACCGCTGGTGCTTCACGTCGAAGCTGGCGCGCTGATGGACGCCCTGCCCCGCCACCTCGAGCGTACGGCCGCGGCGCTGGCGGCAACGTTTGCCCTCGCCCCGGCGCTCGGGCGCAGCTACACGTCCATTCGCGAGGCCCAGATCATGCGCGGCTGGCGCCCCCAGGGCCTACGCAGCTGGGCGGAGGTGATGGTGCCGGTCGCACTCACCGCCGTCGAAAGCTCACTGCTGGTCGCGGAAGCAATGGAGGCCCGAGCTTTCGGAGCCGGGCCGCGCACGCCGCCCGAGCCAATCCGGTGGCGGGCACGGGACATCGTGACGATCTTCGTCGCCCTTATCGCGGCCGCTCTGTTCCTCGGGTCCAGGATTGTGGGCCTGCAGGAAGACTGGCTGGTCTATCCGACGCCGGCTCCGCCGCCGGCTGACCCTCCACTGCTCGCCGCGGCAGCCTTGCTGGCGCTGCCCGCCCTGCTGGTATGGCGCCGCTCGCGAGGCTGACCGGCCTCTCATACCGATACCCGGCATCAGAGGTGCCGGCGCTCGACTCAGTCAACCTCGAGATCGAGCCGGGCTTGACGCTGCTGTACGGCGCCTCTGGCAGTGGCAAATCGACGCTGCTCCGGGTATTCAACGGCCTCATCCCGCACTTCTATGGGGGGCGCGTCGCCGGGCTGGCCCACGTGGGGGACCACGATGTGCTGCGCACGCCGGTCCGGCGCCTCGCCACCCATACCGGCTTCGTTTTCCAGGATCCTGAGGTCCAGCTGCTGCAGGCTCGGGTCGACCGCGAGGTTGCGTTCGGGCCGGCCAACCTGGGTCTGCCCAGGGAACTTGTGCGAACTCGGACCGAGGCGGCGCTCAATCGCGCCGGAGCCTGGCATCTCAGGGAACGTGCCGTCGCGACCCTAAGCGGCGGCGAACGCCAGCGAGTCGCCATCGCCGCCGCGCTCGCGATGGAGCCGGCGATCCTGGTCCTCGACGAGCCAGCCTCACAGCTAGATCCCGACGCCGCTGCCTCTCTGGCAGACGTGTGCGAGTCACTGGCCCGGACGGGCACCGCGGTCGTCTTGGCCGAGCCGCGTCTGACCTCGCGGTTGGCCGGACTCCGGCTGCACCTGCAGCAGGGAAGGCTCGAAGAGCCGTCGCCGCCGGCCCCGGTCGAGACGACGCCTCTGGAAACTCGGCCGGGCGCCACGGCGTGGGCACTCGACGGCGTGACCGCCGGCTTCGGCCGCCGCCGGGTGCTTGAGTCGGTCCACTTGGAGGGCAGGTCTGGCGAGGCTGTCGCCCTGATCGGCCCCAACGGCGGCGGAAAGACCACCTTGCTGAGAGTGCTGGCAGGGCTTATGGCGCCCAGTGGCGGCCGTGCCTGGCGCCGAGAGGGACGAACTGCGTATCTGCCGCAAAACCCGACAGCGCTGCTGCACCGGCCGACTGTGCTTGCCGAGGTTGAGCTGACTCTGCGCCGCACCGGCGCGGACGAGCCGCCTGACCTGGTGCTGAACGAGATGGGCCTGCTGCATCTCACCGATCGCTACCCACGGGATCTGTCTGGCGGTGAACGTCAGCGAGCGGCGATCGCTGCGGTGCTCGCCGGCTCGCCTGCCATCGCGCTACTGGACGAGCCGACGCGAGGTCTCGACGATCGTACGAGGGCGGCCCTGGTGGGCACGCTGCGCCGACTCCTGGACCAGGGATCGGCCGTAGTGATCGCCACGCATGACCGCGAGCTGGTCGCCGCTGTCGGCGCTCGCTTGGTGGATGTGGGCGATGGCAAGGCGATTGTCGCGCGCGCGGGCGCGCGAACACGCGCATGATGGCCGCCTTGCTAATGGCGACCGCGACGCTCCTTCTCTGCCTCTGGCCTTTCATCGGCCGGAGCGGGCCCGGATATGCGCCGGCATTCGCGCTGGCGGCGGGAACGGTGCTGGCGGTCGGCGCGGTGGAGACAGGCGCGCGTCGGCTCGACGCGCGAGGGCTCGCCCTGCTGGCGGCGATCGCCGCTCTCGACTCCGCCCTCCGCGCAGCCTTTCCGATCGGGTTCGGCGGCTTCAGCCCCTTCTTCCTGCTGGTGCTCTGCGCCGGCTATGCGTTGGGCCCGGCCTTCGGGTTCATGGCCGGCGCTTTCGCGATGCTGGCGTCGGATGTCGCCCTCGGCGCGCTCGGCACCTACCTGCCTTTCCAGCTGCTGGCCGCTGGCTGGACTGGTGCGGTGGCCGGCCTCGCGGGCCGAGCGCTCGGGCAGCGGGGGGCGGCGCCGAGGTTGCCTGGGCTGATCGCACTGGCCGCGGTCGGAGCCGTCATGGGGTACCTCTTCGGCGCGCTGACCGACATCCAGGACTGGACGACGTTCTATCGCGGCGCTGCAGGGTTCGGCTGGGTCCCGGGCCTCGACCCGCTCACCGCCCTCCGCCGATTCGGTGGGTTCTACGCAGCCACTTCCTTTGTCTATGACTCCTTCCGCGCGGCCGGCAACGCGGTCCTCGTGCTCGCCGTCGGCGCGCCCGTCATCGCGGCGCTGGGCCGTTTCGGCTCGCGACTACAGTTCGAGGTGGAGACGCCTTGAAAATCTCGACGTACCCGATGCTCGACGCCGAGGTCGTAGCGGGCCTGGTGCTCGAGCGCGCGCCACTGCTGCCCGTGGAGGAGGTGGCGATCGGCGGGTGGGAGGGACGGGTGCTGGCTCAGGACGTCCGCGCGCCGCGTGACCTGCCACGGTGGCCGGTCAGCGCCGTCGACGGCTACGCGGTCCGCTCGGCCGACGGCGGAGGGCGACTGCGCGTGGCTGGAGAGTCGGCCGCCGGGCGGCCTCTGGAACGCGCGCTGGGAGCGGGCGAGGCCGCGGTCATCCTGACGGGCGGGGTGCTACCCGACGGCGCGGACAGCGTCGTCATGGCCGAGGACGCGCAGGCGGACGGCGACACGGTCGTCGTGCCGGCGAACCCCGCCTCGGGTGCCAATTACCACCGGCCGGGCGCCGACGCGCGAGCCGAGGAGGTGCTGCTGGCCGCTGGCACGGAGCTCGGGCCGGCCGAAATCGGGCTGGCCGCTTCACTGGCGCTGGATTCGCTACCCCTACGCCGGCATCCCCGTGTAGCCCTGCTGTCGACGGGTGACGAGCTCTTCGCCGTAGGCGCGGACGTCGACTCGCCCGGGCGGATCCCGGACTCCAACCGGCATGCCCTGCGGGCTGCGCTGGTCGAGGCCGGCGCCCGCGTCACTAGCCTCGGGATCGCACCCGACGACGCGGCGGGCTTACGCCAACTGGTGGAGCGGGCGCTGGAGGACGCCGACGTCGTGGTCACCTCGGGTGGTGTCTCCGTCGGCACCCATGACCTCGTCAAGCCGCTGCTCGAGGAGCTGGGCGAGGTCCACTGCGGCCGGGTCAAGCTGCGCCCGGGGAAGCCCTTCACGTTCGCCACCCTGCGCGGTGGCAAGCTGGCCTTCGGGCTGCCGGGCTTCCCTGTCAGCTCGCTGGTCACCTTCGAGGTCTTCGTCCGGCCGGCGTTGCGGAAGATGCTCGGCTGCGCTGAGCTGCAGCGTCCACGGCTGGCGGTGCGACTCGGGTACGACGCCGCGGCGGCGGGCGACCGGACAGAGTATCAGCGCGTCTCTCTAGTGCCCGAGGGCTCCGCCTGGGTCGCGCACACCACCGGCTCGCAGTCGTCGTCGCGCCTCAAGTCGCTCGCCGGCGCCCACGCGTTGGTGCGCATCCCCCCCGGCGCGGACCCGATCCCCGCCGGCAGCGAGGTGCAGGCGATTCTTCTGCGGCTTCCCGCGATCCCCCCACAGCTGTAGGGCGTCTCGTCGGGGCACGTTCCTTATACTCCCGTCGGCCCCGGGATTTACGGGGCGCGTTACACAGCCGAGGAGGGAACCACTTTTGGGCGTTGACGGGTTCGGACTGCCCACCGGCAAGACGATGTTGCCCACTGCAACCGTCCTCCTCGACCGCCCCCGTCTCGCAGACCTGATCGCGCCCAGCCCCGGCCGGCTGACCCTCCTACACACGCCCGCGGGTTACGGCAAGACGCTCGCCCTGCTCGGCGCCCCGGGCGCGGCGCCGCGGCGCTGGTACAACGCCGATGGCAGCGACCGCACTCCGCTCCAGTTGGCGCAACGCCTGGCCGCCCTGCTGAGGGTCAAGCGGTTTTCGCCGCGACGGGATCCGATACCGGCCGACCTGGCCGCCGAGCTGGCGGCCGGCTTGCCGAAAGGGACCGTGACGCTCGATGTCGACGGCGCAGAGCGAATCGGGCGCGCGCCGGACAGCTTTGCCGTTCTGCTCGCGCTGCTCGAGCTCGCGCCCGACCGGCTGGCCCTACGCCTGACGACCCGCGAGCGCCCGCCGCTCCCCCTGGAGCGACTGCGCCTCGCCGGCCGGCTCACCGATCTCGGCCCGGCGCAGCTGCGGTTCGATCGCGACGAGGCGGCGCGGTACTTGCGCCAGGTCACGGGCCGCACGGCACGCGGCTACGACCTCGACAGGCTGGAGACGGCCGTCGAGGGCTGGCCCGCCGGGATAGCGCTCTGCGCGACCCGGCGCGATGTCCCGGATCAGTCCGAAGACGCCTTGCAGCGCTATGCGGCCGACGAGGTGGTGGGCCCGATGAGCGCGCCGGTCCGGCGGCTGCTCACACGGCTGGCGACCCGCCCCGTGGCCGTGGGGGAGCTCTCCGAAAGCGAGGCCGACGAGCGGCGGGCCCTCGACTGGATAGTTCGCGAGCGCTTCTTCGTCTCTGTCGACGAACGCCGCTACCGCCTCCACCCGGTGCTCACCGCAGTGCTGCGGTCGCAGCCGTCCAGCGACGAACGGCGCGCCGGCGCCCAGCCCCGTCCCTCGCTGTCCATCCGCGCCCTCGGAATCTTGGATGTGGCGGTCAACGGTCGCGTGCTGCAGCCGGCCGATTGGCGGCCATACGGGGCTCTGCGGTTGCTGCGGCTGCTGCTGAGCATGCGGCACTACAGCATCGGCGCCGAGGAGGCGGCCGAAGCCCTGTGGCCACGCCACGCGCCCCGCTCAGGCCTCAATTCCGTGAACGTTTCTCTGCATGGGTTGCGGCGCTTGCTGGAGCCGGGGTTGCGCCGCGGTTCCGACTCGCGGTACGTAGTGCGCGAGGGCCATCTCTACCGGCTCTGCGTCGAGCGGATCGACCTGGACGTCGAGCGCTTCGCGGCCCTGGCGACGCAGCGTCGCGGCCTGGCGCGTCGCGAGGACCTCGAGCAGGCGGTCGACCTCTACCGCGGCGACTTCCTGGCCGATGAGCTCTACGTCGACTACCCCAACGACCGGCGCGAGCAGCTGAAGACCGTGCACCTCGAGACGCTGGAACGGCTCGGCGACATGCTGCTCGCCGACGACGAGCTGAAGCGCGGCCTGGCCATCTACCGCCGGCTGCTGGCCGCGGATCCGCTGCGCGAGGACGTGTGGGGGCGGATCATGAAGCACCACCTCCTGCGCGGCGAGCGGGCAGCCGCCGCCCGCGCCTACAAGACCTGCGCGGAGGCCCTGCGCACCGGCCTCGGCGTGACGCCCGGCGACGACTTACAGGCGATGATGCGCGAGGCGACCGGTACGGTCGACCCAGAGCTCGAGCCGATGGGGCCTCGCGTACTCGCCGTCAACCGCTAAGCCAAGCTCTGGCGTGCCGGTCACGATCCGCGCCGGGCCTGAAGCTCGCCGGCGAACGCCGGCGTGAGACTCGCCTCCAGACCTGCGCTCGCCGGCGAACGGGGATATCGCCGGGGTGCCGCAAGCAAGCAAGCAAGCAAGGAACAATAAGTTTCGAATAAGTCGCTGATAACTCCCTGGTAATTCGGGGCTTCTAGCCTACCGACCGCATGCCCGTCAGGACCCCAGCCGAATCCTCGGCTCGTGTCGGCCGCGCGTACTCATCATTCGTCGTCCGGCTGTCCCCGACCACCAAGCCGGCGGGACCCACTTTGAAGGGCCGCGTCCGGCATGTGCAGAGCGGACTCGAAGCCGGCTTCATCAGCTTTGCGGAGCTTGAGCTGTTCATGCGTCAGGTGCTGACCGGCAGCGTGGTAGACCGATCGGAGCCAATCGCGGACTCCGGTGTTCCCCTAAAGGAGGGATAGGCAATGGATTTGTTGTCTTCCCGTGCCCGGAGACGCTTGGGTACGGGGGTAATCGTGGCCGCTCTGGCCCTGGGCGCGGGAGTGAGTCCGGTCGCCGCGTCGACGAACGTCGGCCCGAACACGGGTCGCGCCGCGCGGCATCCCGCCCACGCCCTGGTCGACGTGGCGAGCCCGTCAGCGTTGACAGCACACGCGCTGCAGACCAACGACGGGACCGTCCTCGTGACCTGGGGAGGTCAGAACGGCAGTACTAGTTTCGACGTCTATCGAAGCGCCACCGCGGGGTCACAGGGTTCGAAGCTGAACTCGACGCCCCTGCGTGGTGATCGCTACGACGACACGACTGCGCAGGCGGGCACGCAGTACTACTACACGGTGGTCGGGTTGACTGCGCATAACGGCCAGGTGACGACGATCACCTCGCCGCAGGTCGCCAACACCGCCACCGCGGCCGCCCCGGCACCGCCGGCAAGCGCCCGCAAGCCTGTCGCGAAGACCAAGACTTCGCACACCCACAGCGGGACTAAGTCGAGCGTCAACCGGGCGCAGACCCAAGTGCCGCACGTCCTGAGCGGCACCGGCATCTGCAACGTGCAGCTACCCGACACGGTGCTGGCCTCGGAGACCAACTTCGGTTGCCCCTCCGGCACGACCATCGTCCAGCTGCTGCGCCAGGTCGGCGAAGGGACCGACTGCACCACGCTCAACAGCGGCAACGGCGACTGTGACGTCTACATCGGGGACGCCACCCACGCGGTGACCGAGACGGTCGGCACCGGCATCGTGGTCTACATCGACAACCCGTCCGAGAGCACCCCGAAGGCGGGCGACCCCACCGACAAGGTGGACCTCCTCACCTACAAGGGCTCGAGCCTCATCTTCAACGCGGCGCCGACGGCGCCCGCGGGGGTCAAGTCGATCAACGAGGAGCCCGGCAGCACCACGGCACCGGCCGACGGCGACTGGGGCACCATCGAGTACGGCTACAACGGGACCAACACGCAGAACGAGACGGCCACGGCCCCCTCGTTCGGCTACGTCCAGGACACCAACTTCAGCTACGGAACCGACTTCTGGATCCGTGAGAGCACGATCCCCTTCACCGCGGACGTGATCCGGAGCATGCTGGGCACCGGGCCGATCGGCACGCTTCCCGGCGCCAACGTCGTGGAGTGGGACCTGAGCGCCGACCCGGCGGCCAACCCGGCCGGGGTCCACAACCTGTTCGTCAACGGGACCTACCTGATCGGTGACGCCGGCACAACCAACGAAGAGGGTTTCTTCTTCAACGAGGTCAGCCCCCACAACAACAACGCGCCGGACTTCACGTTCTCGAACAACAACGTGTCGAGCGCGTCGAACCCGGTCGACGTGGAGCTCACGAACGACAACTCCAGCGGGCCGGTCAGCGGCAACCTGACCGTCCACATGTTCGGAGACACGGCCCAGAACGACTGGGGATCCTCGTACCTTCAGAGCTCCGACGAAACGGACGCCAATGGCGGCAACGACAGCCTGTCGCTGGACGTCCACGACAACCACGCGGCCAACAACCTGCAGGCCGGCGGCCTGCAGGACCTGGCCGATGACTACGTGCTCGACGCGGAGGTCTTCTCCGGGACGGGCAACGCGACTCTGGCCGGCACCGTCGCCGCCACCCACCTGGGCGGCGCGACGGAGGGCATGTTCGCCTATGCCGAGTCGGACCAGAGCGGAGCCGGCAGCACCGGCAACGCCAGCATCAGCGGTCTCGCGCTGATGAACGACAACTTCACCTCCACTGGCAGCTCGGACGGCGCGTTCGACGGGGAGGCCTACGCCGAAGGCGCGGGCAACTCCGACGCCAGCCCGACGCTCCAGGGCAACATTTTCAACAGCACGGGGTCAGACGCCGTCGACCTCTACGCCGAGAGCTTCTACGGCGCCGGCAACGCCACGGTGAGCCCGAACCTCATCGGCGGCTACTACCACGGCAACTACGACGCGGTTTACCAGGACGCGGAGATCAGCACCAGCAACGGCGGGACCGGCTCCGCGACAGCCAACGGCAGCTTCAACACCGGTGACCACCTGCTGGCGGACACCCACTACGGGCGCTCCAGCTACGCGCACTCGAACCTGGGCCCGGCGACGGACTCGCCGAGCTTCAACAACACTGTCGTGGAGGCCCCCAATACAAGCAACGGCACGGCCGTTCACTTCGACCGCGACCAGATCTACGCCGCCCCAAGCACAGCCGCTCTGACGGTCAAGCCGACGTTCACCGCCACGACCCTCAACGCCGGCGTGTATGGCCTCTACGGCGACAGCTTCGTGAATGACGGCAACGGGAACTCCACGTTCAGCCCCAGCTTCACGAGCTCGACCATCAACTCGCTGTTCGCCGACGCGGTGCACGCGTCCCTCTATGACTACGGCACCGGGGGCAGCGTCGCGATGGACCCGACCCTCAGCGGGAGCACGTTCAGCTCACGCGAGGGTTACGGCATCCACTTCTTCAATGAGGTCCACGGGAAGAACACCGACATGAGCCCGTCTCTGGTCGGCTCCACGATCAACTCGTTCTTCTCCGCCCTCCACCTCCACAACTACGCGACCTACGGAGCCGACTCCGGCACAGCCACGACCGACCCCACCGTGACGAGCTCAACGCTCGACGCGAACACGGGCGACGTCGTCGACTCGGAGGCGTTCTCCTACACGAGCGCGGTCGTCGACCCGGCGATCACCCTCTCCACGCTGAAGGGCGGCGTCCCCTTCGGATGCTGCTTCATCGCTCTCGGCGGCGGCCCCTTCTTCGAGGCCGTCGGCAATGCGTATGACGCCACTCACGCGGGCAACGCCGAGGCGCTACCCGCATTCACAAGCGACACCATCGTGGGCGAGGGCCCGACGGCCGAGGCGTTCGCGGACATGTCGGGCAACAGCGGGGCTGCCGGCTCGGCCAAATCCGGCGGCGCCGTCACCGGCGGCAGTATCTCGTCCAACTTCCTGGCCGCCTTCCTCTCTGAGGCGAGCCAAGCTAACGGCCAGGGCGCCACGTCGAACGTGAGCGTCAATAACGCGACCCTTTCCAGCACGGACTGGGCGGGTGTCGAGTCCTTCGCCTTCGGCTGGTCCAACACCACATCCACGACGCCGACGCTCAGCACTTCTTCGCTGGCCTCGGTGACGAACAGCCAGGTGACCAGCCACTACGCCGGGGCAGTGGCCAAGGCCAATGACGTGAGCGACAACACGGGAACGCTGCCGGCCGCGGCCAGCACGGGCCCGGTCTCGGCGGACGTCGAAACCAGCGGTTCCAAGTACCAGACCGCTTCCGACGCTTCCGTCGGTGCCATCAGCACGACCGACTTCATCGCCGGCGCCGTGTCGGCGACAACCAACGACCACAACTCGCCGCTAGACGGCTACTACGGTGACCAGGTGCTGGAGGCGGTCTCCAGCAACGGCCGGTGCTACAACGGCAACAACTGCGGCACTGTCAGCCAGGTGACGACGAGCGCGACGGGCCCGGCCACGACGACCGGGTCTCTGACCTCGGACACATCCAACATGCAGGTCACCAACCAGTCCGGCGCTCCTGACTACATCCAGATAACCAGCGCCGACAACGCCGCCGCCAGCTCGATGGCGACGATCCACAACGTCACCTCATCGGCTTCCGAGCCGGTGGTCTCGACAGCGTCCGACGCCAACAACACAAGCGGCGCCGACAACACGACGACGACGGTCAACGTGACCAAC
>DASUWK010000036.1:0-2058 GCA_036378435.1 Candidatus Dormiibacterota bacterium | reverse complement strand
TCGTCGAGCAGCACCACGCAGTACGGCCGCCGCCGCACCGCCTCGGTGAGCTGGCCGCCCTCCTCATAGCCGATGTATCCCGGCGGCGCGCCGACCAGGCGCGCGACCGAGTGCTTCTCGCCGTACTCGCTCATGTCGATGCGGATTATCGCCCGCTCGTCGTCGAACAGGAACTCCGCCAGGGCCTTGGCCAGCTCCGTCTTGCCGACGCCGGTCGGCCCGAGGAACAGGAACGACCCCGTGGGCCGGTCCGGGTCGGACACGCCGGCCCGCGCGCGGCGCACCGCGTCGGAGACGGCCTGCACGGCCGTGGCCTGCCCGATCACCCGGTTGCCGAGCTCGGCCTCCATCCGCAGCAGCTTGCCGGTCTCGCCCTCGAGCAGCCGCCCGGCGGGGATTCCGGTCCACGCCGACACGACGTCCGCCACGTCGTCAGGCCCGACCTCTTCCTTCACCATCGGCACTGCCGTCGGTGCCCCGGTCGCGGCGTCTGAGTTCTCTTCTGAACGGTCGGTGGCGACTGCCTCCGCTATCTGCGCGTCCAGGGCGGGGATTTCGCTGTACAGCAGCCTCGAAGCCGTCTCGTAGTCTGCGTCGCGCTGGGCGCGCTCGGCCTGGCCCTTCAGGTCGTCAAGCTTCTTCTTCAGCTCGCCGACCCGGTTCAGGCCGGACTTCTCCTGCTCCCAGCGCGCGGTCAGCGCGGTGAGCTGCTCCTGGCGGTCGGCGAGCTCGGCACGCAGCTTCTCCAGCCGGTCCTTGCTCGCGGCGTCGGACTCGCGCGACAGCGCGAGCTCCTCCATCTTCATCCGGTCCACGATGCGGCGCAGCTCGTCGATCTCGACCGGAGAGGAGTCGATCTCCATCCGCAGCCGGGACGCGGACTCGTCCACGAGGTCGATCGCCTTGTCAGGCAGGAACCTGGCGGTGATGTAGCGGTCGGACAGCGTGGCCGCCGCGACGAGCGCGGCGTCCGAGATCTGCACCTCATGGTGCGCCTCGTAGCGGCCCTTGAGCCCGCGCAGGATCGCGATCGTGTCCTCGACCGAGGGCTCGCCCACCAGCACCTGCTGGAAGCGGCGCTCGAGCGCCGCGTCCTTCTCGATCCGCTCGCGGTACTCATCGAGCGTTGTCGCGCCTACCATGCGCAGCTCGCCGCGCGCCAGCATCGGCTTCAGCATGTTGCCCGCGTCCATCGCGCCCTCGGCCGCGCCCGCGCCGACCACGGTGTGCAGCTCGTCGATGAACGTGATGACCTGGCCGTCGCTCTGCTTGATCTCGTTGAGCACCGCCTTGAGCCGCTCTTCGAACTCACCGCGGTACTTGGCGCCCGCCACCATGCTGCCCAGGTCAAGCGCGATCAGGCGCTTGCCGCGCAGCGACTCAGGCACGTCGCCGGCCACGATCCGCTGGGCGAGGCCCTCCACGACGGCGGTCTTGCCGACGCCGGGCTCGCCGATCAGCACCGGGTTGTTCTTGGTCCGCCGCGACAGCACCTGGACGACCCGGCGGATCTCGGAGTCACGGCCGATGACCGGGTCCAGCCTGCCGTCCTTGGCCTGCTGGGTCAGGTCGACGCCGTACTTCTCCAGCGCCTGGTAGGTACCCTCCGGGTCCTCGCTGGTGACCCGTGCGCCGCCGCGCACCTGAGCGAACGCCTCGGTCAGCGCGTCGGCCGTGGCACCGGCCTCGCGCAGCAGGGTAGCCGCCTGCCCTCCGTCGGCCGCCAGGCCGACGAGCAGGTGCTCAGTGGAGACGTATTCGTCGTCCATCTGCTGGGCGCGGTTCGTCGCGGTGTTGATGACGGCGAGCAGCTGACGGGACAGCTGCGGCGCGCTGGTGGTCGAGCCCCGCATCTGCGGCAGCTGCGCGATGTGCTCGGCGGTCCCCTTGGCGATGACGCCTGGGTCGGCGCCTACAGCCTTGAGCAGTGACGCCGCGATGCCGCCGGTCTGGTCGAGCAGCGCTGCGAGCAGGTGCAGCGGGTCGACCTGCGGGTTGCCGTCCGCCGCGGCGCGCCGCGCCGCGATGGACAGCGCCTCCTGGCTATTGCGGGTGGGC
>DASUWK010000035.1:0-21651 GCA_036378435.1 Candidatus Dormiibacterota bacterium | reverse complement strand
GCTTCAGCTCCTCCCACCGCACCTCACGGACGACGTCTGTCCTGAAGATGCGGTAGCCGTAGGTCAGGTCGGAAAGCCGGGTCAGGAAGATCACCCTCATCAATTGCTGGAATGTCCAGTTGAAGGCGAGCTTCACCGGGTGGTAGCCCTCGAAGCGTCCCCCGCGGGTCCAGCGCGAGGCTGTCACGATGTCCGCCCCCGAATCCCGGATCTCCCTGACCAGGTCCTTCACGAGGTGAGGATCGGTCTCGAGGTCGCTCGCCATCATGACCACGTAGCGGCCGCAGGCCAGGTCGAACGACTCGCGGATCGCGCCGCCGATGAAAGGCAGGTGCTGGAGATGCACCCAGACCAGGTCTGGATGCGCCTCCACCAGCTCGGCGGCGACGGCCATGCTCTCGGAGGTCGTGCGCGGCGCGACCGCGATGATGATCTCGGCCAGGTCAGCTTCGTCCTCGGCAAGCAGGATGGAGACCGTTTCCCGGAGGGACCCGGTCTCGTTGATGGCGGTGACCACGATGGATATGTCGGCGGTGGCCGCTCGGGAGCGGCTCTGCACGCGGTCTCGGCTGGCCTGCTCGTCCGAGACTTCGGCACCCGTCATGCGCTGCAAATCCTAAGGAAAGAAGGATGAAGGGGCGCCCAACCGGGGCGCCCCTTCACTGCCGGATCGCGCTCCGACTCTAGTTGAGATCCATGTCCCTGAACTGGTCGTTACCGCTGGAGTACCCGCTGAACCCAGGGTCAGCTTGCCCGCCGTAGCCGTGCACGCCCCCCCAGCCATCGAGAACGTAGCCGGTGCCGCTGCCGAGACTCACCAGGCCACGAGCGATGTCCCAACCCTTCCAGTAGGGCCCGCTCGGGCTGGCCGGTGGAGTGCAGCCAGTCCCGGCACACCAGCCGTGGATGCCGCCCCACCCGTCGAGGGTGTAGCCCGCATTAGAGGTCTTGCCGTCGTTGTCCAAAGCAACTCCGCGCACGATGTCCCAGCCCTTCCAATATCCCGTCGTCGTTACAACGCCTATCGGGCTCGTGCAGTCGCTTGTGAAGAAGGGATGCACGCCACCCCAGCCATCAACAACGAAACCGCTCTGGGTGCAGCCGTTCGTGCCAGCCGGGTTCAGCTCGATGCCCCGAGCGATGTCCCAGCCTTTCCAATAGCCCGTGGTCGTGACTGCAGGCGCACCGCCGAACGGGTGGACGCCGCCCCAGCCATCCAGGATGTAACCCTGCGTAATCGAACCGCTGAGCAGCACGATGCCGCGCGCGATGTCCCAGCCGGCCCAATAAGGGGCACCGCTGGGAACCGCGGGGGCCGTGCAGCTCGTCGGGGCGCACCAAGCGTGCAGCCCACCCCACCCGTCCAGGACCAGGCCGTCGGTGTGGTTGTTCTGCTCGGCAAGACCGCGAGCGATCTTCCAGGTCCAGTGATGCATGGAGGCAGAGCCACTGTCCTCTGCCGGGCTAGCTGTGCCCCCGATGGTCAGGGGGTGCAGTACCCCGTAGGCGTCCATGGTGTAGCCCATGCTGTCCGTTCCGTGGCGCGCGAGCACCGGCGAGGCGCTCACGCCGAGCGCCAGGGCGGTCGCACCCAGGGCGGCGCATGCCGCCCACAGCCGTCGGGATCTGCTCATCAAATGGATCCTCCTGTCCAGTAGTCCGATATGAAGCCGGCGGAGGATGCTACCGACTCGGAATCACCAAAAGCTACAGGCGTTTGAGGTCGCCAGGTGAATTCTTGTGTGCGAACGACGATCGGCCTACGTCGTCGCGTTCAGGGGCCGGTAATTCCGGCGGTAGTACTCCCAGTACTCGGCGGAGCGCAGCGGCCGCCACCAGTCCTCGTTTTGCCGGTACCAGTCGACCGTGGCGGCGAGGCCGTCGCGCAGAGACACCCTCGGCTCCCAGCCCAGGGCGCGGATCTTGGCCGTGCTCAGCGCGTACCGGTAGTCGTGACCGGCGCGGTCGGCGACGTACTCGATCTCGCCTCTCCCGATCAGGTCGATGACCATCCGGGCCACCTCGTTGCCGCTGGTCTCGACGCCGGTGCCGACGTTGTAGACCTCTCCGGCCGGGGCGCTGTGAAGCACGAGGTCGATCGCGCGGCAGTGGTCGTCGACATGCAGGTAGTCGCGGACGGCGGTGCCGTCGCGGTAGAGCGGCAGCGGCAGCCCGTCGAGGGCGTTGGTCACCATCACCGGGACCATCTTCTCGGGGAACTGGTGCGGGCCGTAGTTGTTCGAGCCGCGCGTGATCACCACGGGGACCCCGAAGCTGACGTGGTACGACATCGCCAGGTGCTCCCCGCCGGCCTTGCTGGCCGAGTAGGGACTCCGCGGGTGCAGCGCGTCGGTCTCGGTCGATCGGTCCGCCGCCACGTGGCCGTAGACCTCGTCTGTGCTGACGTGGAGGAAGACCTCGTGCTCGTGCCGGCGCGCGGCCTCGCTCAGGACGGCGACGCCCAGCGTGTCCGTGCGCACGAACGACAGCGGGTCGAGCAGGGAGCGATCGACGTGCGTCTCCGCGGCGAAGTTGACGATGGCGTCGACGGACCCCGCCAGCCGGTCGACCGTGTCCGCGTCGCAGATGTCGCCCTCGACGAAGCGGACGTCGAGTCCGTCGAGATTGGCTCGGTTCCCGGCGTAGGTGAGCTTGTCGAGGACCGTCACGTCGACCCGCGGGCGCTCGCGCGCCAGCAGGCGCACGAAGTTCGAGCCGATGAAGCCGGCGCCCCCCGTCACGAGCAGGCGGTTGAGGGACCGGGGGCTCGCCGTCACGTGATGGGCGCGCCCGCCGTCCAGTCGTATCCGATGGCGGGGTCGTCGTGCGCGATCCGCAGCTCGTCGTCGGGGTCGTAGGTGCTGGAGGTGACGTAGAAGAGGTGGCTCGTGTCCAGCGCGCGGCAGCCGTGGGCGACGCCCGGCGGGATCTTGACGCAGGCCGCGCCGAAGCGGTCGCCGAGAAAGAACTCCATCAGCGCTCCGTGAGACGGTGAGTCGTCACGCGTGTCGTAGAGCGCCACCTTAAGCGCGCCGATCGCGTACCACCAGTCTGTCTGCCGGCGGTGCAGGTGCCACGCCTTGACCACCCCGGGGTACATCAGCGAATGGCTCCACTGACCGAAGTGGTCGAAGAAGGCGTCGGTCTCGCGGATGACCTCTCTGAAGTAACCGCGCTCGTCGGCGTGCGTGACGAGCTCTTTCACCTCGACGCCCTCGATGACGGGCGCGATCGTCGCCATGGGTCTTTACAGCCTATTCGTGGTTGGCGCCGCGCGCCCTGACGAAGTCGTTGACCGCGTAGTAGGCGTCGATCGACTCTCCGGCGTCGCCCCAAAAGCCCTCGTAGACGTCGTACTCCATCAGTCCGCGCTCGACGTACCAGTTGTTGACGTCGGTGATCTCGAGCTCGCCACGGTCCGACCGCGCGAGCTGCGGCAGGATGTCGAAGACATCCGCGTCGTAGCAGTACACGCCGGTCACCGCGAGGTCGCTCGGCGGCGTCTCCGGCTTCTCGACGATCTTCGTGACCCTGCCGTCTCCGTCCATCTCGGCTACGCCGAGGTGGCGCAGGTGGTCGGTCTCCGCGATCTTCGCGAGCAGGATGCGGGCGCCCGCCTCCTGGCGACCGAACGCCTGGACCAGGTCAGCGAGGGAACGTTCGAAGACGTTGTCGGCGAGCATCACCAGGAAGCGTTCGCCCCGCATCACGTGCTCTGTGAGGCCCAGCGCCTCGGCGATGCCGCCCGGCTTGTCCTGGTACGCGTAGTACAGACGGTCCAGGCCGTGCTCGTGGCCGTTGCCCAGAAGTCGGAAGAACTCGCCGGCGTGGACGCCGCCGGTGACGAGCATCACCTCTTTGATGCCCGCGTTCACCAGGGCCTCGATCGCGTAGCTGATCATGGGCCTATCCCCGATCGGGAGCAGGTGCTTGTTGGTGATCCGGGTCAGTGGATGGAGGCGGGTCCCGAGGCCGCCGGCGAGAATGACACCCTTCACGGCGGTCGAGTGTAGTGGTCGTAAGTGAAGTAGAGCGCTACACCTTGTGGCAAACTCGCCCACGACAGCAGCCATGCCCCGAGCTGAGACCTGGCCGAGAACGATCCTGCACGTCGACCTCGACGCCTTCTACACGTCAGTCCATCAGCGGGACGACGAGTCGCTGCGCGGGCAGCCGGTGGTTGTGGCGGGCCGTTCGCGGCGCGCGGTCGTGATGGGCGCCTCGTACGAGGCGCGCGGCTTCGGCGTGCGCTCGGCGCTGCCTCTGCACGAAGCGCTCGAGCTCTGCCCGCAGCTCGTCGTGATCCCGCCGGACGGGCCGAAATATCGCGAGGCGAGCCGGCAGGTGCACGCGATCTTCCGCCGCTTCGCGGCGCCGGAGAAGATCGAGGCGGTGGCGCTGGACGAGGCCTATCTCGACGTGACGGCGCGCACCAAGACGACGTCGCCGGAGGAGCTGGCGCGGCGGGTCAAATACATGATCCACACCGAGGTCGGCCTCACCGCGAGCGTCGGCGCGGCCACGAGCAAGCTCGTCGCCAAGGTGGGCAGTGGCAGCCGCAAGCCCGACGCTCTCGTTCTCGTCCCGCCCGGCACGGAGTCCGACTTCCTGGCGGCGATGCAGGTCGGCGTGCTGCCCGGCCTCGGCCCCAAGACCGAGGAGCGCATCCGGCTGCTGGGCATCCGCACGGTGGGCGACCTCGCCGGCTACGACACGGGCCGTCTGGTCCAGGCCCTCGGCGCTGGCGGCGCCGTGCTCCAGCGCCTGGCGCAGGGCCGCGACCGCGCGCCCGTCGACGGGACGAAGCCGGCCAAGACGATCAGCGCCGAGACCACGTTCGAGTCCGACGTCAGCGATCCGCAGCTGCTCGAGGACGCGCTGCAGGACCTGGCGACGCGGGTGACGGAGCGGCTGCGGTCCGAGGGCGTGCGGGCCCGGACCGTATACGTGAAGCTGAAGCTGCCCGACTTCAGGCTGGTGAGCCGCCAGGTGAGCCGGACGAGTCCGACCGACGACCCCGAGGCGATCTTCCGCGCCGCCCGCTCCGCTTTCCAGAAGTCTCACCTCGAGGACCACGCGGTGCGTCTGATCGGGGTTGGTCTTTCCGGTCTCGTGCATCCCGAGCCGGACCTCCAGATGACGCTTTTCGAGTAGCGGCTGCCGGCTTCGCCGAGGCCTTTCCCTCGAGGCCGGAGCGGTCCACCGCGGGCCGGATCAGCAGCGCGAGCACATCGCCGACGGTGGCCCAGCCGCGCACCTCGCGGCCGCGTTTGATCAGCTCGCGGAACACCGCCGCCGTCGCCCGCGCGTCGCCGAGGGCGGCGTGCTCCGGGACGTGCTCGACGCCCAGCTCCTCCACCAGCCGCGCCAGGCCTGGGGTCTGGCCGGTCGGCAGCTCGAGGACCAACCGGGCCAGGGCCGTCGTGTCGATGATCGGGTGGTCCAGCGGGCGCTCGAGGCCGCGGCCCACGAGCCAGGTGTCGAAGGCGTCGTGGCTGTGCTCGACCAGGACGGCGCCGTGCGCGAAGCGCAGGAAGGCCCGCCGGGCGTCTGAGAACTCGGGCGCCCCGACCAGCATCGAGCGGTCGATCTGGTGCCGGCGTTTGGCGTAAGGGTTGATCGGCGCGCGGCAGTCGACCAGGGTGTCGAAAAAGCTCAGCGGGCCCTCGAGACGGAATCGCTCGGCGCCCAGCTCCAGCACCAAGAAGGGGCGGTTGCCGGTCGTCTCGACGTCCAGGGCGACGTACTCGGCGTCCTCGAGGAGCGTGTCCGGCCCGACGTCGACGGAGTCGACGGCCACGGCCTGCCAGGGCACGAGAGCCGGCGCTCCCCGCGGTTTGAGCAGGACGGGCTCGCTCTCGCCGCGCTTGGGTTTAGTCACAGGGGGGCCCCCTCGAAATCGCAGATTTCGTGGGGTCCTAGTAGGCGTTCTTGTGGGTGAACACGCGCACCAGGGTTATCAGCAGGATCTTGAGGTCGAACTGGAGACTCCAACTCTCTATGTAATACAGGTCGTAGAGGAGTCTTTCCTCCACGGGGGTCTGTCCACGCAGGTCGTTGACCTGCGCCCAGCCGCTGAGGCCGGGCCTGACCTGGTGGCGGTCGGCGTAGCGCGGCAGCCTCTCCGCGAAGTCGCGGACGAAGACCGGGCGCTCCGGGCGCGGGCCCACCAGGCTCATGTCCCCGACGAGGATGTTCCAGAACTGGGGCAGCTCATCGAGCGAGAACCGGCGCAGGAAGCGGCCGACGGCCGTGCGGCGGGGATCGTTCTCGTCCGCCCAGACCGGGCCGGTGTCCTCCTCGGCGTCGGCCCGCATCGTGCGGAACTTGTGCATCGCGAACTCCGCTCCGTGCAGCCCGACGCGCTCCTGGTGGAGCAGGACAGGGCCCGCCGAGGTGAATCGCACCAGCAGACCGATCACCAACAGCACAGGTGAGAGGACGAGCAGGCCCAGGGTGGAGACGACGACGTCGAAGGCGCGCTTGAGCGCGACCTTCGGCCCGGCGATGTCCAGGCCGTGCCGGAACTGCAGGAGCGGGATCCCGTCCAGCTGGTCGGCCGTGATCTGGGTCGTCATCAGCTCGAGCATGCTGGGCACGATCCGAAACGAGACGCCGGTGCCGTCGCAGGTGTCCATCAGGTGCAGCACGCGGTCCTGGCTCACGTCAGGCAGCGCCATGAACACGATGGAGACGCGGCGGTTGCGGACGAGCCTGGGCAGGTCGTCGGTCCGCCCCAGCACCTGCACCCCGGCGAACTCCGAGCCCTCCTTCAGCGTGTCGTCGACGATCCCGACCAGCTGGTAGCCGTAGTCGGGGAACATGCGGATGCGCTGGATCACGAGGTCCGCCGCCGCGCCGGTGCCGACGACCAGGGCGCGGTCGGAGCCGCGGCCCCGGCTGCGCTGGACCGCCTGGTAGCGGCGGATCCCGTAGCGGGCCGCCGACACGAGCACGGTCCCGATCACAGCCCAGTACACCAGCGTCAGCCGGGAGTACGAGTTGAACCCGGGCTCTCGGTAGGCGCCGATGAGGGCGAGCAGGACCAGCGCCGCGACCGCCATCCCTCCGATCACCGAGAACAGCTCGTCGATGAACTCGGTGCCGCGCCGGGCGCGGTAGACGCCCATCAGGCCGAAGACGGCGACGACGACCATGGCGACCACGAACGCGGCCACCTGGTAGTGGTGGGGTTCGGGCGGCTCGATGCTCGGGATGGACGGGTGGCGCGGGCCGTTGAAGCGGAGCTCGTAGGCGATCGCGACGCTGACGGCGGCCATGACCGCGTCGCTGAAGATCCTCCAGCCCAGCAAAACCCCAGGTCTCACGAGACGGGGCCCCGCCGAGAGATGCGGCGATCCCGGACCCTCGGATGCCAGGCGCCGACGAGCACGTGACGGAGCGCATCAGGATGCGCGACCGAGCGCGCACAGGAGGCAACGCCGCAGACGAGCGGCCTGGGCGGCGCAGATCCGATGGGGATCCCGACTCGGGAGCCCGATTTCACGCGTCGCGCCTCAGCGCGGAGCGCGCCAGCGCCAGCTCGGGCGGGTCGAGCGCTCGCAGGAGGAATGCCGCGGCCAGGTAGACCGCGCCGCCGAGCAGGATCACCAGCAGCGTCGTCCAGCCCGTGGCCTGGTGAAACGGCCAGATCGCGCCGCCCATCACGAGCCCGGCGAGCAGCGGTTTCCACGCGAGGCGGTGCAGCGGCGCCCGGTAAAGCTCGCGCCCGACCATCACGTACGCGGCGGCGAGCAGCACCACCTCGGTCACGACCGTGGCCCAGGAGCTGCCGATGTACCCGTAGAACGGGATCAGGGCGGCGTTGAGGGCGACGTTGACCACCATGCTGGCCGCGGCCGCCCAGGTGAAGAGCACCTGCCGGTCGATCGCGTTGAGCGCGGCGATGAACGTGTTGCTCGCGAACATGAACACGATTCCTAACGCGAGGATGCGCAGCGCCGGTTCCGATTGCGGGTAGAGGTGGAGCAGCCCGTTGAGGCCGTGCGCGAGCACGACGGTGCCGACGGTGAGCGGCCAGCCGAGCAGAACGAGGGCCTTGAAGAAGAGGTTGATCGTCGGCTGCAGGCGCTCTTTCGCCTGGTGGTAATACACCGACATCACCGGGAAGACGACCGCCAGCATCGACTGCGGGATGAACAGCAGCGACTCGAAGGGCTTGTAGGCGAAGCCGTACCAGCCGGCCTCCGCGTGCGGCCGCAGGGCGTAGAGGAGCGGCTGGTCGATCTTGAAATAGATCGTCGTGATCACGAAGGTCAGCGCGAACGGCAGCCCCGACCAGAACCAGCGCCGGATCAGGGTCCACTCGAGCCGGACGCCGAAAGTCACCATCCGGCGCGCGCCGAGGACGGTGACGAAATACGCGCAGGAAAACGCGTAGCTGCCCGCGTACGCCCAGAGGAAGTACGCGACGCCCTGGTGCGTGCGGATCCCGAGGATGACCAGTCCCAGCAGGACAACCGCCTCCAGCACGATCGCCACCGCCTCGTAGGTGAGGTTTTGGAGCGCGTACAGGGTGTTCCGGAGCAGGTTGGAGTACGTCGTCAGGACCATCAGGGCGAAGCCGGCGGCGATCAGCGAGCCGAGCCCGTTGAAGCCGAGCGCCAGGCTCAGCACCAACAGCCCGAGGAGGGCGAGCAGCGCCTTGCTCGACAGGACGTTGTTCAGGTAGCGGCTCAGCTCGCCCGGGTGCCGGGCGCCTTCGCGCACGTAGAGGGTGTTGAAGCCGAGGTCCACCAGCACGGCGACGAGGGCGGTGTAGTTCACGACCGTCTGGAACTGGCCGTAGTGGTCGGCGCCGAGGTGGTTGCCGGTGGCGATGACCGTCACCAGCGCCAGCAGCCGCGAGGCGACGCGGGCGGTGAGCACGAGCGCGGTGTTGCGGATCGCGAGAGAGCCCATGCCCTGGACGCGGGCTCGGGCGCCCCTTTGAGCTTCGTCCACCTCTAGACCCGCGCCGGCCGGGCGAACCCCATCCGCTCGTACATCGCCTCGAGCGTCGGTTCGGAGACCTCGATCGCCTTGCGGGCGCCCTGCGCCAGCAGCCGCTGGAGCTCGCCGGGGTCGGCGCGGGCGGTCTCATAGGCCTCGCGATAGGGCCGCAGGCATTCGACCACGGCTTCGGCCACCGCGCTCTTGAAGGCGCCGTAGCCCTGGCCCTCGAACTCCCGCTCGATGTCGGCCGCCGCACGGCCGGTGGCGACGGCCATGATGTCGATCAGGTTCGTGATCCCGGGCTTCGAGGGTCCGCGCCTCACCTCCTTGCCCGTGTCCGTCATGGCGCTTTTCACCTTCCGGCGGATCAGGTCGGGTGGGTCGGCGATCAAGATCTTCCCCATCTCCGGGCTGGTGGAGGTCGACATCTTCTTCTTCGGCTCGGTGAGGTCCATGATCCGGGCGCCGTCGTCCGGGTACATCGCCTCCGGAACCTTGAAGGTGTCGCCGAACCGCTGGTTGAACCTGATGGCGACGTTACGGGCGAGCTCCAGGTGCTGGCGCTGGTCGTCGCCGATCGGAACCACATCGGTCTGGTAGAGCAGGATGTCGCCCGCCATCAGTACGGGGTAGGTGAAGAGGCCGGAGGAGACGAAATCGTGGGCGGCCGACTTGTCCTTGAACTGGGTCATGCGCTTCAGCTCGCCGAAGCTCGCCACCGCCCCCAGCAGCCACGCCGCCTGGGCGTGCGCGGGGTTGTGGCTCTGGACGAAGACGGTCGACCGCTGCGGGTCCAGGCCGGTGGCGAAGAGCATCGCCGCCAGGTCGAGCGTGGTCCGGCGCAGCTCCTCGGGGTCGTATTCGATGGTGATCGAGTGCAGGTCGACGACGCAGAAGAACGCCTCGCCCAGGTCCTGGGTCTTGGCGTATTGGCGAAAGCCCCCGGAGTAGTTGCCGAAATGCTTCGCTCCCGTCGGTTGTATCCCTGAGAAGACGCGCATTGGGATAATTGGATCGCAATCGCGACCGATTTCGACGCGCCGCTCCCGCAGCCCAAGGTCAACCGCCGCACCTTCCTCGGTTGGTGGATGGCGGCGTTGCTCACGGCCACGGTCGTCGCCGGGCTCGGTCCGATCCTGATCTACGTCTGGGCGCCGCCCCCCAAGGGCCAGCGCAAGTCCGGCCTCAAGGTCTCGCTGCAGGGCGACCTGACGTCGATCCCGCCCAAGAGCGTCGTGCAGTTCAACGCGCCGGCCAACTCGGCCTTCCTGATGGCCACCGGCGGCGGCCAGAACTCACCCGGCGACGCGACCTTCGGGGGCTTCCTCGTCAACCCGGGCGAGGGCCAGCAGCTGGAGGTCTTCGCGACCCGCTGCCCGCACCTGGGCTGCTCGGTCGGCTTCAGCCCGCCGGACGGCATCTTCAAGTGCCCGTGCCACGGCTCGCAGTTCAACATCAAGGGCGACGTCATCCACGGACCGGCGACGGCCGGCCTGGCGACGCTGGCCTGGAGGCGCGGCAGCCAGCCCAACGAGATCGTGGTCGACGGGCTTATCCTTGGCCAAGGTCAGTAGCTGATGGCAGTTCTGCCTAACCCGCGCGACATTCAGATCGCAGTCGTCGATTGGCTCGACGAGCGTTATCCGTTCAGCAAGTCCGTCGACGAGGCGCTGTACCAGCGGGTTCCCAACTTCGCGAACGCCTTCTATTACTGCTTCGGCGGGATGGTGTTCATCCTGATCACCTTCCAGCTGCTGACGGGTGTCTTCCTCGCCTTCTACTACGTCCCCGATGCCTCCGGGAACCCGGCGCCGGCGTACACGAGCGTCCAGTTCCTGATGAACAACGTCTACCTGGGCTGGCTGATGCGCGGCATCCATTTCTGGTCGGCCAACCTGCTGATCGTCATGGTCGTGCTGCACATGGCACGGGTCTTCTGGACGGGCTCGTACCGCGCGCCGCGGGAGCTGAACTGGATGGTCGGGGTCGTGATGCTGCTCTGCATCTTCATCCTCTCCCTGACCGGCTACCTGCTCCCCTGGGACACCAAGGCCTACTGGGCGACCAACGTCACGATCGAGATCACCGGGACGGCGCCCATCCTCGGGCCACTGCTCAAGACGCTGCTGCTGGGCGGCGCGGTCGAAGGCCCGCTCACCCTGCAGCGCTTCTTCGCGATCCATGTGTTCTTGGTCCCCGGCCTGCTGATCCTGCTGATGTACGTGCACTTCCGGCTGATCCGGCAGCACGGCATCTCGGAGCCGCTCTGAGATGGCGTCCGTAGGTCGCGGCGAGTACCGCGAGGGACCTGGCGCCGCCACGGCGACCCCGGTCGAGGTCGAGCTCGACGGCCACGGCGGCGGCCACTCGCTGGAGCCGGAGTACAAGCGCCTCCCGATCGGGCCCGACCACATCCTGTACCCCGTCCTGGTGGGGCTGGCCCTCTTCCCCATCCTCATGGGCGCGGCCGGCCAGCACCTGGCGGACGACCTGCCGGACGAGGAGACGCATCCCTTCTTCCCGGACCACTTCTGGCCCTACCCGATCATCGCCGTGATCATGCTGCTCACGGTCGGCCTGATGGCCGCGTTCGTGCAGAAGGACATGGCGCTGGAGGCTTCGGCCGACCCGCGCACCGTGGTCATCCCGCGCCCGGACTGGTACTTCCTGTTCCTGTTCCAGGCCCTGAAGCTCGGCAATGAGTTCGTCGTCAACTTCCTGATCGTGCCGGCGATCGTGACCGGCCTGCTGGTCTGGCCGTTCGTCGACAAGATCCTCGCCTACGTACTTCCGAAGCGGCTCGGCTGGACGAGCTGGCCGATCCCGGGGCACAACATCATCACCGGCACGGGCTGGGTGCTCTTCATCGCGCTGATCCTGTTCCTGACGCTGTGGGCGGTGTCCGGGATCACGCTCTTAGGTATCAGCGGGGGCTGACCCTCCGCCCGCTTGAGCCGGCCCGCGGCCGGCCGCGGGCCCCATCCCGGCTCGAGTTAAGGGCTCGGTGCCGGCCGCGGTGCCGTACGAGGGCTCAGCTGGCTTCGGCCCGGCCTCGCTGCAGGAGCCGCATCCGCATCTGGTAGACGGTCGTCGACGCGACGATCTGCTTGCGCAGCTTCTTCAGCTGCTCGGCCAGCTCCTCAGCCGGGCGTCCCTTCCAGTCCTCTTCCAGCAAAGCCTCGATCTGAGCCTGGAGGTGCTCGATGTGTCGTGGATCGCCCGGGCTCAAACGCATGTTCGCGCAAGGTAGCACGGCTACGTCCGGTAGTCAAACAGGTGTTTGTTAACGCTTGACTGAGACGGGCGGCGCATCCGCCGGCGGATGTGGCCAGTTTTGGACGCCGTGACGCACATTCGCCGGCGGATGGCCGCGTTTTGGTCGCCACCGTCAGACTCCCTTCTCGGTGATCTTGTACTCGAGGTACTGACCGAAGAGCAGGCGGGTGTGCGCTTCCAGGGCGGGGATGACCGACAGCACCAGCCCGACCGCCGGGTACGCGAAGTACTGCAGGTGGGCCACGAGCCGGCGCGGGAGCGACCACTCCTTCGGCTTGGGCGGCAGCATCCGCGCCTCGAGGTAGATGAGCGCGACGACGGTCGCCAGCGTGCAGGTCACGATCGCGGTCGAGAGCCCCCAGACGTTCTCGCCGAAGGTCGTCAGCGAGAAGTCGGTGGAGACCCAGATCGGCATCGAAGCCCCGAACATCAACAGCACGGGCAGGAACACCCAGTTGACGTGGTTCACGTAGAGGTTGAAGAAGCGCCGCAGGCGCGCCCGCAGCGGAATCTCGGCGTGCCCGAAAAGGCGCTCCAGCACATAGGGGATGTCCGTGATCCCCCACGCCCAGCGCTTGATCTGGTTGTACTGGCTCAGGTGGGCGGCCGCGTAGTCGCGGCCGGTCGGCGAGTCGCCGTACAGCGGCAGGTACAGCGGCTTGACTCTAAAGCGCGTGCCGAAGCTGAAGAACGCCTTCCAGTAGAAGCGCGAGTCCTCCGGGATGACGTCCTTGTCCCAGTAGCCGGCGTCGTGGACGAACTTCAGCGAGCACGTGTAGCTCGAGAACGCCACCAGCCGCGCCGGCCTCGAGTGCAGGTACATCTGCCACTGCGTCGTGCTCGCGCTCATCACGCGCACCGCGGTGGGCACCCGCCAGATGTTGTTGTGGAAGAGGGGCACGGGCTGCCACAGGACGCAGTCGCGGTCCTCCTCGCGGGCGTGGTGATAGCTCACCCAAGGCAGGTACTGCCGGTGGACGCGGTAGTCCGAGTCGAGGTCTGTCACCAGGACCAGCGATGGGTCGTAGCCCTCGTCCAGCAGCACCTGGTGCATCCAGCGGCCGCCCCAGTTCATGGCCGCCGACTTGCCGATCACGATCCCCGGCTCCAACGGATCCTTCACGTGGTAGAACGCGGCCAGCCGCGAGCCGAACTCCTCGCGCAGGCGGGCGACGTGTCCCCAGCCGGCCTCATCGGTCTCCCGCGTGATGACGGCCACGAGCTTGCGCTCGGTGGGATAGGCCGCGTCAGCGATGGCTCGGACCGTCTCCTGCAGCACGTGGTAGGGCTCGGTGTAGGTCGGGATGATCGCCAGGTGGTAGTAGTCGAGCGGCTGCGGCCGTCCCTCCCCCACCGGCTCCTCGCACTTCGCCAGCCAGTCGGTCGCCATCGCGTGCCGGAGCCGGAACCAGGTCCGGTAGATGTTGGTGATCACGAACAGGGAGCGGACCAGCCAGTAGCAGTCGAAGGCGAGGATCGCGACCGCGATCCAGTACGCGCCGTCCAGCCCCATCGCCCCGGTCACGATCGAGACCCAGGCAGGCGCCAGGAGCAGCGTCCAGCTGGTCAGGCCCGGGACCGCCTCCAGCAGGCGATGTCCGACCTCTGACCGCCCCGACGGCGCGTTTAGCTCAAGCGTGGCCACTCGAGCCGATTATGCGGGCCGGAATACGGGTCCGTAGGATGTGATTCAACTAGCCGTGAGTGACCTCAAGAACTTCGAAACCGCGACCTTCCAGACCGAGGTGCTCGAGTCCAGCGAGCCGGTTCTGATCGACTTCTGGGCCGAGTGGTGCGGACCCTGTCGGGCCATCGCACCTGTGGTCGAGCAGATCGCGCAGGACCTCACCGGCAAGGTGACGGTCGGCAAGCTCGACGTGGACGAGAACCCCGAGATCGCGATGCAGTACGGCGTGATGGGCATCCCCACCCTGGGTCTGTTCAGCGGTGGGCGCATGGTCGACCGCCTGGTCGGCTTCCCCGGCCCCGCCGGCGTCAAGAGCTGGATCGCCAAGGCCCTGGAGCAGTCCACCGCGGCGTAAGCGGGTTTCTTCTTCTGTCGTGCGGGTGACACGAAACCAGCCGGCCGATTTCGTGTCCAGCGGCTCAGACCGCGGCGGCGTCCGGCTCTCTACTCTTGGCCACAACCCCTAATAGAGAGCGAGGAGGAGTTCATGGCCGTAGAGATCAAGGCCGGCACGACGCCGGCCGCCGCGTTGGAGCTTGCCCGCCAGGCTGGCGTCCAGGTGGTCGACGTCCGCTTCATCGATCTTCCGGGCACGTGGCAGCACTTCACGGTGCCGCTCAGCGAGCTGGAGGAGAGCACGTTCACCGAGGGCCTCGGCTTCGACGGTTCGAGCATCCGCGGGTTCCAGGCGATCAACGAGAGCGACATGCTCCTGATCCCGGACCCGGAGAGCGCGACGGTCGACCCGGTGCTGCGGGTGCCGACCCTGTTCCTGATCTGCAACGTCGTCGACCCGATCACCCGCGAGCCCTACAGCCGCGACCCGCGCTACATCGCGCAGAAGGCGGAGACGTACCTGCGGCAGACCGGGATCGCCGACATCAGCTACTTCGGCCCCGAGGCGGAGTTCTACCTCTTCAACTCGCTGCGCTTCGACCAGAACTCCCACGAAGGCTTCTACTTCATCGACTCCGAAGAGGGGATCTGGAACTCGGGCACGAACGGGACGGCGAACCTCGGCTACCGGCCGCGGTACAAGGAGGGCTACTTCCCCGTCCCGCCGACCGACAAGCTCCAGGACCTCCGTTCCGAGATCATGCTCAAGCTGATCGACGCCGGCGTCCCGGTCGAGGTCCAGCACCACGAGGTGGGCACCGCCGGCCAGGCCGAGATCGACATGCGCTTCGACTCGCTGACGCGCATGGGCGACAAGATGATGGTCTACAAGTACGTCATCAAGAACATCGCGGCGCAGAACGGCTACGTCGCGACCTTCATGCCGAAGCCGATCTTCCAGGACAACGGCTCCGGGATGCACGTCCACCAGAGCCTCTGGAAGGACGGCGTCAACCTGATGGCCGGCGACGGCTACGCGGGCCTTTCCGACACCGCTCGCTGGTACATCGGCGGCCTCCTGAAGCACGCCCCCGCGCTGCTGGCGCTCTGCGCTCCGACGACGAACTCCTATCGCCGCCTGGTGCCCGGCTACGAGGCGCCGATCAACCTCGTGTACTCGAAGCGCAACCGCTCCGCGTGCGTGCGCATCCCGATGTACTCGACCAACCCGAAGGCCAAGCGGATCGAGTTCCGCTCGCCCGACCCATCCGCCAACCCCTACCTGGCCTTCGCCGCGCTTTTGATGGCGGGCCTGGACGGGATCCAGCGGCAGATCGAGCCGCCTGAGCCCGTGGACAAGGACATCTACGAGCTCGAGGGCGAGGAGAAGGCGCGGATCCAGTCGGTGCCCGGCTCGCTGGCCGAGTCGCTGAACGCGCTGGCGTCCGACCACGACTTCCTGCTCAAGGGCGAGGTGTTCACGAAAGACGTGATCGACACCTGGCTCGAGTACAAGTGGACCCGCGAGGTGGAGCAGGTCGCGCTGCGGCCGCACCCCTGGGAGTTCCACCTCTATCACGACGTGTAGCTGATTGCAGCCCAAAGGGGCCCGCGGCCGGCCGCGGGCCCTTCAATTTGGTCCGGATAGGTCCCGCGGCCGGCCGGGGGCGCGATCAGGCGACATTCCCGAGAAATAAAAAGCGGGCGATCCCATTGCGGGGTCGCCCGTTTCTTCATTACGATGCGGCCCGCATGCGGGGGGTGAGGTTGCTGGCGGCCGCCTCGGTGGCCGCGTTTTTCGCCGCGACGTCCATCCAGGCGTTCGCGCTGGCCGACCTGCGGCCGCTGCTGCCGGCGCCCGGGATGAGCGGTCGCTGGGTCGAAGGCACGCCGGGCGACCCCAATCTCCCCGACGGCGCGATGAACGCGCACGACTTCGCGGCGCTCGACCCCGGTCACGAGGACACCGTTCTGAACGAGCTGTCGCGCTACGAGTTCGTGGCCGGCTACCAGCGTTCCTGGCTCAAGGCGGCCGGTTCGATAGTGCTGTACGAGTCGATGAAGGTCTTCAAGACCGACAGCGGCGCGGAGAGCTGGTACGGCGGCGCGAAGGACGCGGACCAGGCCGCCGCCAACTGGACCCGCTCGTTCGACACGACCGGCCTGGCGAACTCCTACGGCAACGTCTACACCGACAAGGACGGTGTCCGCACGACCGTGATCGTCCGCAAGGGCAACGACATCTTCCACGTGGAGCTGATCGAGGACGGCGCCGACGAAACCGGCGTCCTCAGCCAGGCGAAGCTGGTCTTCGCCGGGGCGCCGGCGGACTCCATCCCGCAGCCGAAGCCGGTCGCCGCCCAGACGCTGCCGGCGGCGGCCTTCGCCGGCATCGGCGCCCTCGTGATCGCCGGGCTGGTGGCGCTCTGGATCGTGGTCGCCCGCGTCAGCCGGGCGAGCCGGCAGTCGCAGCTGCAGCCGGCGCTGATGGGGCAGGTCTCGGCCGACGGCCGCTGGTGGTGGGACGGAGCCCAGTGGCGGCCCATGGCGCCGCCGCCCCCGCCTAGCTCCCCAGCATCCCCCGTGCCCTGAGCGCGATCGCGAAGGCGACCCGCATCTCCGGGTCGTCCAGCGAGACGGCGGCGAGCTCCTCGATCCGGCTCACCCGATAGTTCATCGAATTGATGTGGATGCCGAGCGCCCGCGCGGCCTGCCGGCGGACCCAGCGCGCGGCGACCAGCGCCTCCAGCGTCTCGAGCAGCGGCGTCTCGCGTGACTCCGAGTACTTGAGGAGCGGGCCCAGCACCTCCCCGACGAACCGCGTCAGGGCGTCTCGGTTCTGCACCTCGAGCAGCAGCCGGAAGGCGCCGAGCGAACGGTATGAGGTGACCTGAGCCCGGCCTCCAGCGCGGCGCGACAGGCGAATCGCCTGCCTGGCCTCGTGGTGTGAGCGCGCCAGCTCGGAGACCGTCCGCGCCAGGTTGCCGATGCCGATCGAGGCCGTGCCCGGCCGCAGGACGGCGGCCGCCGCCGTCTGCACCTGACCGGCGAGCCGCTCGGCCGCGGGCAGGTCGGGAACGGCGTCCTCCGGCGCCAGCATGACCACCGAGGAGGACCGCGCCAGCATGAACGCGCCCGGCACGCGCCGCCGAAGCAGGTCGGTCAGCGCGGCGTCGAGCCGGTCCTGGCGGCCGCGGGAGCCGAGCTCGCCGTCGGTGCCATCCGCGCCGGTGTCGTCCGGCTCGAGAACCAGCACCCACGCCGGGTGAGGCAGGCGGTGACCCAGGCGCTCCGCCTGCTGCGCCACTCGCTCCGCCTCCTCGTCGTCCAGCCCGCCCGACAGCAGCTCCTCGACCAGGTCACCGCGCAGCCGGCGCTCGACCTCGGCCGCGGCGCGCTCCTTCGAGAGCTCCAGCGCCAGGACGGTGGAGCCGTGCTCGAGCGCCCGGCGGCGGCCGTCGGGATCGATCCCGTCGCCTTCCGGTAAGCCCACGGCGAGAACACCGAGCAGCTCCTCCCCGGCCCGGACGGGCACGAGGTCGAGCGGGCGCGGCGGCCTGCCGGCCTCGATCCTGGTCTCGCGCGGGTCGCCGCCGGCCAGGCCGGCCGGGACCTGCAGCCGCGCCGGCAGATGCTCGCCGTGTCGGGCCGGCCCGAGCCGGAAGCCGTCGCCGCTGTACAGGCCGGCGGCGCCGCCGGCCAGCGAGCCGACCGCTTCCAGGATCGCGGGGACGCCGGCGCCCTCCAGGGTGAGCCGCGTGAACCGCTCGTGGATGTCGTGCGAGAGGCGGATCTCGGCCAGCTGCTGCTCGGCGCGCCGCTGCAGCTCGCTGCGCTCGAGCAGGCCCGCGACCTGGCCCGCGATCGCGCGCAGGAACTCGATGTCGGCTCCCGAGTACTCGCGGACGTCCGAGGTCTGCACGTTGATCACACCCACCAGCCGGTCGCCGGCCTCGATGGGCACCGACAGCATCGACCGCAGGTTCTCCTGGTCGAGACCGGGAATCCACTTCCAGTGGGTGTCGACCGTGACGTCCGGGACGACCAGCGCCTCGCGGCTGGAGGCGACCCAGCCGGTGATGCCCTCCCCCACCCGCATGGTGACGCGACCGATCATCCGCTCGTTCAGGCCGTTGGTCGCCCGCAGGTTCAGACGGGCGCCCGCGTGATCGAGCAGGTACAACGAGCAGACGTCCGTGTCCATGGCGGACGTCGTTTCCCGGATGATCAGCTCGACGAGCTCATCCGGCTGGCGCGTGGAGGCAGCCGCCTGAGCCAGCCGCTGGAGGAAGCCGAGCTCGCGGATGGCGAGCCCGAGGTCCGGAGATTTCTCTCCTTTACGTGACGTTGGCATGAAAAATCGCCCATATCGTAGTGTGATCCAGACATGACCGCGCTCAAGCCGCGCGCCTACGTCGCCGAGTTCGTGGGCACGTTCGCCCTCATCTTCGTCGGCGTCGGATCGATCGCGATGGACGCGATCACGCACGGCAAGGTGGGCGTGACCGGCGTCGCGCTGGCCCACGGATTGACGATCGCGGTCTTCGCCAGCGCCACCGCCGCCGTCAGCGGGGGCCACCTCAATCCGGCCGTGACCTTCGCGGCCTGGGTCGGCCGCCAGATCGACGCCGCCAACGCCCTGGGCTACTGGATCGCGCAGGTCCTGGGCGCTGTCGCCGCGGCCGCCCTGCTGCACGCCGTCATTCCCGCCGGAGTCCTCACGGCGGTCGACGTGGGCACGCCCGCCCCGGGCGGCGGCGTCACTGGCACGCAGGCCCTGCTGATCGAAGCCGTCCTGACCTTCTTCCTGGTCTTCGTGATCTTCGGCACCGCGATCGACGCGCGGGCGCCGAAGGTGGGCGCGCTGTTCATCGGGCTGACGGTCAGCCTCGACATCTTCATGGGCGGCCCGCTGACCGGCGCCGCGATGAACCCCGCGCGCTGGCTCGGCCCCGCGCTGGTGGGTGGCGGCGGCCTCGGCAACTGGTGGATCTACTCGCTCGGGCCTCTGACCGGTGCGACCGCCGCGGCCCTCGTATACACCCTCGCGATCATGGAAGGTGTCACGCCGGCGGCGCGGCCGTTCCCCCTCGGGCCCAGCCGGCCTGCTCCCGGCGAAACGGCGAGTCTCGAAGAGCGCGCCTGAAAAGGCGCACGTAGTAGGCCAGGGCGCCCAGCAGCGCCAGCGCGCCGAACAACGTCAGCCCGATGCCGAGCAGGCCGTCGTAGGCCGCGTGCAGTCCCGCGGCCTTAAGGTAGGCGACGAAGACGCCTGTCCTGGAGCCGGTGCCGGTCCGCAGACGGCCGTAGGCCTCACCGGTGATCCCGGTGAACGACATGTGGCCGAGCGCCCCGGTGAAGGCGCGGATCGGCGCCACCACGAAGAAGGCCTGACCGGCGGCGACCTGCTGCGGCGCTCCCATCAGCAGGTCGCGGTGATAGGTGCTCAGGATGTAGAGCGTCGTCTCGAGCGCCGCGAAGCCGAGCGCGATGCTGGAGGCGTAGATCATGCCGTCGACCGGTTCGTTGAGGTTGGGGTTGCGGCGGACGAGCAGCCACATGCCGCCGAACTTCGCCCCCTCCTCGATCAGCCCGACCATCAGGGCGCCGAACAGGGCGACGGCGACCACCGCGGCGGTCGGACGGACGCCGAGTGCCCGCTCGGCGGCGGCCGCCACGATCAGGGGCACGATCGAGAAGGCGAAGAGCCCCGCGACCAGGCCCTTCGGCTCGCGCTCGTAGCGGTCTCGGGTGTAGACGATGGAGAGCCAGATCAGCGCCGGCAGCACACCCGCCAGCAGGGCCTCGAAGTCCAGCCGCATCCCAACGGCAACGTACAGTCTTGTCGCTGCCCGTGATCGACCTGCGCTCCGACACCGTGACCCTGCCCACCGCCGAGATGCGCCGCGCCATGGCGGAGGCCGAGCTCGGCGACGATGTCTTCGGCGAGGACCCGACGGTCAGGCGGCTGCAGGAGCGCGCGGCCGAGCTGACCGGCAAGGAGGCCGCGCTGTTCGTACCGAGCGGCACCATGGGCAACCAGCTCGGCGTGCTGGTCAACGCGCGGCGCGGTGACGCGCTGCTGGCCGAGTCGGAGAGCCACACGTTCCGCTACGAGGCGGGAGCGGCCGCGGTGGTCGGCGGCGTGCAGATCCTGCCCCTCGTCACCGACCGCGGGATCTTCACGCCCGACCAGGTTGCGGCCCAGCTGAGCCCCGACGACCCGCACTATCCGCCGACGACCGCGATCGCGATCGAGAACACCCACAACCACCAGGGCGGCGTCGTCTGGCCGCCCGCGGCCCTTGAGGCGATCTATGACCTCGCCCGGAGCCGAGGGCTGCGCGTGCACCTGGACGGAGCCCGGATCTTCAACGCGGCGACGGCCTGCGGGGCCTCGGTCAAGGAGCTTGCCGCCGGCGCCGACACCGTCACCTTCTGCCTCTCCAAAGGGCTCGCCTGCCCGGCCGGCAGCATCTTCTGCGGGCGGGCGGACGACATGCACGAGGCTCTGCGCTGGCGGAAGATGCTCGGCGGCGGCATGCGCCAGGCAGGCGTGCTGGCCGCAGCGGGGCTGGTCGCCCTGGACACGATGATCGACCGGCTGGCTGACGACCACGCGAACGCGCGGACGCTGGCCGAGGCGCTGGCCGAGCTCCCGGGCGTCAGCTGTGACCTGAGCCGTGTCGAGACGAACATGGTGTTCGTCCGCGTCACCGACGCGCCCCGCCTCGCCGCCGAGTGCCGGAGCCGGGGCATGCTCGTGTTGGACCTCGGCCCGACGACGCTGCGGTTCGTCACCCATCACGGGATCGAGGCGGCCGACATCCAGCGGTCGATCGCGATCGTGGCCGAGGCGCTGGAGGCGGTCGCCTAGCCCAGACGCCCCCTACTGCAGGGTGTGGACGAGCCCCGGCCGGCCCACGAAGGCCGGGTTGAGGTAGGTGTCGAAGGCCGTGCGCAGGCTCTGCAGCGTGACCCGCGGCTCCTCGCCGCGATAGGCGGCGCGGTAGACCAGGTGCGCGATCAGCTGCTTGGGATGCGAGCCGCGCAGCGGCCTCTCGCCGTAGAGGCTGAGCAGGAACTGCACTGCGTCCGGCGGGACCGACAGCCCGCGGCGCTGGGCTTCGCGCTCGAAGATCCGCTGGTAGGCCTGGGGCTCCGGGTCGGGTACCAGGATCTTGTGCGCGATCCGGCGCAGGAAGGCCTCGTCCACCAGGTCCGCCGGCGCGAGGTTGGTCGAGAACACGACCTGGCAGGTGAACGGCACCTCGATCTTGCGGCCGCTGGCGGTGAGATCGAGGTAGTCGAGCTCTTCCTCCATCGGCACGATGAAGCGGTTCAGCAGCCGGATCGGGGACTCCACCTGGCGCCCGAAGTCGTCGATGACCAGCACG
>DASUWK010000034.1:0-9661 GCA_036378435.1 Candidatus Dormiibacterota bacterium | reverse complement strand
ATCGAGGGCGCGTCGAGCACGTAGTAGGCGTGCTCGTGGCGCCGCAGCTCCTCGCGCAGCTCTTCGGCGCGGGCTGCCGGATCCGCGACGCGGCTCACGCCTGTTTCTCGAGCGGCGCCAGCGATCCGCTCAGGATCTTCAGCCCGCCCTTCTCGAAGCGCACGAGCAGCTCCTCGTCCGTCCGGGTGAGGGTGCTCTTCATCACCTCGCCCGACCCGAAGGCGGGGTGCTTCACCCGGTCCCCGGCCCGATATCTCTGCTTCGGCGGTGGCGCCGGCGCGGCCTGCACCTGGCGCTGCAGCATCCGGTCGCGGTAGGCGCCGGGAGACGATCGGGGCGGCGGCGCCGGAGCGGCGCCGCGCCGCGGAGCCGCCATCAACGACGGCGGTATGTCGTGCAGGAACCGGCTCGGCGAGCTCGCCGAAGACTGGCCGAAGAGGTGCCTACGGAAAGAGCAGCTCAGGTAGAGGCGGTCCTTCGCGCGCGTCATCCCCACATAGCAGAGCCGCCGCTCCTCGGCGATGCCGGCGGGGCCGTCGTCGATGCTCCGCGAGTGAGGCAGGAGGCCCTCCTCCATCCCGGCCAGGAACACGACGGGGAACTCGAGGCCCTTGACCATGTGCAGCGTGATCAGGGTCACGCCCTCCTCGCCTTCGTCGTAGGCGTCGACGTCCGAGACCAGCGCGACCTCGGTCAGGAACGCCTCCAGGCCGGCTTCCGGGCCCTGCTCGTCGAACTCCTCGGCCAAGCCTCGCAGCTCCTCCACGTTCTCCATACGGGCCTCGCCCTGCGGTGTTCCGTCCAGGTAGTGCTGCTCCAGGCCCATCACGTCGACAACCTGTTGAACGAGGTCGCTTGGAGGTAGGGCCGCCGCCACTGCCTGGATCGAGGCGAGCTGCCGGTGAAAGTGCTCCAGTGGGGCCAGCGCCGCCTTGGGGAGGCCCGGCACGGCGGCCGGCGAGGCCAGACCGTCCAGCAGGGAGCCGGCGCCGCTCGCGGCGTGCGCGCGCAGGGCTTCCACCGTGACCGGGCCGATCTTGCGCCGGGGAACGTTGACGATCCGGGCGAAGCTCACCTCGTCCGCGGGGTTGAACAGGAACCGCAGATAGGCGAGGACGTCCTTGATCTCGCGGCGCTCCCAGAACCGCACACCTCCGACGAGGCGGTACGGAATGCGGCGCCGGTTGAAGACGTCTTCGAAAGCGCGGCTCTGGGCATTGGTCCTATAGAGCACGGCGAACTCCGCGTACTTGCGGCCTTCAGCCCGCCGCAAGCGCTCCACCTCGTCGGCCGCGAACTCCGCCTCCTCGACCTCGTTATAGGCCTGGGTTGCGGTCACTTTGTCGCCGCCGGTGCGGTCGGTCCACAGGCGCTTTTCGGCCCGCTCCTCGTTGTGCCTGATGACCTGGAAGGCGGCGTCGAGGATCGGCTGGGTGGAGCGGTAGTTCTGCTCGAGCTTGACCACCTTGGCGTCCGGGTAGTCGCGGCGGAACTCGAGGATGTTGCGCACGTCGGCGCCGCGCCAGCCGTAGACCGATTGGTCGTCATCGCCGACGACGGCGATGTTGCGGTGCCCGCTCGCCACCAGGTTGACCAGCACGTACTGGGCGTGGTTCGTGTCCTGGTACTCGTCGACCAGCACGTGGCGCCAGCGGTCCTGCCAGCGCTCCAGGGCGTCCGCGTGGTCTCGAAAGAGCCGGACCGAGTAGAGAATCAGGTCGTCGAAGTCGAGGCCGCCAGACCGTCGCAGGACTGTCTCGTAGCCGGCGTAGCAGCGCCTGACGATCTCGTCGGCATAGCTGTTGTTGGGCAGCTCGTCCGGCCCTTGGAGCTCGTTCTTGGCCTGGGAGATGCGGTGCGAGATCGTGGCCGGCGGATAGCGCTTCTGGTCCAGCCGCAAGTCGTCGAGAACGCGCTTCAAGGCTGCCCGGGTGTCGTCCTCGTCGAAGATCACGAACGATGGAGCCAGCTCCAGGGTCTTCGCTTCGCGACGCAGGAGCTTGACGGCGGTGGCGTGGAACGTCCCCACCCACATGTTCCGGCTGCGGTCGTCGTCGCCGAGCAGGGTGCCGACCCGAGCCCGCATCTCGCGAGCCGCCTTGTTGGTGAAGGTGACGGCCAGCAGGCGCTCGGGGAAGACTCGCCGCCGCTCGACCAGGTACGCGATGCGGGTGGTGAGCACCCGCGTCTTGCCCGACCCTGCGCCGGCGAAGATGAGGAGGGGCCCATCGCCGTGCTCCACCGCCTCCCGCTGGGGCGGGTTGAGGCCTTCGAGGACCGTGTCCAAGGCGGTCGCCGGGGCGTGTTCGGGTTGGGGCTGGGACATCGGCCTCCGAAGTTATACCCTCCCTGTGTCGGCGTTCCGCCGGTATTGGATAGCTTTTTTTCAACCGCCATATCGGCCGGTTCGTCGAACCCCGCGCACACCATCTGGTGTCGTGGTGAACCCCCGCCAGAAGCCGCACGTGCTCCTCGTGGAGGACGACCCGGCCATCGCCCGGATGTATCGCCTGGCGCTGACCGAGTACGGCTATCGGGTCGAGACGGTGCCCGACGGTGAGGCGGGCCTGGAGGCCGTCCACGACCGGCGACCAGACCTGGTCCTCCTCGATCTTCGCCTGCCCCGCATGGACGGAATGCAGGTACTCGAACACCTGCGGGACGACATCAAGAAGAGGGGTCTGAAGGTGATCGTCCTCAGCAACCACGGGGTCGACGAGACGGTCGGCGCCACGCTCAAGCTCGGCGCTGTCGAGTACCTCACCAAGGCGACGGTGACGCCGCGGGAGCTGGCGCAGGTGATCGCGCGGCACCTCGTCGGCCGGATGAGCTGACCGGGGAGTACCGCCGCGGGGAATCGAACCCCGGTCCTCGGATTAAAAGTCCGCTGCTTTGCCACTAAGCTACGGCGGCGCGAAGCCCCATTTTGAATTCAAGGGGGCCTGCGGGTCGGCCCGCCGCCGCAATCAGTGGCGGCGCGGCGCTCCCGCGGCAAACGTCTGGGCATCGCCCAGGCCCAGCACCGGCACGCCAGGCGGTTCGACCCGAAACCAGCCCTGCTGCTTCGCGACGGGCGTGATCTCCGCGATCCGCCGGAACGAGGCGAATTCGAGCGCCCGCTCGGCAGTCCCGGCCAAGCTGGCGATCCAGAGACGCCCGAGGCCCTCGGCCTGGACGGTCGCGGTCACGTGCACGACCAGGAGCTTGAACAGTCCCTGCAGGCGGTGTTCCGGCAAGGTCACGCAGTTCCAGA
The DNA here is from genome assembly GCA_036378435.1 of Candidatus Dormiibacterota bacterium. GTDB lineage: Bacteria > Chloroflexota > Dormibacteria > Dormibacterales > Dormibacteraceae > DASUWK01. The sequence goes on along the minus strand of DASUWK010000034.1, from coordinate 6,408 downwards.
GGTACGCCTCGCCCGGCTCCGGCACGATCTCCAACCCGACCTCGCCGATCCACTCGGGGCCGGCCGTCAGCCACCCATAGGCGGCGACCTCCGAACCCCGCCGGACCAGGAAGGCGCGGCAGCCGCGCCGCTGCCGCTCATCGACCAGGTCTCCCTCCGCGCCCATCGCCTGGACCAGCGACTGGACGTCCGCCGCGTCACGCGCCTCGCGAACATCAGCACCCCGGTCCAGCGGTGGCGGAGCCCATGCCGAGAGCTCCGCCACCCAGACGGACAGCTTCAGAAGCTGAAGAAGAGGTGACGCACCTTGTCGATCACCGCCGGGTCGCCCATCGCGGAGCCGCCGGGGAAGCGGCCGAAGTGGGTCAGCACCTCATCGGCGGCGCTGTCGAACTTGAACAGCGCGTCGCAGCCGGCGAAGTCCCCCTCCTCGGGGCCGTACTCGAACTTGCCGTCCTTGACCTTGACTCGCCACTTGCCGCCCCAGGGCCCGGCCACCTGGATGCCGTACTGGATGTCGACGCCTTCGGCGGCCTTTTGGTCGACCGTGTTCTGCCAGAAGATGAAAGTGAACGGCAGGATGATCCCCGCGCTGGCCTCGTCAATCGTCGCCAGCTTGTCCCCCAGCCCGTACTCGATGTCGTAGGGATGGACGCCGTAATCCATGATCTGGAAGCTCGCGTAGCAGCCGGCTGGCACCGGGCCCGCGTAGGGATGCGAGATAAGGAAGCTCGTCCACTGCTCGCCCGTCAGCGCGTCGAGCATGCCGTCCAGCTTCATGGCGTTTGCTTTGAAGCGGTCGAGCGCCTCCTCGCGGCTGAGCCGGCGGAAGTCGAGCGCGTGGTCGTTGAGCGTCGACCCCATGGCGGCCATCCCCAGCGGAGTGGGAGTCTCGCCGTTGAGCGCAGCCTCCCAGTTCTTGAAGTAGCCCTCCATCACGTCGATCATGTGGCCGACCAGGTCGCGCGTCTCCCACTCAGTGCAGCGGGTCTGGACGTTCCAGTTGGCTGGGTCGGAGACCATGCGCGTGAACTTGTCGCGGTCTCGGCGCATCACCGTCAGGACGGTGTCCTTCGCCTCTGCCGCGAACGGATTGACGGGTGCGATCGTAGCCATGGTCAGTCCTCCTCGTTACTCATGTCCGATCACGTGCGCGCGAAGCTGGGGACATCGATGGGCGGCAGGTTGAAGTTGAGGTTCTCGCGACGCTCCTCGTACTGCGGCGGCAGCTGCAGCGACGAGCCGAGGTCGGCCACCGACTCGTCGACGGTGAAGCCCGGCCCGTCGGTCGCGATCTCGAAGAGGACCCCACCCGGCTCGCGGAAATAGATCGACCGGAAGTACTTCCGGTTGATCACGGGCGTGACATCCCGCCCGGCCTCGACGACCGCCGCCCGCCACTGGAGCTGGTGTTCCTCGTCGGTCGCCCGCCAGGCCACATGATGGACCGTGCCAACCGCCTCGTGGCTTCGCGGCGCCGCCGAGTCCGCAATGACGTTGACGGTCGCCGACGCGCCGCCCGCGCCGGTCGTGAAGCGCACGCGGTCGCAATCGTTCCCCGCCTCTCGAAACCCCAGCGTGCCCGTGAGGAATTGCGCCGTCGGCTCGAGCGCCCGCTCCAGCAGGGTGACCGAATGGAAGCCGCGGATCTGGTGCTCGGGCTGGATCGGACCGCCGTCCCAAGCCTGCCAGCGAGACTCGAGCGCGGCCGCATCGCCGACCAGCTCCAGCCGCATGCGGTCGGGGTCGGCGAACGTGATCACTTCGGTGTCGAACCGCCGCTCACGGTCGTGAGGCACCTCGAGGTCGCGCAGGCGGGCCGACCAGAAGTCGAGGGCTTCCGGCGGGATCGCGAACGACACCTCGCGGATCTGGCCGGCGCCCTGGGCGCCCCAAGGCAGGTGGGGCCAGCCGAAGAAGGTCATCGCGGTGCCCGGGGTGCCGACGAGGTCGGCGTAGTAGAGGTGATAGGTGTCGGGCACGTCGAAGTTGACGGTCTTCTTGATGAAGCGCAGCCCCAGGACCGAGACGTAGAAGTCGACGTTGCGCTGCACGTCGCCGGTAATGCAGGTGACGTGGTGAATGCCGGGCAGCTGGGCGGGCATCAACTCCTCCTCCGCGGCCTTCGGCCGGCCGCGCAAGCATCTTAGTTCGGCTTCCTGAAGGTTGGCCTAGAGACCTCTTGCCTCGTCTTCGACGCGTCTCCAGATCTCCGGTGCGACAGGGTCGTCGAGCTCCTCCTGGACGTGCGCCACCAGCCCGATCGCCCTCGCCATGACGGCCAGGCCGCGGCAGACCTGCCAGCGCAGGCCGAGATCGCTGGCGATCGCGCCCATCGCGCCGGTGGCGTTGATCGGCAGCCGGCGGCTCAGCGCACGCTCGGCTTCCTGGGCGACGGCTTCCATCAGCTCGGTATGGGCTCCGCGGATGCCGTTTGCCGAGGCGACCGCGAACAGCCGCGAGACGCGCGGATCGACCTCGGTGTGCTGCGGATGCCCGAGCCCCGGAATGGGAGCCTTGCGCTCGGCGTACGACGCGACAATGCGGGGCGCATCCTCCCCGCTTTGCAGCATCCGCGCGACGTCCTCCACCGGTCCGCCGAAGCGGCTGCCGAGGCCGAGCAGGCCGGCGGCCACTGCGCCTTGCAGGGATTCCGGGGCGCCCAGCAGCGTCATCCTCGTCGCGATCGCGCTCGGCGTGAGCCCGTGCTCCACCAGCGTCACGGCTAGGGCGTTGAACACGGCGGACTCGCCGGGCGACGGCAGGCGCCCGGTCAGCTCGAGGAAGGCCATGTCGCCCAGCGACACAGTCCCGATCAGCTCGGCGAGATCGTGGCCGCGGACGACGATGCTGTCGGCCTCGACTTTCGCGAGCTTGGTGCGAATCTTGCCGCGCTTCATTCGGAACGGCTCAAGCGGGTCTTGTAGCCGGCGTCGCCGAAGCGGTCTTCGGGAACGAGGTCGACGCGCGCCCGAAAGATCAGGCGGCTTCTGATCGCCGCCTCGATCTCGGCCGCCAGGGCCGCATCGGTTGGCGTCTCAGCGGGGATTTCGATCTCGACCGGGATCGGGGGCTCGACGGACACCGAACCACCCGCGCGCACGACCCTCGCTCGACCGGTGACACGCGGCCTGAACTCGCCGATCACATCGAGCACCGCGGACGGATAGACGTTGACACCCCGCACGATCAGCATGTCGTCGCGGCGGCCGATGCAGCGCATCCGGAACGACGTTCTCTCGCAGGCGCAGCTGGTGCCCTCGATGCGGACGATGTCACCGCTGAGGAACCGCACAACCGGCATCGCCTCCCGCCGCAGATGGGTGTACACGAGCTCCCCGACCGCGCCGGTCTCGATCTCGATCGGTTCTCGCGTCTCGAGGTCGACCAGCTCAGGCCAGATGAGGCCGGTGCCGCAGAAGTGCATGCCCTGCTGTTCTGGACACTCACCGAACAGGGACGGCGCGAGGTCGCCGATGCCCATCACCTCGGTGACGGTGACGCCCAGCACCTGCTCGATGTGGTCGCGGACGGCGGGGATGCCACCGCCCGGCTCGCCGCCGGTGATCACGTGCGTCAGCGCCGGCGAGGCAGCCGCTCCGTCGCTGCGGTTCGCCAGGTGCTGCGCGAATGAGGGGGTGGCGAGGAGCGTGTCGGCGAGGCCTGCCTGCAGCGCGAACAGCACTCGCGCCGTGTCACCCGGCCCGACGGGGACGCTGCGAGCCCCCACCTCCGCGACCGAGAGATGGGTGTGGCCGGCCACGAAAGGCCCGGCGCCGAACGTGCTGAGCACGCTCGCGTGCTCGTGCAGGCCGGTCGCGTAGTAGCTGCGGGCGCCGATCGCCGTCCAGACGTCCGCGTCGGGTGCCGTCAGGGCGAGCACGCTCGGGCTGCCGGTGGTCCCGCTGGTCTGGTACACGCGCTTGACGGCCTGCTCCGGCACGCAAAGGTTCGTGCCGAAGGGCGGCGCCTCGTCCAGCGCGACTTTGAGCTCGGCCTTGGTCGTGAACGGCAGCCGCGGCAGATCGGCGAGGGTTGCCTTTTCCAAGTCCGCGCCCAGCCGCGCTCGATAGAAATCGGATTGGGCAAGGTGCCGGCGCTGCTCCCGCCAGGCCGCCTCGGCCACGGCGGCCACGGCCTCGATGGACGCGCACTCGACCTCGCGGTCCCGGATCCAGTCGATCCCGCAACCGTCGCCGGGCAAGCGGCCCGCCGTCACAGCGCCGCCAAGTAGATCGAAGCGAGATCTTCGATCGAGTGCTCCGGACCGGCGAGCGCCGCCGCTGCACTCCGCAGGTCATCTTCGTTCAGCCCGTACGGTGCCAGGCGCCGCGGAAGCCCCAGACTCAACACCAGCTCGCCGACCCGAACGGCGGGGTCGCCGCCCATCGCTGCGGCCAGCGGCTCGGCGCGGTCGGCCTGCCGCGCCAGCCGGTAGCCGAGGACATGCGGCAGCAAGATGCACGAGGTCACCCCGTGCGGGATGCCGAAGCGGGCGCCGATCTGCTTGCCCATCACGTGGCTGAGCCCCACGGCCGAAGCCGGCAGCGAGTACGAAAGCCAGGCGGCGAGCTGGTTCTGGCCCCGGACCTCGACGTCCATCGGCACCGACAGAGCCCTCGGGAGCGAGTCGAACAGCCTGCGGACCGCCTCCAGGCAGAGCACGTCGTTGTAGGGATGCTCGCCCGGCGACAGGAAGCCCTCGACCGCGTGGTCCAGGGAGCGGATGCCGGTGCTGAGCCAGAGCTCCAGTGGCGTGTGAAGGGCCAGCTGCGGGTCGTAGATCGCGGCCCGCGGCATGCCTGCGGGGTCGCGCAACCCGACCTTGTTGCCGGCGGCATCGCTGTAACCGGCGCCGGCGGCGAGCTCGGCCGCCGAGAGCGTGGTCGGCACCGCGACGTGCGGCAGGCCGCCAAGCCGGACGCTGACGATCTTGGCGGCGTCGATCGGACTGCCGCCGCCGAGGCTCACCAGGGCCCTCGCGCCCGCCGCCGCGATCGCGCTCACCGCGGCCTCGACGTCGGCCTCCGGGGCGTGCTGGCCGATTATCACCACGGGCTCGGCCTGCCGGTCCATCAGCGCGGCTCGAACCGCTGACATGACCGGACCGTCAGCCAGCGACCGCGTGGTCACGAGCGCGACGCGGGCGCCCTCGCCGATCTCCTGGGTGAGCTGCGCGATCGAGCCGCGGCCCCAATGGATGGTCGCCGGCCCCGAGTACCGGTAGAGCGCTGGCATGGAAATCGAACCCATCATCCACGCTCCGCCCAGCGTGCATTTCTCCAGAAATGGCCCGTCGGGTCGTCGAGGACAGGGACACTTCTCCCGAAATGACCCGACGGGGCGGGCCGTGGTCTAGCCGGCCAGCTCCTCGACCGCGTCGGCTGCCACGTACTCGACCAGCGCCTCGTGCCACGCGCGCGGCAGCGCCGCCGACACCGCGGCATCGTGGCCGGCCAGCCAGGCAAGGTGGACGAGGGCGTGGGCGGCGACCTGGTCTTCCTCGATTCGCGCCGGCGGAGCCAGCGCTGTGCCGCGCGCCAGCGGCGTGCGCCAGACCGGTCGCGCCCCGGCCACCGGCGCCAGCACGACGGCCGCGTACGTCAGGACCAGGCCTTCGGAGTCGTGACGCCAAGAGGTGGAGTGCAGGACCAGCGGAGACAGGTCTGCATCGGCGAGCGCGCTGAGCGCGGCTTCCTGGGGATGGCCGTCCGCCGACGTGAGGCGCACGGTCTCGAGGCGTGCCGGCGCCCGGCCGGCAAGGGTGAACGGGATGATCTCGATTTCCAACTGTTTTCGCTCCTGTAAGTGATGCGCGGCCCGATCGGGCCGCAGTGGCCAGCCCCAGACGGGCTAGCTACAGGAGCAGGTGCGCACAGTGCGGCCGAGCTTAACAGGCACGGTTCCAATCTGAAAAGGGCTTACCTACGGTGCCCGCATGCCGAAACCCCTCCACTTCCGCCAGCAGTCCGTCGATCCCATCCTCAACGGCGCCCAGAAAGTGACCGTCCGCCGCGCCGGCTCCGGCTATCGGCGCGGCGACGTGGTCAAAGCCGTGCGGCGCAATCAGCCCGCGTTTGCCGAGCTCCACATCGAGCGCGTGCAGAACGTAGGCCTCGACGATCTCACCAGCCGCCACGCCAGGCACGAAGGGCAGCCCGACCTCGACTCTCTCAGGGCGTCGATGAAACGTCTCTTTCCCGGCGAGGAGGAGTTTGAGGTGATCACTTTTCGGCTGGTGTAGCGTTCGGGGCTGATGCGGGCCCCTGAATCTGCCGCCGCGGCGCCGCCGACCACCAAAAACCCGTGGCTGGTGCTCCTGGTCCTGACCATGGGCTTTTTCATGATCCTGCTCGACACCACGATCGTGAACGTGGCGATCCCGAGCATCATCGACGGGCTCAAGGC
>DASUWK010000033.1:0-13487 GCA_036378435.1 Candidatus Dormiibacterota bacterium | reverse complement strand
TACACGGCCGGCTATCAGTGGGCCCTGCATGGCAACGCGTCCAGCACGAACGCGCCCCAGGCCTGGTGCGTCGCGACCGGCTCCGGGATCCTGATCGCCGACATCGACACCGGCGTCGACTTCGGGCACCCAGACCTGCGGGGCAAGCTCGTGGCCGGCGCGGCCTTCGTCAGCGGCAACGCTCAACCCGCGCCCGATCAGACTCCGGACGGGACGGGCCAGGCCGCCGTGATGGACGACTACGGCCACGGGACGATGACGACCGGGATCATGGTCGCCGACACCAACAACGGGTACGGGATGGCCGCCGAGGCGCCCGACGCCAAGGCGCTGGTGATGAAGGTCTTCAGCAACAAGGGCGGCAGCAACGGCTACAGCGCCTATGACTCGGATGTGGCGGCGGCGATCTACTGGTCCGTGCAGCACGGCGCCCGCGTCGTCAACCTGAGCCTGGGCCCCGTGATCCCGTCGATCCTGCCGGGCGTCACCGGTGACCCGATCCCCGCCGCCGTGCAGTGGGCCTCGCAAAGTGGAGCCGCCGTTGCGATCGCGTCCGGCAACGGCGCTTTCGACAGCGGGGTCACGCTCCCGGGCCAGGGCGCCAGCTACGCGAACCTGGAGCCCTACGCACTGGTGGTGGGAGCCATGGGGCACTCCGGCAACCTCGCCAGCTACTCGCAGACGGGGAACGTGTACGCGCCGGGCGGCGACGGCGGCGGCGGCGATCCCAGCTCCGACATCCTGTCGACGTACCCGACCTACACGCCCAGCAACCCGGGGCTGTCCGGGAACGTCGCCAACGCCCCCTTTGCCCTCTATGACGGCACCTCGTTCGCGACGCCCTACGCCGCCGGCACGCTGGCGCTGCTGATGTCTCACGGCATGACGGCCCAACAGGCGCGCGACCAGGTCCTCGCCACCAGCCGTAGCGTCGGCGGCCGCCCGGTCCTGGACGCGGCCCGCGCTCTCGGCGGGTCCTGTCCCGCCGCCAGCGGCGGCGGTAGCGGTGGCGGCACGAGCGCTGGCGGCGGAGGCTGCTGCCCCAGCGCCTCGAGCTCCGCGGCGTCCCAGGCGCAGCCGGCGGCTAAGCCCGCCGCGGGCCCCTCACCCTCGAGCCGGCCGACCGGGTCGCCCTCGCCCGCTGCGGCGCCCGCCGCTGACGCTCCGGGGGCCAAGCCGGCGACCGTCCGCACGCAGGCGGTCGAGGGGGCGCCGCGCGGTCTGGTCGTCGGCCTCGTGGCGCTCGGGGCCGTCTGCCTCCTCGGAGCCCTCGGCTGGTTCACTAGGGAGCGCTTTTTCACGGACCGTTAAACTCAGGGCGTGCGACTCGCCGCAGCGAGTGATCGGCACCCTGCCGATTGAATCCCGGTCTCAGTAGCGCCGGGCTCGCCCGTAGAACCACCCCAGGCCTGCTAGCCCTTCTCGCCCTCGCGTACGTCGTCGCCGTCACGGGGGTGCTCGTCTTCCGCCGCCAGGTCGTGACTCCCGACTACCTGCTGGTCCTCTTCGTGCCGATCGCGATCCTGAGCGGCCGGCTGGTCGGCTTCGTGCGCGATTGGGTTCCCCTGGTCGCACTGCTGTTCGCGTGGGAGGCGATGCGCGGCTTCGCCGGCACCACGGGCTTCGCCGTCTACTCAGGCACCTGGCAGCTCGAGGAATCGCTTTTCGGCGGCCGGCTGCCGACGGTGGTGCTGCAGCAGCTTGCGCGTCAGCACGGCTGGGCGACCTGGCTGGACCCGGCGGCCACGATCGTGTACTTCGTCCACTTCCCCGCCGCGCTGGTGTTCGCGCTGATGCTCTGGCTCGTCGACCGGGGCGTGTTCCTCCAGTACATGCTGACCCTGGTGGCGATGTCCTTCGCCGCCTTCGTGGTCTTCCTGCTCCTGCCGACGGCGCCGCCCTGGTGGGCCGCGTACCACGGTGAGTTCACCGGCCTGGACCGGATCTTCGACCACACTCTCGTCAGCCGGCTGGACGGGCTTTACGCGTCGCTCAGCCCGAACCCGGTGGCGGCGATCCCGTCGCTGCATGCGGCCTATCCGTTCCTGGGCTTCCTCGCGCTGCGCAGGGTCTGGCCCAGGGGCGCCTGGGCGGCGCTGGCATGGGCCGCGCTGGTCTGGTTCGCCATCGTTTACCTCGGCGAGCACTACGTGATCGACGCCGCGATCGGCATCGTCTGGGCGGCGGGATTCTGGTGGCTCATTCAGAAGCTGCTGGTACCCAGGCTGCACGTGCTGCAGACGGCGGCTGGACTAACCTCCACCCATGGCGGTGACGACGCGCGAGGAGGAGGTGCTCCTCCGAGAGACCGTCAGGGAGTTCGCGCGTCGGGAAGTCTTGCCCTACCTGGACAGGTGGGAACGGGAAGGCCGGGTCCCTCGCGAGCTCCACAAGAAGGCGGCTGACGCCGGGATACTCGGCGTCGCCTTCCCCGAGGAGTACGGCGGGGGAGGCGGCGATCTTCTCGCCTCGATGCTCGTCACCGAGGAGCTGATCCTGGGTGGAGCCTCCAGCGGGCTCTGCGCGGCGCTCTTCACGCACGGGATCGCGACGCCCCACATCATCGCCGCCGGCGACCGCGCCCAGATCGAACGCTGGGTGATCCCGGCGCTGCGGGGCGAGCTGATCGGCTCGCTGGCGGTCAGCGAACCGGACGCGGGTTCGGACGTCGCGCGCATACACACCCACGCCGTCCGGCAGGGGGACACCTACCGGCTCAACGGCGCCAAGACCTTCATCACCTCCGGCACGCGCGCGGACTTCGTGACGGTGGCGGCCCGCACCGGCGGCGACGGCTACCAGGGCATCTCGCTGCTCGTGGTTGAGCGAGGCATGCCCGGCTTCAGCGTGTCCAAGGAACTGGAGAAGATGGGCTGGTGGTGCTCCGACACGGCGGAGCTGGCGTTCCAGGACGTCGAGGTGCCCGCCACCAACCTGGTCGGGGAGGAGGGGACCGGCTTCTACCAGCTGATGCGGGGCTTCCAGACCGAGCGGCTGGGCCTGGCCGTGCACGCCTACGCGGTCGCCGGCCGGTGTCTCGAGCTCACCGTGGCCTACGCGGCCGAGCGGCAGACCTTCGGGCGGCCGCTCACCTCACGCCAGGTGATCCGGCACAAGCTGGCCGAGATGGCGCGGCGAGTCGATGTTTCGCGCACGTACGCCCTGCGCATCGCCGAGCGGCACCTGGCCGGCGAGGACGTGGTCAAAGAGGTGGCGATGGCCAAGAACCAGGCGATCGAGGCGTGCGACTACGTCGTCGACCAGGCCGTCCAGATCCACGGCGGTGCCGGCTACCTGCGCGGCGAGGTCGAGCGCCACTACCGCGACGCGCGCATCCTCGGCATCGGTGGGGGGAGCTCCGAGATCATGAACGAGATCATCGCCGCCCGGATGGGCCTGGACCCGAGCCGGCCGCGCTCGCAGGCCTAGGCTGTACGGCTCACGGGATATCGCGACAGGTCCGCTGGGGTGCACCAGCGGAGTCCGAAGGACGGCCGGCCGCGCCTGCGGCCCGCCACTGTCGCCACACCTTGTGAGCTGTGCAGCCTACGGGTCTTTTAGACCCTTCTCCTGGTCCTCGAGGGCGCAGGACTCCGAGCAGTAGACCACGCCGCCCGCGACCACGCCCTGGCCTTCGTTCTCCGTCCAGAGGTCTCGCTCTCGCCCGCAGTTCGGGCAGCGCTCCACCACGTCTTCGAGTTCGTCGACCACGATTCCACTTTAGCCGCCGACGTCCACTGTCACCGTCCAGGGGCCCGAGGTCAGCGTCGATTGACCAGCTCGGGCGGCGCAATACTCGCCGAGCTGCGTTCCCACGGTCGCGGCGTTCGCCGGGTTCGCCAGCGCTCTCACGGCGTCGTCGCTGATCGCGATCTCGGGCCACCGGCCGCCAGGCGCGTCCTTGCCGAGCAGCGTCACCGAAGCGAGATCACCCACGTTCAGGTGAACGGTCCGGCCGGCATCGGCAGCTGTGAGCGCCGTTACGGCCGGCGGGTAGGGGAAGTGCACCGTCAGGCAGCCGGCGGTGGGCGCCGGGGTGCCCTTACCAGGCACCGCCTGCGCGCCGCACGCAGCCCCCATAAAAAGTAAGAGGGCGGCGAAGCTCGCCGCCCTCACTTGCTCAGCTCGGTTCAGGAGACGGCGCAACCGCCGGCAGCGTCGCTGTAGAGCGGCTGCACCGGGAAGGTCATGCCATTGAAGTTCTGGTTGCTCAGGTTGACCCACGCGCACTTGTCGCCGATCTCACTGCCGCTGGTGTCCGTCCAGCCACTGGACGGGTGCGGGTCCGTCACGGCCTCGGCGTACTCGTGGCCGCCGACGATGGAGAAGCCGTCAAACGTGCCGTCCACGCTGTTCGCGCCGCAGTTGTAGCCGGCGTCCGGCTGGTACGGCATGTAGGCGTAGGCGACGGTGTTGCCGTTGGAGCTCGTGGAGCTGTGCCACGCGCACCACGAGGTGGCGAAGCCGCTCATCGAGTGACCATGCGGCGTGTAGACGAAGTAGGTGGCGTTGGGGTCGTAGCCGCCGAACACGTTGTTCATGGCCCACACCGCCTCGGCCGCGATCGCGCTCTGCGTGATGCGCCGCGGCAGCGTGACGTTGTGCACGTAGCTGCCCTTAAGCTGGCCCTTCGGGTTCGTGACACAGGTTCCGGTGTTGATCACCGCGTTCTCGCAGTACTGCGTGTCGATGCCGGCCCAGTTCGAGCCGCCGACGTTGCCGAAGAAGTTGATGTTGTAGGTCTGGGCGCTGCTGTAGTTCGACCAGGTCGAGCCCCAGAAGTCGATGTATACCTTCGGCGTCGTCTCGACCGGGCCGCCGTTCCAGGCCAGCGGACTGCTGGCGGTGGCGCCGTTGCCGCCGCGCGTCTTGGCCGAGTGCATGGCGCTCACGTTGCTGGCAGACGCCGGAGCGATCGCCGTCAGCGCGGCCAGGCCGGCCGCTGCGGCGGTTACTGAAAGACGGATCAAACGGTGCATTAACCCTCCCTGACGATTCAAGGCTCCGGCTTCGCAGACCGTGCCGAAGGGTATTAGACGCCCGCCCTGGACCACAGTCAACCGATACCGCTGTTAAAGCCTGCGAAGCACGACGACAGATCTGCCTACGACCCTCAGCGTGCCTCCGGCCTCGAAGTCGCGCAGCCCGGCGGCCTCGCCCGGCCGGGCGGTGTCCAGCAGGACTTCCCAGCGTTCTCCCCAGCCGCTGGGCAGGGTCCACTCGAGCTCGTCCTCGTGCGAGTGCATGAGCGCCAGCAGCGTGTCGCCGCCCACAGGCTCGCCGCGCGGCCCGCGGTCGGGGATGAGGTCGCCGTTGAGCAGCATCCCGAGGCTCCGCCGCGACCCGCTGCGCCAGTCCGCTTCGCGCATCTCCTGCCCGTCCTGGCGGAACCAGGCGATGTCCTTGCGGCGCGGCCCGCGGCCGATCTGGCCGGCGAAAAAGCGTCGCCGCCTCAGCACCGGCTGCTCCCGGCGCAGCGCGATCAGGCGCCGCGTGAAAGCGAGCAGCCCTTCGTCCACAGCTTCCCAATCCACCCAGGAGATCTCGCCGTCCTGGCAGTAGGCGTTGTTGTTGCCCCGCTGCGTGCGGCCCAGCTCGTCGCCGTGGAGCAGCATCGGGCAACCTTGTGAGAGCAGCAAGGTGGCCAGGAAGTTGCGCTGTTGGCGAGCGCGCAGCTCGAGGACGTCGGCGTCGTCCGTCGGCCCCTCGACCCCGCAGTTCCAGGACCGGTTGTCGTCCGTCCCGTCGCGGTTGTCCTCGCCGTTCGCATCGTTGTGCTTCTGGTCGTAGCTGACCAGGTCGCGCAGCGTGAACCCGTCGTGGGCGGTCACGAAGTTGATGCTGGACCAGGGCCGCCTGCCGTCCGATTGGTAGAGGTCGCTGGACCCCGTCAGGCGGTAGGCGAGGTCGCTGACGCCGTGCACGTGCTGGCGCCAGAAGTCGCGGATCGTGTCGCGGTAGCGGCCGTTCCACTCGGCCCACCGCACGGGGAAGTTGCCCACCTGGTAGCCGCCGGGACCGACGTCCCAGGGCTCCGCGACCAGCTTCACCTGCGAGAGCACCGGGTCCTGGTGGATGAGGTCGAAGAACGCGGACAGGCGGTCGACCTCGTAGAACTGCCGGGCGAGCGCCGACGCCAGGTCGAAGCGAAAGCCGTCGACGTGCATCTCCAGAACCCAGTAGCGGAGGCTGTCCATGATCATCTGCAGCGTCTGCGGCTGGCTGACGTTCAGCGTGTTGCCGGTCCCGGTGACGTCGAAGTAGCGGCTGCTGTCCGACTCCTCGAGCCGGTAGTAGGACGCGTTGTCGAGGCCGCGGAAGGTCAGGGTGGGGCCGAGGTGGTTGCCCTCGGCGGTGTGGTTGTAGACGACGTCGAGGATCACCTCGAGACCCGCCGCGTGCAGGGCGCGCACCATCGCCTTGAACTCGTTGACCTGCGACCAGCCGGTGGCGCCCGACGCGTAGCGAGACTCGGGGGCGAAGTAGCAGATCGAGTCGTAGCCCCAGTAGTTGCGCAGCCCCAGGTCCACCAGACGCTGCCCGTCGACGAAGTGGTGCACGGGCATCAGCTCGATCGCGGTGACGCCGAGCTTCTGGAGATGGGCGACGGTGGCGGGATGTGCGAGCCCGGCGTACGTGCCCCGAAGCTGTTCGGGCACGTCCGGGTTGCGCATGGTCAGGCCTTTGACGTGCGCCTCGTAGATCACCGTGTCCGCCCAGGCCGTATTCGGCCTCAGGTCGTCACCCCATGGAAAGTGCGGGCTCACGACCACCGACCGCGGCATGCAAGGGGCTGAGTCGAGGTCGCTCTTGACGTCCTCCTCGCGGCCGAGCTGATAGCCGTAGACCTCCGGCCCCCAGCGCATCTCGCCCGCGATCGCCTTGGCGTAGGGGTCCAGCAGGAGCTTGGACGGGTTGAACCGGAGCCCGGCCTGCGGCTCGTAGCGGCCATGGGCGCGGTAGCCGTAGAGCTGACCGGGCCCTACGCCGTGGACGTACCCGTGCCAGTGCAGGTCGGTTCGCTCGGCGAGCTCGAACGAGCGCTGGCCGCCATCGGGGTCGAAGAGGACGAGCTCGAGCCAGTCCGCGTTGGCGGAGAAGATCGAGAAGTTGGTGCCCTCACCGTCCCAGGTGGCGCCGAGCGGGACATGTTCTCCTGGCCACGCGGCTTCCACTGGCCATGAAGGTACCCGCTCTTAGGAAGCCAGCGTCCGCCCCAGCGCCGCCTCCGGCACCCCTTCGAACAGCAGCAGGCGGCGCTTGTTCGCGGGCCCACCGCAGCCGTAGTTCCCGATCTTGCCGTCCGCGCGCACCACGCGGTGGCAGGGGATGAAGAGCGGGATCGGGTTGTTGGCGAGCGCTGTGCCCACCGCGCGCACGGCCTTCGGCCGGCCGATCTCGCGGGCGATCCAGCCGTAGGTCCGGATCTCGCCGCGCGGAATCTCGAGCGCCTTCATCAGGACGTCGTGCTCGAAGGGGGTCAGGCCGCGCAGGTCGAACTCTAGGGCGACCGGCTTCCCCTCGAGCGCGCGCCGGAGCTTTTCTCGCAGCTCGGGAGTCGGAGTGGCGGGCTGGGCCGGGCGGTCCAAGCTCACTGAAGAGATCCCTGCCTCACCGACCACGACGAACACCGGACCGATCTCGGTCGGAAGCTCCACGTACCTGGACGGCGGAGCGGTCGCGGCCAGCACCCCGGCCAGCAGCGAGCTCGGCGCCCGCTCGTCGCCGAGCTGGCGGAGCCTCTGCTCGAGCTCAGTTGCCTTCATCGTTCAGCTCACCTCCGTGAGGCCGAGCCCACCCATCCGCTCCTGGAGCCGCTGGATGCCTCGGTGGACGTTTGATTTCACGGTGCCGACCGGCGCGTCCAGCACCTCCGCCGCCTCGGCATAGCCAAGGCCCTGCACGTGGCGCAGGACGACGGCCTCGCGGTATGGGCGGGGGAGGGCCAGCAGGTGGCGGCGAAGATCGTCGCGCCAGGCGTTGCGAAGCACGACCTCCTCGGGCTCATCGGACCTACGGGCCGTCGCGGCCCCCTCGAGCAGCTCGAGAGCCGGCTTCTTCGCACGGAGCCGGTTGCGGAAGACGTTGAGGGCGATCCGGTGCAGCCAGGGCCGCTCCTTCAGCTCGCGGCGGCGGTCCTCGTCGTAGCCGCCATAGGCCCGCCAGGCGCGGATGAAGGCCTCCTGGGCCACGTCCTCGGCCTCCTGGCGTTCCCCCACGAGGCTGAGGGCGAAGGCGAAGATCGCGTCTTGGTGCCGCCGGACCAGGCGCTCGAAGTCCTCCATACGTCCATCCAAACACCAGTCGGGCGGCGGTGGTTGCAGCTCACCGCCATAGATGCTCGCGCCCGCCCTGGCGAGCAGGACGGGCGCGGAGCGGGGGTAGAGGCTAACTAGGTCCTATTGATAACGATGCTATCAGATGTACTGCTATCCGCGCCTCACGACTCCGAGACCGAGGTACCCGGGTCGACCAGGAACACCCAGGTCAGGCCCGCGGCCAGCGGGAGCTGCTTGCCGTCGGAGCCGAGGAAGCGCGGTGGCTTGGTCGGGCTGCTCAGGTCCCAGTGCGCGTCGAAGCGCTGCCCGCCGGTGTAGAGCGTGGCCGGCCCGGTGCCTGAGAGGTCGTAATCGATGCCTTGGGCGCCGAGCACGTCCTCGGTGTACCCGGCGTCGTGATGAGCCACCTGCATGAGGATGACGTTGGCGATCTTGACCGGCTGACCGCCGGCGCCCGCGTCGGTCTCGCCCTCGTAGGTGTACGAGCCCGACGCGTAGCTGCAGCTGACCGAGTGCGCCGACGTCTGCTGGAAGCTCAGCGACTTCACCGGCTTGCCTCCGGTAGGCGTTCCGGTGGCCGGCAGCGAATAGCCGCGCTGCAGGCCCTTGGACTGCACGCCCTGGGCCAGATGGTCCAGCGTCGTGTAGAGGTTGTGCGGCGCGGCACGCGACGCATCGCGGGCGAAGTACTGCGTGGCGTTCTCGTTGAAGTTGGGGATCTGCTCGCTGTTGATCAGCCCCGAGACGTGGCTGCTGGCGCCGCTGAAGAAAAGGACTCCGCCATAGGCCTGGACCAGCCTCAGGGTGACGAGGCGGGCGGAGCGGACGGGCTCGACCTTCTGGCTGCCGCTCGGATTGAAGTAGATCGCGGTGAAGCGTGTGATGCCGCCCTCGGTCAGGTACTCGTAGACGAAGTCCGCCTGCTGGAGCCCCGAGTGCGGCTCGGTGCCGGGCGCGTTCTCCACCTGGACCATGGCCGGAGCCGGGTTCGACTGGGAGAGGGGGCTGCCGCCTCCGCAGGCGCCGCAGGCGCCGACGGTGAGGGCGATCGCCGCAATCAGAAGCTTCCGCATGTCTTGTGCGGAAAGATGATAGCGCGTTTGTTAGCTAATCGGGTAGCACGGTGTCATTTGCGCGCCAGCAGTACCAGGCGGCCGCGGAGCGGAACGGCCGGAAGGGCTCGCCCAGCGGCCCCAGTGCTTTCGGCACCGGAAGCTCGGCCAGGCGGTGGGCGATCGCGTAGCCGCGCCGCACGCCCAGGTCGTCGATGGGCCAGACGTCCGGGCGGCGCAGCTGGAAGATCAGGAACATCTCGGCCGTCCAGCGGCCGACACCTCGGACCGCCGAGAGGCGGCTCACGATCTCTTCGTCGTCGAGACCGTCGAGGCTGTCGAACGGGACCGTGCCATCGACGGACTTCAGAGCCAGGTCCCGCAGCGCCGCCGTCTTCGCCGCGCTTAGGCCCGCTCCGCGGAGCGAGGTTTCAGGCAGCGCCAGGACGCCTTGGGGCGTGGGACCGTCTTCGAACAGCGCGGCGAAGCGGTTGTAGATCGCGAGCGCCGCCGCGCCTGCCAGCTGCTGGAAGACGATCGAGCGCGCCACCGCGTTGAAGTTGTCGGCGTGCCGTTCGCGCAAGGCGATCGGTCCGACCGCGGCGACCAGGCGCCTCATGTCGGGGTCCGCGGAGGCGACGTGCTCGGCGGCCCCGGCCCAAACCCCTCCGTCGCCTTCGGCGCCACCTCCCCTCGAAAGGGGAGGAGCCTTCTGGGCTATGCCAGCTCCGACATCAGCTGGTCGAATTGCTCTCGCGTCAGCCGGAGGTCGGCCTCGCCGAGGTCCCGCAGCGGTCGCGCCGGCAAGGATTCGTGTTCGACCAGGTCCTGGGCGTCCTCGCGGACGTAGAGCAGCCCGGTGATCAGCTGCCCGCTCCGCAGGCCCTCCTCGACCAGGCGGAAGGCGGCCAGGCGGTCGGTCGGATCGTGCTCGTCATGCGACAACTTGCGCAGCAGGAGGTGCGAGCCGTCGTGCAGCTCGACGTCGGTCGCCGTGCCCGGCTCGTAGTCGACCGTGACCTCTTCATAGAAGGGGATGAAGGAGACGTCCTGCAGCTCCTCCTCGTGGTCCTTCACGTACGCGTAGCTCTTGGTGGAGCCGTCGTGGTCGTTGAAGGTCACGCAGGGCGAGATCACGTCCAGCACCGCCGTGCCGCGGTGGGCGATCGCGGCTTTCAACAGAGGCACCAGCTGCTTCCCGTCGCCGGAGAAGCTGCGGGCGACGAACGTGCAGCCGAGTGTGATCGCCAGCGCGCAGGGGTCGATCGGCTGCAGCGTGTTCGGCTGGCCCTTCTTCTGCACCGACCCCAGGTCGGCCGTCGCCGAGAACTGGCCCTTCGTGAGGCCGTAGGTGCCGTTGTCCTCGATCACGTAGGTGACGTCGAGGTTGCGGCGGATCATGTGCGCGAACTGGCCGAGGCCGATGGAGACGCTGTCGCCGTCGCCAGAGACGCCGAGCATGACGAGGTCGCGGTTAGCCAGCTTGGCGCCCGTGGTGAGCGCCGGCATCCGGCCGTGCACCCCGTTGAAGCCGTGCGCCGCCTCCACGAGGTAGGCGGGCGTCTTCGACGAGCAGCCGATGCCTGACATCTTCGCGAGGTGGGAGGGCTGGATACCCAGCTCGTAGAGCGCCTTGATCATGTGGTTGGTGATCGAGTTGTGGCCGCAGCCGGCGCAGAGCGTCGTCGCGGCGCCCTTGTAGGCGTCGCGTGCGAGGCCGATCCGGTTCAGCGTCGTGGCCATCAGGCGGGCACTCCCTCCAGCTCCATGAGCGGCCTGGTCACCGCCTCGGCGGGAACCGGCCGGCCGTCGTAATGCCGGATCGAACGCACCTTGCCCACCAGGTCGGGCGGCAGGTGCAGGCGGATCAGGTCGTAGAGCTGGCCGTCGCGGTTCTGCTCGACCACGTACACGTGGTCGTGGCGCCGAACGAAGTCGGCGACCTCGCCGTTCAGCGGCAGCGCGCGGATCCGGAGGTAGTCCACCTCGAGGCCGCCGGCGCGGAGCTCGTCGCGGGCCTCGATGACTGCGGCGTGAGTTGAGCCGTACGCGATCAGCCCGACCTGGGAGCCGCTCTCGTCGAGCACCGGCGAGGGCACGAACGCGCCGGCGGTGTCGTACTTGACGAGCAGCCGGTCCATGTTCCGGGCGTACGCGTCCGCCCCTTCGGTGTAGCGGGCGGCCTCGTCATGGCCGGAGCCACGCGTGAAGTAGCCGGCCGCCGGATGGTCGGTGCCCGGCAGGGTGCGGTAGGGGATCCCGTCGCCGTCGACGTCTCGGTAGCGCCCCCACTGTCCTTCGAGGCGTTCGAGGTCCTCCTTGGTCAGCACCTTGCCGCGGTCGAACGGCCGGTCCGGGTAGCGCAGCTTCTCCGACATCCAGAGGTTCATCCCTAGGTCAAGGTCGGAGAGCACGAAGACCGGCGTCTGCAGCCGGTCGGCCAGGTCGAAGGCGGCCATGCCGAACTCGTAGCACTCGGCCACGGTCCCAGGCAGTAGGACGACGTGCTTGGTGTCGCCGTGCGACAGCGAGTGCGCGAAGGCGACGTCGCCCTGCGAAGTGCGCGTCGGCAGGCCGGTCGAGGGGCCGATCCGCTGCACGTCGAAGATGACGACCGGCACCTCCGCGTAGTACGCGAGACCGGCGAACTCGGCCATGAGGGAGATGCCGGGCCCCGACGAGGAGGT
The DNA here is from genome assembly GCA_036378435.1 of Candidatus Dormiibacterota bacterium. Classification (GTDB taxonomy): domain Bacteria; phylum Chloroflexota; class Dormibacteria; order Dormibacterales; family Dormibacteraceae; genus DASUWK01. Next base: position 1,469 of record DASUWK010000033.1, on the reverse strand, counting down.
CATCGCCCGGGCGCCCGCCCAGCCGGCGCCGATCGCCATGCCCACGGCGGCCAGCTCGTCCTCGGCCTGGACCACCGCGATCTTCTTCTCGCTGGTTTCCTTGTCCACTCGGAAGCGCTCGGCGTAGGCGATCACCGACTCACAGAGGGAGGAAGACGGCGTGATCGGGTACCACGCCAGCACGGTGCAGCCGCCCATGATCGCGCCGAGCGCCGCGGCCTGGTTGCCCTCGAGCAGCACCAGGCCGTCCGTGACCCCCTGCATCGGTTCGAGCCGGTAGGGGTCGCGCTTGGGCAGGTTGGCCTCCGCGAAGCGCCGGCCCACCTCGACCGCCTGCAGGTTGATCTCCCAGGCCTTGGGCTTGGTCAGGAACTGGCGCTTGACGCCGGTCTCGATCGCCTCACGCGGGATGTCCAGCAGGTGGGCCACCACGCCCACGTAGATCATGTTCGTGAGCTGCTTGCGCAGCGTGTCGGACTCGATCTCGGTCTTGGCCAGCTTCGCGAACGGCACCGGGTAGTAGACGAGGTCGTCGCGGACGCCCGCGGTCAGGTAGGCCTCCTCGTGGATCACCGCGCCGCCGGTTCGCATCGACTCCAGGTCCTGCTGCCACGTCGCCGGGTTGAGCGCCACCAGCACGTCGGGGTCGCCCTTGCGCGCCTGGTAGCCGTGCGGCGAGATCCGCAGCTGGTACCAGGTCGGCAGCCCTTCGATGTTCGAGGGGAAGACGTTCTTGGGCGCGACCGGGATGCCCATGCTGAAGATCGCGCGCGTCAGCACCAGGTTGGCGGATTGGCTGCCAGAGCCGTTGACCGTGGCGGCTTGAAAGGTGAGGTCGTTGACGACTGGTTCGTTCACTTGGCGCGGCTTCTCGCGGACGCAGAATTTTACTCTCCGGTCGGGTTGGAACCTCCGGGCTAGTTCAGGCGGCCAGCACGATCCAGCGATCGCCCTTGACGCTGTAGTCGACGCAGGTCTGCAGCGTAAGCAGCGGACGGGCACTCGAGGCGCGCAGCCAGGAGACGTCGTTGTACCGCACCCGACCGACCACCCTGGAGACGTGCAGGGTCTGCACCGTGCCGAGGTCGTAGTCGGTCACCACCACCTCGTCACCGGCCTGCGCCAGGAGCAGCGGGCCGAACATCCCCGCCACGCCGTGGGCATAGAGGTACGAGTTGCCGGGCTGGCCGGGCGCGACGGTGCCCGGGTACAGGAGCGCCTGGCAGAACGGGATCCGGTCCGAGCCGTCACCGGGATGAACGGGCAGCACGATGTTCAACCTCGGTAGCTCGACCCAAAGCCCGGTCGGGTGTCGCGGCTGATGGCAGGTGGGCGCATGCACGGCCGCCGCGTACGGCGTCAGCGGCAGGACCTGGAAGAGGCCGAGCGCCGAGGTGGTGGGGCGGCCGCTGCCGAAAACGGCGGCCGGCGCCCGCTGCCAGCCGATGAGCAGGTAGGCGCCGACTCCG
>DASUWK010000032.1:0-43272 GCA_036378435.1 Candidatus Dormiibacterota bacterium | reverse complement strand
GAGCAGCCGGTCCTGCTCGTCGTTGCCCGGGTGGAACTCGTCACCGCCAACCAGAGCCAATAGGCCTGCCATGAGCGCGGCTAGCATAGGGCCGTGCCTCGCCCCGTACGGGTGCGGATGGCCCCCAGTCCGACGGGCTTCGTGCACGTCGGCTCAGCCCGCACCGCGCTCTTCAACGATCTCTTCGCCCACCGCCACAGCGGCACTTTCGTGCTGCGCCTGGACGACACGGACATGGAGCGCAACCAGCCGGAGATGATCGATCCGATCGTCGACGGCTTCCGGTGGCTCGGCATCGAGTGGCAGGAGGGCTGGGACGTCGGCGGTCCCTTCGGTCCCTACCGCCAGTCGGAGCGCATCGACATCTACCGCGAGCAGGCCGCGCGCCTGCTGGCCGAGGAGAAGGCGTATCGGTGCTACTGCACGCCCGAGGAGCTGGCGGAGGAGCGGCGCCAGGCGGAGGCCGAGCGCCGGCCCTACGTTTACTCGCGGCGCTGCCTGACCAACCCGCCCAAGGGCCGCGACACGTTCACGGTCCGCTTCCTGATGCCGCACGAGGAGGTCGTGCTGCACGACCTGATCCGCAGCGAGGTTCGTTTCGACACCGCGCTCATCGGCGACCCCGTGATCGTGAAGTCCAGCGGCCAGCCGCTCTACAACTTCGCGAGCCCGGTGGACGACGGTTTGATGGAGATCACCCACGTCATCCGGGGCGAAGACCATGTCCCCAACACGCCGATCCAGATCCTGCTCACGCGGGCGCTCGGTTTCGAGCCGCCTGAGGCGTATGCGCACCTGCCCCTGATCCTGGCGCCGGACCGCTCGAAGCTGAGCAAGCGGCGCCACCGCGTCATGCTCACCGACTTCCGCGACGAGGGCTACCTGCCGGAGGCGATGACCAACTACCTCGCTCTGCTGGGCTGGAACCCGGGCACCGAGCAGGAGCTGTTCACGCTGGCCGAGCTGCGGGAGGTCTTCGACCTCGCCCGCGTCCAGCACGCCGGCGCGGTCTTCGACCGCGAGAAGCTGGACTGGCTGAACAAGCAGTGGGTGATGCGGATCGGGGACCTCGCCGACCGGCTGGCCGCATACCTCCCCAACCTGCCGCCGGCGCAGCTGCCGCTCGCGGCCGAGGCGCTCAGCGAGCGGCTGCCGAAGCTGGCCGACGCACCCAACCTGCTCGCGTACCTGTGGACCGAGCCCGAGGCGACGACGACCGACGGCCAGCTCTCCAGCGTGGTCGACGCGCTGGCCGCGACCGATTGGCGGCCCGACGCGATCGAAGCGGCGTTGAACGACCTCGTCGAGTCGCTCGGCACCTCCAAGGGGAAGCTGTACGGCGCCATCCGCACGGCGCTGACGGGGCAGAAGGTCGCCCCGCCGATCCACTACACGCTGGCGCTGCTGCCCAAGGAGACGGCGCTCGAGCGGCTGCGGCGCGCCGCATGAGCCCGCTCTCCTTGCTCGGCACGATCGTCATCGACCTAGACCCGAACGTGGCGCGGATCGGCCCGCTGCTGATCACCTGGCACGGCGTCTTCAGCGTGATCGGCATCCTGGCGACGATCCGGCTGGCCCAGGTCCTGCTGCCCCAGGACGGCATCTCCGGCGCCACGGTCTGGGATCTCGCGGGCTGGATGATCCTGATCGGGTTGATCGGGGCGCGCCTGCTCTTCGTCTGGGAGAACTACCAGCAGTTCACGGGCCAGTGGCTGAACGTTTTCGCGCTCACCGAGGGCGGCATCAGCCAGTGGGGCGGGCTGTTCGGCGCCATGCTGGCGGCCTTCTGGCAGGCGCGACGGCGCGGGCTGTCGTTCGGCCGCATCCTCGACGCCGCCGGTCCCGGCGCGATGCTCGGGCTCGCCATCGGGCGCATCGGCGACATCATCAACGGCGAGCACCATGCGACGGTCACCAACCTGCCCTGGGCCGTCGAGTACGTGAACCCGCTGACGCTGGGCGAGCGTTATCTGCCGGTCCACCCGGAGGTTGGCTACGAGCTCGTGTGGTGCCTCCTGCTGCTGGCGGCGCTGCTGCCGTTCCATCAGCGACTGCGGCGCGCGTTGCCAGCGGGGGCCATCGGGCTGCTCTACCTCGGGCTCTACGCATTCGGCCGGTTCTGGCTGAGCTACGTCCGGATCAACTCGCTGGTCTTCGGGCTGCGGCAGGCGCAGTGGGCGTCGCTCCTCATGGTGGTCATCGCCGTGGTGGGCCTGGCGTACCTGCTCTGGCAGAGACGCGCGGCGCCGAAGTCGTCTCTCGCTACGGTGACGGCATGACCCGCGCGGTGGTGACGGGAGCGGCCGGCGGCATCGGCGCTGCGATCTGCCGGCGGCTTGCGGCCGAGGGCCTCGAGGTGATCGCGACCGACCTCGAGGGCGCGGACGTGCGCCTCGACATCACCGACCACGCGGCGGCCGCGGCCCTGGCCGAACGGCTGGGGCCGGTCGACGTCCTCGTCAACAACGCGGGCTGGGACCGCGTCATGCCGTTCCTCGAGACGGACGCGGAGCTGTGGGAGCGCGTCATTCGCGTCAACCTGCTCGGGCCGATCGGCGTGACGCACGCGTTCGCGCGCGGCATGGCTGAGCGGGGTTCGGGCCGGATCGTCAACATCGCGTCGGACGCGGGGCGCGTCGGCTCGAGCGGCGAGGTCGTCTACTCAGCCGCGAAGGGCGGAGTGATCGCGTTCACGAAAGGGCTCGCGCGCGAGCTGGCGCGCTACAAGGTCAACGTCAACTGCGTGTGCCCGGGGCCGACGGACACGCCGATGCTCGGCATCTTCGAGGAGCGCGGCCAGGGCATCATCGAGTCGATGACCAAGGCCGTCCCTTTCCGCCGCCTCGCCCAGCCCGACGAGATCGCCGCCGCCGTCGCCTTCCTCGCCAGCGACGACGCCGCCTACATCACCGGCCAGACGCTCTCCGTGAGCGGCGGCCTGACCATGGCCTAGGCCTCCAGCCCCCTCGGCCGGCGCCGGCGGCGGCCGGGTCAAAGTGGCTGAACTACCAGGCCGGAGCCGGCGGCGGCCGGTTGGTGCCGCCCTAACCCAACAACCGAGCCAGCGCCACCGCCCGCAGCGGGCCCTCCACTGTGTGCTTGAAGAACACATAGGCGTCGCGATCACGCGGCACCCGAGACGCCCAACCGGCCAGCGCCTCCTCCGAGTAGTCGCGTCGCAAGCGGTAGTACGCAAAGGCGTAGTCGCCGGCCGGCGCCTGCGGCCAGGACTCGTCGTCGGTGACCACCATGGCGGCGCCGCGCGAGCGCAGCAGCGCCGACACCTCGTCGTCGAACCATGACTCGTCGCGAAACTCAGCCGCGACCGGCCTTCCCAACGCTTCCAGCAGCGAATCCAGGAGCGCGACGTCCTTCTTGCGAACCGGCGGAAACTGCAGCAGCAGCGGCCCCAAACGCTCGCCGAGCACCTCGACGCGACGCGCGAAATCGCGCGCGACCGTGAGCTTGTCGAAGGCGGCGGCCGAGTAAGTCAACGCCCGGTGACCCTTGAGGCAGAAGCGAAACCCAACCGGCGCCTCGGCCCACGTGCGCAGCGCCGCCTCAGCGGGGCTGCGGTAGAAGGTGCCGTTGAGCTCGACCCCGTTGAGGCGCGAGGCGTAGTGCGCGAGCATCTTCGATCCCGCCAGCCCCGCCGGGTAGAAGTGTCCGCGCCACTCCGGGTACGAGAACCCGGAGGTGCCTACGAATAGCGTGCCCGCAGCTGGCCGCACGCGGCGTCCGCCTCCCGTCCGCGCGTGTCGCGCACCGTGACGTTCAAGCCCTGCTCACGCACCTGCCGCGCGAACCGGCGCACATCGGGCGCCGAGGGCGCGTGATAGGGCGTCGAGTCGACCGGGTTGAAGGGGATCAGGTTCACGTGCGCCAGCTTGCCGCGCAGCAGCCGGCCCAGCTCCACGGCGTCGCGCTCGGTGTCGTTGACGCCCGCGAGCAGCACCCACTCGTAGCTGACCCGGCGCCCGGTGCGGCGCCCGAAAGCGTCAGCGGCGCCGATCACGGCGGCCAGCGGGTACTTGCGGTTGATGGGCACGAGCTCGTCGCGAAGCTCGTCCCGCGCCGCGTGCAGCGAGATGGCGAGCGTGACAGGCAAGCCTTCGCCGGCCAGCTGCTCGATCCGCGGCACGAGCCCGCTGGTCGAGACGGTGACGCGGCGAGGACTCAGCGGCAGGTCGCGAACCGCGCGCACGACCGCGTCGTAGTTCGCCAGCGGCTCGCCCATGCCCATGAAGACGACATGCGAGAGATCCCGGCCTTCACCGCGCAAGCGCCGCTTCGCGTCAAGCGCCTGGTCGACGATCTCGCGCGCCGACAGGTTGCGGCCGAACGGGCCCTGTCCGGTGGCGCAGAAAGGGCAGCCGATCGGGCAGCCGACCTGGGACGAGATGCAGAGGGTGACGCGGCGCGGGTAGCGCATGACCACAGCTTCGACGGTGAACCCACCCTCGAGCTCGTACAGAACCTTCGTCGTGGAGCCGTCATCAGCTTCGCTGACCGCAATCTCGCGCAGCGAGCTGGGGCGGAAGCTGGCCGCCAGCTGTAGACGCAGCTCGCGAGGCAAATCGTCCATGGCTTCGAAGTCGAGGACGCCGCGACCGAGCCAGCCGCGGATCTGCCGCGCGCGATAGTCGGGCTGGCCCCGCTCCGCCAGCCATGCGTCGAGATGGTCGAGCACCGCGGCTACTCTACCCAGGCCTTGCGCTATCTACTGCTGGCGCTCCTGCTCGTGATTCCGCATGCGGACCAGCAGCCAACGCCCGATCTCTCGCAGCAGAAGATCCTCACGGTGTTCCAGTGGATCCAGGTGCTGCCGGCGCCGCCGGGCGACCGCCAGCCGAGCTTCCACGTCCCGCTCAGCTCGTACGTCGAGACGCAGCCCTTCGGCTGCACCAACTTCTCGCTGGAGAACCCGACCAACGCCTGCCCGGGCGGGTTCCACACCGGCATCGACATGGCCGACCCGCAGGGCACGCCGATAGGAGCTGCAGCTCCTGGGCTGGCTTACGCCTTCCAGGACAACCAGCGCTACGGCAACCACGTCATCGTCGTCCACCCCGGCGGCTTCGAGACCGTCTACGGCCACATGGTCCGCACCGCCGTCAGCTGGGGCGAGGCTGTCACGGCCGGCCAGGTGATCGGGTACCTGGGTTCCACCGGCAACTCGACCGGCCCCCACCTCCACTTCGAGGTCCGCTTCGCGGGCGTGCCGCAGGACCCTATGCCCTACCTGACGGGCAATCCGGCCGAGCCGTTCCCGCTGCCGGCGGGCTGGCAGGGCGCGCAGGCGGACGATCCCTGGGGCCCGGGCTGACGGACGCTTTGCTACGCTGCCGCCGCTCATTGGAGGGATAGATGGAAACGCATGACGTCGTCGTGGTGGGAGCCGGCCAAGCGGGTCTTTCGCTCAGCCACGAGCTGACGCGAGCCGGTCGCGAGCACCTGGTGCTCGAGCGCGGCGAGGTCGGGCAGAGCTGGCGCGAGCGGTGGGACAGCTTCTGCCTGGTGCTGCCCAGCTGGACGATCAGCCTGCCCGGCGGTCGCTACGAGGGCCCCGAGCCGGACGCGTTCATGCCGCGCGACGACTTCGTGCAGCACCTGGTCACCTACGCCCGATCCTTCGACGCCCCGATTCGAGAGCACGTGACGGTGACGGCGCTCGATGTCGATGGCGGCGGCACATTCCGCCTGACCACCTCGGCGGGCCAGATCGCGGCTCGCGAGGTCGTGATCGCGAGCGGCGGGTACCAGCGCCCGCATCGCCCGCCGGCGGTGGCGCAGCTGAGCCCCTTCGTGAACGTGCTGACGATCACCGAATACTCGAACCCCGGCGCCTTGGCACCCGGCAAGGTACTCGTGCTGGGCAGTGGCCAGTCGGGCTGCCAGATCGCGGAGGAGCTGCGGGAAGCCGGCCGTGAGGTCTGGCTCGCTTGCGGACGGGCGCCCTGGACCCCGCGCCGGCTCGCCGGCCACGACATGATGTGGTGGCTGCTCGGGTCAGGGTTCATGAACCAGACCCTGGCGGACCTGCCGAGTCCGCTCGCGCGGCTGATCGGCAACCCGCAGGCGTCCGGACGCGGCGGAGGCCACGATCTTCACTACCGGACGCTGCAGGCGCTCGGGGTCACGCTGACCGGTCGGCTCCGCGGCGCGGAGGACGGCCGTGCGCACTTCGAGGCGGACCTGCACGACTCGGTCGCTTTCGGCGACGGCCGCTACCGAGAGATTCGAGAGCGGGTGGCCGCCACCGCCGCGGCAAAAGGCATCCCCGTGCCGGAGCTGGCCGACCCGCCGCCCTTCGTGGCGGACCCGCCGACTGCAGTCGATCTCACCGGGTTCGCCGCGGCGATCCTCACCGCCGGGTTCCGGCCGGACTACAAGTCCTGGGTGAACCTGCCGAACGCCTTCGACGACGTCGGCTTCCCGCTCCAGGTCGATGGCTCGAGCACGGTGGTGCCCGGGCTGCACTTCATGGGTGTGCACTTCCAGCGCAAACGGAAGTCGGCGTCGCTGATGGGAGTCGGTGAAGACGCCGAGGTGCTGGCGGAGCGGCTGACCGGCGTCGGAGCTAAGAACTAAGAGCTGGCGCCGGCGAAGACGCCGTCCGTCTCGGTCACCGCACCGTCGGCGGCGAGCTTGGCGAGGTGCGCGCGCAGCGTCATCTCGGCCGCCGCCAGGAGCTCCTCCCCCACCTCGCCACCGTAGACGCGGCGCGCCAGCTCCTCCGCCGAGCCGGGCTCCTGCCTCACCGCCTCCAGGATCTGGCGCTCGCGGTCGAGGCGGTGGGCGCGGTACTCGGCGATCTTCGCCGCCGGGTCGGCGATGGGGTCCCAGTGGCCCGGGAAAAGGATGCGCGGGCGCAGAGCGGCCACGCGGTCGAGCGAACGGAGGTAGGCCGTCATGTCGCCGTCCGGGTACGTGACCATGGTGCTGCCCTGGCCGAGCACGAGGTCACCCGTGAAGACCGCGTCGTCCAGCACGAAGCAGAGGTGGTCGGCGGCGTGGCCCGGTGTGTAAACGACGTCGAGGCTCACCTTTCCGACGCGCACGACGTCGCCGTCCGCCAGCTCGGGATGCGCCGCGACCCGGACGCCCAGGCGCGGCGCGAGCGGCGCGTGATCCGGATGGGAATGCGTGAGCAGGACGGCCCCGACCGGCAGCCCTTCCAGCGCCTGTTGGACCGCCTCCAGGTGCTGGTCGTCGTCCGGGCCGGGGTCGATGACCACCGCCACCGGAGGCTCGGCGATCACCCAAGTGTTCGTGCCAGGCCCGGTGTAGGGCCCGGGGTTGGGCGCCAGGACTCGCTTGACCCGCGCCACTAGGCCGGCAGGCGCAGCACTGCGCGGCGCGGCTCCCAGCTCACGAGATCGCCGCCGGCCTCGACCGCCAGCAGCCGCACCAACGGCTCGCCGAGCTCTAGGGCCTCCGGCGGCTCCCGGTCGGCCGGCGCCTCCACGGTGAGCAGGCCGTCGGTCTCGTACCAGCGGGCCGCGGGTCCCATCCAGTCCCACAGGATCTCCTCCAGGGCCTGACGGGCGCGGGCGCCGCCGGCCACGCTGGCGGCCAGGCCGCGGGCGCGGGCCGAGACCTCGTTCAGCTGCGCCTCGGCCCCGGCCTGGTCTTCCCGCATGACCGCCTCGCGAAGCAGCAGGAGGGACGACTGGAGACGATGCTCGAGCCTGGCGGCGAGACTGGCCCTCTCGTCGATCAAGCCCGCGGAACGGTGAACTTGAAAGCGTTGCCTCGCGGCAGCCGGCGCACCCAGATCCGGCCGTTGAAGCTGCGCTCCACGACGAGGCGGCAGAGATAGAGACCCAGGCCCAACCCGCCGCGCGAGCGCGAGCCGCGTAGCCGCCGCTCGAAAAGCGTCTCGGCCACATCGGCCGGCGGCCCCGGCCCGCTGTCGATGACGCCGATCTCGAGCTGCCCCTCCTTGACCTGGACGCGAACGCGCACTGGAGGCCGGCCGTGCTCGAAGGCGTTGCCGATCAGGTTGCTGATCACCTGCTGCAGATGCACCGGCTCACAGAGGGCGAGCGGCAGCGGATCCGGCGCGTCGACCTCGATGTGAGAGGCGCCGTCGTACCGGTGCGACAGCAAGGTCACGACGTCGCTCACCACGGCCCTCACGTCCACCGGCTCCGGGTGGGGCTCGTAGCCCCCGAGCTCCAGCTTGGCGATCAGGAGCTGGGCCTCCACCAGCGCCAGCAGCCGCTCGGACATCCCGTACGCCTCGTCCAGCAGCAGCTCGCGGCGCTCGGCGTCCATCTCGCGGTTCCATTCCTGCAGCGAGGAAAGGGTCGCGTTCATGGCCGCCGCAGGGTTGCGGATCTCGTGGCCGATCGCGCGCAGCATCAGCTCTTTCGCTTCCGCCAGCTCGAGGCGCGCCAGGGCGAGGCCGACCAGCGGGCCGACCGCGTTCAGGAACTCACGCTCCTCGCCGGTGAAGCGGCCGCCGCCCAGCCGCTCGGCACGCAGGACGCCGACCGAACGGCCCGCCTCCTGCAGCGGCAGCCAGACCGTGCCGGTCGCGCTGTCGCTGCGCAGGCGGCGGCTGCCGCGCGCCGCGCCGCCCAGCGGTGTCGGCACCTCCACCAAGTTGCCGTCGTCGAGCTCGAAGCCTCGGGTGCGCCCCCCGGGCTCCCGCAGCTCGATCTGCAGGCGATCCTCGGGCAGGAACTGCCGCATGCCGTCCAGGACGGCGGTGACCACCTGCTCGGGATCGGCCGCTCCGGCCAGGCCGAGCTGCACCCGGTGGAGAGCCTCGAGGCGCCGGCTCTCAGCGCGCGAGTCCTCGTAGTGCTTGGCGTTCGCGAGCGCCAGGCCGACGTAGGGCGCCAGGTCCTCGAGGAGCCGGACGTCGGCTTCTTCGAACGCGCCGGGCTGGTACGCCTGGATCGAGAGCAGCGCGCCCTGGCCCTCGGCGACCTGCACCGGCACCCAGGCGACGGACCTCGCCGCCTGCCGCTCGCCGGCCGGCCGGGTCACGAAGACCGCCGCGCCTTCGCCCATCACCCACGTCTCCTCCGGCGCCCGCGCGGACTCGACGGCGTCCGCCCAAGGTGCGCGGCGGATCATCACCGTCTGGCCGCTCTCGAACGCGGTGCGCGCGGGGCCGGCCATCGCCAGGGGCACCGAGGGCAGCCACTGCTCGCCGCCCGAGTCGTAGGCGAAGCCCTCCGCGACGGGCCCGCTGTCGCCCTGGCGGACCGTCGCGACGATGAAGATGTCGAAGCCGATCCGCTCGGCGAGCTCCTCGCGCAGGGTGCGCATGATCGCCCAGCGGTCGAGCGACGCCGCGAGCCGCCGGCCGACCGCGCTGACCACTTCCAGCCGGCGCCGCTGCGCCTGCTCGGCGGCGTGGCTCTCGGCGCTCCGCAGGGCCAGCGACAGCTGGTCGGCGACGCCTTCGAGGAACTCGACGAGCGACTCCTCGTGGACGTCCGCCGCGCGGGTGCGGACGACCATCGACGAGCTGCTGCGGTCGCCTTCCCAGAGCGGGACCTTGACGGTCGCCTCGCCGGTTTCCCGGCGCTCGATCCGGGCCGAACCTCCGCCGCCTTCCACGATCTCCACCGAGTCGACGGCGATCACTCCGCCCAGCGCCTGCTCGAGCGCGTCGATCACCTCGTCGCGGCTGCGGGTCGGGGCGAGCGCCTTGGCCACGTCGTTCAGGGCGGCCAGTCGGGCGGCCTGGTCCCGCGTGATCTCGTGGAGATAGGCGTTGGCGACGAGCACGCCCAGCTCCTTGTGCACCTCCTCGAGCAGCGCGAGCTCGCGGCTGGGCACGTGTCGGGACTCGGTGCACTCGTAGAGGACGCTGGCGATCACCTCGCCGCGGTGCGCGATCGGCGCCCAGATCAGGAGGCTGGGCTCCTGGCCCCGACCCGGGCCACGCGAGCGCGACAGCCCGCGATCGGGTCGTACGACCGCCGTCTTGGCCTTCTCATACAGCGGCCTGGTGACGGAGCGGTCGAGGGTGCCGCGCACCCGCTCCTGGAGAACACCCTCGTCCACCGGCGTCGCGTGGTAGCCGCCGTCGCGCTCGAGCACGTGCAGCGTCACCACCTGGTAGTCGAAGACGGGGTGCAAAAACTGATAGAGCGTCTGGGTGAGCTCCGCCTCCGTGGCGCAACTCTCCAACGCCCTCACAAGCCGCTCGCGGAGCAAGACGTCAGCTGGGTCGTGGTCGACCGGCCTGATGGCCATGGGCCACGCATATACTGCGCGCCTACGCAGTTGGGGACAAGGGGGAGTTTGACGCGTCGCTTCGAGGCGGCCCCGCCGGACGTTAAGGGCTCGACGGTCCTGGTGGTGGACGACGAACGCGCCTGGCGGATGATCCTGGAGACGGATCTGAACCTGCTCGGCTACCGGGTCGTGACGGCCGCGGACGCCGGCGAGGCGCTCGAACGGGCGACGTCTGAGCGCCCGGCGCTGGCGATCGTCGACCTGATGCTGCCGGAGCCGGTCGACGGCCGCGAGCTGGTCCGCCGCCTAAGGGCGCGGGGCTCGTCGCTGCCGGTGATCTTCTACAGCGCCCGCGGCACGGTCCTGGACGAGGACGGCCCGGACGGGCCTGCCTTCTTCAGCAAGGCAGCCGACCGGGCCGACCTCTATGCGGCGCTCCCCGACCTGATCCGCCGAGGAGCCTGATCTTCCTACGATCTAGGTGTGGAAGTCCCAGGTCACGATTCGATCCCTCCTCTCCTTATGAGCACGGGGGGCGTGCTCCGGGAATCGACAACGTGACCGCAGAGGGAATCTTGCGGACCCGCACGGGCGCTCGAGCTTGATGGCTCCTCCTCTGCCCCCCGGCCTCGAGGTCTACCGCCCAGACGACCTCCTCGGCAGCGCCGTCCTCGTGGTCGACGACGAGCGCTCGCTGCGCACCCAGCTGACCCGCGACCTGGCAGCTCTGGGCTACCGGCCTCTGGAGGCGGCGTCCGCCGCGGCCGCCCGCGAGCTGCTGGACAGAGAGGAGGTCGACGCCGTGATCCTCGACCTGCTGATGGACGGCGACGACGACGGCTTCAGCCTGCTGGCCTGGATCCGCGAGACGCGACCGCTGACCCCCGTCAGCGTGCTCTCAGCGGCCCGGACCGCCTCGGCGCACATCCGGCGCGCCTACGAGCTCGGCGCCAGCAGCTACTTCGTCAAAGGCAACATCCCCCTGGCGCACCTCTACTCGGACCTCGCCGCCAGGCTGCGGGACTCGCGCCGGCAATGATCGATCCGAGCGCCGCGGTCGTCGACGAGGTCATCGACACGCGCCGCCACCTCCATGCGCACCCGGAGGTGAGCTTCGAAGAGTTCGAGACGTCGCGCCTCATCAACTCCCGGCTGGGCGAGATAGGGGTCGAGGTCGGGCTGTGCCCGACCGACACCGGCGCGATCGGCGTCCTCCAGGGCGGCCGGCCCGGCCGCACGGTCCTGGTTCGGGCGGACATCGACGCCCTGCCGATCCTCGAGGAGTCCGGAGTCGACTTCGCGTCGCGGACAGAGGGCCGCATGCACGCCTGCGGCCACGACGGCCACACCGCAATCCTGCTCGGCGTCGCCCGGACGCTGGCCGAGCGGGCTGAAGACCTCCCCGGCCGGTACGTGTTCCTCTTCCAGCCCGCGGAGGAGATCATCAGCGGCGCGAGGGAGATGCTGGCCCGCGGCGTGCTGGAGAGGTACCCGGCGGACGTCGCGGTCGGGCTGCACCTCGGCTCCTGGCTGCCCAGCGGGATGGTGGTCACCCGGCCCGGGCTGCTCTGGGCGGGCTGCGACGCGTTCGAGCTGACCATCTCCGGCCCCGGCGGGCACGGCGGCATGATGGGGCGCCGCGGCAACGTCATCTCGGCCCAGGCCTTCTTCCTCGAGCGACTGCAAACGATCGTGGAGGGGCTCGAGGCGGACGGCGCGCGCTGTCACACGACCGTCGGACAGGTCATGACCGACGGCTTCTTCAACATCGTCCCGCGCCGCGCCACGCTGCGCGGGACGGTGCGCACGTTCACGCCCGAGCTGCGGGCCGAGGCGCTGGACCGGCTGCGCGGCCTGATGCTCGAGACCGACACGGAGTTCAACGTGAGCTCGCAGGTCGAGGTGGTCTTCGAGACCGTCCCTTTGCGTAACGAGCCCGGCGTCACCTCGACGGTCCTGGAGGTCGGCCGCGAGGTCGTGGGCGAGAAGTGCTCGGTGCTCGGCAGCCCGCTGACGGTCAGCGACGACGTGGCCGAGTTCCTGACCCGGATTCCCGGCTGCTATTTCCAGCTCGGGGCGATGCCGCCCGACGCGGAGGAGCCGCCCGCCCACCACTCGCCGACCTTCCGCATCGACGAGGCGGCGCTGGCGGTCGGCGTGAAAGTCCTGGTCAACAGCGCGGTGCGGCTGGCGAATCTGAACCGCTCTTAACCGACCCCAGCCCGACCCCTCCGTACACCTCGGCATCCTGCCCCGCTGGTGTCTTCGCGGTTCCTCGTCTCCACGCTGGCGGCAGCCATCCTGGCGGCGCTCGCCGGCCCGCTGGTCCCGGCCGCCGCGCTGAGTACCGAAGCCCAGACCAGCCCCGCCCAGACCGCCACGCGGCTGCGCGAGGTGGACGGGACCGTCGCGGAAGCTCTGAGCGAGCTGCAGCAGCTGCAGCAGTCACAGCCCACCACCCTGATCGCCACGCTGGACAAGCCCATCCACCTGGCGCGAACCGAGCGCCTGCTGCATGACGCCGTCCGCGAAGAGCAGACGGACATCTACCTGCTGGCCGGCGACCCCGCCACCGAGCGTGAGGTCGAAGCCCGCCTGCCCTCACCGCTCGACGCCCAGGTCCGTGACCTGAGCGCGGCCCTGCGCGCGATCTGGCGCCTGGCCGAGGTGACGGACATCACCGACATCCACCCTCACTTCGTGCGCGACTACGCCGACTCGCTGCCGATCGCGACGCTGGTCGGCGACTACCAGGGCGCCGCCGGCCTGTACGGGATGGACTGGACGTACCTGGCCGCCATCAACTACGTCGAGACGGACTTCGGGCGCGTCCTCGGCCCGTCGGTCACGGGCGCGGAGGGTCCGATGCAGTTCGAGCCCGCCACCTGGTCCGCGTACGGCACGGGCAGCGTCATGAGCCCGTCGGACTCGATCGACGCCGCCGCGAAGTACCTCAGCGCCAACGGCGCGCCCACCACGATGGCGCAGGCGGTGTACGCGTACAACCCGGCCTGGGACTACGTCGAGGGCGTCACCCGCTACGCCGCGGTGATCAGGCGCGACCCGACCTGGTACACGCGCCTCTACTACTGGAGCACGGCCGAGCCCGGCAAATAGGGCAGGAGCTCCGGGCCATCCAGTTTGGGGCCGGATACCGCTGCCGGAACCCGGCCCCGCTGGAGAAGGATGGGAGGAGCGCGGGGGTGCGACCCTCTTGGCCCGCTTAACGGTCGCTTGACAGCCGTCTTGCGCGCGATCGTTAGAGTGATTACTCGTGGAGTACCGGATCGAACAGTTGGCCCGCGCGGCCGGCGTTCCGGTCGATACCGTGCGCTTCTACCAGGGCAAGGGCCTGATCGCCCCTCCCCGCCGAGCCGGGCGTGTCACCTGGTACGGGGAACCGCACCTGGAGCGGCTGCAGCGAATACGCGAGCTGCAGCAGCGCGGCTTCAGCCTGACCGTCATCCAGCGCTTCCTCTCCGGCGAGCTGGAGTCCTCGGACGAGGCGCTGGTAGCAGCGATCACGCATCCGCCGGCGCCGGAGACGCTGACCCTGGAGGAGCTCTCGGAGCGCTCCGGGGTGGCCGTGCCCCTGCTGCGCTCGCTCGAGCACGCCGGGCTCCTGGTGGCCGTCGACGCCGCCGATGAGCAGCGCTACCCGGCCGAGGACCTCGCTTCGCTCGCCGCGGGTTTGAAGCTGGTCGAAGCAGGCGTGCCCCTGCCTGACCTGCTGGAGCTGGGGCGGGAGCACGCGGCCTCGGTCGAGCGGACAGCCGAGCGAGCGGTCGAGCTCTTCGATCGGCACGTCCGCGAGCGGATCCAGGCCGCCGGCGGCTCCCAGGAGCAAGCCGAGCGCGAGCTGCTCCGGCTGTTCGAGGAGCTGCTGGAGGCCTCCGGCGTGCTCGTCCGCGCGCACTTCCAGCGGACGCTCCTGCGCGCGGCGCGCGCGCACGTGGAACGCCGGTGACCGTCAGCCCCGCGGTCTTGCGCGGGATGGCGCGCGAGCTCCCGCGCTCGCCGGACCTCGTCGCCCTGGCCGGTATCGCCCGCGATCTCGGCCACGAGGTGATGCTCTTCGAGCGTCCGATGCCAGACGCGGTCAGCGTGCTCGGCATCGGCCGCGCCGCCGAGATCGTCTCGGAGCCGCTGGAGACGGCCGGCGCGGCCTGGCGGCGCCTGGCGGATTCCGCGTCGGTCGACGGCGACCCCGGGCTGCCCGCGACCGGCCTCGTCGCTCTCGGCGGCTTCGCCTTCGATCCGGGGCGCGAGCCGGGGGGCGCGTGGGCCGGGTTCCCGCGGCTGCTGTTCCGCGTGCCGGCCCTCTCGGTCACCCGCGTCCGGGGCAGGACCTTCGCCTGCAGCTTCGACCCGGAGCTGGAGGAGCTGCTGGAGTCGCCGGCTTCTCCTGCCCCGGCGGCGCCCGCAGCCCGCGAGGTGGTCGTGACCCCGGAGCTTGATCCGAACCAGTGGCTGGGCGCCGTGGCAGCCGCGGCCGCACGCCTGCGGGCCGGCGAGGCCGCCAAGGTGGTGCTGGCCCGCGAGGTGGTCGCACGCGCCGACGGCGTCGTCACCGCCGGGGCGGTGCTGCGCTCGCTGCGCGCCTCGTATCCTGCGTGCTTCACCTACCTCGTGTCCGGCGAGGACGGGACCGCTTTCGCCGGGGCCTCGCCCGAGCTGCTGGTGCGGCGGCTGGGAATGAGCGCGCTGGCGCAGCCGATGGCGGGCTCGACCGCGCGCGGCCGAGACGAGGCGGAAGACGAGAGCCTCGCGGCCGAGCTGCTCGCGAGCTCCAAGAACGTCGAGGAGCACCGGGTGGCGGCGCGCGCCGTCGCCGCGGGGCTGGCGCCGTTCGCGGAGGCGGTCGACGCCGGCGAGCCGGAGGTCGTGCGCTTCACGAACATCCAGCACCTGGCGACCACGATCCGCGCCCGGCTGCCCGCCATCGGGCCCGCGTCGGCGCTGGACCTGGCGGCCGCCCTCCACCCCACGCCCGCGATCGCAGGTCATCCGCGGGAGGCGGCGCTGCGACTCATCGGCGAGCTCGAGGGGATGGAGCGGGGCTGGTACGGCGGGGCGGTCGGCTGGACGGACGCGCGCGGCGACGGTGAGTTCGCCGTGGCGCTGCGCTGTGGCCTGCTCTGGGAGGACGGCGCGCGGCTGTACGCGGGGGTCGGGGTCATGCCCGACTCCGACCCGGCGGCCGAGCTCGAGGAGACCGAGCTCAAGCTGCGGGCGCTGCTGGGAGCGCTGGTCGGCTAGTTGCTTCGAGCCGCCCTCGTCGACGTCGGCGGCACCCTGTGGTCCGAGTCGGCGTGGAGCTCCGACGGCATGGCGGCTCTGCGCAGGACGCGTCCGCTGGAGGCCGGCGTCCCGACCGCAGGCGTGGCCGCGTTGCTCGACAGCGTCGGTGCGGCGGCCGCCAGCGCGGAGGGACTCGAGCCGTACCTGGACATCCACGAGGTGCTCCGCCGCTGCCTCGACGCGGCGGGCGTAGAGGAGGTCGAGACCGAGACTGTGCGGCGGGCCTTGTCTGTTGCCGCGGCCGGGATGGTGCCGGTCCTCCCAGGCGCGGCGGAGTTCCTGCGTGCCGTACGGGCGCTGGGGTTGCGCTGCCACATCCTCAGCAACGCGTTCGTGCGCACAGGCGCCGAGTAGGGCCCACGGCCGGCCCCGGGCCCCTTCCGAGCTCGCCGAAGCGGCCCTCGGCCGGCCGCGGGCCCGTCCGCAGCGGCTAGCTCAGGGCAGCCGCCACCGCCTCCCACGCGGCGCGGTGCCCAGCCACGCTCTGCGCCCGGCTGAACCTCACCTGCACCAGGTGCGAGCTGTCGCTGCGGAGCGCCGTCTCGAGCGACGGCTGGAGCTGGTCGACGCTTTCCACCAGGATGTGCTCCAGCCCGTAGAGCGACGCCACCCGTTCGAAATCGAGTCCCAGCGGCGTGGCGAAGATCTCCTCGAAGACGTCGCGATGGCGCGCGGGCGGCAGGAACTCGAAGATGCCGCCGCCGCCGTTGTCCAGCACCACGATCGTCGCCCGCACGCCATGTCTGCGCACTGCCCAAAGCCCGTTCATGTCGTGGTAGAGGGAGAGATCGCCGAGGAGAAGCACCGTCGGCTCGGCCGACGCGGCGGCGACGCCCAGCCCGGTCGAGACCAGCCCGTCGATGCCGCTCGCACCCCGGTTGCCGAGGAACCGGACCGCGGGGGCCGCGGGCCAGAACCAATCCGCGTCCCGCACGGGCAGGCTCGAGCCCAGGAACACGGTCGCGGGCTCGGGCAGCGCCCGGGCCAAGGCGCCGATCACCGCGCCCTCGTGCAGCGTCTGGCTCAACGCGCGATCGAGGGCCGCTCGCGCGGTGCGCTCCGCCTCACGCCAACCTTCCACCCAGCCGGCATCTACTGAGGGCAACGCCGGCAGGGCGTCGACGAACGCGGTGGCGACGCCGTCCGGGTCGCGCCGCAGCCCGTCCGGATCCACGGCGACGTAAGGCAGGCTCAGCCCGGCCAGCCACTCGTTGAGGACGCGCGACGTCGGCGCGGCGCCGACGCGGATCACCTCGGTCGGCCGGTGGGCGTCGGCCCAGCCAGAGCGGACCAGGGCTTCGTAAGCCGTGATGGTGCCGACCAGCCGGCACTGCGAGATCGGTTCGGCAAGCACCGGGATATCAGGCGGCAGGGCGATCCGCTCGGCCAGCGCGCCGGCCACGATCAGCGGCCGGCTCACGGCACCAGGGGCTCGCGGAAGGGGAGGTTCAGGTGGACCGGGCCGCCGGGCGACCGGGTCGCCTCGAACACCGCCCGCTGAGCCAGGGCCCGGCCATCGCCCAGCGGCGGCCCCGGGTCGTGAAACCAGCGCACGGCCGTCCCGTACAGCCGCGACTGGTCGATCGCCTGGTTGGCGCCGACCCCGATCAGCTCCGGCGGGCGGTCGGCCGTCAGCACCAGCAGCGGCGTCTGCGAATGAAAAGCCTCGACGACCGCCGCGTGGAACTCCGTGGCGGCGGTCCCGGAGGTGCAGAGCAGGGCCACCGGCGCACGCGACGCCTTGGCCAGGCCCACTCCGAAGAAGGAGCCGCTCCGCTCGTCGACGTGCACGTAGACCCGCATCTGGGGGTGGCGGGCCAGGGCGATCGCTAGCGGCGCCGATCTCGAGCCGGGCGAAACGCACGCCTGGTGGACGCCCTGCCGCACCAGCTCGTCGACGAAAGTCGCCGCGAAGAGATGGTTCGGGTGAGCCGCCGCGTCAGACATGCTGAGAGCCATGCCCGACCTGAACGTTCCCGATGGCACGATCCACTACGAGGTCCAGGGCGACGGCGCGCCGGTCACGCTCCTGCACGGATTCACGCAGACCTCTCGGAGCTGGCGCGAGCTGATCGGGATGCTGCCGTCGGGCTTCCGGTACATAACGCCGGACCTGCGCGGCCACGGCGCCACGCGCGCCGCGCCGGCGACGATGGAGCGCTGCCTGGGTGACCTCGAGGCCGTCTGGGCGGCGGAAGGCGCGGACGGCGGACACCTGGTCGGATACTCGATGGGCGGGCGGCTCGCCCTGTACGCCGCCACGCACCGGCCCCTCCAGTCCCTCGCGACGATCGGCGCCCATGCCGGGATGGCGGAGGAGCTGCGCGCGGGCCGCAGGGCGAGCGACGACCAGCTCGCCGCGCGCATCGAGCAGCGCGGGGTGGCGGAGTTCGTCAAATACTGGGCGGGCCTGCCGCTGTTTGCGGGGCTCGAGCGCCGAGGGCCGGCCTTCCGCGCCGCGCTGGACGCCGACCGGCGCCGCAACACGGCCGCCGGCCTCGCGGCGTCGCTGCGGGGCATGGGCTCGGGCGCGGCGGAGCCGGTCTGGGACCTGCTGGGCGGCGTCACCTGTCCCTGCCTTTTCATCGCCGGCGCCGAAGACCACGGCTATGCCCACGAGGCCCGCCGCCTGGCCGCCGCGGTGCCGGACGGGCGGTTGGAGCTGGTGCCGCGCGCCGGCCACGCCGCGCACCTCGAGCGGCCGCAGGCCGTCGCCGGGCTGCTGAGCGCACACCTCACAGGAGCAGCGAGAGGCTCCAGAGCAGGGCGAACAGGATCTCCGCCGACGCCATCCGCCTGAGCCCCGTCACCAGGACGGGCGGCGAGGTCGAGCGCATCGTCGAGAGCGCGGCCAGCGCCATCGGGATGGCGAGCAGAGCCAGCCAGGCGTGCGCCAGGAGTGCTAGCACGAACGCCAGGACGGCGAACAGCGCGATCACAGCTCGTGCCCCCCGCGCGCCCAGCTGCACGGCCAGGGTGCGCTTGCCTGCCGCGGCGTCGGTCCCGATGTCGCGCAGGTTGTTGAGACCGAGGATCGCCGCGGCCAGCAGTCCGCAGGCGGACCCGGCCAGCCAGGCCGTTTCGGTGACGCGCAGCTCGTGGATGAACACCGTCCC
The DNA here is from genome assembly GCA_036378435.1 of Candidatus Dormiibacterota bacterium. GTDB lineage: Bacteria > Chloroflexota > Dormibacteria > Dormibacterales > Dormibacteraceae > DASUWK01. Next base: position 24,652 of record DASUWK010000032.1, on the reverse strand, counting down.
CGCGCCCGCCACCAGCCCGAAGAAGACGAACACGAAGACCTCGCCGAGCCCGATGTACCCATAGGGCTTAGGGCCACCGGTGTACAGCCAGCCGGCCAGCACGCAGGCGGCGCCGACCAGGAGCAGCCACGGCGCGGTCAGCAGGCTGAGAGCCAGGCCGGCGATCATCGCGACGCCGAAAGCGGCGAACGCCGCCAGCCGCACCGACTCCGGTCGCACCACGCCGGACGCAGCGGCCCGAGGCGGCCCGACGCGCACCCGGTCGGTGCCGCGCGCGTAATCCGAGTAATCATTCGCGTAGTTCACGCCGATCTGGAGCGCGACGGCGACGACCAGCGCGAGGATCCCGGACACCGCGCGCACCCGGCCGTCATGGACGGCGATGGCCGTGCCGATGAGCACCGGCGACACCGAGGCGGCAAGCGTTGCCGGCCTGGTGGCGAACCACCAGATCCGGGCCCGGCTAGCCGCGCCTGGGGAACTTGCTGAAGTCGGGCTTGCGCTTTTCGACGTAGGCGTCCCTGCCCTCCTGCGCCTCCTCGCTCAGGTAGTAGAGGAGCGTCGCATCCCCGGCGAGCTGCTGCTGGCCGGCCAATCCGTCGGTGTCGGCGACGAAGGCCGCCTTGAGCAGGCGGATCGCCAGCGGGCTCTTCTCGAGGATGGAGCGGCAGACGCGGAGCGTCTCCGCCTCGAGCTGGTCGAGCGGCACGACGCGGTTGACCAGCCCCATCTGGAGCGCCTCCTGCGCGTCGTACTGCTCGCACAGGTACCAGATCTCACGGGCCTTCTTGTGGCCGACGATCCGCGCCAGCAGGCCGGCGCCGTAGCCACCGTCGAAGCTGCCGACGCGAGGGCCGGTCTGCCCGAAGCGGGCGTTCTCGGCGGCGATCGTGAGGTCGCAGACGACGTGCAGCACGTGTCCGCCGCCGATGGCATACCCGGCCACCATCGCGATCACCGGCTTGGGGAGCCGACGGATCTGCATCTGCAGGTCCAGCACGTTGAGGTTGGTCTGGCCGGAATCCTCGTCGCGGTAGCCGTCGTCGCCGCGGATGCGCTGGTCTCCGCCGGAGCAGAAGGCCTGGTCGCCGGCGCCGGTGAGGATGATCACGCCCACCTTCGGGTCGCGGCGCGCCTTCTCGAAAGCGTCGCTCATCTCCCGCACCGTCTTCGGACGGAAGGCGTTGCGCACCTCGGGGCGGTTGATCGTGATCTTCGCGACACCTTCGTCCAGGACCTCGTACAGGATGTCGTCGTAAGTGGCGGCCGGCCGCCAATCGTTCAAGTTGTCACTCATAGAGCGGTTACTTGAACAATCGTACGATTTTGCTGTAGTCCTCCGGCGTGTCGACGTCGTGGGGTGGCGCCTCCGTCACCACCACATCCACCAGCTCCGGCCGCCGGCTGAGCAGCTGCCGAGCGCCTTCGTCGCCCGTGAGCGTCCGGAGCTCGGCGAACAGCGAGCGGTCCAGCAGGATTGGCGGCCGCCACATCGGTCCGGAGCCGTCGTCGGACGCGTACCGCGTAGCCACCGCCGCGCGCGAGCCTTCTCGCCGCCACTGGCCCAGCAGCCGGCCTATGGTCGCCGCATCGACCAGCGGTTGATCGCCGAGCATGATCACTGCGCCGGCCTCCTGGTCGCCCAGCGTCTCGAGGCCCAGGCGCAGAGAGCTCGACATGCCCTCCTCCGGATGCGGGTTGAGTACGCAGCGCGCCCGCTCGCCCACAGCGTCGGCCACGGCCGGGTCCGAGTACACGACGATCACCTCGTCGCAGGCGCTCGCCGCCGCGGCGTCCACGGCGTGGCGCACCAGCGGGCGGCCGCCGACGTCGAGCAGCAGCTTCTGCCTCCCCATTCGCGTGCCGCTCCCAGCGGCCAGGATGACCGCGCCGACGGGCAGCGCCCACGCGGCCAGGCGCTCGAGCGACGGCCGCGACTCGTTGAGCCATTCCACCTCGGCGCCGACGCGCAGGGCGGCCTCGACGTAGGCGCGGCGGCGATCGCGATCGCCGTCGGCGACCAGAAAGCGCCTGCCCTCAAGCATCGACAGGTCGGGCGGCGCGTAGGTCGGCAGGCCGAGGACGGCGAGGGCGCGGCAATCGGGTCGAGCGGTGACGTGGTCGAGGGCGTCTTCGAGGAGCCGTCCCAGGCAGACCAGGACGTGCGGCCCGTCCGGCTCCCTGTAGATCCGGTCCCGCAGCGGGAGATCCAGGTCGCCCAGGAGGAAGACCACGAGCCGGAGGTTAGACCGATGTCCCCGCGGTCGTCACACTTGTCGGATGCCGATACTCGGCGCCCACGTCGAAGCGAGGCATGGGCTGCAGAACGCCTTCCCCAACGCTCGCGCCATGGACGCCGACGCGATCCAGGTCCACCCCACGCCGCCGGGATTCTGGGGCTCGCCGAAGCTGGACGACGAGCGCATCGACACCTTCCGCGCCGCCGCGGACGAGGCCGGCAATCCGCCCTTCTACTTCCACGCGGTCTACCTCATCAACCTGGCCGGACCCGACGCGACGCTCCGCCAGCGGTCGGAGAGCACTCTCGCCGGCTACCTCAGCGCGGCGGACAAGCTCGGCATCTCCGGCGTCATCTTTCACACCGGCAGCCACAAGGGCGCCGGCTTCGAGGCGATGCTGCCGCAGATCCGCGACCACCTGCTCCGCGTCCTCGAGCGCGCGGACCCCAAGACCACCCGCCTCCTGATCGAGAACAACGCCGGCCTCGGCGGCTGTGTCGGGGCACGCTTCGAGGAGATCAGGACGATGCTCGACGCGGTGGCCGATCCCCGTGTCGGCGTCTGCTTCGACACCTGCCACGCCTTCGCCTCGGGCTACGACCTGCGCAGCCCCGAGGATGCCGAGAAGACGATCGCCGAGCTGGACCGGGTCGTCGGCCTCGACCTCGTCGACGCGATCCACTGCAACGACTCGCAGACCGGGCTCGGCTCGCAGCGCGACCGCCACGCCAACATCGGCCTCGGCGAGATTGGCGAGGGCGGCTTCCGCGCGCTGCTGCACGACCCGCGGCTGGCGACCAAGCCGTTCATCCTCGAGGTGCCCGGCTTCGAGGGCCAGGGCCCGGACGCCAAGAACGTGGAGATACTCCGACGGTTGGCGGCCTAAGGACCGAGCGCCTGCTGCTCCGCCGCTGGCGGGACTCCGATCGGGCGCCGTTCGCCGAGCTCAACGCCGACCCGGCCGTGGTCGAGTTCTTCCCGTACGGGCTCACGCCGGCGGAGTCGGACGCGCTGATCGAACGGATCGAGCGTGGCTTCGAACGGCACGGCTACGGGCTCTGGGCGGTGGAGGTGCCCGGAGTGACGCCGTTCGCCGGCTTCGTCGGGCTGGCCTACCACGACTTCCCGGCCCACTTCACCCCCTGCGTCGAGGTGGGCTGGCGCCTGGCGCGGGAGCATTGGGGGCACGGCTACGCGACCGAGGGCGGCGCGGCCGCGCTGAGGTTCGGCTTCGAGCGCCACGGGCTCGATGAGATCGTGTCCATGACCGCCGCCGGCAACCTCCGGTCGCGGGCGGTGATGGAGCGGCTGGGCATGACGCGAGACCCGGCGGACGACTTCGACCACCCCAACGTCCCGGAGGGCAGCCCGCTACGGGCCCACGTGCTCTACCGGCTGACGAAGGCACGTTGGGCGACGGTATATGGCCCGCGGCCGGCCGCGGGGCCTCTCCAGTCCCATCGAGAGGGCTCGGCGCCGGCCGTGGGACGTGTTGTCAGGCCGCGACCCGCCATGTCCTCTACCGGCTGAAAGTCCCCTCAAGCTGACCCATCCCGATGACGTTGTCCTTGAACCGCGCCTCCAGCTGGGCGCGGTTGAGGCCCGCCGGCAGCGTCGGGTCGGCCTCGACCGCATAGATCAGCAGCAGGTAGATGTGCGTCTGGCCGCGGGGCGGGCAGAGGCCGCCGTAGCCGATGCCTCCGAAGTCGTTGCGGCCCTGCGTCGCCTGGGCCGAAAGAGGCGGCTGCAGGCTGCGGGCCCCGGGCGGGATGTCGTAGACCAGCCAGTGGGCGAAGACACCGTGGGCCGCCTCGGTGTCGATGAACTCGACGACGAGGGAGCGCGTGGTCGGCGGCGGATCTGACCAGGTCAGCGACGGTGCCCGCCCTTGGCCGTCGCAGCTCAGCGCCACCGGCAGGTTGCCCGCGTCCGGGAAGTCGGGGCTGACCAGGTTGATGTTCTGGGACGCCTGAATCGTGTAGCTGCTCGGCCCGCTCTGGCCGCACGCGGCCGCCAGCACGAGCGCGCCCAGCGCGAGCGCCAGGACTCGGGTCAACGAGCGGACATGTAGCCGGCCGCGGCGCCGTGCGCGGTGGCGACCACCTCGGCCATGATCGCCAGCGCGGTCTCCTCCGCCGAGCGGCCGCCGAGATCGAGGCCGATCGGGCCGTGCACGCGCGCCAGGTCGCCGGCCGCGTAGCCCTCCTCGCGCAGCTTCTCGAAGCGGTTCGCGTTGGTCTTGCGCGAGCCGATGGCGCCGATGTAGCCGGCCTTGGACGCGAGGGCCGCGCGAAGCGCCGGCAGGTCGAACTTGGGGTCGTGCGTCAGGATCACGAGGGCGGTCGAGCGGTTGAGCTTCAGACCTTTCATTCCGTCGTCGGGCCAGGCCACGACCACGGCGTCGGCGTCGGGAAACCGATCCTTGGTGGCGAACTGGGAGCGCGCGTCTATTACGGTCACGCGGTAGCCCATCACCTTGGCGATGCGGTGGAGCGGGATGGCGATGTGGATGGCGCCGACGATCACCAGGTGGGCCGGCGACAGGACCGGCTCGATGAACATGTCACCTTCGCGGCGAGGATCGCCGGGCGCGGCCGGCCCGCTCAAGTACTCGGTTGCGCCGGTCTGCAGGTTGGTGCGGAGCTCGCCCTCGTCGTCGAGCGCGGCCAGCGCCGAGCGGTGCGCGTCGCTCAGCGGCTGCACGAAGACCTCGATGTGGCCGCCGCAGGCGAGACCGACGTCGAAGGCCAGGTCGTCCGCGACGCCGAAGGCGCAGAGCTTCCCCTCGCCGGACTTCAGCACCTTCTGCGCCTCTTCGAACACCGCGCCCTCGATGCAGCCGTTGCTCACCGAGCCCGCCATCTTCCCGGAGGCGGTCACGGCGAACTTGGAGGCCAGCGGCCTCGGGCTCGATCCCCAGGTCTCGACGACGGTGGCCAGGGCGATCTGCTCGCCGGCGCCGTCCCACTCCCGCAGCTCGGTCGCGATGTCGCGCATCTACTTAAGTGAACCGAGAAGCCGGCCCAGCTCATCCAGGGCCTCGATGTTGTGGGCGGCCAGGAAGTCGTCCACATGGGGCAGCGCGGCCGCCATCCCCCGCGTCACCGGCTCGTAGCCCGCGGTGCCCTTGAGCGGGTTCAGCCAGATCAGGCGGTGCGCGGTGCGGTGCAGTCGCTCCAGCTCCTGACGCAGCAGCGCGGGGTCGCCGCGATCCCAGCCGTCGGACACGACGACCACCACCGCGCCATGTCCGAGCACGCGCCGAGCCCAGCGGCGGTTGAACTCGTGCAGGGCCTCGCCGATGCGCGTCCCGCCGCTGAAGTCGTGCACTGACCGGGAGACGTTGTCCAGCGCGCGGTCGAGGTCGCGCCGGCGGAGAAGCCTCGTGATCCGCGTGAGCCGGGTCGAGAAGACGAAGGTCTCGACGTCCTCGCGGCGCGCGATCGCGTGGGCGAAGATCAGCAGCGGGCGCGTGTAGCGCTCCATCGAGCCGCTGACGTCGCAGATCAGGACGAGGGTGCGCCGGCGCAGGCGCGGGCGGCGATGCAGAAGGCGCACCAGCTCGCCCGACGAGCGGATCGAGTCGCGCGTCGTGCGCCGAAGGTCGACCGGCCCCCGCGTCGCCGGACGCAGTCGCCGTGTCCGGCGCTGGGCGATCCGCCACGGCGACTGCTGCAGCAGGCGGCGCACCTGCTCCGACTCCTCGTATGTCATCTGCTCGAAATCCTTCTCCCGCAGCAGCTCTTCGGCGCTGTAGCCGGAGCTGCGAGCGGTCACCTCTTCGACCCGCTCGGCACGGCTGCCACCCAGCGCCTCCAGCCAAGCCCGTGCGCGCTCCGGGGAGAGCGGCAGCGAGCGCCGGCGCCCCGGGGTTCCGGCGAGCATGCGCGGGTCGGGCGGCGCCCAGTAGAGGTCGAACGCCGCGTCGAAGAGCGGCAGCTCCTCCCGCCGCGTCACGAACGTCGCCCGCAGCGCCGCGCGGAAATCGGCCTCTGTGCGCAGGTCCACCAGAGTCACGGCCCGCGTCGCGTCCGCCAGGCGGCCGGGCCCCGCTTCGAGACCCGCGTCGTGCAGCAGCCTCGCGAATCCGGCCAGCCGCGGGAGGAGGTCAGGCTCCGCCGGCTGCACGCTCCACCAGCGCCGGCACCGCCTGACGGGCCTTCTCGAGGTCCTCCTGGTACTTGAGGGCGGCGCCGAGCGTCGCGTCGACCAGCGCGGGGTCGAGCCGCGTGGCGCCCAGCGCCGCGAGTGAGCGGGCCCAGTCCAGGGTCTCGGCCACGCCGGGCACCTTGTACAGGTCCATGTCCCGCAGCTGGTGAACGAGCGACGCGACCTGGCTCGCGAGCTCCTGCGCCGCCTCCGGTGCGCGCGCGCGCACGATCTCGATCTCCTTCTCCAGGTTCGGATAGTCGATCCAGTGGTAAAGGCAGCGACGCTTCAGGGCGTCGTGGACCTCGCGCGTGCGGTTCGACGTCACGAACACAAGGGGCGGCCGGCGCGCCGTGATGGTGCCCAGCTCCGGGATCGAGATCTGGAAGTCGCTGAGCACCTCGAGCAGGAAGGCCTCGAACTCCTCGTCGGAGCGGTCGACCTCGTCGATCAGCAGCACCGGCGCCACCTCGTCGTCGTTGTCGATCGCGTCCAGCAGCGGCCGGCGGAGCAGGAAGTCAGGGCCGAAGATCTCGCGCTCCGCCGCGGCGCGGTCGCCGGTTTCGCCCAGCAGGCGGATGTGCAGCAGCTGGCGCGGGTAGTTCCATTCGTACGCCGCATGCGCGAGGTCGATGCCCTCGTAGCACTGCAGGCGGATCAAGCGGGCGCCGAGGACGTCGGCCATCACCTTGGCCACCTCGGTCTTGCCGACTCCCGCCTCGCCTTCGACGAAGAGCGGCTTCTGGAGCCGGAGCGCCAAGAACAGGGACGTCGCCAGGCTGCGGTCGGCGATGTACCGCCGCTCGCGCAGGCGGTCGACGACCGCGTCGATGGATTCAGGGGCGGCCACGGCCTCTAGCCTAGACCGCCCCCGATACCCCTATTGGCTACATTCGCCGGCGGATGGCTGACCCGCGTGCCAAGTTTCGGCCCATCCGCCGGCGGATGGGCCGATTGCTGGCAGCTATTGGCTCTGTTCGATCGCCCGCCGGGTCAGCACCTTGGCGAGGTGCTTCTTGTACTCGGGCGTGGCCCGGACGTCGGCGCTCGGGTTGAGACCGTCCGCAGCGCGCTCCGCGGCCTCCGCCGGCGCCGCGCCCTGGCCGAGCGCCTGTTCCACCCCGGCGGCGCGCACCGGCGTCGGCCCGACGTTGGTCAGGCCGATCCGCCAGCCCTGGTCCGTCTTCTGCGCCGCCGCGCCGACGATCGCCCAGTCGAAGAGCCGGCGCCGGAACTTGATGTACTTGTGCGGTCCGGGCTGCACCGGGAAGACGACCTCGCACACCAGCTCGTCACCTTCCAGTGGCGTCGTGAAGATGTCCTGGAAGAAGTCCTTCGCCGCGATGCGCCGCTTGTTCGTCACGATCTCCGCGTCCAGCATCAGGGCCAGCGTGGGATAGTCGCCGGCCGGGTCGGCGTGCGCCAGGACGCCGCCGATCGTGCCCAGGTTGCGCACCTGGTTGTCCCCCACCTCGGAGGCCATCTCGGCAAGCAGCGGCAGTTTTTCGCGCACCACATCGCTCGAGTGGATCTCCACGTGGCGCGTCAGTGCGCCCACCCGCAGCGACCCGTTCTCGGGACGGATGTAGCTGAGATCGCCGATACGGTTGATGTCGACCAGCACCGACGGCTGCGCCAGTCGCAGCCGCATCAGCGGAATCAGGCTGTGGCCGCCGGCCAGCACTTTCGCGTCCTCGCCATGACGCGCCAGCTTCTGGGCTGCGTCATCGACCGAGGTCGCGCGCTCGTACTCGAATGCCGCGGGAATCACGCCACCACCCCCTCGCGATGTCCGTTCCCGCTCCGATGGCGGGCCTCCTGAATCTGCTTCCACAAACGGTCCGGCGACGCCGGCATGTCGACGTGCTTGATCCCCAGCGGGGCGAGCGCGTCACAGATCGCGTTGATCACCGCCGCGCTGGCGGCTATGGTGCCCGCCTCGCCGACCCCTTTAGCACCCAGCGGGTTGGTGGGCGACGGTGTCACGGTGCTGTCGAAGATCGTCTCCGGGATCTCGTTGACCGTGGGCATCATGTAGTCGAGGAAGGTCCCCGTCTTCAGCTGCCCGCTCTCCGGGTCGTAGACCATCTCCTCGAACAGCGCCTGGGCGATGCCCTGCGCGACGCCGCCCTGGATCTGGCCCTCGACGATCATCGGGTTGATCTGGTTGCCCACGTCGTCGACGCCGATGTACTTCTCCAGCTTGACGCCGACGGTCTCGGGGTCGACCTCCACGACGCAGAGGTGCGCGCCGAAGGGCCACGTGAAGTTGGGCGGGTCGAAGTAGGCGACCGCCTCCAGGCCGTGCTCGTAGCCCTCGGGCAGCCCCGCCCCGTACGAGGCGAACGCGATCTCGCCCAGCGCCTTGGCACGGTCAGGGCTGCCTTTGACCTGGTAGGCGCCGTGCTCGAAGACGATGTCCTCCTCCGCCGCCTCCAAGAGGTGCGCGGCCAGCTTCTTCCCCTTCTCGATCACCCGCTGACACGCGATGGTGAGGGCGACGCCGCCCACGGCGAGCGAGCGCGAGCCGTACGTGCCGAGACCGATGGCGGCGCCTTCGGCGGTGTCGCCATGGTGGATCTCGATCGTCTGCATCGGCACACCGAGCGCCTCGGCGACGAGCTGGGAGAAGGTGGTGTCGTGCCCCTGGCCGTGTGAGTGGGTGCCGACGTAGACGCCCACCGAGCCGGTCGGGAAGACGCGAACCTGGGCCGAGTCCGTCAGCGCGATGCCACCGGTCGCGGGGGCCGTGGCGGCGCTGGGGCCGAGGCCGCAGATCTCGATCCACGTGGACAGCCCGATCCCCAGGTAGCGGCCTTGCTGCCGCAGCTCAGCCTGGCGGCGGCGCAGGTCCTCATAACCCGCGAGCTGCATCGCCTTGTCCAGTGAGCCCTCGTAGTCGCCTGAGTCGTAGACGAGCCCGAACGGGCTCGTGTACGGGAACTCCCGGATGAAGTTCATCCGCCGGATCTCGGCGGCGTCCATGCCGAGCTCACCCGCCACCCGGTCGACGATCCGCTCGACCAGGTGCGTCGCCTCCGGCCGCCCGGCACCGCGGTACGGGTCGGTCGGCACGCGGTTGGTCAGCACGCCGATCGTGCGCGCCGCGATCTGCCGCCAGCCGTAGGCGCCGCCGCCGAGCAGGCACGCGACCGCCATGAACGCGCCCAGGTTGCCGATGTAAGCGCCGAGATCGACGTACTGCGTGATCTTCATGCCCAGCAGGGTTCCGTCCCGCTTGGCCGCCACCTCGACGTCGTAGACCTGGCCACGACCGGCGTACGCCGTCTGCAGGTTCTCCGTCCGCGTCTCGTTCCACTTGACCGGGCGCCCGCTCAGGCGCGCGGCGAGCGGGATCAGGTAGTCCTCGGGATAGGAGCTGATCTTGCTGCCGAACCCGCCGCCGACGTCCGGCGAGATCACGCGGATCTTCGACTCGGGCACCCCCAGCGAGAGCGTCAGCCAAAGACGCAGCAGGTGAGGGTTCTGGCTGGAGGCGTACACCGTCAGCGCGCCTTCGGCGCCCGGCTCCCAGTCGGCGATGATGGCGCGCGGCTCCATCGGGTTCGGCGACAGGCGCTGCTGGTGGATGCGCTCCTTGACGACCACGTCCGCCTCCGCGAACGAGGCCTCGGCGTCGGCGTTGTAGGTCAGGTCCCAGCCGACGTTATCCGGCAGGGAAGTCTGGGCTAACGGCCCGCCCTCGAGGCCGGCGAACACGTCCATGACCGCCGGCAGCGGTTCGTAGTCGATGTCCACCAGCTGCGCGGCGTCCGCAGCCTGCGCGCGGCTCTCCGCCAGCACCACCGCGACGGGCTCACCCTGGTAGGCCACCTCGTAGTTGGCGATCGGCCAGTGCTCGGGCACGCTCTTCTTCTCGGGCACGAAGGCCGGCGACACCGGCATCGGGCCGACCAGGAAAGGCTTGAAATCGACGTACGTGTAGACGGCGATGACTCCCGGCGCCGCCTTCGCGGCGGAGACGTCGATCAGCTGGATCCGGGCGTGGGGCAGCGGGCTGCGGACGATCGCGGCGTGCGCCGTCGCGGCCCGCACGTGGTCGTCGACATAGCGCCCGTGACCCGTGATGAGACGCGGGTCCTCGCGCCTTTGGATCTTGGCGCCGACGAGCTGTGTGACGCCCATCTCACTCTCCTCCGGCGGCGACGGGTGCGTGACTGGCGGCGCCCATCCGCTGGGCCGCAGTCTTGACCGACCTGATGATGTTCACGTAGCCGGTGCAGCGGCAGAGGTTGCCCTCCAGCCCCCGGCGGATGTCGTCGTCGGTCGGGTTGGGATTCTGCTCGAGCAGGTAGGCCGCGGCCATGATGAAGCCGGGCGTGCAGTAGCCGCACTGCAGTCCGTGCTCGTCCCAGAAGGCTTGCTGGAGCGGATGCAGCTGGTCGCCGGTGGCCATGCCCTCGATGGTCTTGAGCTCGCGACCGTCCGCCTGGACGGCGAACATCGTGCAGCTCTTGATGGCTTTGCCGTCGACGTGGATCGTGCAAGCACCGCACTGGCTGGTGTCGCAGCCGACGTGGGTGCCTGTCAGACCCAGGCTGTCCCTCAGGTAATGGACCAGTAGAAGGCGGGGCTCGACCTCGTCCTCATGTCCCTGGCCGTTGACGGTGACAGAGATCTTGTGCTTCATGCACGCCCCTCCTAACCCCGTATCGGAGCAACGCCGAAAGTCGTCCTCAGTATATTTCTGGTCGGGCTTGGAACTGGACAACGCGTTCGACGTGGCGGCTCCTCCGCATGAGGTCTATGCCTTTCTGCTCGACGTGAACAGCGTCGCGGGCTGCGTCCCGGGCGCCGAGCTGTCCGAGGTCGTCGACCCCAGCACGTTCAACGGCCGCGTGCGCATCAAGGTGGGGCCTATCACCGTCAGCTACCAGGGCACCGCTCGGATCGTCGCGCGCGACGACGAGGCCCATCGGGCCGAGATCCAGGCCGAGGGCCGCGAGACCAGCGGACCGGGCTCGGCGCGAGCTCATGCCGTCATGACGGTCACGGCGGCCGAGGGCCACTCGCACGTGTCGATCCACACCGATTACACGGTGGCCGGCCGCGTCGCCCAGTTCGGCCGCGGCGTCATGGAGGACGTGTCCCGCCGCCTGGTGGGCCAGATGGCCGACTGCATCAAGCAGAACCTAGAAGGAGCGTCCTCCCCGCCGGGCGGGGAGGTGTCGCCGGCTGCAGCCGGCGACGGTGGGGGCAACCAGCCCCGAATCGTCGCGACGGCCAAGCCGGTCAACGCCTTCTCCCTCATGTTCGCGGTCCTCTGGGACCGCCTCCGCCGGCTCTTCGGCGCTCGCCCGGCTCAGTCATAGGCGACCGCTACTTCGATCGGCGCGCTCGCATCCGCGAGCTGGCCCACCTCCACGCCTTCATCTCGGTCACGGCGGAGCAGGGCGACGGGCCGCTGGTGGCCGTCAAGGACCTGGTCGACGTCAAAGGGACGGTGACGACGGCGGGCGGCATCATCCTGCCGGCGGTGCCGATGCAGGAGGACGCGGCGGTGGTGCACTCGATGCGCGCGCATGGCTGCGTCATCCTCGGCAAGACGAACCTGCACGAGTTCGCCTTCGGAGTCACCAGCCGCAACCCGCATTACGGCGACGTCCTCAACCCGCACGACCCGGCGCGCGTGGCCGGCGGCTCATCCGGCGGCTCGGCGGTCGCCGTCGCGACCGGCATGTGCGACTGGGCCGTGGGCAGCGACACCGGCGGCTCGATCCGAATCCCCGCGGCGCTCTGCGGTGTGGTCGGGATCAAGCCGACCTACGGCTCGCTCAGCACGATGGGCGTGGTGCCGCTCGCGCGGTCGCTCGACACGATGGGCCCGCTCGCCCCGGACGTGGCGACGGCCGCCCGAGCCCTCGAGATGATGGGCGGCCCCCCGGCCGCCGTGGATGGACAGCCCAGGGCGACCGCGGAATTCAAGGTGGGCGTGCCCGCCGGCTGGATAGCGGACCTCGACGGCCAGGTCGCCAGGGCCTGGGCTGACGCATCAGCCGGGCTACCGCTGGTGGAGGTGCCCGACCGGCGCCGGCTCGGCCGCTGCGGGTTGACGATCCTCAACGCGGAGGCCGCGTCATTCCATCGCCGCTGGGTCGACACCGTGCCAGAGAAGTACGGCGCCGACGTGCGGGCCCGCCTGGCCCGCGCCGCCGAGACGACGGACGAGGAATACCGCGCCGCGTTGGAGGAGCGGGAACGGCTGAAGGAGGAGATGGCGCGCGCTCTGGAGGGGCTCGACGCGCTGATGCTGCCGGCGACGGCCATCGTCGCTCCGCTCGTCGAGCAGTCCGACGTGCGGGACCTGCTCGACCCGTTCACGCGGCCGTTCAACGCCACCGGGCAGCCGGTCGTCGCGCTGCCGGTTCCCACCGAAGGCCTCCCCGTCGGCGTCCAGCTGGCCGGGCATGCCGGCGGTGAAGCCGCGCTCATCGAGGTGGCGCGCGCCTTCGAAGCGGCCTGGCGCTAAAGAAGAAGGCCCGCCGAGACCCCTTGGCCCGGCGAGCCTGGTGAGCCGGTCGGCCTAGACGGGCCGCACCTTGTGGGCGCGCGGGCCCTTCTGGCTGACTTCGATCTCGAACTCGACGGACTCGCCGCCGGCCAGACCGTCGAAGTTCAATTCGCGGTCCAGGCCGCTGCGGTGGAAGAAGTACTCCTTTCCATCCTCGGCGGCGATGAAGCCGAAGCCGCGGTCGGGGACCAGCTTTTTGATCGTACCTGTCGGCACTCCCAGAACCTCCAGCCTTCTCGAAGGAAACTACGAACGCTCGGGCCCTTCGAGAAGGCTGTCGACCGCGGCGCGCACCGTCCACCGGTGGACGATGCGCAAGACTGTACCGAACGGGTACAGGGGGCCGCTACGATGATTTCGTGGCGGCGACGGTATCGGCTCTCGAGATCTTTTCGCACGCGGCGCGACCCAATCCCTTCCCGATCTACCAGCACCTGCGAGAGCAGGCCCCGGTTCACTACGAACCCTCTATCAACATCTGGTTTCTGAGCCGCTACGAAGACGCCTCCACGCTTCTGAAAGACGGTCGCTTCTCGGCTGACCGCACCAAGGCGGCGCAGTACGAAGACTTGGGACGCGACATCCCCCGCTCGATCCTCGGCCTCGATCCACCCGATCACACCCGCCTGCGCGGCCTGGTGATGAAGGCCTTCACACCGAGGGTGGTGGAGCAGCTCAAGCCGAGGATCCAAAAGCTGGTCGACGACCTGCTCCACGAGGCTGCGGCGCGCGGGGAGTTCGAGCTCGTCGGGGACTTCGCCTACCCGCTGCCGGTCACCGTCATCGCCGAGATGATGGGCGTGCCGGTCGAGGACCGCGAGCGCTTCCAACAGTGGTCGCGGGTGCTCGCGGCCAGCCTCGACCCGATCCAGCCGCCGGAGCGCCTGGAGGAGTTCGAGCCGGCGCGCATCGCCCTGACCGACTTCTTCAAGCAAATCGTCGCCGAGCGCCGCGCGGAGCCGCGCGACGACCTCATCTCAGCCCTCGTCCAGGCCGAGGAGCGCGGGGACATGTTCAGCGAGACCGAGCTGCTGGTCATGTGCAACCTGCTCCTGATCGCGGGCCACGAGACGACGGTGAACCTGATCTCCAACGGCACCCTCGCGGCGCTGCGCAACCCGGACCAGCTGGAGCGGTGGCGAACCGGCGAAGTGTCGGACGAGAGCGCGGTCGAGGAGCTCCTCCGCTTCGACGGGCCCGTCCAGCTGACGGGCCGCATTCCCACCGAGGAGGTCGAGTTCGGTGGGCGGCGAATCGAGCCGCGAACGCCGGTGATCACCCTCATCGGCGGTGTCAACCGCGACCCGGAGGCCTTCCAGAACCCGGACCAGCTGGACCTGGGCCGCCATCCCAACCAGCACTTCGCTTTCGGGCGCGGCATCCACTTCTGTCTCGGCGCTCCGCTGGCCAGGCTCGAGGCGCAAATCGCCCTCGGCTCGCTGGTCAGGACCTTCCCCAACCTGCGGCTGGCCGGCGACCCCACGTGGCGAGACCAGGTGGTGCTGCGCGGGCTGGAAACGCTTCCCGTCGCGGTTTAAGCGCTCGATTGCGCCGAATTCCGGGTTAGAATCCGCCCGCTCGACGAAGTAAAGGCCGTGGAAAGACATCGCACTCTACTTCCGCCCCTCAACTACACAGGCCTCTGGCAGTCGCCCCCGCCGATGTGGCTGGAGGGCCGCGTCGCCTCCGAGTACGTCGCGCTCATCCGTGACCCTGTCTTCCGCGGCGAAGGCGTGCCGCCCGGGCGCGGTCGCGCCGTCCTCCTGATCCCCGGCTTCCTGGCCGGTGACTGGAGCCTGGGCACGATGCGCGGCTGGCTCCGGCGCTGCGGCTACAACCCGGAGCTGCCGGGCTTCCGACTGAACGTCGACTACTCGGAGATCCTGCTCGAGAGCCTCGGGCGCACGCTCAAAGCCGCCCGGCGCACCAGCGGCAAGAAGGTCGCGATCGTCGGCCACAGCCGCGGCGGCATCCTCGCCAAGGTGCTGGCGGACCGACATCCCGAGCTGGTGTCGCGCGTCGTCACGCTGGGCTCGCCGCTGGGCGACCCGTTCGAGGTCCACCCCGTGACCATGGCCGGCGTGCGAGCCGCCCACCTGTACAACGTGCTGCGTCACTGGCGGGGCGCCGAGCAGATCGAAGGCGGCTTCCTGTCGGCGCTCGCGGCGCCGCCCAAGGTGCCGGTGACGTCTATCTACAGCCGGACGGACGGCGTCGTCAGCTGGAAGGCCTGCGTGCGGTCCGACCTGAGCGCCGCCGAGGTGCCGGGGAGCCACGTCGGGCTGGCCGTGAACCCCGACGTGTACCGGCTGCTCGCGAAGCTCCTGCCTTCGGAGAAGGCTTCGTAGCCGGCGGCTGCTCGAGCAGCGCGCGGTAGTCCTCGGCGGCTTCCGAGATCGACTCCGCCAGGTCGGCGAGGTCCGGCACCAGGTCGCGATCGGCCTGCAGCCCGATGTGGATGTTGCCGTTGTAGGACGTCAGCGCGATGTTCAAGCCAAGCGAGTGGTAGACGGGCACGAACGGCCACACGTCCACCAGCAGCGCGCCGCCGGTGTAGAAGGGCTGCTGCGGCCCCGGCACGTTGGTCACGATCATGTTGACCGCCCACTGCGGGCGGTCCGAGGGCAGCAGGCGCACCGCGAGCGTGTGCAGGGTCGCCGGCGCGAAGTCGGCCAGCTGGACGAGGGCCTGAGCCGCGACCGCCTGCTTTGAGCGTTTGAGGTCTCCGGTCACCGACACGATGCGGTGGAGCCGGTTCTCGAGCGACATCTGCGCCGTCGGCAGCTCGACCACCATGCCGCTGACCATGTTCCCGAACCTGTAGCGCGCGGATTCGTCGCGCACGCTCACGGGGCAGAAGACGCGCAGCGTGTCGGGCACGTCCTCGCCGCGGCGGCGCAGCCAGGCCTGCAGCGCTTCGGCGATCACCGCGAGGACCACGTCGTTGACCGTGCACTCGAAGTGGTCCTTCAACTGCTTGAACAGCGCCAGCGGCACCGTGATGCTGTGCAGCCGGCGGTGCGGCCCGATCGGCCGGTTGAAGAACAGGGGCCGGCTGGGCCGGAGCAGCGTTCGCGCCAGCGACATCGCGCCGTCCCACGGCTGTGAGACCAGCTCGCGGGCGCCCTGGCTGGCCGAGTCGGCGATCTGGCGCAACTGGGTGATCGGACCGACGCGCAAGAACGTGTCCCGCAATATCTCCAGCTCGGTCGGCGCCGGTCGCGCCTCCCAGGGGTCGGGCTGCGGGTAGGGCGTCGGCTCAGGCTGCGCATCCAGGAGCAGCGCGCCGATGTCCACGGTCGAGATGCCGTCGACCATCGAGTGGTGGACCTTCGAGATCATGGCGACGCGGTCGCCCTCCAGGCCCTCGACGATGGTGACCTCCCAGGGCGGCTTGGTCAGGTCTAGCGGGCGCGCATAGACGCGCGCCGCGTACTCGCGGAGGGTCGCGTCATCACCGGGCTTGGGCAGCGCCGCGTGACGCACGTGGTAGCTCATGTCGAAGTCGGGGTCGTCAACCCAGACCGGATGCCCGAGGTTGAACGGCAGCCACTTCACCTTCTGGCGATAGCGCGGCAGCAGGTGCATCCGCTCCTCGAGCGTGCGGGCCAGGCCGAGCGCGCCCTTGCCACCTTCGACGCGCGTTCCCGCTTCGAAGATGTAGACGCCCCCGATGTGCAGCGGCGTGTTGGCGCTCTCGCCATAGAGGAACCACGAATCGAGCGCCGTCAACGGTTCGTAAAAAGAAGGAGGCACTTACCTCAGCGTAGACGGAGGGACGCGGCCGCCGCAGCGATGACGCAGAGACCGGCGGCCAGCACGAACACGTCGTGGTACTGGTCGCGCCCCGCCGCGGTGGCGCAGGCGATGAACTGGCTGCCCGGCAGGCCGAGAAAGCCGCCGCCGCGCGGGCACCGCGCAAGCTCTGAGTAGAAACGGTGGAAGCCGTAGGCCGCGAGCAGGCCGAGGCCGGCGAGCATGCCCGCCGACCTGGCCAGAACGGCGCTCGCCGACGCCGCGCCATGTTCCTCCGATCTAGCTGCATCGAGGATGGCGGCGGTCACGGGCGCGATCACCAGCCCGAACCCGAGGCCGCACGCGAAGAGGATCCAGGGCACGCTCGCGTCCAAGGCCGTCCAGCCGGCCATCCGGCCGAAGCACGCGGCCGAGAGGGCCATGCCGGCGGTCGCGGTCCAGCGCCGGTTGGGCAGCAGACCGCCGGCCACGGCGCCGACCGGCACGCCGGCGAGGAAGCGCGCCAGCAGCAGCGCGGCGCCGAGCTGGTCGAGACCGAACAGGCTGGTCGCGAGGACCGGCACCTCGGCGAGGGCGGCGACCAGTCCCGCGCCCACCAGCACGTTGACGATCACGGCGGCCGGGATCGCGGATCGGCCACGTAGCAGCAGGAAGGCGCCGAAGGCGACCGCGGCGCCGGTGATCAGGGGCGCGAAGTGGGAGCTGACCGCGCTGCGAGCAGGATCGTCCGGGCTCAGCGCGAGCACCAGCAGGCCCATGGCGACCGCCAGCACCGCCCCCCGCCCGACGGAGCCGGCCCCGGACTGGTAGACAGTCCCCTTCAACCCGTTCGGAGCCGGCTCCGGACTGGTGGGTCGCGCCAGGAGCAGGAAGGCGATGGTGCAGAGCGCCGCCAGCGGCAGGTTGATCCAGAACACCGTCCGCCAGCCTCCGGCCCACTGCGCCACGTAGGCGCCGTAGACGGGTCCGATCAGGCTGCCGGCCTCCTGCGCGCCGGCCGCGATGCCGAGGGCGAGCAGCCGCGACGGCCCAGGAAAGGCGTCCGCGACCAGCCCCAGCGAGACCGGCACCAGCGCGCCGCCGGCCAGTCCCTGCACCGTGCGGCCCACGACCAGCGTGTTGAGGTCTTCGGCCCGGGCCGTGATCACCGAGCCGCCCGCGAACACGGTCAGCGCGCCCAAGTAGAGGGCCGTGCGTCCGCGCGCGTCGGACAGCGGGCCCAGCAGCGGGATCGCGACGACGTATCCGAAGAGGAAGCCGGTCACGATCGGCGTCGCCCGTTCCAGGTGGTCGAGCGACACGCCCAGGTCGGAGACCATGGGCAGGAACACGCCCGCCACGACATAGGCGTCGAGAGCGCCGAGCAGCAGGGCGGCCGCGACGGCCGCCAGCAGCGCTACCCGGTCTCTAGTGAACTCGAGAGTTGACGTTCTTGGCCGCCCGCTGGGACGCCGGCACGCCCAGGTCCTCGCCGAGCAGCACGTTGATGAAGCGCGCGTTCTGCCAGAGGGCGAAGTAGATCGACTGGCCGCTGAACTGGTCGGCGAAGGCGAGCGAGTTCTTCCCGAGCCCGGTGGCCGTCCCCTGCTGAGCGCCCATCGCGATCAGCCCCGAGGCGCCCTCGCTCACGTTGCCGTACGCCTTCGTCGCCTGCGAGCCGTTCTTGAACTCGATGGTCATGCAGAGCGCCGCCGGCAGCGCCTGGGCCGTCGAGCTCGTGAAGAGGTTGCCGCAGTCCGCCTTGCTCTTGGCGTAGACCTCGACGACGCCGTGCTGGACGCCCATCGTCTTGATCGCCTCCCAGTTCTGCTGGATCTCAGTGGCGTACTGGTTGTTGCTCGGCGCCTGGCTCAGGAACCGGTCCACGTCGCCGGACAGGCCGCACACGACCATGCCCCGGGGCAGGTCCGCCGCTTTCAGCGACACCTGCTGGATCGTGGCCGGCTGCTGCGGGGCGGTGCCTCCGCAAGCCATCGAAACCGCCGCCAGCAGGAGCGCGGCGGAGCGCTTCACTCCCGCTTCTGCTCCCAGTCCGCGATCCAGTCCGCCAGCTGACGCGGCGTGGTGCGGCTCTTGAGGAGGTAGCCCTCGATGCCGAGCTCGCGCGAGCGCTGCACCTGCTCTGGGTCGGAGTAGTTGGTGAGCATCACGACCGGGATGTCCTTCAAGTCTGGATCGGCGCGCAGCTGCTCGAGCACACCGATCCCGCTGAGGCGCGGCATCCTGATGTCCAGCAGGATCAGGTCCGGCGGCTCGCGCCGAACGCCTTCGAGCGCGTTCTGGCCGTCGACGGCGACGTTCACGTTGTGGCCCTCGCGATCGAGCCGCACCCGATACAGCTCCGCCACGATGGGATCGTCCTCGGTCAGGAGGATCTTCACGCGGGCGGCCTCAGCACGGGCGGCCACTATAAGGCACAAACGTGAGTGCGCAGATTTGTGCCGGACTCACTATCCCGTTCGGCCTGGCCTTCGTACCATCGAAGCCTCTTAAGTCTCGAAAGACACCCTCTTCGCGGCGCGAGCCCTCTCCGAGCCGGGGAGGGCTCCGTCTTCTCTAAGCAGCTTTAACGGCGGAGACCAGCTTTCCCAGCGTGTCCTTCGCGTCGCCGAACAGCATCACCGTCTTGGGGTCGTAGAGGAGCTCGTTGTCGATGCCGGCGAAGCCCGGCCGCATCGACCTCTTCATGAAGACGATGTTCTGCGACTGATCGACGTTCAAGATCGGCATGCCGTAGATCGGGCTGCCCGGCGTGTTCCGCGCCGCCGGGTTGACGACGTCGTTGGCGCCGACCACCAGGGCCACGTCGGTGTGGCCGAAGTCGCCGTTGATCTCGTCCATCTCCTTGAGCTGGTCGTAGGGGACGTTCGCCTCAGCCAGCAGCACGTTCATGTGCCCGGGCATGCGCCCGGCGACGGGGTGAATGGCATAGCGGACGTCCACCCCACGCTTCTCCAGCTCGTCGGCCAGCTCGCGAACCGTGTGCTGGGCCTGCGCCACGGCGAGGCCGTAGCCGGGCACGATGATGACGCTCCGCGAGTAGGCGAGCAGGGTGGCGATGTCTTCGGGACTCCCTGCGCGCACGCTCTTCCCCTCGCTCCCCGCGCCCGCCGGCCCTCCTGAGACGGCGCCGCCGAACGCGCCGAAGAGGATGTTGGTGATCGAGCGGCCCATGGCCGTGCTCATCATTCGCGTCAGCAGCGAACCGGACGCTCCGACCAGCGTGCCCGCCACGATCAGGGCGAAGTTGCCGAGCACGAAACCGCTGGCGGCCACCGCGAGGCCTGTGAATGAGTTCAGGAGCGAGATCACGACCGGCATGTCGGCGCCGCCGATGGGCAGGACGAACGCCATCCCAAGGGCGAGCGACGCGAAAAGCAGGCCGAAGAGCAGGCCGGGGTGTCCGAGCACGACGACCAGCACCGCGACCACGACGATGACGAGGGCGATGAAGCCGTTCACGATCTGCTGCCCGGGGTAGGTGATCGGCCGCCCGGTCATCAGCTCCTGGAGCTTCGCGAAGGCGATGCACGAGCCCGAGAAGGAGATCGCGCCGATCACGATCGAGAAGACGCTGGGCAGCACGCGCGCCAGGTCCTCGCCGCCCGCCTGCGTGAACTCGGCGATCGAGACCAGCGCCGCCGCGCCGCCGCCCACGCCGTTGAAGATCGCGACCATCTGCGGCATGGCGGTCATCTGCACGCGCCGCGCGGACACCGTCCCGACGACCGCCCCGATGACGACCGCGACGATGATCACGACGAAGCCGGCGGGGTTGACCGCGAGGATGGCCAGCGTCGTCGCGAGCGCGATCACCATGCCGGCGGCCGCCGTCCAGTTGCCTCGGCGCGCCCCCTTGGGCGAGCTCAGCTGCCGCAGGCCGAGGATAAACAGGACCGCCGCCACGAGGTAGGCGAGCGCGACGGCGGTGGTCTTATCCATTCGGGGGGACTCCCCCCGCCGGCCGGCCGGAATCAATCCGGCCTGTTGGGCCGGCTCCCCCCTGTCCACCCTGGGGCGTGTCCTGCTTAGGCGCCGGTTGGCGGCCTTTGAACATCTCGAGCATCCGGTCGGTGACGACGAAGCCGCCCACCACGTTGATCGTGGCCAGCAGGACGGCGATGAACGCCAGAGTGAGCTGGCCAGGACCGTGAGCGGTGGCCGCGATGACCATCGCGCCGACGAGGATGATCCCGTGGATCGCGTTCGTCCCCGACATCAGCGGCGTGTGCAGGATCGTCGGGACCTTGGAGATCACCTCGAAGCCGACGAAGACCGCGAGGACGAAGTACGTGAAGTCGATGAGGAGCGAGTTCAAGAGCTCGCCCCCACGCCGAGCATCTCCTTGACCCGCTCGTTGACGATCTCGCCGCCGTGCGTGACGCACGTCCCCTTGGTGATTTCGTCCTCGAAGTCGAGCTTCAGCGTGCCCTCCGGCGCCAGGTGCTCGAGCAGGCTGGTCACGTTCTTCGAGTAGAGCTGCGATGCGTGCACGGGCATCGAGCTCGGCAGGTTGCGCGCGCCGTAGAGCGCCACGCCCTTCACGTCGAGCCACTCGCCGGGCCGGCTGCCCTCGACGTTGCCTCCCGACTCGGCGGCCAGGTCGACGACGACCGAACCCGCGCGCATCGCCTGCACCATGTCGGCGGTCACCAGGACCGGCGCCTTGCGACCGGGGATGGCGGCGGTGGTGATGACCACGTCAGACGCGGCCACGTGCTGCCCGATCAGCTCGCGCTGCTGGCGCAGGAACTCCTCCGACTGCTCGCGCGCGTAGCCGCCGGTCCCCTCCTGCGCCTCGAGCTCCAGCTCGATGAAGCGGGCGCCCAAGCTCTGGACCTCCTCCTTCACGGCCGGCCGCACGTCGTAGGCCTCGATGACCGCGCCCAACCGGCGCGCGGTGGCGATGGCCTGGAGCCCGGCCACGCCCGCCCCCAGCACGAGCACGCGAGCGGGCGCGATGGTGCCCGCGGCGGTCATCAGCATCGGGAAGAACTTCGGCAGGCGGTCGGCGGCCATGAGCACCGCCTTGTAGCCGGCGACCGAAGCCTGGGAGGAGAGCGCGTCCATGGACTGCGCGCGGCTGATGCGAGGCAGAAGCTCGAGGGAGAACGCGGTCACCTGCCGCTTGGCGAGCTCCTTGATCAGGTCGGCGTTCTCGGCGGGCTGGAGGAAACCGATCAGCGCCACCCCGGCCGGCAGGGCGGCGGCTTCCTTGGGCGAGGGCGGCTGCACCTCGAGCACGACCTCGGTGCCCTTCAGGAGCGAATCCAGGTCGTTGGCGAGCTCCGCGCCCGCCTCTCGGTACAGGTCGTCGGCGAACCCGGCGCCTTGACCGGCCCCGGACTGGACTGTCAGTTTGTGATCAGTCTTGATCAGCCGCGCGGCAGCGTCTGGAACGAGCGCAACCCGCTGCTCGTGGTCCTGGGTCTCCTTCGGAACGGCGATTCTCACCGTCCCAGAGCGTAGCCGGAGCTATCGTCGCGCCGCCCGCCCAACCAAAGAGGTCCCATGAGAAAAGCGCTCGCTCTGCTCGTCGTCGCGGCTCTGGCGGTCCTCGTCTCCCTCGCGACCGTGCCGGTCCGAGCCGCGGGCTCGATCACCTTCAGCCACGGCGTGCTGGTCGACTTCCAGCGCCCAGGCTTTGAGGAGAGCGTCGAGCCGGACGTGGCCTCGGCGTCCACGCTCTTCACGTCTGTCCCGAACGGCTTCTCCACGACCGGCAGCTACATCTGGCGCTCGAGCGACTCAGGCCGGAGCTTCAACCTGGTGCCCGGCAACGAGCCCCTCTTCGCCCCCGCCTACGGGCGGCCGATCACCTGCATCGGCGGCGGCGACAACGACCTCCACACCGACGCAGGCGGGAGCCTCTACTTCGCCGACCTGCAGGGCTTCTCCAACGTCAGCTCGTCGCGGTCTGACGACATGGGCGGGACATTCGCGCCGAACGCGACCTGCACCACTTACGCCGCGAGCCCGGTCGACCGGATGTGGTTCGGGTCCACCGGCTCGCACGCCGGCGGCAACCTCAAGCTCTTCCAGGACGTCGACGTGGTCTCCGGCGGCAACCCCAACGCCCTGATCGAGGCTTTCAGCACGGATGGGATGACCTGGCTGCCGGTGACCAACGCGGCCACCGCGACCGACTGTCCCGCAGCCGCGCCGACCGTCATGGTCGACAACAACTGCATCACGACGGCCGAAGGGATCGCCGGGCCCCAGGTCGTGGACCCCACGACCGGCGCCGTCTACGTCGTCCACACCGGCACCGACCCCAGCGGAGCCGAGTCGTCGGTCTACGTCGAGAAGGGAGTCGTCGACACCGCGACGACGCCGCCGGCGGCCACTTGGACGCACATGAAGGTGTTCCCGGCCGGCAGCAACCCGCTCGACTACCCGGACGGCAAGCCGCGCTACGGCACCGGTCTGCTCATCCCGTCGATCGCGGAGGACAAGGCGGGCAACGTCTACGCGGTCTGGGGGATGCAGCCGCTCTGCGATCCGCCGGTCGCCGGCTCGGTCAACAACTGCACCACCGCCGAAAAGAACGCGTCCGACTTCGTGTCCGGGCCGAGCCAGGTCTATTACTCCTACCTCGCCGCCGGCAGCCCGACCTGGTCCAACCCCGTGCAGGTCTCGAGCTCGGGGACGAACATGCTGCCGTGGGTCACCGCCGGCGACGGCGGGCGCATCGACATCGCCTACGAGCACACCAACACCGCCGGCCAGGGCGGCCTCTACCTGCCGGACGACCAGTCCAGCGCCGAGTGGTCGGTCGCGCTTAGCCAGTCGCTGAACGCCGCCTCGACGCGTCCGACCTTCACGACCGTCGCGGCCACCGAGTACCCCAACAAGTCGGGGGCGATCTGCACCAGCGGCACGGGCTGCACCGGCGACCGGAGCCTGGGCGACTTCCTCGAGGTCCGGACCGGGCCGCAGGGCCAGGCGGTCGTCTCCTACGTCGACGACACCGACAGCATCTTCTGCTGCACCACGCCTTCAGCCCCCGTGGTCGGCGGCGCCGAGCTGGCAGGGCCGCCGATGGTCACCGAGCAGACCGGTGGGCCCAGCCTCTTCTCGTCCGTGGGGACGATCAGCGGGCCCGGGAACGGGCCCGGCGCGCCGTTCAACAGCGTGAGCGACGCCAAAGGCGACGCCGCCATCCCCGGCTTGGGCACCACGCTGGCCGGCGCCACCACCCAGGACCTGGTGTCGGCGGACGTCAGCCAGCCTGATGCGACGCACCTGCAGGCCCGCTTCACCGTGAACGGCGACCTCACCGCGCCGCCGCCGGTGGCCGGCTTCGGCACCGCGTACGGAGGCGTCTGGCTGGTCCGCTTCACCGTGTACCAGCCTCACCCCGAGACCGTCACGACCGGCTCGAACAGCGCCACCGCGACGGTGAACGGGCACGCGTACTACCTCGGGCTCGAGCTGCCGAATGGTGGGTCGCCGTCGTTCTTCGACGGCGACATGACCTGCGGATTCGGGACGAGCCACTGCAAGTACTTCGGCTACCCGCCGGCGAACACGGCCGCCGGGACGATCGCGAAGAACGCCGACGGCACGTCGACGGTGACCATCACGGCGCCGCTGAGCGACTTCGGCAGCCCGGCGGTCGGCACCCACCTTTTCAGCATCACGGCCACGGCGGCGGCCGAGACCGCGCCGTTGAACGCGGCGACCATGGCCGGCAACGTGTTCCAGGTGGCCGACTCGACGCCGCCTTTCGAGTACGTGATCACGGCCGGTCCCACCGGCTCCGGTCCGGCGCAGCGCACTCCGTTCTCGGCGGCGTCGGCCGGCCGGCCGGCGCCCCTGGTCCCGCTCGGCCTGGTGGTGCTCGGCCTGCTCGTGGCGGCCGCCGGCGGCTACCGCCTGAGGCGGCGATCGAACAGCTGAGGGCGCGGCTCGGCGGCGGGGGCTGGCGATCGTCGGCGGCGTCGACGGTCGTCGCCGGGCTCGTGCTGGTCGG
>DASUWK010000031.1:0-71829 GCA_036378435.1 Candidatus Dormiibacterota bacterium | reverse complement strand
CTGTTAACCGCAAGGTTTAGGGTTCGAGTCCCTACTCCGGAGCCAACGCATCTCCAAATCGGCCCCGCGGCACCTAGACTGTGCGCCGTTTAGGCGGCGCGCGCCGCGGGAGGTGAAGGGATGTCCGACGCAGTCGATCGGTTGCCCAACCGGCTGCCGGGTTGGTGGTTCCCTCAGTCTTTGGCCGGCCTCTACCCGGAAGGCCGTCCGCTCGCCGGGGCGGGGCTCGCGCTCAGCATCGTCCTTTACCTGATCGCCCACGTCCTCAACGTTCTCTCCGGCGCGAGTCAGATGGGCTTCCAGGGCTTCGTCTTGTTCCTGACCGGTCAGCACCTCCTGCTCATCTCTCCTGGGCTCGTGCTGGCCGCGCTCCTGACCGCCTCCCGCGCCCAGCCGGCGACGCCTCGCCAGCAGACCCTCGACGACTGGACGCTCGTGGTGGTCGTCATCGTCGGCGTGCTGGTCGCGGTCCTGGCCGCCGTCGGCCTGGTCGTGCAGCTCAGCAGCTGGGAGGCCGGCTTCCTGAGCACCGTCTACGACCTGCTGATCCGGATCGGCGCGATCGGCTCGGCGGGCACCAGCGCGATCTGGGCTTTGGGACGCCTGTACGCGGCGCGGACCGAGGCTCCGAGCGCGCCTGTCACTATGTGACGCATGGCTGATCACGCGAGGGTCCTTGATGTTTCGCGGTATTACCCGGCCGACGGCAGGCGAGAGGAGCTGCTGGACGCGATGCACCGCCTAGCGGCCGCGGCAGGCCAGGCCGCCGGCTGCTTCGGCTCCCAGGTGTGCACCTCGGATCGCGACCCAGACGCGCTCATCGCCGTTTCCCGGTGGGAGTCGGCCGATGCGATGCGCGCGTTTGCCGACTCGGCGGACTTCGTCGCCGAGCGCGAGAGGCTCTCCGGGCTGCTCGGCAAAGACGCGGCGCGGGAGCATCTCACCTCGGCCTGAGCCCGCGGCGCGCGCCCTACAATTGGTCGCTCCATGCCTCCCCGCGATTCTTTTTGCTGTGGGATCGATTACGGGACGTCGAACAGCACCGTCGCGCTGGCGGATGCAGCCGGCATTCGCGTTCTCGAGGCCGATCCCAGCTCTGAAGTAGCGCCGTCGCTCATCTATCTGCATCGCGAAGGTCGCCGGCTTGCCGGCGCTGACGCGGAGCGCACGTTCTTCACCACCGGCCACGAGCGGACGGCCTGCCTCGAGTGCAGCCTCGCGCCGTACGGGATCTCGGAATGCCGGCAGTACCGGCGCGGCGGCGGCTGCAACGACGCCCGCCTGCTCTGGGCGGTGAAGCGCGACCTCGCCAAGCCCTCGTTCAGCGGCACCAACTCGTGGGCGGCGGACTTCCCGCCGGCCGACCTCGTCTCCGTGGTGATCGGTCACCTGCGAGCCAGGGCCGAGGCCGAGGCAGGGGCCGAGCTGGGGCGCGCCGTCGTCGGGCACCCGGTCCGCTTCCCAGACGCTGTCGGCGACGCCGGCGCGCACGAGGTCGCGCTCGAGCGGCTCACCGACGCCGCCCGGCGAGCCGGTTTCGACGAGGTGGAGCTGCTTCCGGAACCGACGGCGGCCGCGCTCGCCGGGGCGGCCGAGCACGACGGTGTCGCGGTCACGCTCGACTTCGGCGGTGGCACCTTCGACGTGGCGGTGACCGACTTCGACCGCCCGGGAGACCCGGTCAGAGGCCTGGCCGCCGCGCCTGTGGGCGGCGAGCGGCTGGACGAGGTGCTGTTCGAGATCGCGGTGGCGGAGCCGCTCGGGCTCCACGACTTGCCGAACTGGATCTTCGACGAGCTGCGCTCGCTGAACAAGGTGATGCTGGCTCTCGCCGACCCGGGGCTGCCTCGCATCCTTGACCGCGTCGGCGGGCGAGGAGCTGCCAACGCCGCAGCGATCCTCTACGGCGGGCGTGCCTACGACTTTTACAAGGCGATCGAGGCCGCCAAGGTGCGCCTCTCGTCGGAGCCGGCAACCCGGATTCGATTCAGGCACGACGCCCTCCGCCTGGACGTCCCGGTCACGAGGCAGGCCTTCGAAACGGCGATCAAGCCGGAGCTGGACCTGGTGGAAGTCGCGATCCGCGAGGCCCTCGACGCGGCCGAGAGCCGCCCCAGCGAGGTGCGCACGGTGCTGCTCACCGGCGGCTCCTCACAGCTGCCCGCGTTCAGAGCCCGGGTGGCCGAGGTCTTCCCGGTGAGCACGATCGAGCATCGAGCCGACGCCTTCACGACAGTGGTTCGCGGCCTGGCGCTGCACGCACAGCGGCGCTGGGGTCCGGTGAAAGTTGGGTAACATTCGGCCGCTCGCCGCCGCCACTGTCATATTGAAATGAGCTTGCGCATCACGTTCCTTGGTCACGCGGGGCTCTGGCTCGAGACGCGCGGCGGGACGATCCTGTGCGATCCCTTCTTCAATCCCGCCTACTTCCATTCCTGGTACCCGTTCCCGAGCAACGAGAACATCGACCTCAAGTCGATCTCCAAGCCTGACTACCTGTACATCTCGCACCTGCACGCGGATCACTTCGATCGCAAGCTGCTCGCCGAGGTCATAGACAAAGACACCACAGTGCTGCTGCCCGACTACCCGATCGACCTGATGGAGAAGGCCTACCGGGAGCTGGGATTCAACAAGTTCGTCAAGACGCGCAACGGTGTGCCCGCTCAGCTCGCGCGCGGCCTCAGCGTTGCGATCGTCGCGATGGTCGCGCCAACCGACGGCCCGCTTGGCGACTCAGGCCTGATCGTCGACGACGGCGAGGTCAGAGTCTTCGACCAAAACGATTCGCGGCCGATCGACCTGGAGGCGCTGGCCGCGCTCGGGCCTTTCGACGCGCACTTCGTGCAGTTCTCGGGTGCCATCTGGTACCCGTTCGTCTACCAGTACCCGGACGAGATGCTGGAGGCGCTCGGCAGAAAGAAGCGCGCCAACGAGATGGCGCGCGCGCTGCGCTACGTGCGCGAGGTCGACGCGAAATGGGTGTTCCCGTCGGCGGGGCCGCCGTGCTTCCTCGACGACGGATTGTTCGCATACAACGACTTCAATCGCCACCCGGCCAACACGTTCCCGGACCAGTCGGTGTTCCTCGAGTACCTGCAGGAGAACGAGGTCGCCGGAGGCCGCCTGGTGGTGCCTGGGTCGACCGTCACGCTGAAGGGCGACGACTGCGACGTCGTCCACCCGGGCGACGAGGAAGAGGTCTGGCGGCCGTTCCGCCACAAGCTCATGTACCTGCAGGACTACAAGACCCGGCACCAGGCCGAGATCGACGCCGCCAAGGCGTCGTGGCCGCGGCACCAGGTCGACGTGGTCGGCGCGCTGCAGGAGTGGTTCGAGCCGCTGATGGAGAAGGCGGACATCACCTGCGCCGGGATCGGCTCGACGGTCGTCCTCGACCTCGGCGATGAGGGCGTCGCGATCGACTTCATGCGCCGGGTGGTCGAGCCGTGGGACGGTGTGGCCGAGTGGGGCTACTACTTCCGGTTCGACCGCGGCATCGTCGAGAGCTGCATCCTCGACCACACGGAGGACTGGGTCAACTCAGCCTTTCTGTCCTGCCGCTTCCAGGCCAATCGCGTCGGCGCCTTTAACGAGTACGTCTACAACTTCTTCAAGTGCCTCTCGATGGAGCGCCTCCAGTACGCCGAGGGCTACTACGCCGAGAAGGCGCCGATCACGCAGTTCTGGGAGACCGACGGGTATCGGATCCAGCGGCGGTGCCCGCACCTGAAGTCAGACCTGACGAAGTTCGCCTCGATCGAGGACGGCGTTCTCACCTGCAGCCTCCACGGCTGGCAGTTCGACCTCGAGACCGGGCGCTGCCTCACGTCCGACGACCACTGGATCTACTCGCGCCGGCTGGCCGCGGACGGTTCGGTGATCGAGCGGCCGGACCCGGTGGTCGCGGAGCACGGCGCGACCATCCGCGATGAATGCGGCGCCTGCCGGTACGTCCCCGAACGCTTCCCCAAGCGCCGGGCCAAGGGCCTCGCCGGCGCCGCTGAGAGCGTCGTGGAAACGGTCGAGACGGTCGTCGAGAAAGTTGCGGAGGTGGTCAAGCCGCCCGACGAACCGGTGGCAAGCTGACCGCACGCCACTACGCCGTCGCGGCCGTCGGCAGCGACCGCCCTGGCATCGTCGCCGAGCTCACGGGCGCCCTGGTCGACCTCGGCTGCAACCTGCGTGACGTCGCCACCAGCGTGCTCAGCGGCCAGTTCGCGCTCGTCATGGTGTGCGACGGGCCCGACGGCCTCGGCGGTGGGCGGCTCGAGACCGACCTCAGACAGCGCCTGGCCGGGAGCTCTCTCCACCTGAACGCATGGGACGTGGACGACATCGGCCCGACGCCGTCGCCGGCCTACGTGCTCACCGTCTACGGACCGGACCGGCCGGGAATCGTCCACGGCATCGCGGCGGCGGTCGCGGACCTCGGCGTCGGCATCTGCGACATGAGCTGCCGGTTCCAGGGCGACCTCTACCTGCTGACGATGGAGCTGGACGCGCCCGACTCGGTAACCTCGGACGCGCTCGACGACGCCGTCGCCGAGGCCTGCGCGCAACTCGGACTCGAGCACTCGTTGAACCCGATGGAAACCGCCGAGCTCTGATCCGAGAGGTCCTGGTTCACCCGCATCCGATGCTCAAGCGGGTGTGCGAAGCGGCTCCGCCGAGCCTGGCCGCGGGCGTCGTCCACGATCTGCTGGACACCATGCGCGCGCATCCCCGCTGCGTGGGCCTGGCGGCGCCTCAGATCGGAGAACCCATCCGCATCGCCGTCGTCGACGTGCGCGGCCACAAGCTGGCCGATTCCAGCAACGGCCTGCTCGTGCTGGTGGACGCCGTGATCGAGGCCGCGACTGGCAAGCATGTGGCGCGGGAGGGTTGTCTCAGCCTGCCTTCGATCACGGCCGACGTGAGGCGAGCTCGGAGGATCGGCATCCGGAGCGCCTCCGCCCTCCTTTGGTCTGAGGGCTTCGAGGCCCGAGCCGTGCAGCACGAGCTCGACCACCTGGACGGGATCCTCATCCTCGACCGCGTCGAGTCGGTGCACGCGCTCTTCCCGAGGAGGGTGCCACACTGAGGTCATGCCTGAAGCAGTGATCGCGGCCCTCGGGCGCTCCCCGATCGGCCGCGCAATGAAAGGATCCCTGGTCGAGGTTCGTCCCGACGACCTCGGCGCGTACATCGTCAACAAGGTCCTGGACAAGGTCCCGCAGCTGGATCGCGGCGACATCGAGGACCTCCTCTGCGGCTGTGGCCTGCCGGCTGGTGAGCAGGGCAACAACCTCGGGCGGGCCGTGAGCATCCTCGCGCGAGTCGACGCGCCCGGCTGCACCGTGAACCGCTACTGCTCGTCATCCCTTCTGACGACGAGGATGGCCGCCCACGCGATCCAGGCCGGTGAGGGAGACCTCTTCCTTTCGGTCGGCATCGAGTGCGTGTCGCGCTACATCCACGGCTACGCCGACAACCCCGAAGCGCAGAACCCGCGCCTCAAGCCGGGCAATGACGAGGAGTACCCGGACGTCTACATCGCGATGGGTCAGACCGCCGAGAACGTGGCGCGGCGGGAGGGGATCTCGCGCGAAGAGCAGGACAGGTTCGCCGTGAAGAGCCAGACCGCGGCCGTCGAGTCACGGGACAACGGCTTCTTCGACCGCGAGATCATCCCCGTGCCGCTCCCCAACGGCGAGACCTTCAGCAAGGACGACGGGCCGCGCCCGGGCACCAACATGGAGGTGCTCGGCACCCTGAAGCCGGCCTTCCGCGAGGACGGCACCGTCACGGCCGGAAACTCCTGTCCGCTCAACGACGGCGCCGCCGCGGTCGTCGTCATGTCCGACAAGAAGGCCAAGGAGCTCGGCATCCAGCCGCTCGCCAGGATCGTGTCGACCGGCCTCTCAGCGCTGGAGCCGGAGTTCATGGGCCTCGGCCCGATCGACGCCTCGAAGCAGGCTTTGAAGCGGGCCGGGATGACGATCGACGACGTCGACGTCGTGGAGATCAACGAGGCCTTCGCCGCCCAGGTGATCCCGTCGGCGCGAGGCATCGGGCTCGACCCCTACAGCGACAAGCTGAACCCGCATGGGGGCTCGATCGCGCTCGGCCACCCGTTCGGCATGACCGGCGCCCGCATCCTGTGCACGCTGCTGAACGGTTTGCAGACCGATGACAAGCAGATCGGCCTGGAGACGATGTGCGTCGGCGGCGGTCAGGGGATGGCGATGATCCTCGAGCGGCTGGCCTAGGCGGGGGTCGGTAGGCCGACGGCGAAGACGTAGCCGTCGGGATCCTCGAGGAAGCACGCCCTCCAGCCATGGGCGTAGTCCTGTGTGGGCAGCACCACGGTCGCGCCGTGCTCGCGCGCCCGGCGCTCGGCCGCGTCCGGATCGAGACCGAGCAGCCTGATCTCCGCGCCGAGCCCGCGCCGTTGGTCATCTGCCAGCCGGCCCGCCCAGGGCATGCCGTCGTAGGTGTGGTCCGCATGCAGCATCAGGTTGCTGCCGTCTGGCCCGCTGAGCGCGGCGAAGTCGACGTCGCTGTAGAGGACGGTCAGGCCGAGCACCTCGTCGTAGAACGGGAGGCTCTTCGCGAGATCCCGCACGATGAGGTTGAGGCTCAGCCCACGCAGAGTGCGGCCGTAAGCGGCAGCCGGCATCCAAGGCTCGCCGGTGCGGAGCTTGGTCACCGATCAGCCGGCGGAGGGCATCATGCGCACGGGCGCCTGCGGCGAGCGGCCGGCTTTCAGGGCCCGTTTCGCCTCGTAAAGCTCTTCGTCCGCACGGCCCAGGAGGGAGACCGCGTCGTCGTCGGCGCGCATCTCGGTGATGCCAAGACTGAAGCTGCGCCCGCGTTCGCGGAGCTGGTTCTGCACGTCCATCAGCACGTCGGCCACGGCGACCGCGCCGGCGCCTGGAAGCACGCAGACGAACTCGTCGCCGCCGTAGCGAAAGACGAAGTCACTCCCGCGCAGCCGAGTCTTCAACCCCTCGACCATGTCTTTCAGGAGCTGGTCGCCCGCCTGGTGCCCCAGCGTGTCGTTGGCGTGCTTCAAGCCGTCGGCGTCGACGAACGCGATCGAGAGCGAGGTGTGGTCGCGGCGGGATCGAGCGATCTCGCGCTCGAGCGCCGCGATGCCGGTGGCGCGGCGCATGCAGCCGGTGAGCTCGTCGAGCGCGAGCTGGTCGCGCAGCTTCTCCAGCGCGGACGGCGAGAGGTTGGCGATCTCGCGCGGGCTCAAGCCGAGCTCGGAGGCGGCGGCGATCAGCGTCGCGGGGCTGCGCAGCACCCGCAGCCGGCTGAGAGTGCGGACCAGGGTCACGACCCAGATCGCCAGCATCAGCGGCACCAGGATGACCAGGGTCCAGGTGACGGCCTGGACCGTTCCCCGGGGCAGGCCCGGGAACGCGGGCAGGGGCCCGAGCCCGCTGCTGGAGCCGGTCGCCGTGCTCTGGCTGCCGGAGCCTTGGCCGCCGCCGCCGCCTGCCTTGGGATGGGCGCCGCCGCCCTGGGTGCCGCCGCCGCTGCCCGCCGTGCGGCCGCCGCCCGTGCCTTTATGGCCGGAGCCGCTCGTCTGGAGGCCTGAGACCGCGGTGGGCGACGGGGACGGCCCGCTGCCGCCGACCGGCGGGATCGAAGGCACGGTCACGGAGGGCAGCGGCAGCGGGGTGAGCGTCGGCAGAGGGTTGACCGGCGCCGAGGCCGTCGGCAGCGGCAGTGGCAGCGGCGGCGGCGAAGGCAGCAGATCGGCGTGGACGGGCACGACGGCGAGGCGTGCGGCGATCAGCGCCAGCGTGGGCGCCGTCGCAAGCGATCTCACTCGAGGCCTGAACTTCACCAATCCCCTGCCCGTTTTTACATAGGGTCTGACGCCGGCGAGGGGTCTCCCTTGCGTTGACGGAGCGGCCGCAGCTTATCGCAGGGAGGCCCGAAACTAAGCTGTTTAAGGACAAGTCGTGCGAATTGGAGTTCTCACCGGCGGCGGCGACGCACCTGGCCTGAACGCGGCGATTCGCGCCGTGTGCAGGCGTTCGTTCCAGCTCGGGCACCGCGTGAGCGGCATCCGCAACGGCTGGGCGGGATGCATCGGCGCCGGCGACGTGGAGGAGCTGCTCCCCAACTCGGTGCGCGGCATCCTGCCCCAGGGCGGCACGATCCTCGGCACCTCGCGGACCAACCCGCTCAAGGAGAAGGACGGCGTCAAGCGGGTGGGCGCCACCTTGAAGAAGCACGGAATCGACGGCCTGGTCGCCATCGGCGGCGACGACACGCTGTCGGTCGCGGCGGCGCTGCACGAGGGCGGCTTCCCCGTCGTCGGCGTGCCCAAGACGATCGACAACGACCTCTCGGCCACCGAGTTCTGCATCGGCTTCGACACCGCGGTGGGGGTCGTGGTGGAAGCGCTCGACCGCCTGCACACGACTGCCAGCGCCCATCACCGCGTGATGGTCGTGGAGGTAATGGGCCGCGACACGGGCTGGGTCGCGATGGTCGGAGGCCTCGCCGGTGGGGCGGACATGATCGTCATCCCCGAGTTCCCGGTGACCCTCGAGCAGGTCGTCGAGCACCTCTACCGGCGCCGGGGCGACGGCAAGGACTTCAGCATCATCGTGGTCGCGGAGGGCATCCACATGCCCGACCTGGTGCCCACCGACGGCGAGGCGGACCAGAACGTGGACGCATTCGGCCACGTCCGGCTCGCCAACCTGGGCGTCGGCGACGCGCTGTCCAAGCGGATCGAGCAGGAGACGGGGTTTGAGACCCGGGTCACCGTGCTCGGGCATCTCCAGCGCGGCGGCTCGCCGTCCCCGGTCGACCGGATCTGGGCGACGCGCCTCGGGGTCGCGGCCGTCGACCTGCTGGTCGAGCGGCGCGGCGGGATGATCCCCATCCGCCGGGATGGGGACATCGAGATCGTCCCCATCGCGGCGGTGGTCGCGGAGCAGCGGCGTGTGCCGCGCGAGCTCTACGAGCTCGCCGGCGTCTTCACCTAGAAGGCGCGGAAGGAACCCAGGTTCCTCCCGCGGGCCCTCTTCCCGGGAACACGCATTGGCTGGCGCGTGCCAGGATCAGCGACTCACACGGCCCGGCAAAGCCGGGCCTTATTGCAACGTTGCTGCTCTGGGCTAGCCGCCCACCTCCTCTTTGAGGTCCTGGCAGTCCTGGCATTCGGGGTCGGGCGGGTCGCCGGTGCCGTCGTAGTCGGGGTGGTCCGGGCAGATGCGTGACATGCGCGCAGGCTGGCACCGACGGCGGGCGGCGCCAACCCAGGCTGTTAACGTCGGCGCGTGGCACGCGGCTCGCGCACCGGCAAGCGGCTGGTCGACCTGACCGGCGGGGGAGACGACGGCAGCACCGGGCTGCTCGGCGGCGGTCGCGCGCCGAAGGACGACGCCCGCATCGAGGCTTACGGGACCGTCGACGAGACCTCCAGCGCTCTCGGGCTGGCGCGCGCTCTCGCCACCGACGCGCGCACGCGCGAGGTGTGCGAGGACCTGCAGCGCGAGCTCTACAGATTGGGCGCCGAGCTGGCCACCAACCCCGACCAGGCCGGGAGGTTCGCGAGGTTCGGACAGGCGGACATCGAGCGCCTTGCAGAGCTGACCTCTGAGCTCGAGGCGGCGGCGCCGATGCCGCGGGAGTTCGTGCTGCCCGGAGCCACACCCGGCAGCGCCGCGCTGGACGTCGCGCGCACCGTCGCCCGGCGGGCTGAGCGACGTGTCGTCGCGCTCGCGAGAGCCGAGCCGGACGTGAGCGCGGACGTCCGCGCCTGGCTGAACCGGCTCAGCCTGCTGCTCTTCGTGCTTGCCCGGTACGAAGAGTCGAAGGCCGGGCAGAGGGCGGCCACGGCGAAAGAGGGGCCGTCCGGCCGGGGGTAACATTGGGGCTGGCGGACCCGATGTTCTTCTCGGTTTTGGTCCTCATCGTCGCGGCCTTCGTGGCCTTCTTTCTGACGGTCTGCGTCGTGCTCTACCGCCGTCTTTTCGTGCCGCTGCGCCCGGGCTTTCTCGACGACTTCGCATACACGCCCTGGGAGTTCCAGGCGGACTACGAGGACGTCGAGCTCGTCACCCCCGACGGCCTGCAGTTCGGAGTCTGGTTCCTGCGCCAGCCGGGGTCCCAGCAGGCGATCGTCGTCTCCTGCGGCCACAAGCAGCACCGTCAGGACCTGCTCGGCGCCTCCACCGCCCTTTGGCGCAAGGGGTTCAACGTCTTCCTCTACGCCGCGCGCGGCACGCCCGGAGCCGACCGGGCGACGGTGACGATGGGCGTCCGCGAGGTGAACGAGCTCCAGACCACCATCGCCTACGCGCAGAAGCGGATCAAGGGCGCCCGGATCGGCTTGCTGGGGTACTCGATGGGGGCGGTCACGTCGATGCTGGCCGCCGCGGGCGAGCCGGCCGTCGAGGCGATGGTCCTCGACTCGCCCTTCAGCGACGTCCGGACGCTGCTCGAGGAGAACGTCCGCCGACATGCCTTGCTCCCAGGCGGCCCCGTTGTGCGCCTGGCCGCGCTCTGGCTTCGACTCCGCTCAGGAGCTCGGCTCTGGGACTCTCTGCCGCTGTCCGTGCTGAGCGCGCTCGAACCGCGCCCGCTGTTCTTCATTCACGGTGGGGCCGATGCGGTCACATCGGTGCAGCACTCGCGCCGGCTTTACGACGCGTATCGAGGTCCGCGAGAGATCTGGATCGTGCAGGGCGCGCAGCACGTGGGCGCGTACTTCGCGGACCGCAATCTCTACATGGAGAGGATCGCCGGCTTCTTCGCGCGGCACCTGGGGCTGCAGCGCGCAGGCGTGCTGCGGCTCGTGGACGAGGAAGAGACCGCGGGCTGAGCCCGGGGCGGCGACTTCTAGTAGATGAAGCCGATGAGGGGGAGGCTGCCCGGTTTGATCGTCCGCTGGTCGACCTCGCCCCAGCCGGCGTAGTTCATCTCCGACACCACCCACGAGCCGTCCGGGTTGACGCGCTCGACGTAGGCGACGTGGCCGTACCAGGACTCCCAGGTGACCATGATCGCGCCCACCTGTGGGATCTGGCCCGTCGGCCAGCCCAGGTTCTGCGCCGCGGCGAACCAGTCGCCGGCGTCGCCGTTCCAGGGGACGGGGCGCCGGCTCGCGACGTACCAGGTGCACTGGCCGTACGGGAAGTGGTCGGTGACCGCCGCGACGCCTGACATGCCGTGCACCAACGGCAGCGTCAGGTCGGGCTGGGTCGCGCCCGGCAGGATCAGCTGCGTGCCCGGCGTCACGGCGCCGTGCAGGTAGTTGAAGTCCGAGATGGCGGTGGGGTTGAGATGAAAGACGCGCGCGATGTCGGCGAGGTCGTCGCCGGCCTGCACCGTGATCACGACCCCCGGCACCGGCGGGACGGTGAGGTGGTCACCCGGCTTCGCGGCGCGGGCGAACGTGAAAGGGTTGGACCACCGCAGCTGCTCGACCGTCACGCCGAAGCGGCCGGCGACACTCGCCAGCGTGTCGCCCTTGGCGTAGACGTAGACGAGCGGGTGGTGCTCCACGTATGGCCCCGTCGGAACGCCGAAGGGCGTGATGATCGTCGAGAGCCGGCCGAGGTCCACACCACCGATCGTGCCGCCCTGGCCGAGCACCAGGCCTTCGGCGTTGACAACGCCGAACCGCAGCACGCCCGCCGGCAGCTGGCGGTTCAACGTCGCATAGCCGGACAAGGCCAAGACGACCAGCAGCACCATGGCGTGCGTGACGTAACGATGTCGGACTGACAGAAGCTCTACCCCCGCTTGCGGGCCCAAGAAATCTGGGCCCCTGACCCTTGGGGACCATAGCAATGGCTCGAGGGAAGTGTCAAATCGGCCCTCACGATCGCCAAAAGGCATAATCCGGACGTGAGGGCACGGCCGTGAGCGGCGACTCGGAGCGCGCGGCCGCGGTCGAAACCGTCAAGCGCGTCGGTGACGCGATCGTCGAGAACGTCGGCCGCGCCATCATCGGGAAGCAGGACGAGGTCAGGCTCAGCCTGATCGCGCTGCTCTGCGAAGGGCACCTTCTGATCGAGGACGTGCCCGGGGTCGGCAAGACGATGCTGGCCAAGTCCCTGGCCCGCTCGCTGGACTGCACATTCCGTCGCGTCCAGTTCACGCCGGACCTGCTGCCGTCGGACGTGACGGGCGTCCGCGCCTACAACCAGCGCGAGTCTGACTTCGAGTTCCGGCCCGGCCCGGTGTTCGCGCAGATCCTGCTGGCCGACGAGATCAACCGCGCTACGCCGAAGACGCAGTCGGCGTTGCTGGAAGCGATGGAGGAGCGTCAGGTCACGATCGACGGCGAGACGCACGAGCTGCCGCGCCCGTTCCTGGTCATGGCGACGCAGAACCCGGTCGAGTACGCCGGCACCTATCCGCTGCCGGAGGCGCAGCTGGACCGCTTCATGATGAAAGTGCGGCTCGGCTACCTGACCGCCGAGCAGGAGGCCGACCTG
The DNA here is from genome assembly GCA_036378435.1 of Candidatus Dormiibacterota bacterium. Taxonomy (GTDB): domain Bacteria; phylum Chloroflexota; class Dormibacteria; order Dormibacterales; family Dormibacteraceae; genus DASUWK01. The sequence goes on along the minus strand of DASUWK010000031.1, from coordinate 59,371 downwards.
ATGGGCCGGCCCCGCATCGAATCACCGCTGGACGAGCTCGAGCCGGTCGTGTCGCCGAGCGAGCTGCGCCTGGCCCAGCAGGCGGTGCGCGCCGTCTGGGTGAAGCCCGAGCTGCGGGAGTACATCGCCCGCCTGGTCGAGAGAACGCGGAACCATCCCGACATCGCCCTCGGCGCGTCCACGCGGGGCAGCCTCAACCTCTTCCAGGCGACGCAGGCTCGGGCGTCGCTGGACGGGCGTGAGTTCGCGCTGCCCGACGACGTCAAGGCGCTGGCGCATTCCGTGCTGGCGCACCGTCTGATCCTCCGCCCCAGCGCTGAGATGCAGGGGCAGAGCGCCTCCGGGATCGTGGGGCAGCTCGTGGAACGTGAATTCGTGCCCCAGCTGTCCTACGACGACTAGGGGGCCCCGCCGCTAGCCGATGGTGAAGGGCTTCGCGGCAGGCGCTCTCGCGATGCTCCTCTTCTTCGCCTGGCTGACCGCGATCAGGCCGGCCTTCACGCTCTTCTACATCCTCGCGCTGCTGCTCGCCATGAGCTGGGCCTGGCCGCGCATCGCGGCTCGGCGGCTGCGCCTCGAGCGGACTCTCGAGTTCTCCAACCCGACGGTGGGCGAGGAGTTCAAGGAGACGTTCGTCGTCAAGCGCAGGGGCTGGCTGCCGGCGCCGTGGGTCGAGGTCGTGGACGGCGGGAGCGTCGACGGCTACCAGCCCGGCCGCGTCATCTCCCTGGGCCGCGGCTCCGTCCGCTGGGTGAGCCGGGGACATTTCAGCCGCCGGGGCTGGGCTCGGTTTGGGCCCACCCTCCTGCGCCTGTCCGAACCCTTCGGCCTCTTCAGTCGCGAGATGCGGTGGCAGGAGCAGCGCCAGGTGCTGGTCTACCCGCGCATCTGGAGCCTGCCCGAGGTGATGGCGCCGGCCTCTGAGCGGGCCGGCGAGGCGCCGCGGGGCGGGTCATGGGCCGACCACCCGCCTGAGTCGGGCGGAGTCCGCGAATACGCGCCGGGCGATGCGTTCAACCGCATCCACTGGGGCCTGTCGATGCATCACCAGACGCTGATGAGCAAGACGTTCGAGCAGCCTCTGACCGCAGACGTGTGGATCATCCTCGACCTGCACGCGAAGTCGCGCTGGGGGAACGCGCCCGAGTCGACCGACGAATACGCGATCAGCCTCGCGGCCTCGGTGGCTGCGCACGTGCATGCGCGCGGCCGCCAGGCCGGCCTGATCGTGAATGACGCCGTCGGCACCGTGCTCGAACCGCACCGCGCGGTGCGGCAGGACCGCGTCATCCTCGAGTACCTGGCCATCGCGGAGCCCAACGGGGTCGAGCCACTCAGTCGATCCCGCGTCTGGGACCGCGTGCGGCGCCTGCCGCGCCGGGCCCTGGTCGTGGTGACCGCGAGCCCGGACCCGGCCTGGGTCGACGCCCTGGTGCTCGCGCGAGCGCGCGGATCGACCAGCCTCGTCTACTACATCGACGCCAGCAGCTTCGGCGGGCCCGAAGCCCACGTCTCCTTCGACTTCGGCAGCGACATGGATCTCGTCGTCGTGCGGCAGGGCGACGAGTTCACACGTCTCACAGGGACCTACGCGGCCAATGCGTTTCGATTGGCGTAACGCGCCCACCCTGGCCGTCCGAGCCTGGCGCCAGGCGTGGCGCTGGCTGTTTGCCGGGCCACCCCGCGGCTGGGGTCTCTCCTGGTTCGTCATCTGCCTCCTGGCGCTGGACGTCGGGGCTTCGACGGCCACGGCCCAGTGGGTCCCGGGGTCCGACGCGCTGAGCGCAGCTGCGCTGCTCGGCGCACTGGCGGGCGGCGTGTTGAGCTTGGTGCCGCGGCTGCGGCCGCTGTCCGCCCTGGCGCTGCTCGCCCTCCTCGGCGTCTTCGTGAGCGGCGAGCGCGTCGGCTGGAGCTCGATCACGAGCGGAGCCTCGGTGCTCGGCGCCGGCGACATCGCCCACGGCGGCGCCGTCCTGCTCTTCCTCATCAACCTCCTGATGTGGGTGGTCGGAGCCTGGCTCGCCTGGTGCGTCCTGCGCTGGCGGCAGCCGCTGCTTGCCCTCGTTCCCGGCGTGGCCATTTTTGCGACCAACCTCCTGAACTTCCCCGCCGGGCAGGACGTCTACCTTCTCTACTTCTCGGTGCTGACGGTCACGCTGCTGCTCTGGGCCGGCTATCGCCGCTCGTTGGAGCAGGCGGCGCGGCGTGGCCTGCGGCTGACGCCGGAGTCTCGCTGGGACTTCTGGGAGAGCGGGCTCGTCGCCGGCATCGGCCTGCTGGTGGTCGCCTTCTTCGCGCCTCCACTCTCGACCGTCGACCGCACAGTCGACGCCCAAACGGGGCTCATCAAGGCGTGGTCCGACATCCAGATCGGCATGCACCACGCGCTGCCCGGCCCGACGAACAGCAGCGCGACGTTCTCGACGGGCTTCTCCGACCAGGTCGAGCTCGGGCACCCTCTGAGCCGGTCGAGCACGGTCGTCTTCACGTACAAGTCGCCGGGCGGGCACTCGACGCCGCTCTACTTCCGCGGCCTCTCGGTTGCGGCGACGGTGCAAGGCGAGTGGCGCTACATCCCGGAGCTCGAGGCACCCGTGGTGCTGCCGCCGAACACGAGCCCGACCTATGCCGAGTCGTACACCGACCAGAAGTCGGTGACGGTGACCATCCAGATGCTGCACCCGCCGGCGGCCGACCGCTACGTCTACTTCTATCCAGGCGAGCTGCAGTCGATCAACCGGCCCGCGGTGCTGAGCCAGATGGCTCGCAGCTCGCAGGTCTATTCGGTCGATCGCTTGAGCACGCTCGAGCAGACGACGCAGGGCAGCTACAAGGTCACCGGCGACTATTCGGTGGCCGACGAGACGCAGCTGCGCCAAGCCGGCGCCGATTACCCGACCTGGGTGCTGCCGTACGGCGACCCGAACAACTGGGGCCTGGCGAGCCCCCCGTTGAGCCCCGCGTTGTATCGGAGCCCGGCCGTCGAGCAGGAGATCCAGGCGCTGGCCCAGCAGGTCACCAAGGGCACCAGCAACGCCTACGACGCCGCGACCGCGATCGAGCTGTTCCTGCGCAAGTACACGTACACGCTGAAGCCTCCGGCGACGCCTCCTGGAACCGATCCGCTTGCCTTCTTCCTGTTCCAGTCGAAGCAGGGCTACTGCGAGTACTTCGCCAGCGCGATGGGGGACATGCTGCGGTCGCTCGGGATCCCCGCGCGCCTGGTCAACGGGTTCGGCCCCGGCGTCCTGGACACCAAGTCCGGGAACTACATCGTTCGCGAGTCGGACGCCCACACCTGGGTGGAGGTGTACTTCCCGCAGTTCGGCTGGGTCCCGTTCGAGCCCACGCCGGACGGAACCTACTTCCCGATCCCGCGCGGCTCGGCGGCCTGCCAGGTCGAGGCGGCTGCCTGCGCGACCGGCGCGATCCCCGCTGCGGTGGGGGCTCGTCGCGCCCCGGTCGAGCCCAACCCGGAGATCGGCGGTGCCGCGGGTCGCAACCCGAGCCGCGGCGCCTTCGGGCTGCCGTTCAACCCGGTGCCGTGGGTGCTCGGGGTACTGGCCTTGATCCTGATGGTGCTGGTCGTGGTGCTGGTGCGGTTCCTCACACCGCGGACCGCGGGTCGCGCCTGGCGCCGAACGCAGCTGCTGAGCCGGCTCGCCGGCATCCCGACGCTGCCGGCCGAGACTCCACTCGAGTACGGGCGCCGGTTGGCGCGTGCGCTGCCTGCCGCGCGCGACGCCGCCGCCACGCTGGCGAATGCCTTCACGCAGGCGGCGTACGGCCCGCCGGAGCTGGCCGCGATCGGCGCCGAGGATGCCCTGGCTGCCTGGCAGTCGCTGCGACCCGTGCTCCTGCGCGAGGCGGCGGCAAAGCTTTCAGGCCGGCGCTAGCGGCGCTCGCCGCAGCCGTACGCGTCAGTACCGGATAATCGAATCCAGGTTGTCTGGCGAAATCGTCGGCAAGAAGTACGACGCCGTCACCTTCGACACGAAGAAGGACCACGTCGCGGCGTTCGCCCGGGCGGTCGGCGCCGACCCGGCGGCGGGCGTGCCGCCGACGTATGCGTTCGTCGGCGCGTTCCAGACCGGCGTGCAGATGGTGCTCGACGAGGAGGCCAAGGTGAACCTGGCGATGCTCGTGCACGGTGAGCAGGAGTTCACGTGGGAGCGTCATCCCGAGGTCGGAGAGGCGCTCTCGGCCACCGGCACGGTCGCGTCTGACGAGGACCGGCGCGGGCTGCGCTTTCTCACGCTCGAAACCAAGGTCGCCGACGCCGACGGAAAGCCGGTGCTCACCTCGCGGATGCTGAACGTGATCCGCGGATGAAGACGGGCGAGGAGCTGCGGCAGCACTCGGTCGAGATCACGCGCGAGCAGATCACGGCGTATGCCGAGGCCTCGGGTGACCGCAATCCGATCCACCTCGACGAAGAGTTCGCCAAGTCGGTCGGGCTGCCTGGCGTGATCGCCCATGGCATGCTGCAGATGGGGCTGCTCGCCAGTTGGGTGACCGAGCTCGCGGGTGACCACCGCAAGCTGCGCCGGCTGGCGGTCCGCTTCGCGGGCATGGCGCTGCCGGGTGACACGCTGACCTTCGGCGGCCGCGTGACCGACGTCACCGACGGAGTCGCGCGACTCGAGGTCTGGGGCCAGAACCAGCGCGGCGATCGCGTCCTCACCAAGGGCGTGGCCGAAGTGCGCGTCGACTGAGCCCGCTCACAACAAAGACAGTCAGGGGGTAAGTGGGAATGTTCGATCTCGAGGGCAGGGTCGCCGTCGTGACCGGAGCCTCGCGTGGCTTGGGGCGCGAGGACGCGCTCACGCTCGGCCGTATGGGCGCCGACGTCGTGATCACCGACATCCTGGTCGAAGACGACCCGGAGCTGCAGAAGACCGCCGAAGCCTCGGGCAGCATGCTCGCCAGCATCGCGGCGAGCCAGGGCTGGGTCCATTCGAACAGCACGGCGGAGGAGATCCGTCAAATGGGCCGCAAATCGGTGGCCATCAAGATGGACGTCACGAACCGCGAGCAGATCCGGGAGATTTTCGCGAAGGTCAAAGAGGAGTTCGGGAAGATCGACATCCTCATCAACAACGCGGCGACGCTGGACCACGCGGCGCAGCTTCCCAACCAGTCCTACGAGCTCTGGGACCGCGACATCAAGGTGAACCTGACCGGGTCGTTCAACTGCACCAAAGAGGTCTGGCCGTACCTGGTCGAGAACAAGTGGGGACGCCTGATCTTCATGTCGTCCGTCGCGGGCACGCTCGGCGGCTTCGGACAGGCCAGCTACTCCGCCAGCAAGGCGGGCCTGGTCGGCCTCGCGAAGACCGCCGCGCTCGAGGGCGGGCGGCACGGGATCACAAGCAACGCGATCGCGCCGGGCATCGTGCTCAGCGAAGCCGCGCAGGCGGTGGCTGACAGCAACCCGATGTACGAGCGGTTCAAGCAGCGCACGGTGTTCAAGCGCTTCGGCGAGCCGAGCGACATCGCCAGCACGATCGGGTTCCTGTGCACCGAGGAGGCGGGCTACATCACCGGCGCCGTGATCGAGGTCGCCGGCGGCATCCCGCTCTTCACGGCCTAGGAGGCGGCGATGGGCGAGACCGTCGACGTCCGCAAAGAAGGGCGGCGCGCGACCGTGGTCATGCACCGCTCCGGCAACAACTCGATCGGCCAGGACCTCCTCACGGAGCTCGAGGCCGCGTTCAAAGACGTGTCGGCGGACCCGGAGGTCCGCGTAGTGGTCCTGGCGAGCGAGTACGAGAAGTACTTCAGCGTCGGCGCCGACCTGATGTCGATCGGGGGCAGCATCGATCGGAGCACGCCGGATGCCCCGGAGCGCTACGGGGAGATGGCCAGGAACCTGCACGCCGCCTTCTTCGCCATCGAGGCGTGTCCCAAGCCGGTGATCGCGCGCATCAACGGACACGCGCTCGGCGGCGGCTGTGAGCTGTCCCTCTGCTGCGACTACCGCGTCATGGTTGACGACGGCCGCTCTCTCATCGGCCAGACCGAGGTCGCGCTCGGCATCATCCCGGGCGCCGGCGGTACCCAGCGCCTCCCCCGCCTGATCGGCTGGTCGAAGGCCCTGCCGCTGCTCCTGGAGGGCACCCGGCTGTCGGCAAGGGAGGCCGAGGCCGTCGGTCTCGTCAGCCGCGCAGTGGCACCGGAAGAGCTCGACGCGACGGTCGACCAGCTGGTCGCGAAGTTCGAGAACGCGGCGACCTACGCGATCGGGTTGATCAAGGACTCGCTGCGCCGCGGCTACCAGTTGCCGATCGAGCAAGGAGCCCGCGTGGAGGCCGGCAACTTCGCGAAAGCTCTCCTCTCGGAGGACGCCGTGATCGGGGTGATGGCTTTCCTGCAAAAGCAGACGCCGGAGTTCAAAGGAAGCTAGCCATCTGATAGCGGAAATATCAGCTTCTCTGGTATCTTGTACGTAGTAGTCGGCGGGAACGGATGAACATATCGGAGGTTCCTCATGACGACTGTGCGCAAGACGGTTGAACTGAACGTCCCGATCACGACGGCCTACAACCAGTACACGCAGTTCGAAAGCTTCCCCAACTTCATGGAGGGAGTCGAGTCCGTCAAACAGCTGGACGACAAGCGCCTCCACTGGCGGGTCAGCATCGGCGGCCAGGAGCGAGAGTGGGACGCCGAGATCGTCGAGCAGGTTCCGGATCGCGTCATCGCCTGGCATGGCACCGGTGGGACGCTGAACGACGGCCGAGTTGAGTTCGAGCCGCTGAGCGACACCACCTGCCGGGTCACGGTGACGGTCGAATACGACCCGCAAGGCCTGATCGAGACGGTCGGAGACAAGCTTGGCTTTGTCGACGGTCGCGTCGAGGGCGACCTCGAGCGTTTCAAGAGGTTCGTCGAGGAACAGGGCGCTGCGACGGGTGCCTGGCGTGGCGAGGTCAAGAGCGGCGAGCTTCGCCGTTAGGACTTATTGACTCAAGGGCGGCCGGCGCGTGCCGGCCGCTCTTTTCTTTGTCTTCGGGGAATTCCTGAGGCGCTGCGGCGTCGTCCTTTGTAGGGGGAGGAGTCCCGCGGCTGAGGCCGCGCCGGAGGTATGCGATGCATCGCTGGAAAGCTGGCGCCGTCGGAATCGCCGCAGGTTTGATCGGGGCCTGGCCGGCCGGCGCGGCCGCCGGGTCGTCTTACATCAGCGGCTTCACCACGATCAGCACGATCGCTTCGACGGTCCCCAAGAACGGCGACGTGAACCCCTATGGCCTCTTCAACGTGCCGGTCAGCCGCGGCCGGCTGGTGGCGGGAGACGCCCTGGTCAGCAACTTCAATGACAGCGGCAACCTGCAGGGCACCGGCACGACGATCGTGGAGGTCGCCCCCGGCGGAGCCGTGAGCCAGTTCGCGCGCATCCCCGCGCGGGCTGGTCAGAACCGCTGTCCGGGCGGCATCGGACTGACGACCGCGCTGGTCGTGCTGCGCAGCGGTTGGGTCATCGTGGGCAGCCTGCCTACGAGCGACGGCTCATCCAGCACAGCTCAGGCCGGGTGCCTGCTGGTGCTGGACAGCTCCGGCGCGGTGGTCGAGACGTTCTCCGGCGGGGACATCAACGGCCCTTGGGACATGACGGTCGCGGACATGGGGGCGACCGCCGATCTCTTCGTGACCAACGTCCTCAACGGCACCGTCGCCAACAGCCCGAGCACGGTCGACGGCGGGACGGTGGTCCGCATCGGCCTCGCCATGCGGGCGGAGAAGGCGCCGCAGATGACTTCGGAGACCGTGATCGGGACCGGCTACCCCGAGCGGACCGACCCCGCCGCATTGGTGGTGGGGCCGACCGGCGTCGGCCTGGCCGGTGACGGCACCCTCTATGTCGCCGACAGCGCCGACAACGCCATCGCGAAGATCCCGAACGCCCTCACGGCGACGTCGGCAACGGGCGACAACGAGATCACGAGCGGGCAGGACTTGAACGTTCCGCTCGGGCTCACGATCGCCCCGAACGGCGACATCCTCACCGTCAACGGGGGTGACGGCTTCCTCGTGGAGACCACCCCCGCCGGGACTCAGATCGACGAGCACCTGCTGGACTCGAGCGGCGGCCCGCCGTCACCGGGCGCAGGAGCGCTGTTCGGGATCGCGGTGAGACCAGACAACGCCGGCGTGCTGTTCGTCGACGACGCCGACAACACGCTGAAGCAGCTGACCTAGCCCGACCTAGCCCATCCCCATCGCGTCGGCGCGAGCTTTGACCATCGAGACGACCTCGTCGACTTCGGCGGGGTCGTCCCCTATGCAGCGGATCACCAGCTCTTTCGTCTCGAAGTTCGGGTAGGAGCCGACCGAGACGGCTGGGTGTAGATCCTCGAGCTCCTTCATGACGGGGTAGAAGCGCGCCTCGACCGCGAAGGTGAAGCGCAGCTCGCGAACGGTCGCGGCCGAGCGGCCGGCGAAGAAGCGGGGTTCGAGCTCCTCCGTGAAGATGCCCTTCATCTCCAGGGGGACGCCGGGCAGCACGAAGAGCCGCTTCCCATCGAGCTCATAGACGAGGCCGGGGGCCATGCCCCGCCGGTTGCGGCAGACGAAGACGGGGCCGGCCGGCACCCGAGCCATGCGCAGGTTGCCCTCGGTCACCTCGGCCGACTCGATCAGGCCGGCTTCGTGGAGGCGCTGCACCCGCCGCTCGATCCGCCAAAGCACCTCCTCCTCGATCACGAGCTCGCGCCCGAGCGCGTGCGCCAGAGAGGCGAAGGTGCGGTCGTCCGGAGTCGGTCCGAGGCCGCCCATCACCAGCACGTCCGTGACGTCGGCGTCGGCCAGGTCCCGGTTGACGGCCTCGACTATCGCCTCGTCCCGATCGCGAATGGTGGTGAGGCGCTTGATGGGAGCGCCGAGCAGGCGCAGCCGCTCAGCCAGCCAGTGAGAGTTCGTGTCCAGCGTGAAGCCGTTCAGCAGCTCGTCGCCGATGGCGACGACAGAGGACCAGGCCACGGTCCTCTTATAAACGGTCGATAGACTCGGATGACGTGATCGAGGTCCAGGGCCTCACCAAGCGCTACGGGGACCGGACGGCGATCGAGGACGTCAGCTTCACGGTGCCCAGCGGCCAGATCCTCGGCTTCCTCGGCCCCAACGGCGCCGGCAAGTCGACGACGATGCGCATCCTCACCGGCTACATCTCCGCCACCGACGGCAGTGCCGCGATCGCCGGCTTCGACGTCTTCACCGACTCCCGCGAGGTCCGCAGGCGCACGGGCTACCTGCCTGAGACGACGCCCCTGCACGACGAGATGCGGGTCGTCGATTACCTCGAGCACTGCTGCCGGCTGCGCGGCGTGGCGCCGGGGCGCCGCCGCCAGCGGATCGACTTCGCGCTCGATGCGTGCGGCCTCGGCGAGCGGCGCCGCGAGATCATCGGGCGGCTTTCCCGCGGCCTGCGCCAGCGGGTCGGCATCGCCCAGGCAGTGGTGCACGACCCCGAGCTGCTGATCCTCGACGAGCCGACGTCAGGCCTCGACCCGGCCCAGACGCGGGAGACGCGCGAGCTGATCAAGCAGCTGGGCCGCGAGCACACGGTCGTGCTCTCGAGCCACATCCTGCCCGAGGTCAGCGCGACGTGCGAGCGGGTGCTCATCGTCAGCCGGGGACGCCTCGTCGCCGACGGCACGCCCACCGAGCTGGCCGGTGGCTTGCGAGACAAGCGGCTGGAGGTGGAGCTCGTCGTCCGCGGCGCGCTGGCCGACGTGCGCCGCCGCCTAGAGGCGGTGGCCGGCGTCGACCAAGTGGACGTTGCCGGCCTGCCCGACGGCGAGTGCCGCGCGGTCGTCACGGCCGCCAAGGACCTGCGCGAGGAGCTGGCACGGGCGGTCGTCGAGCTCGGCCTGCGCGAGCTGCGCTCGCGGGGAGCGACGCTGGAGGACGTCTTCCTCCAGCTGACGACGGAGGAGCCGACGGCGTCGTGACCACGTACGAGCGCCTCTGGGCGACCGGTCTACCCAACGTCTGGGCGATCGCGCTGCGCGAGCTCCACGCCTACTTCGTGTCCTGGATCGGCTGGGGCGTGGCGGCCGTGATCATAGTGCCGCTCACGCTCTTCGGCTACGTCGGCCCGGTCCTGCTCCAGCAGTCGGCAACCATGGGCGAGGTCTTCAGCTCGCTGCCGCTGCTGCTGATCTTCGCGATGCCGCTCTACACGATGCGGCTGCTCGCCGAGGAGCGCAGCTCGGGCACCCTCGAGGTCACGCTGACCTCCCCGGTCCGCGACTGGGAGCTGGTCACCGGCAAGTGGCTGGGCGTCCTCTTGTACTACCTCGCCACCCTCGCTCTCACGCTCGTCTACCTAGTGCTGCTGACGCACGACTCGAGCGGCCGCCTCGACTACGGCTCGATCGTCGCCGGCTACGTCGGCGTGGTCCTGGTGGGCATGGCGTTTGCCGCGATCGGGGTGCTCGCCTCGAGCCTGACGCGCAACCAGATCCTCGCCGCGGGCTCGGCCTGGGCGGCGCTGCTCGTGCTCTGGGCGCTGGGCGTCGTCGGTTTTCTGCTGGCGCCGCCCGTCGGCGACGTCTTCACCTACGTCGGCGGCAGCAACCGCTTCGCCGCCTTCCAGCAGGGCCAGGTGCAGCTGAGAGACGTCGTCTACTTCCTGACGATCACGGCCGCGGCTCTGTTCCTTGCCACGCGGGTGCTCGACTCGAGGCGCTGGAAGTGAAGCTGGACCGCGTTCTCGCCGTCGTGCTGGCGGTCGCCGGCATCGGCCTGCTCGTGGCGGCGACGGTGCTCACCTACCTCCAGACCGGTCCGTCGCCTCGCTACCTGCTGATCTTCGCCGCCGCCTGCCTGATCGGCGCCGCCATCCTCGAGCCGAGCTTCATCCTCGGGATCGCCGGCACGCGGCGGGGCCGTACCGGCGCCTGGTCGACCGCCTTGACGGTCGTGGTGCTCGGCGCCCTCGCTTTCTTGAACGTCTTCGCCTCGCGAGGTCTGCAGCATGTCGACCTCAGCGCCTCACAGCTGCACTCGCTGACGCCCAAGTCGCGCGCGGTGCTCGCCCAGCTCCACAGCGATCTCGACGTGATCGCGTTTGCCGCGCCGTCCGACGCGAACCGGTCAACGCTGATGGACCTCCTCAACCAGTACCAGGACGCCAGTTCGCGGGTGAAGGTCCGCTTCGTCGATCCCAACAGCGACGTGGCCGAGGCCCAGGCGCTCGGCGTCACGTCGTCCGGCAGCCTCGTGCTGCAGTACGCGGGTCGCCGGCCCGTGGTCCTTTCGCCTGGCTCCCAGACCGAGCAGGACGTCACCGGCGGCATCCTGAAGCTCGAGCTGAACCGCACCTTGGTGCTGTGCTGGGCGGCGGGAGAAGGCGAGCGTGACCTGCAGAGCACCGACTCCGTGGTCGGCTACTCGGAGGCGGCTCATGCGCTGGCCGGCGACGACTTCGAGCCCCGCCAGCTGGTCCTGTCGCAGGAAGCGGCGGTGCCCGCCGAGTGCGGGATCGTCGCGATAGTCGGGGCCACGAGCCCGCTCTCCGCAGCCGCCCAGGGCGTGCTCAAGACCTACGTGGCCGCCGGCGGCCGCCTCTTCATCGCGACCGATCCCTGGCGCTCAGACGTCAACGACGCCCTCAACGCGGTGCTGCAGCCGGACGGTCTGAAGTTCGACGGCGGCCTGGTCATCGACGACGCCGCGCACAGCGCGAGCAACCGCCCGGCCATCCCCCTCGTCGTCTCCTACGCGGGCTCGCCGATCACCAAGGACCTCCGCAACCAGGTGACCCTCTTCCCGGTGACGACGTCCGTCTCCGGCGGGGGGACGCCGTTGGCGTCGAGCTCGGCGGCGGCTTACGAGATCCCGGCGCCACGCCAAACGCTCGCCCGGCAGCCCGGCGACGGCAGCGGACCGTTCACGTTCATGTCCAGTTGGGAGCAGGTCTTCGGCAACGGAGCGCGATCTCGCGTCGTGCTCAGCGGCAGCTCGGCGCTGGCGCAGAACCAGGTCGTGCCGCCGGCCACCTCCACGGTGAACCTCGAGCTGTTCCTCTCGTCGATGGACTGGCTGGCGGGCCAGGACTCCTTGATCGCGCTGCCGGCCAAGCCGTCGGGTTCGCTGCCGCTCTCATTGACCGCGGAGCAGGTGAACCTGGACGTCCTCATCTCCCTGATCCTGCTGCCGCTCGCGGTGGCAGGGGGCGGGTTCCTGATCTGGCTCTACCGGCGCCGCACCTAGGCGTCCTACAGCGCTCGGAAGGGTTCCGGCTGATAGCCCGCAACGAGCTCCAGCCAGGCCGGGCTGAGCTCCTCTTTGATCACCGGATCGTCGCGGCTCAGCCATGACAGGTGGCGCAGGCCGTGCTCGACGACCTGGTCCAGCCGGATCTCGCCCGGAGCTCCTTTGGCCGAGCCTCGAGCGAGCTCTGCTCTCCGCACCGGCAGCGCTTCCATCCCTGCGACTTGCTCAGCCCCCGGCATGATCGCCAGGTAGGTGAGGACCAGCCGCCCCTGGTCGAAGCGCCAGGACGTCGAGTGGACGATGTCCGCCTGGCAGCCGGCCGCGGCCAGCGCGCCGGCGATCACCTCGGCGGGCACCTGCCCGGGAGTTGCCTCGACCAGCCACGAGCCGCCCGCCGACGGCCGCAGCAGCCAGGGCCCGTCCGAGACGAGGTAGACGGGCAGGAGCTCAAACGCGGGCTGCGGATCGCCCGCCGCTGCCGCGACCAATTGGAGGGCGCCGAGCACCCGAGCGGCCACGTCAGGCGGCTCCGGCGAGCCGGCCAGCGACGACTCCTGCCGGACCCGCTGGTGCACGAGCGCCACGAGGCGCTCCGCCAGCGCGGGGTGCTCGCGGACCGCAGCCAGGAGCGCCGCCGGATCGATGCGCAGCGCCTCGGTCGGAACGGCGGCCGTCGCGTCGGTGACGTAGCTCTCGCCGGGGATGAGGGCGCGCTCGCCGAGCAGCTCGCCTGGGCCCGCCTGCATCGGCGCGGTCTCCGCCGGCCAGGCGCTCGAGGTGAGGCGCACGTGCCCCGTATCGATTGCAAAGACGGCCGTTGCCGCGGCTTCCGCGCTGTGCAGGCGCTCGCCGGCCGCGAACGACTGTCGGACCGTGCCGCCGGCCAGCGGCTCCAGCTCGGCGGCGGACAGGCCGTCGAAGAGGACGAGTCGCGCCAGGCGCCGGGCTGTCGGAGTGGCTTCCGCACCTCCGCCTTGCCGCAGCCGGGCGAGGGCGCGGTCGGCGCGGTAGCGCATCCCGAGCTCCTCGTAAGCCGCCGCCGCGGCCTCGAACTTGCCCTCTCGTTCGAGTGAGCGCGCCCGCAGGCCGAAGCAGCCATGGCGACCCAGGATCTCGGTGCCGGCGGGGGTGCCGATTTGGGCCAGGGCCGCGATTACGGGGCCCTCGACATTCGCCGCCGCCCGGTCGAGAAGCTGCAGGGCCTGGCGCTCCAGCTCGGGCTCCCCGGCATCCCAGGCGGCGTCGGCCGCGTCGCGATACGCGAACGCGGCGACCGGCTGAGTCAGCCGCTCGGTGAGGAGGTCACCGGCCCGCAGCATCAGCTGCGCCGCCTCCGCGGGCGCGCCGCCACACCAGCGGACGACACCCTCGAGCCAGTTGTGGGCGCGCCTCTGGTAGTAGATGTCGCTGTCGGCGAAGAGCCTGTGGGCGGAGCCGAGCAGCTCTTCAGCGCGCGCGGCGTGGCCGAGCTCGGCTGCCGCCGCCGCCTGGGCCGACACGAGGAAGCCGCCACGGATCGACCAGTCGACCGGCAGGTCGCCGAGTCGGTCGACCCGCTCGACCAGCGCCGCGGGAGACCCCGCGACCAGCAGGCTGTTGATCTCACCTTCGGCGAACACCGGGTCCAGGTGCTCCTCGACGGTCGACCGGATGTCGTCGAGCTCCTTCAACGCCGGACGTGGGCCGTCCGCCCAGGCGATGGCATAGGCAAGCACGCCGGTGAACCAGCCGAGCTGGTACGTGTCGCCGTGCGCGCGGGCCATCCGAATGCCCGCCTGAAGCAGCTCGCGTCCAGCTCCGAGGCGGCCCAAGAAGACCTCGGCCAGGCCGGCGCAGCCGAGCGCGTGCAGGTGGGCGTCGCTCTCGGGCGCCTCCGTCGCGGCCCGTTCGACCACGTCTCTAGCGCGGCGCAGCTGCTGGTCCACGTGGCCGGCGAGGCCGTCGAGCCAGGCGACCTCGACCTCGGCCTGGAGAACCATCGCGGGGTCGCCGATCCGGCGGTAGATCTCCAGCGCGTGCTCGGCAGACGGCAGCGACAGGCGGATGTCGCCGGTCGCCATCGACACCGCGCTCGCGTAGCGCATCTCGACGTTGGCGAGCCGCGCCGCGTCGGTGGCCACCGCCTCAGCCCCGCGCAGCTCGAGCAGGAGCGCGCTGCCGATGTCATAGCGGCCCACTCGCTCGGCCTGGCTCGCCGCCCTGTCCACGAGGTCGGCGCGCCGCGCGTCGGCCGGGTCCAGCTCGGCGAGCGCGGCCTGGCTGAGGCCGAGGCTCGTGCGAGAGGCTCCGCTGCCGTCGTAATGGACCGCTGCCGCGAGCAGGACATCTCCGAGCTGACCAGACTCCTGCAGCCGGTCCCGCCCGAACGCCCGCAGCGTCTCAGGCATGCGGTAGCGATCTCCCACCAGCTCGATCAGGGAGCGATCACCCAGCCGGCTGAGCAGAAGCGGCACCTCGCGCTTGGGCACGGCCGGCTCGGCCACGGCCTCCACCGCCGCCAGCTGAAAGCGGCCCGGCAGCACCGCAATCCGATCGAAGAGCGCGCGCTCCTCTGCGCCGAGCAGCCCGTAGCTCCAGGTGACTGCAGCCTCCAGGGTCTGCTGCCGCGACGGGGCGCGCCGCGAGCCGGAGCGGAGGATGGCGAAGCGGTCCTGCAGGCCCGCGAGCAGGTCCTCCAGCGGCATCGTGCGAGCGCGGGCGGCGGCCAGCTCCAGGGCGAGGGGAATCGCATCCAGCCGCCGGCAGATCTCGCCGATCGCCGCCGTGGCGGCGGAGTCAGGCTCATAACGCGGGTCGCCCTCGCGGATCCGCTCGACGAACAGGCGGCGGCCGTCCTCGTCGCTGAGCGCGCCCAGGCGGAGCAGCGTCTCGCCAGGAAGGGCGAGCGGCTCCTGGCTCGTGGCGAGGACGCGGATACCGGGCGCGGCAACCAGCACCGACTCGACGAGCTCGGCCGCCGCGTCGATGACCTGCTCGCAGTTGTCGATCACGAGAAGGCCCGACTCGTCGCGGAGGCGGCGGACGATGCGCTCGCGGCCGGCTCCGCCGCTCGTGGCCTCGACCTCGAGAGCGCTGGCCATCGCGGCCTGCGCCGATTCCGCGTCCAGGGCGGGGGAGAGGTCGCAGAAGGCCACGGCCCCCTGGCGCGCCAGCTCGAGTGCGAGGCGGGTCTTCCCGGCGCCGCCGGGCCCGGTGATCGTCAGCAGCCGGACGCGGCCCAGCAGCTCGCGTCCGAGCTCGAGCTCCGCTTCGCGGCCGACAAAGCTGCTGAGTGGGACCGGCGTCAGCACGGCGGGGGCATCGTAGCCCGCGCCCGCCGCCGGACTCGCAGCCGAACAGCTGAACCAATTAAGCTTTCCTGCGGCGCCGCGATGCCGATTGCTGGCACGCGCCCGGGCCGCGCCTCGGCTAAGCGGCCGATTCCACTGCTGGAGAGGTTTCTCGATGAGCTTGAACGTGGTCGCGTGGGCGGTTGGAGCCGCTGCGCTTGCCGTCCTGTACGCCGTCGCGCTTACGGTCTGGGTGCTGCGGCGCCCGCCAGGCAACGAGCGCATGCGCGAGATCGCGGCAGCCATCCAGGAGGGGGCGGCCGCCTACCTCAACCGGCAGTACACGGTGATCGCGATCATCGGCGTCGTCATCGCGATCCTGATCGCGGTGCTCGTCAACGTCGAGACCGCGGTCCTCTACGTCATCGGCGCGGCGCTGTCAGCCAGCGCCGGGTACGTGGGCATGAACGTGGCGGTCCGCTCGAACCTCCGCGTCGCGGAGGCGGCTCGCAGCGGCCTGTCCGCCGCGCTTTCGCTGGCCTTCCGCGGCGGCGCCGTCACCGGCCTGATGGTCGTCGGCTTCGGCCTGGCCGGTGTCGCGGCCTCGTACTGGGTGACGAAGGACCCCAACGCGCTGGTCGGCCTCGGCTTCGGCGCCTCCCTGGTCTCGGTGTTCGCCCGGCTGGGCGGCGGCATCTACACCAAGGCCGCCGACGTCGGCGCGGACCTGGTGGGAAAGGTCGAGGCCGGGATCCCTGAGGACGACCCGCGCAACCCCGCCGTCATCGCGGACAACGTCGGCGACAACGTGGGCGACTGCGCCGGGATGGCGGCGGACCTGTTCGAGACCTACGCCGTGACGATGATCGCGGCCATGCTGCTCGGTTCGCTGCTGTTCAAGGCGACGCCGGCCTACGTGATCTACCCGCTGCTGCTGGGCGCGATCTCGATCGTCGGCTCGGTGGTGGGGACGCTCTTCGTCCGAATCTACTGGAAGGGCTGGATCATGGGCGGGCTCTACGTCGCCCTGCTCGTCTCGGCCGGCATCGCGCTGATCGGCTTCTACTTCCTGACCCACGCGCTCGCCGGCAACGGGATGCTCCCGGCCGAGGGCGGGCAGGGGCTGCCCGACCCGAGCAACCTCTTCTGGTCAGGCGTCATCGGCATCGCGATCACGATCCTGATCGTCGCGATCACCGAGTACTTCACCGAGACCCGCTACCGGCCGGTGCACCTGATCGCCGACCAGTCCATCACCGGTCACGCGACGAACATCATCGCGGGCTCCGCCATCGGCCTGATGGCGACGGCGCTGCCGGTGATCACGATCGCGATCGGGATCATCGTCTCGTACTCGATCGGCGGCCTCTACGGCGTCGCGATCGCCGCCGTGGCCATGCTCTCGATGACCGGCATCGTGGTGGCCATCGACTCGTACGGGCCGATCACCGACAACGCCGGCGGCATCGCCGAGATGGCCGAGCTGCCGGAAGAGGTGCGAAACGTCACCGACCCGCTGGACGCAGTCGGGAACACCACGAAGGCCGTGACCAAGGGCTACGCGATCGGCTCCGCCGCGCTCGCGGCCCTGGTGCTCTTCGCGGGTTACACGCAGGAGCTGGCGAAGGGTGGCCACCACTACACGTTCGATCTCTCGGACCCGCGCGTGATCATCGGCCTCTTCTTCGGAGGCATCCTGCCGTTCCTCTTCGCCTCGCTGGCGATCCTGGCCGTCGGTCGCGCGGGAGGCCTCGTGGTCAAGGAGGTGCGCCGGCAGTTCCGCGAGATCGCCGGCATCCTGGAGGGCACGGCGCGGCCGGAATACGGACCGGCGGTGCGGATCGTGACCGCGGCAGCTCAGCGCGAGATGATCGTGCCGGGCATCATCCCGGTGGCGGCGCCGCTGCTGGTCGGCTTCATCTTCGGGCCCAAGGCGCTGGGCGGGATGCTGATCGGCTCGATCGTAACGGGGCTCTTCCTGGCTCTCTACATGACCTCTGGCGGCGCGGCGTGGGACAACGCCAAGAAGTACATCGAGGAGGGCAACCTCGGGGGCAAGGGCTCCGACGCGCACAAGGCCGCGGTCACGGGTGACACGGTGGGCGACCCCTTCAAGGACACCGCCGGCCCCGCGATCAACCCGATGATCAAGGTGATCAACATCATCGCGATCCTCATCGCGGGCGCGGTCGCGATGCACTCGCTGACCTAGCGGGGCCGACCCCGGCTTCGGTTCAACCCCGCGCTCGCCGGCGAGCGCATGAGTTGGCGCGCGCCTAAGACCTGCGTTCGCCGGCGAACGCAGGGGTGATGACCTAGGCGAGCGCGCTTAACAGCCTGGGTTGCTTCGGAGCTCGACCGAGGCGACATTGCGAGCGTGACACGGGCTCGCATCCCGGCTGAGCTGACGCAAGGCCCGTTCGGCCTGAGGGAGGCACGGGCCGTGGGACTGGACCGAGCCAACTTAGCCGGACGGTCCTGGGTCCGCCTCAGTCGTGGCCAGTACGTGTGGCGTGGGCTGCTCTCGGACCCGGAGATCTCACTTCGCGCCGCGCTGCAGCGATTGCCCCCGGGGGCCGCGTTTTCAGGCCTGACGGCTGCCTGGCTCCACGGCCTCGACGTCGAGCTTCGGGGACGCGTCGAGGTAGCGGTCCCCAACGGGCAAGGTGTCTCCGCGCGCTCGGGCATCGCGATCGCCCGGCGCGCGCTCGAGGACGACGACGTCGTCACCGTCCGCCACTACCACGTGACGTCGATCTGTCGCACTCTGCTCGATCTGAGCTGGCGTCTCAGCGTGACCGAGGCTGTCGTGTTCGTGGACGAAGCGCTCCGGAAGAGCCTGGTCGACTTCAGCTATCTGCGCTCGTGGCTCGCGATCCGACGGGGCGTCGGGGGCACGGCGCGGCTCCGCACCGCTGTCGACCACGCCGAACCGCTCTCGGAGTCGCCGATGGAGACCCGGCTGCGCATGCTGCTCGTACTCAACGGCTTGCCTCGGCCCCTAGCACAGGTTCGGATCGCCGATGCCGCGGGCGGATTCGCCGGGCGGATCGACCTCTACTACCCAGACAGCCGGCTCGGGCTCGAATACGACGGCGCTACGCACCACGACTCGCTGGCGGAGGACAACCGACGCCAGAACCGCCTTGTGAATGCCGGCGTGCGGCTGTTGCGATTCACTGCCGGCGACATCTCTCAAAGACCGGCCGAAGTTGTCGCCCAGGTCGGCGCGGAGATGCGCCGCCCGCGCGCGGCCTAAACCTGCGTTCGCCGGCGAGCGCACGTGTTTGTGCGCCGCCGAGACCTGCGTTCGCCGGCGAACGCGGGGATGGCACCGCTCAACCCGGCGGCATAAACCGCGCCCCGTGGTGGTTTGATAGCCCCGTCATGAGCACGACCACCGAAAACCACACGACCACGCCCACCGGCTCGGTCCACCCCCGCGAGCGCAGCGCCAACCCGATCCCCAGCGGCGTGGACATCGGTCACGTCCACATGCGGGCCGGCGACCTCCAGAAGATCAAGGACTTCTACGTCGGAATCCTCGGTTTCGACGTCGTCATCGAGATGCCCGATGCGCTCTTTCTGAGCGCCGGCGGCTACCACCACCACCTCGCCTTCAACACCTGGGAGTCCAAGGGCGGCCAGCCGGCGCCGCTCGGCAGCACCGGGCTGTACCACGTCGCCATCCGCTACCCGACGCGAGCCGCCCTGGGCGACGCCTTCCGCCGCTTGGCGCGCGCCGACTGGATGCTCGACGGGTTCAACGACCACGGCACGCACGAAGCCCTCTACCTCAGCGATCCCGAAGGGAATGGTCTCGAGCTCTGCTGGGACCGCCCGATCGAGGAGTGGCCGCTCGACGAGGACGGCACGATGGGTTGGGGCAACCGCAGGCTGGACCTGCGCGGGCTCTTCGCCGAGGGCGCCGACGAGGCCACCCTGGCCGGCCTGCCCAATCCGCGCTTCAAAGGGCAATAAGCAAGACGTCCCAGCCACCGACCTAGACTCGACCCAGTGGTGGACGACTACGCGCGCGAGATCTCCGACCTCAAGGCGGAGATCGAGCAGATGAAAGAGGCCGAGGAGGACCCCGACGAGATCCTCGAGCTCGAGCTGCAGCTCGAGATCCTGACCGAGCTCTACGCCCG
The DNA here is from genome assembly GCA_036378435.1 of Candidatus Dormiibacterota bacterium. GTDB lineage: Bacteria > Chloroflexota > Dormibacteria > Dormibacterales > Dormibacteraceae > DASUWK01. The sequence goes on along the minus strand of DASUWK010000031.1, from coordinate 39,732 downwards.
CGCCCGCCAGCTGCTCGAGGACGGGCAGAACGACGACCGGCTGCGGCAGGCTCTGAAGGTCAAGGGCTACGGCGACTGGAACCTCGAGAACGTCTACGCGTTCATCTACGAGCAGGCCGTCGACCTGCCGGGCAGCGGCCACCACGCCTTCGTGGGCGGCATCCGCGAATCGGACTTCGGCACCCTGCTCAAAGAACCGGCCGAACCCTAAACTTCGTGGCGGTGTTCGCTGGCCTCCCCGATCGCTACAACGCCGCCGTCGACATCCTCGACTCGGCGTTGGAGGCAGGGCTCGGCGCCAAGGTCGCCGTCCGTACCGCCAGCGGCGACACCACCTACAACGAGGTCGCCGAGCTCGCCAACCGCTGGGGCAACGCGCTGGCCGCCCTGGGCGTCGAGCAAGAGGATCGCGTTCTCGTCGCGCTCCTGGACACGGTCGAATTTCCCGCCACATTCTTCGGAGCCATCAAGGCGGGAGCGGTGCCGATCCCGGTCAACACCAACCTCACCGCCGACGACTACGCCTACTACCTGGCGGACAGCCGCGCCAAGGTGGTGATCGTCAGCGAGCCGCTGCTGCCTGTCATGCTGGAGGCAGCCAAAGGGCAGGGCCACCTGAAGCACGTCATCGCCGACGCCGAGTGGCGGCGGCTCGTGGAGCAGGCAGACCCTGAGCTGACCCCCGCCGACACCGGGCGCGACGACATGTGCTTCTGGCTCTACACCTCCGGCACCACCGGCAGGCCGAAAGCGGCCGTGCACCTCCAGCACGACATGCGCTTCTGCATCGACTGCTATGCGAAGCCGATCCTGAACATGACCGCGGACGACGTGACGTTCTCGGTGGCGAAGCTCTACTTCGCGTACGGCCTCGGCAACGCGCTCTTCTTCCCCTTCGCGATGGGCGCGACGACGGTGCTCAACGCCGCGCCGCCGACCCCTCCGACGGTGATCGAGCACGTTCGCCGCTTCCGGCCGACGATCTACTACGGCGTGCCGACCAGCTATGCTGCGCTGCTCGCAGCCGAGCCCGAGGTCTGGGCCGGCGCCGACTTCTCTTCCGTCCGCGTCTGCGTGAGCGCCGGCGAGCCGCTGTCCGGCTCCCTGCTCGAGCGCTGGAAGGCGCGCACCGGCGTCGACATCCTGGACGGGATCGGGTCGACGGAGTGCGCGCACATCTTCATCACCAACCGGCTCGACGACATCCGCCCCGACTGCAGCGGGCGGGTGGTCGAGGGCTACGGCGCCAAGGTCGTCGACGACCAGGGCGTCGAAGTCCCGGACGGCGAGGTCGGCAACCTGATGGTGAGCGGTGACTCCATCTGCGCCTTCTACTGGAACCAGCATGAGCGGACCAAGGCCGCGATCAAGGGCGAGTGGATCGATACCGGCGACAAGTACACGCGGGACTCGGGCGGCTACTTCCGCTACCAGGGCCGGAGCGACGACATGCTCAAGGTGAGCGGCATCTGGGTGTCGCCGGTCGAGGTGGAGGCGGCGATCAACTCCCACCCCGCCGTGCTCGAGAGCGCGGTCGTCGGGGTGCTCGACGAGAACCGGCTGGTCAGGCCGGAGGCTCATGTCGTGCTGCAGCCCGGGAGTCAGCCGGCGGTGGAGCTCGAAGAGGAGCTGCGCGGCTACCTGCGGGAGAGGCTCGCGCACCACAAGTGCCCGCGTGAGTTCCACTTCGTCGACTCGCTGCCAAAGACCGCGACGGGCAAGATCCAGCGCTATCTGCTCCGCGAGGCCGGCGCGGCAAAGCCGGTAACTGCATGAGCAGGATCCGCGGCGCGGAGCCGACCGGCATGTTCCTCATCGGCGAGGGCGCCATCGCGGCGGTGGCCGCGCTGCTCTTCTTGGGCGCGGGCATCCAGCGGCTGGCGACCTACACGACCTCCGGCGACGACTATGCCGATGGGATCTCGGTGCTCCTGATCGGCGTCACCTTCCTGATCGCCGTGGTTCTCGCCGCCTACGCGCCGGCGGCCGTCCTGATCGGGCGCGCCGTCAAGCGCGGCGTGCATTCCGCCTGGATCGCCGGCCTCGTCCTCTCGGCCGCGCAGATGGCGCTGGCGTTCATCCTTTGGCCGCTGGTTCTGCCGCTGGCGCTGCTCGGCGCCGCCGCGCTCCTGCTCCTGTTGCTGCCTGAGACGCGCTCCGAGTGCGCGCCGCCGCCTGTGCTCGAGGACGTTTGACGCACCGAATAGCGCTGCTGCCCGGCGACGGAGCCGGCCAGGAGGTGGTGCCCGAGGCGGTCAAGGTGCTCAAGGCCACCGGGGCCGACCTCACCTTCGAAGAGTTCGAAGTCGGCGGCTCGCGAGTCCTGCGTGGTGAGCCGGCCCTGCCGGACGAAGTCTTCGAGCACGCCAGGCAGGCGGACGCCATCCTCTTCGGAGCCGTCGGCGACCCCCGCGTGCCCGACGTCGGCTACCCGGCGCAGGTGCTGCTCAAGATGCGATTCGAGCTCGACCTCTACGCCAATCTCCGGCCGGCGATCCTCTACGACCCCCGGCTCAGCCCGCTGCGCGACGAGGCGAAGCGGGAGACGAGCCTGCTCATCGTGCGCGAGAACACCGAAGGGATCTACGTGGGCTTGGGCGGGCGCTTCAAGCGGGGCACGCTGGACGAGGTCGCGATCCAGGAGGACGTCAACACGCGCAAGGGCGTCGAGCGCGTCGTCGACCTCGCCTTCCAGAAAGCGACGCGCGGTCTCACGATGGTCGACAAGTCCAACGCGATGCAGCACGCCGGCGGCCTCTGGCAGGACGTCTGGCACAAGGCCAAGGCGCAGCATCCGGACCTCGCCACGCGTCATCTCTATGTCGACGCGGCCGCGATGGAGCTGGTCCGCGACCCGTCACAGTTCGACGTCATCGTGACCGGCAACCTCTTCGGCGACATCCTGTCGGACCTGGCCGCGCAGCTGATCGGAGGCATGGGAGTGGCGCCGTCGGGGAATATCAATCCCGACACCGGCGCCGGCCTCTTCGAGCCCGTTCATGGAAGCGCGCCGAACATCGCCGGCCAGGGCGTCGTCAACCCGATCGGGGCGATCTTGAGCGGGGCTATGATGCTTGAGCACCTCGGCCTCAAAGACGCCGCCAACGCAGTGGAGGCCGCGGTGAGGGAATCAATTCGCGAAGGGGAATGCACTCGGGATCTCGGCGGCTCGCTCACGACCTCGGAAGCCGGAGACGCAGTCGCGCACCGAGTTTCGGGGCCCCCGCGAAACCGGTAGGTTTCGTGGGGTGAAGTAGGAGACTGAAGACGTGGGCATGACGATGACGGAGAAGATCCTGTCTCGCGCCAGCGGGCGCGAGAGTGTCCGGCCCGGAGACCTGATCCTGGCGAAGATCGACTTCGCGATGGGGCACGACCTCACCATCCCGCCGGCCGGAAAGATCATGCGTGAGCAGATGGGCGCCCAGAAGATCTGGGACCCGGAGCGCGTCGCGGCGGTGCAGGACCACTTCCAGCCCGCCAAGGACGCCGCCAGCGCCGCCCTCGGCCGGCAGACGCGGGAGTTCGCGCGGGACATGGGGATCAAGTGGTACTTCGAGGTCGGGCAGGGAGGCATCTGCCACACCGTGCTGCCCGAACGAGGCCTGGTGCTGCCCGGCGAATGCGTCGTCGGCGCCGACTCGCACTCCTGCACCTACGGGGCGCTGAACAACTTCGCCACCGGCGTCGGCTCCACCGACCTGGCCTGCGTCCTCGCGCTGGGCGAGCTCTGGTTCCGAGTTCCCGAGACGCTCAAGTTCGTCTATCACAACCGGCTGCCCGAGTGGGTCGAGTCGAAGGACCTGATCCTCCACGTCATCGGCCAGATCGGCGTCGACGGCGCCCGCTCCAAAGCCATGGAGCACACGGGCGAAGCCCTGAAGCACATCGACATGGAGGCCCGGCTGACCATCACCAACATGGCGATCGAGGCCGGCGCGAAGAACGGCATCCTGCCGTTCGACGAGGTGACCGAGGAGTACGTCAAGCCGCGAGCCCAGCGGCCGTACACGCCGGTCGCGGCGGACGAGGACGCCGAGTACGAGAAGGTCTTCGAGTTCGACGCCTCCCAGGTCCCCATCACCCTGGCGCTGCCGATGTCGCCCGACCACACCGCGCCGCTCGAAGAGGTGGCCGGCACACGGGTCGACCAGGTGTTCATCGGGTCCTGCACCAACAGCCGCATCACCGACCTGCGCCGAGCGGCGGCCATCTTGAAGGGCCGCAAGGTCGCGCCGTGGGTGCGGCTCATCGTGACGCCGTCGTCGGCCGAGGTCGCCCGGCAGGCTGAGCGGGAGGGCCTGATCGGCATCTTCATGGACGCCGGCGCGGCGTGGACCGTCGCGACCTGCGGCGCCTGTCTCGGCGGGCACATGGGCGTCATCGGTGAGGGCGAGGTCTGCGTCAGCACGTCCAACCGCAACTTCCCCGGCCGCATGGGTCACCCCAAGGCCGAGGTCTACCTCGCCAACCCGCAGGTGGCGGCGGCCACCGCCGTGGCCGGCGAGATCACGCACCCGAAGGAGATCCTGGCTCAGGAACCGGTGGCGGTATGACGCAGGGCGTGCTGCGCGGCCGAGCCTGGACGTTCGGCGTCAACGTCGACACCGACCAGATCATCCCGGCGAAGTACGCGATCTACTCGCTCGACGAGCGCAAGCTCGGGGAGTACGCGATGGAGGGCGTGCCCGAGAAGGGCGAGGGCTTCGCCAAACGCGTCGCCGCGGGCGACATCATCGTGGCCGGCGCCAACTTCGGCTGCGGCTCCTCGCGCGAGATCGCTCCGGTCGCCATCCGGGGCGCCGGCATCTCGGCCGTGGTCGCGGACTCGTTCGCGCGGATCTTCTTCCGCAACGCGATCAACATGGGCTACCCGATCCTGCAGTCGCCGCAGGCGGCCGAGGCGGTGGCCGAAGGCGACGAGCTCGAGATCGACCTCGAGGAAGGCGTCATTCGCGATTTCACCAAGGGCGACGAGTTCCACGCGGAGCCGTTCCCGGAGTTCATGAACGAGCTGATGAAGATGGGCGGCCTGGTGCCCTGGGTGCGCAAGCGCCTGGCGGAGCGAGGCGAGCTCGGCCCCTCCCCAGCCCGCATTGGGGTCCCCGCGCGGCGGGGAATGCCCCCAAGCGGGGAGGGTGCATGAACCCTGTCGACCTGCAGGAGCCGCTCGATGAGCTGGCTCGCAATCCGACTCGCTTCGCGCACGACCTGACCTTCCCGGCCCCGGACCGCATCCGCATCTACGACGACACGCTGCGCGACGGCGAGCAGATGCCCGGCGTCGCCTTCAGCCCGCGCACGAAGTACGAGCTGGCGAGGGCGCTCAGCGATATCGGCGTGCACATCATGGACGTCGGCTTTCCGGCGGTCTCGGAGTCGGAGCGCGACACCCTGAAGCTCGTGCTCGAGGGCCGCGAGCGCGGGGAGCTGCGGCGGGACCTCGAGGTGCTGTGCATGATGCGCTCCACCAAGGGCGACATCGACGCCACGATGCGCGCGATCGACGAGCTCGGTCATCCGCGCGACTCGGTGAGCTACTTCATCTTCACCTCGGCCTCTGACCTGCACGTCAAGTACAAGCTCGGCCGGGCGCTTCTGCAGCGCGATGGGCTGCCGCCCTCGGAGTGGCTGGAGCTGCCGGTCAGCTACTACCGCGAGGCCAACCTCCGCATGATGTGCGAGGCGATCGCCTACGCGCGCGAGCAGGGCGCCGAGCTCATCGAGTTCGGCGGCGAGGACGGCTCCCGCGCCGACCCGGACTACATCGTCGAGCTTCATCAAGCCGGCCTGAAGGCGGGGGGCACGCGGCCGAGCACACCCGACACCGTCGGCTGCTACTCGCCGTACGCGGTCCGCGAGTACATCCCGCGCGTCAAGGCCGGCGCGCCTGACGCGCCGCTCGTCGTGCACTTTCACAACGACCTCGGCGTCGGCGCCTGGAACACGGTCGTCGCGCTGGGGAGCGGGGCGGAGGTGTTCACGACCTCGGTCAACGGCATCGGCGAACGCACCGGCAACGCGCCGATGCACCAGGTGCTGCTCCAGCTGCGCTACCTGTTCGACATCACGATCCCCGGCTTCCGCTACGAGAAGCTGCGCGACCTGGGCCGCTTGATGGAGCGACTGGGGGGCATTCCCGTCTCACCGACGGAACCCGGCATCGGACGCAACGTCTTCAGCCACGAGTCCGGCATCCACACCGCGGGCATGCTCATCCATCCCGCGATCTACCAGTTCATCCCGCCCGCGGACTTCGGAGCCGAGATCGAGTACGTGTACGGCAAGCACTCGGGCGCGCTGGTCATCGAGCACGCGCTGCAGCGCGGCGGCATTCCGCCCGACAAGGAGCTGGTGGCGCGCGTCCTCGAGGAGGTCAAGCGGCTGCGTGAGGAGCGCGCCGAGCGGTCCGACTTCTCGGACTTCCAGCGCCGGTACCACGAGCACCTTGACGAGATGGGCGTGACGCAGGAAGAGGTGGTCGAGATAGCAACCGCGCTGCGCGCCGACAAGCCCACCGCGTGATGGCGGACGCGGTGGCCGAAGGCGTTGACACGGAGCGCGACGCGTACCTCCGCATCCATCGCTGGATGTGCCAGGCCAAGGCGCTGGACGACCGCATGCACATGCTCGTGCGGCAGGGGCGCGCGCCGTTCGTCGGATCCTCCCGGGGCCACGAAGGCATCCAGGTGGCCTCGACGGCGGCCCTGGACCAGGAGCGCGACTGGCTCGTGCCTCACTACCGCGGCCTCGCGAACGCCCTGGTCCTCGGTCTGACGCCGCGCGAGTGGATGCTCGCCGTCTTCGCCAAGGTCGACGATCCTTTGAGCGCCGGCCGCAACATACCCGGCGGCTGCTTCAGCTCCCGCCGGCTGCGCATCGCCAGCGTCTCGCAGGTGGTGTCGACGTGGGTGCCCAAGGCCGCAGGGATCGCATACGCGTCAAAGGTCCGCGGCGACGGCGCCGCCGTCCTCTGCTCCTTCGGCGACGGAGGGGTCAGCGAGGGCGACTGGCACGAAGGCGTCAACTTCGCCGCCACCCACAAGCTGCCGGTGGTCTTCGTCTGCGAGAACAACGGCTATGCCATCTCCGTCCCGCAGCGACTGCAGTCCGGGAACCCGACCCTGTCGGAGAGGGCGGCCGGCTACGGGATGGCCGGCGTCACGGTCGACGGGACCGATGTGCCCGCCTGCTATGCGGCGGCGGTCGAGGCGGTCCGGCGGGCTCGCGCCGGCGAGGGTCCGACTCTGATCGAGGCCAAGGTGCGACGCATCAACTCCCACACCTCCGAGGACAACCAGGCCAAGTACCGCCCGCCTGCCGAGATCGAGGAGGCCGCCCTCCACGACCCGCTGCTGCGCTTCGAGGACTGGCTCGGCGCCCGGGGCTGGCTCACGGCAGCGGACGCCCAGGCCGTCCGGGCGGAGTGCGACCAGGACGCGGCTGAGGCCGCCGACTGGGCCGAGAAGCAGCCCGACCCAAAGGCCGAGGACCTGGCGAAGAATCTCTACGCGGACTGAGCTGACCCACCCCCAGCCCCTCCCGCAAGCGGGAGGGGGAAGGGGAGGGACGTGGCTTCTCCTCGCAGCGCTGTTCTTTCTCACGACCCTCGTCGAGTCGCTCAGCTGGAACCAGCTCGCCGCCTACACGCCGTACTACCTCCGCGAGCTGGGCATCGGCGTCTCGGGCGTTCCAGGCTGGACCGCGGCCATGGCTTCACTGAGCTGGGTCATCGGCATCCCGTTGGCGCCGTTCTGGGGCGTCTGGGCCGATCGCTACAGCCGCAAGGCCGTGGTCGTGCGCAGCGCGCTCGTCGAGGCGGTGATCTTCGCGGGCTGGGCGCTTTCGCCGAACCCGGAGGTCGCGCTGACATTCCGAGCTCTCAGCGGCTTCGTGCTTGGCAACACCGGCGTAATGCTCGCCATCCAGGCGGACGCCACGCCAAAGATGAAGCTGGGCCTGGCGGTCGGGATCGTCGCGGGCGGTGCGCCCGCGGGCCGCGCGATCGGGCCGCTGATCGGAGCCTGGCTGATCCGGCTGGTGGACGTCCGCGGCATGCTGCTGTTCGACGCTGCGGCCTCCGTCGCGATCGCGATCGCGCTCACCGTCCTGGTCCAGGAGCGCCCGCGCGCCCGGCGCCAGGTGGAGCCGGCGCTGAAGGCGCTGTGGGCGGCGGTCAGGGAGATCGCCAGCCACGGGATGGTCTGGCGGCTCTTCGTGGCCCTCGGCATCATCCAGCTGGGCTTCTGGACGCTGGCCCCCTTCCTGCCGCTGGTCATCCAGCACCTGGGCGGCTATCCGACGCAGGCCGCCGCCATCACCTCGATCGGCCTTGTCCTTTCGGCGATGGCCGCTGCCCAGGCGGTCTCGTCGCCGCTTTGGGGCCGGCTGGTCGACCGTTTCGGGGCCGCGCCGGTGCTGGTCACGACCTCGACGATCGGCTGCATCGCGATGCTCCTCGCGGCGCGGGCGGGCGGGCTCGTGGCCCTGGCCGGCCTCCTCGTCGCCTATGGTGCCGCCGCGGCCGCGGTTACCGCCACCACCATGGCGCTGCTGGCCTCCACCGTCAGCGAGCAGCGCCGGGGAGCGGTGCTCGGCCAGGTGCTGTTCCCCTTCTATCTCGGCGGGCTGTTCGGCCCGCCGATCGGGGCGGCGCTCTATCGAGTCGACCCGCACGTGGCGTTCTATGTCGCCGGCGCGTGCGCCCTGGCGCCCCTACTGCTCCTGGCGGGAGGCTTATTCCGAGCCCGCGCCGCCCAACCGGTCTAAGGCCTCATCCACCGGGAGCTCCCCACGGGCCAGCGCCTCGAGCACGTCAAGGCGATCAGTCGGAGGCGGCGCGGCGCGCTCGATGCCCAGCCGGCTGAGCAAGGTGTCGAAGCGGGCGCGCGCGGTCGGGTAGCTGACGCCGAGGTGGCGCTCGAGCTCACGCATGTTGCCGCGAGAGGCGAGGAAGACGCGCAGGGTCTGGCGGTCCTCGGAGTTGAGCGCGCAGAACTCGCAGGCTTCGAAGTCACCGGAGATCTCGGTCCCGCAGGCGCGGCAGCTCAGCCGAGTCAGCCGGAGCCGCTCCCCGCAGACCGGGCAGTCGCGGGGAGCGGTCCTGTCGCTCATCTAGAGGTGCCTCTAGACCGAGACCACGACCGAGCCCATCGAGGACTCGATGTCCAGGGTCGCGTCGCCACCGCCGACGACCGACTCCACCGCGTCGCCGCCGATCGACGCGCGCGAGTCGCGGCCGGGCAGGGAGATCCGGCCGATGGTGGTGTGGGCGCGGATCGTGACATTGGAGGCGGGGTCCAGCCCGACCCGGACGCTGCCGGCTTCGCAGGCGATCCGAGACGCTCCCCAGGTCAGCTTGCCCGCCGCGGTCACCGACCCGGCCTGGACTGTGATGTCCAGCTGCTTCTGGAAGCCGTCGATCCTCGCGGACCCTGCCTGGACCTCGGCCTTGATCGAGTCATTCAGCCCGCTCACGCGCAGCGAACCGGCCTGGATCTCGGCGTCCAGAGGAAGATCGGGGTTCATGCGAACCTGCAGCCTGCGATGGAGGTCGGTGCCGATGTGGAAGGGACCGAACACGTAGCCCTCGCTCGGCATCGGCTTGGACTCGATGACCAGCGTTCCACCTTCGCGGCGTACGACGTGCGGGCCGTCGGCCACAGCCTCGCGGACGCTCGGGTCGCCGACGATCTCGGCCGAGCCGGCGATGCGGACCACGCGAACAGCGGTCGCGGGGTCGCCGGTCGCGACTGCCGTGGCGGTTTCGGTCGGCCCGTGCTCGATCTCCGTGAGGCGGGCCTCGGCTTCCTCAGGGGTCAACTCACCGGCGGCTACTCGTTGGAGGATTTCCCTTTTTGAGTCTTGCATGCCCAAAATAGAAACCATTGGTTGCTAATTTGTCAAGCGGGGAAAATCAGGCTGTGCGGATCGGCGTCGTCGCGGACACCCACTGCCCTGAGTTCCTCGATGAGCTGCCGGCTGCGCTCTTCGAGCGGCTGGCCGGGGTCGACCTGATCCTTCACGCGGGAGACGTGGGCGGCGCCGAGACGCTCGACCGCCTGGCCGCGCTCGCGCCGGTCGAAGCTGTGCGGGGCGACCACGATCCCGCGCTCGATCTGCCCCGGATACGAAGCCTCGAGGTGGCCGGACGCAAGATCGCCATCCTGCACGGCAACCGCGGCCGCCTCTACGAGGAGCCGCTCACCTTCCTCGGCACGGTCACCCTGGGGCGCTTCTGGCTCGCGCCGGGGCTGGCCCGCTGGCTGCGCCGCCAAGCCCCCGATGCGGACGTGATCGTCTACGGGCACACGCACGCGGCCCGAATCGTGCGCGAGGATGGCGCCCTGATCTTCAACCCGGGCGCCGTCTACCAGGTCGACCGAGCCGCAGCCGAGGTCCGCCTTGCGCGGAAGCCGAACTGGTTCGAATGGACCTGGCTGCAGTTCATCCGGCACCGGCGCCGCACCCAGCGCCCTTCTGTCGGCATCCTGGAGATCGACGGAGACCACGTCAGCGCCGAGATCGTTTTGATCTGACCGCCCGGACGGTAAGAAACTCACACGATGCCGAAGGTCGCCGATTACTACGAGACGCTGGGAGTTTCGCGGACCGCCTCCGAGAAGGAGATCAAGTCCGCGTTTCGCAAGCGCGCGCGTCAATATCACCCTGACGTCAACCAAGGAGACCGGGCCGCCGAGGCCCGGTTCAAGGAGATCTCGGAGGCCCACGAGGTCCTCTCGGACCCGGAGAAGCGAAAGCTCTACGACGCCTTTGGCGGCGACTGGCGCGCGGCGCAGCAGGCCGGGGTCGATCCGCCCCGCGGCGACGCCGGCCCGCGCCGCTCGACGCGACGTGGCGGGCCCAGGGTCACGGTCGAGTCCTACGGCGACATGGGCGACATCAACATCGAGGATCTCTTCCGCGACGGCGGCTTGGGCGACATCTTCGGGCGCGCCCGGACCGCCCCGGTCGAAGCCGAAGGAACGATTCACGTCAGCCTCCGGGAGGCGATCTCCGGCACCGCGCGCAGCTTTGAGCTGCCGGACGGCCGCCGCATCGAGGTGAAAGTGCCCGCGGGTGTCGCCGACGGCGCCGTGCTGCGCGTGCCCGGCCTGAGGGCGCGCGTCAGCGTCGAGACTGATCGCCAGTTTCGTCGCGAGGGCAAGGACCTCACCACGACGGTGAGCGTGCCCCTGGAGACGGCGCTGCTCGGCGGCGAGGCCGAGGTGCCGACGCCGAAGGGGGGCCGGGTCACCTTGAAGGTTCCGCCGGAGACGCAGAACGGCACCCGCCTCCGGCTGCGCGGTCTCGGCATGCCGGACGCCAAGGGAGGAACGGCCGGCGACCTTTTCGCGGAGGTCAAGGTGCGGCTGCCGCTGCCCCTGGACGAGGCCACGCGGCGCTGGGCTGAAAGCCGGGTCGCGGGCAACAGCTAAGCTCCCGGCGGAGTGACCCACACCCGCCGCCTGGTGCTGCCCCTCGTTTTCGTCTCGGGCATGGCCTCGCTCGGCATCGAGTTCTCCGCGGCGCGGCTGCTGGCTCCGTACTTCGGCACCAGCCTCTACGTCTGGGGCGTCCTGATCGGCCTGATCCTGCTCTACCTGAGCGCCGGCTACATCCTCGGCGGCAGGCTGGCCGACCGCCGGCCGGAAGCTGAGCTGCTCTTCCAGCTGACCGCCTGGGCCGGGCTCTGGGTCGGCGTGGTGCCGCTGGTCAGCTACCCGATCCTGCTCGCGTCGCAGCGCGGCTTCGCCACGGTGTCGGCCGGGCTGGTGCTCGGCACCCTGCTGGCGGTCCTGCTGCTCTTCGCGGTGCCGGTGATCCTGCTCGGCTGCGTCTCGCCGTTTGCGATCCGGCTCCTGCTGACCGACGTGCGCCGGGGCGGCGACGTGGCCGGCCGCGTCTACGCGCTCAGCACCGCGGGCAGCATCCTGGGCACCTTCCTGCCGGTGTTCTGGTTCATCCCGAGCTACGGGACGCGCCCAACGCTGGTCGGCTTCGCGGCCGCCCTCGTCGTGATCTCGGCGCTGGCGCTCTGGCCCCGCCGCCGGCTCTACGCGGCCTTTGCCGCCGTGCTCGCGCTGACCTGGCTCTTCCTGCCCAGCGGGATCAAGCCGCCCCAGCAGGGACGGCTGCTGTACGAACGCGATTCCGCCTACAACTACATCCAGGTCGTGCAGGTCGGCGACACCACCGAGCTCATGCTCAACGAGGGCCTGGCGATCCACTCCGAATACCGGCCGGACGGCGACGTGGGCGGCTACTGGCCGTTGTTCCTGGTCTCGCCGGCCTTCCGGCCCGCCGGCGCCAGCTGGATCTCGCCGCGCCGGGTCGCCATCCTCGGCTTGGCCGGGGGCACGACCGCGACGGAGCTGACCGCGGCCTACCCGGGAGTCGACGTGACAGGCGTGGAGATCGACCCGGCACTGGTCGATGTGGCCCGGAGCTACTTCCACCTGACGCAGCCGAACGTGCACTCCGTGGTTGCCGACGCCCGCTACTGGCTGGCGACGCGCGCCGGCGCCTACGACCTCATCTCGATCGACGCCTACCGCCAGCCGTACATACCGTTCCACCTGACGACCGAGGAGTTCTTCGAGTCCGTTCGCGACCACCTGGCGCCGGGCGGCGTCGTGGCTGTGAACGTCGGCCGCACGGCGACGGACTACCGGCTGGTGGCGGCGATCGCGCAGACCCTGCGGGCGGTGTTCCCGTCCGTCTTTCTGGTCGACGTGCCCGCCTGGGACAACACGGTTGTCTACGCGAGCACGGCCACCGTCAGCCTCGCCGACGTGACGCACAACCTGCAGCTGCCGGCGCCAGAATGCGTTGAGGTGGCGGCCCAGGAAACGCTGGCTTCGGGCTCCCTTCGCGTCTCGCCCTACGCCGGCCCGCCCTTCACCGACGACCTGGCGCCGGTGGAGAGGCTGATCGACGAGATCATCTTCGGGTACGTGACGGGCCGTTGACGCGGCGCCCCCATTCGCATCCGCCGGCGGATGCACCCAGTACACGCCGAATTCAGCGCCATCCGCCGGCGGATGTCGGCTACGTGACCGGTCGCTAAGAAAACGGAGTCGGCTGCAGCCCCTGCCCGCCCAGAGCGGCGCCCTGCTCCAGGCAGAGCAACCGGACCTGGCCGCTGGCGACGACGCGGTCCTCGTCGTCACGGATCTCCGACCGCCACACCTGCGTCCGCTTGCCGCGCTGCACCGGCGTGGCCACCGCCCGCAGGCGGGTGCCCGCGCGGACGGCCCGGAGAAAGCTGGTGTGGTTCTCGAGCCCGACCACTCCGCGCTCGTGCTGCCAGCCCCAGATCGCCGCGCCGATCGAGCACAGCGTCTCGATGGCTCCGCAGTGGACGCCTCCGTGCACGATGCCGTAGGCCTGCAGGTGGCGATCCTCGACCGTCCACTCGGCGCGGACCTCGTCCTCCGTGGCATAGGTGACCTCGATGCCCATCGCCCGCACCCAGCCCTCGGGCAGCTCACGGATCTCGGCGGCGAAGTCGCGCTTGGTGTCGGACATGGCACTGAGCGTAGCGACACCCGGACAAAAGCGAAGGCCGGGGGCCTCCGACGGCATCCCCGGCCTTCTTGTCTGCTCGCGGAGCTTTCCGCCTCCGACTCCGGAGAGCGGTGGTTACCCCTCGCTGGAGGTGGCTAGACCGTCACCCCCGGCTGGCAAACGAGGCGGTTGGCTCCACGACTAGGACTATCCAAGTTCCGCCTCACCTCCTTTGCCGCACGGGCCGTTGGACTCGAGCGCGCAGCGGCCAACGGGTGGTCGGGGCGCGCTCTGTGGGCACCAGTATAGTCAGCCCGACATGGCTCGCCCCACCCGTGTTTACGTGGCCGTCTGCGGGCAGTCCGAGCCTGATCCGGCGCACGAATCGGCGGCGCTGGAGGTCGGCCGCCGGCTGGCTGAGGCGGGCGCGCTGATCGTCTGCGGAGGCTCCGGCGCGGTGAACGAGGCGGCGTCGAAGGGCGCGGCCGAGGCGGGCGGGACCGTGGTCGCGCTCCTGCCGGGCGAGGACCGCCGCGTCGCACACGAGGATGTGATAGCCATCGCCACCGGCCTGGGCCAGGGCCGCAACCTCTTGATCGTCACGGCCGCGGACGTCGTCATCGCGATCGGCGGCGGCTGGGGGACGCTGAGCGAGATCGGCCTGGCCCGCCGGCTGGGCAAGCGCGTTATCGCCCTCAACACCTGGCCCGTCGACGGCCTCGAGGTTGCGGCCACGCCAGCCGAGGCGGTAGAGCGGGCGCTGGGCGTGCGGTGAACGACTGCCTCAAGCTCCCGCACCGGCAGGGAGGAGGGCAGTCGCGGGCCCTCGGCGGCTGGGAGGCGCTCTGGACCTCGCTCGGTGAGGGTGAGGCGGAGCGCCTGCCGGCCGGTCGGGGCAAGGGTTGGGCGCCGGTCGAGGTGCCGCAGCAGCTGGCCGCCTCGGAAGGCCGCTCGGCGGTCTGGTACCGGACCAGCTTTGCCCGACCCGACCACGCCGGCCGGGTGCTGGTTCGCTTCGGCGGCGCCTTCCTGGCGGTCAACGCCTGGCTCAACGGCCGTTTCCTGGGCTCCCACTACGGCTACTTCGGCCCGTTCGGCTTCGACCTGACGCCCTATCTCGGCGACTCGAACTTGCTCGTAGTCTGCTGCGAGTCGCCGGTCGAGAAGGACCTCGCCCGCAAGCGCCACGTGATGGGCATCTTCAACGACGGCGACAGCCGGCCCTACCCGGACAGCTGCTTCTTCTCCCTGCCTGACGAATACCCGTGGGAGGTCCCGGTCGGGCTCTGGCGGCCGGTCGAGCTCGAGTACACAGGTGCGGTGCTGGTCGACCGGCTCCTGCTGCGCCCTCGCTTCGAAGCCGGCGTGGGCCGCCTCGACGCGGAGATCAAGCTGAGAAACCTCGACGGACGGGACATGGACGTCGAGGCCGTCTTCGAGGTGGCCGGCGAGCGGCCGGTTCGAGTCCGCCGAGAGCTCCGTGTGCCCGGCGGCTACGAGCAGCCGCTGGACATCACGCTGACCTTGCCCGAGGCGGAGCGCTGGTGGCCGTGGCGCCTCGGCCCCTCGAAGCTCGCGCGCGCGTCCCTTGACGTAGGGGTCGGCGGCCAGCGTTCGGCCAGGGTCGAGGACAGCTTCGGCTGCCGTGACCTGGATGTGGACCTGACGCCCGGAGCCTGGAGCGTCAAGGTCAACGGCCAACCGCTCTTCCTGCGTGGCGCCAACTACACACCCGGCTACCGGCTCGACCAGCTCACGGCGGAATCGTTCCGGCGCGACCTGCAGCTGGCGCGCGAAGCCAATCTCGACGCTCTGCGCGTCCACGGGCATGTCTTGCCCGAGGAGTTCTATCGAGAGGCGGACGCCGCCGGAATGCTGGTGCTGGCCGACTTCCCGCTCACCGGCGCCTACGCGTACCACGCCTCGGCGGAGGAGTCGGCGTTCTTCGAGTCCGCCGTCCGCGAGCAGCTGCCCGAGATGGTCGACCTCATCGGCAGCCGCCCCTCGATCCTGGCCTGGATCGCCCACGACGACCCGCCCTGGATCGCCAGCAACGCGCGGCTCGGAGACGTGCATGCGGTGCGCCAGAACTACACCGTCGACCAGGAGGCGAGATCGACGCTCGAGCGCCTCGACCCCAGCAGGCCGGCGCTGCCGGCCTCGGGCGCCGAAGACGCCCACGCCTATGCCGGCTGGCGCGAAGGATCGTGGTGGCAGCTGCAGGATCTCGAAACCGTGCTGGCGTCCGAGTTTGGAGGCCAGGCTCCGCCCGGGCCCGACTCGCCCGTCTGGGAGGCCATAGGCCGGCGCTGGCCCGTCGGCGACGAGGACCCTGCTTGGCTCCACGCGGGCTTCCAGCCCGCGCCCTGGTCGGAGCATGGCGCGGGATTGCCCTCGGAGCACGCGACCTTCGAGCAGTATGTGCGCTCGGGCCAGGAGTACCAGGCCAACCTGATCTCCTACGCCGTCGACCAGGTCCGGAGGCGCAAGTTCGAGCCCGCGGTCGGTGCTTTCGTGTACCAGCTGGTCGACCCCTTCCCCGGGCTCGGCTTCGGCCTGCTGGATTTCGAGCGGCGGCCGAAGAAGGGGTACCTCGCTCTGCGCGATGCGATGGCGCCCGCGCGCGTCATCATCGATCCCACCGGGTTCATCCCGCTGCAGCCTTTCGGCTTCGGCTATCAGCCTGGCCAGGCCGTCACGGCACGTGTTTTCGTGGTCAATGACGATCCGCACCTCGCGGGAGACGCGGAGGTCCAGTGGACGTTCAGGCGCCTGCGCGCGCCGGTCATGGACCGGATGGGGCGAGTTCGCGACGCGGTCAAGCGCAAGTCCTTCGGGGGCTCGGACCTCCTGACGCTGCCGTCCAGCGCCGACCCCGCGCTGCTCACCTCGCGCCTCAGCCTCGCCGTCGACGCCGAAGGCGAGTACGAGATCAGAGCGGAGCTCCTGGTGGGAGGCGCGGTGGTGGATGAGGCAAGCGTCGAGCTGCTGGTGGCTGAAGACTTGCCCGCGGGCCGGCCTCGCGCCAGGATGCCGGGCTACATCGCCAGCCGTCTGGTCGAGGAGGGCAGCCTCCTGCCCGAGGCGGACGGCGTCAGCTTCGGCGTGCTCAACCGCCTTCGGCCGGCGGTGCTGACCGGCGTCGACGATCTCCGCCTCGACGAGCGCCCGCTGCCGGGCGCGCGAGTGTCGGTGGAGTCAGGCTCTGGGCGGGTGCCGCTCCCGCGGCGGCTCGAGCTCCCGGTCGGCCGGCAGCTGAAGCTCTACGTCGAGTGCTCGCCCCCCGTCGACGTGCGGCGGCTGCGCATGGCGCTGACCGTGCCCGGGATCGCCAGCGGACTCGTGACGGTGGAGTCGGCGCTCGCTCGTGAGCGGCAGCGAAACCCTTCCATATGAACTTGACTCACGATGCCCTGCTGTCATACTGAGCGCCCGAACAGGCGCTCTGAGCGCGCCTGACGGCCTGCGGCCGTAGTTTTCTAGGGAGATCGTGTACATGGCAGCAGCAGTCTCGGCACCATTCCTCGCGCTGACGCAGAGCCAGACCATCGGTGTCGTGCTCGTCGCGATCGCGGTGCTGCTGATCGTTCTACTGCTGATGTCGGCCCGCCGGCGCCGGAGCGCCGACAAGCCCGGGGCCGTGCGCTCACCGGCCGCCAGCCCGATTCCGCCGGTCTCGGAGCCCGAGCAGGACCTGCCCAGCTGGGCCGCTCCGACCCGTCCTTCGCGGGCGGAAGACACGGTCGAGCCCATCGGCGAGGCGCCCTCCATCCCGCAGTGGGGCTCGCCCGCGCCCGAGGAGGACGAGGCAGCCGCCCCCGAGGCCGCGCCAGCCGAGCCCGCCACACCCCCGCCGCCGCCGGCGCCGGCCGGGTCGGAGCCGTCCGGCTGGACACCGCCGCCGGCCCCGGCCGAGGCGCCGCCGGGTCAGCCGAGCGCGCCGGCATGGGGTGAGCCGGCACCTCCCCACCAGGAGACGGCGTCCTGGAGCGCGCCTTCAGAACCCGGCCTGCCCTCGTGGCACTCGCCGGAAGCTCCTGCCGAAACCCCGGCCGCGCCGGCGCACGAGCCGGAAGAGGACGCCGGCGGCTGGGGCGAGCCCGCCGCCCAGGAGCCCGCCGCGCCGATGTCGGAGCCGCAAGCCCCCAGTTGGGACGAGCCCGCCTCGGCCGAGGCGCCAGAGCCGGCACCGCCGGCCTGGGACGAGCCGGCGCCAGCCGAATCGCCCGCGGTAGAAGCGGAAACGCCGCCACCCGCCCCCTCCCGCTGGGACGCGCCGGTGACGCCGCAAGCGCCCGCTGCCGCGGCGGCGTTCGAGGCCCCGCCCGAAGCGCCGCCCGATCAGACCGTCGCGCCGGCTGCACGCCAGTCCTGGCCGGCCCCGGAAGCGCCCGCGGCCCCGGAAGCAGAGCCGCCCGCGGCGCCGGAGCCTCCGCCTCCGGGCGACGCGCGCGTCGCGGAGACCATGGCCATGCCGGCGGGTTCCGCCGCGCCGGGC
Organism: Candidatus Dormiibacterota bacterium; assembly: GCA_036378435.1. GTDB lineage: Bacteria > Chloroflexota > Dormibacteria > Dormibacterales > Dormibacteraceae > DASUWK01. Next base: position 21,725 of record DASUWK010000031.1, on the reverse strand, counting down.
TACGCGGGTCCGTCGGGTGAGCTGACGATCGAGTCCGGCCCGGACCACGGGCACACATTCCGCCTGACCGGCGAGACCCTCCGCATCGGACGCTCGCCGGACAACGACCTGATCCTGCGCGACCCGGCCACGTCCGGCCACCACGCGCGGCTCGAGCGCCGCGGGAGCCAGTTCTACATCGTCGACCTGGGCAGCACGAACGGCACGCTGGTCAACGGCGAACCGGTCGGCGAGCGGGAGCTCCGGCACGGCGATCGCGTCACGATCGGCCAGAACCTCGTGAGGTTCTCGCTCCTGTAAATCGTGCCTCTCAGTCTGGCCTGGCAGACAGACCCGGGCCTGCAGCGGCAGGAGAACGAGGACTCGGTCCTGGTTTGGGAGGACCGCGCCGGCGTCGACGCGCTCCTGGTGGTCTGCGACGGGATGGGCGGCCACGCCGCCGGTCGCGAGGCCAGCACGATCGCCATCGAGGCGATGTCTTCGCAGCTCGAGTCGGACGGCGGTGGCGGCGCTTCGCGTGAGCGGTTGCTGGCGGCTTTCGACACCGCGAACCAGGCCGTCCTCGACTCGGCCCGAACGGTGCCGGAGTGGGCGGGCATGGGCAGCACGCTCACTGCCGTGCTCATCGACGCCGATCGGCTGGCGCTCCTGAACGTCGGCGACAGCCCCGCTTACGTGATCCGGGACGGCGAGGTCTTCCCGATCTCGCAGGACCATTCGTGGCCGGCAGAGCAGGCGCGAGCCGGGCTGCTGGAGCCCTCAGAGGTCAAAGACCACCCCTTCAAGCACCGTTTGACGCGGGCGGTCGGCGTGTGGGAGGACGTCCTGCCTTACACGGCGGAGATCGAGCTGGAGGATGGCGACGTCATCGTCATCGCGAGCGACGGCATCGAGACGGCCGGCATCGAGACCGACGTCGTGCGCGACCACCTGCTCCGAGAGGACCTCGACACGGGCGTCGGCGACCTCGTCGAGTTGAGCCGTCAGTACGGCGCGCCCGACAACGTGACCATCGCGGTGGCGCGCTACGTCAAGGGGGAGCCGGAGCCGGTGGCCGTGAGCGCTCGGCTGGACCGCGTCAGCAAGAAGAAGGCGCGCAGCCGCCGCAAGTAGCTAGCGTGCACAACTCACAAGATGTGGCGACAGTGGCGGGCCGCACATGCGGCCTGCCATCCTCCGGACTCCGCTGGTGCACCCCCTCCGCGGCGTTAGCTTCTGTGCTTCTCGCGCACGCACCTGACGTGCGCTCGCTGCGATGCTCGGCGCTGCCTTGCGCCTGGGGCACCCCAGCGGATCTGTCGCGACATCCCGTGAGCCGTACAAGCTAGCGATAGGCGCCGGCGATCAGCTCGGCGAGGTGCCGCACCCGGACCTCGGAGCCGCGCTCGCGCAAGCCGGCCGCCAGCTGCAGCTGGCACCCGGGATTGGCGGTGACCACCATCTGAGCGCCGGTCGACAGCAGGTCGTCCAGCTTCTCCCGCAGCACCAGGCGCGACATCTCCGGCTCGACCGCGTTGTAGATCCCCGCGGAGCCGCAGCAGATGTCGGCGTGGGCCATCTCCACCAGCTCCACGCCGGGCAGCGCGTGGATCAGATCTCGCGGCTGTTTGCGAATCCGCTGCGCGTGGGCGAGGTGGCAGGCGTCCTGATAGGTCACACGCACCGGCTGGTCGATCTGCGGCTCGGGCAGCCCGACGTCGGCCAGGAACTCGAAGAGGTCGCTGGTTCGCGCACCCAGGTTCGGATAGAAGTCCTTCAGGTGCGAGCCGCAGCCCGCGGAGTTCACGACCAGCCGGTCGAAGGCCTGCATGCCGAAGGCGGACTGGTTCAGGTCGCGCAGGCTCCGCGCGGTGGCGAGGTCGCCGTTGTGGGCGTGCAGTGCTCCGCAGCAAACCTGCTGCGGTGGGAACCAGATTTCGCAGCCCGCCAGCTGCAGGAGGCGGACCGAGGCGTCGTGCGCCTCGGGGTACATGAGCGGCATGACGCAGCCGGTGAGGAAGGCGACGCAATACCGGCGCTCGCCCTGCGCTGGGGCGACCCCGCCGGCAGGAGCTTGCCACGGCTGCGGCAAGGGTGGGAGCTGGCGCCCGGCCGCGGTGGCATGCGTCAGACCGAGGCGTTGAGCCGCGCGCGTCAACGAACCTGCTGCCCGCAACCGCCCCGGTTTCGCCACCACCTGCGCTAGCGCGGCGCTCGCCAGAGCGCGCTTGGCGCTCGGCCGGTGGCGCAGTCGCGCCACCTCGGCCCGGCCGTGCTCGATGATGCGGCCGTATGGGACGCCGCTCGGGCACACTGCCTCGCAGGTGCGGCAGCCGAGACAGAGGTCGATGTGGCGCGCGAGGTCCTCGGTGAACGGAAGCTCGCCGCGCTTCCACTGCGTCATCAGGTAGATGCGGCCGCGCGGCGACTCGGTCTCCAAGCCGGTGACCCGGAACGTCGGACAGGCGTTGAGGCAGAGGCCGCAGTGGACGCAGGTGGCCAGGTCGTCGTCAGTCGGCGCGTCGGGGCCGTTGAAGACGTCGATAGCTTTCACACCACGAACCTCCCGGGGTTGATGGTGCGGTTGGGGTCGAAGGCGTCCCGCAGCCTGAGCATGAGGTCGCGGTTCGGCGGTTCGGACCCCCAGACGCCGACCTCGGTCTTGAGCTCGTCGGAGCCGGAGAGCAGGACGAGGGAGCCGCCTGACTCTTCAGCGGCCTGCCGCACTTTGACGAGCGCGCCGGCGTCCGCCGCGTCGAGCCAGTCGGCGGTGCCCGTGCCAGGCTGCGCGACCCAGTGGGACGTCTCGGGCAGTGTGGCCAAGACAGATGCAAGGCTGCCGCGCGGCGCCGAGACGCGGGCCCAATGGGCCGACATGATGCCACCGCGCTCCTCCCAGCTCTCCGGAGACTCGTGCCAGCCGATCTCGCGGGCCAGACGGTCGACCGCTGACTTCGGACCCGCGACGAGCGTGATCAGCCGGAGTACGCCTTGCGCGTCCTGCTCCAACTCCAGCGTCCAGGGCGGCTGCGGCAGCGTGAGCACGCGCTCGGCCTCAGCCCATGCCTCCTCGAGGCTGCCGGCGCGGTGCTCGAGCGTCAGCCGGCTCGCCGGCAGCGGAAACACCTTGAACGACGCCTCGACGATCACTCCGAGCGTCCCCAGCGCGCCGAGGTGGACCTTGTTCATGTCGTAGCCCGAGACGTTCTTCACCACGCGGCCGCCGGAACGCACCAGCCGGCCGTCGGGGAGTGCGACACGCAGCCCGATCACGAACTCGCGCGGGGTTCCGAAGCGGAGCCGCAAGGGGCCGGTCCAGCCGCTGGCGAGGGCGCCGCCGATGGTGTGGCCCGGCGAGTTGCGGGGGTCGAGTGGCAGGAACTGACCGGCGCGGCCGAGCTCCTCCTGGAGCCGCTCAATGGCGAGTCCCGCCTCCACCGTGCAGGTCAAGTCGGCCTGGCTGTGCTCGAGCACGCGGGCCAGGCCCGAGGTTCGAAGCTCGAGGCGATCCCCGTTGACCGGCATGCCCATCGCGAGGGCGCGACCCCCTCCGACCGGGGTGACCGCCCGCCCATTCGCGTCCGCCTCGGCCAGCATCTCCGCCGCTTCCTCGGCGGAGGCCGGCGTCACCACCACGTGGCTTCGGCCGTGGCGCCCGTGCGCGCGACGGTCCTGGGCTCGTGCTCGAGTCCGTCGGGGAAGATCTTGCCCGGGTTCAGGAGTCCCTCGGGATCGAGCGCGTCCTTGACCTGGCGCATGGCCTGGAGGTCGTCTGGCCCGAAGACCCAGGGCATGAACGCGCGCTTCTCGAGGCCGATCCCGTGTTCTCCGCTGAGCGTGCCGCCGAGCTCGATGCAGGCGTGGAGCATCTCTTCCGCGGCCTTTTCCACGCGCTCGAAGGCGCCGCGGTCGCGGAGGTCGAAGAGCAGGTTCGGGTGCAGGTTGCCGTCGCCCGCGTGGAAGACATTGGCCACCGGTAGGTCGTACTCGCGACCGATCTGGCCGACGCGGCTCAGTACCTCGGGCAGGCGGGTGCGCGGCACGACGCCGTCGTGCAGGTAGTAGTTGGGCTTGATTCGCCCCAGCGCGCCGATGGCGCCCTTGCGGCCCTGCCAGAGCAGCTCGCGCTCGGCCGGATCGGCCGCATGCCGCAGGTGCGTGGCTTGGTTCGTTTGCAGCAGCGCGCGCACCGCCTCCGCCTGTTCATCCGCCGCCTCGGCCAAGCCGTCCACCTCGGCCAGGAGCACCGCCCCGGCGTCGGTTGGATAGCCGGCGTGGTAGTGGGCCTCGACGGCGCCGACCGTGACCTGGTCCATCATCTCGAGCGCCGCGGGCACGATGCCGTGTCCGATGACATCCGAGACGGCGTGGCTGGCCGCCTCGATCGTCGGGAAGGCCGCCATCAGCGTGGTCACCGCCTCCGGGATCGGGAGCAGCCGGACCAGCACCTTGGTGATCACGGCCAGGGTGCCTTCCGAGCCGACCACCAGCCCCAGCAGGTCGAGGCCCGGGATGTCGGCGTCGCCGCCGAGCCAGGCCGTCCGGCCGCCGGCAAGGACCACCTCCAAGCCCAGCACGTGGTTGGTGGTCACGCCGTAGGACAGGCAGTGGGGGCCGCCCGAGTTCTCGGCGGCGTTGCCGCCGATCGTGCATGCCTTCTGGCTCGACGGGTCGGGCGCGTAGAAGAGCCCGTGGCGCGCGGCCGCCGCGCTCAGGTCGGCGTTGACCACTCCCGGCTCGACCAGCGCGGTCCGAGCCCGGGTGTCGATCTGGAGGATGCGCCGCATGCGCGTGACCTGCAGGGCGATGCCGCCGCGCACGGTGACGGCGCCGCCCGAGAGCCCGGTGCCCGCGCCCCGGGCGACCACCGGCACGCCGTGCCGCCCGGCGATCCTCACGACCGCGGCCACCTCGTCGGTGGTGGCGGGGAGCACGACCGCATCGGGCAGCGCGGCGGTGATCGCCGCGTCGCGTTCCCAGATCCGCAGATCGAGCGGATCGTGGATCACATGTCGCGCTCCCACCTCGCGCGCGAGCTCGCCGAGGACGGCCGTCGGCAGCCCCACCTCAGGCGCTCGGGGCCATCGCCGCGTCGCGCTCGAAGGCTTCGAAGTGGCGCGTGAACGCGCCCGGAAGGCTGGGAGCCTCGACCGCCTCGCGGTCGGGCATCAGAGCGGTCAGCCACTCGCGGCATTCCTCGTCGCCGGGCGGACGATCGGTGCGCTCGAAGACCGCGTCGTGGATGCGCGCGTGCGCCGAGACCTGGATCGTGAACCAGACCGTCAGGCCGTCCGGGGTCACCGCTCGGTGCGTCTCATCGACCCTGCGGCGCACCGGCAGCTTGAGCGGCTTCGCTTCGGCCGCCGCGCGCAGTCGCTCGGCTTCTGAGCCCAGGTCCATGGGTGGATGAGGATACGATCGCGAACGTGGCAGTCACCTCGCGAGAGCGGGTCGAAGCCGCGCTGCGGCTCGACGTGGCGGACCACCCGCCGGCCGGTGCCTGGGGGCATACCTACGATGCGGAGTGGGATCCGCAGAGGCTGGCGGACGTCACCGTCAAGCGAGCCCGGACGCTCGGCTGGGACTTCGTGAAATTCCAGCCTCGCGCGACCTGCTTCTCCGAGGCGTTCGGGGCGCAGTGGAAGCAGGCCGCCCACCGACTGCACGGGCCCAAGCTGGTCGCCCCTGGCGTCGGGAAGGGCGCCAACGCGTGGGCAGGCCTTCACGGTGACGCCGATGCGGCCCCGCTGGCGGAGCAGGTCGACTCGATCGGACGCGTGTGCGAGGAGCTCGGCCCGGACGTGCCCGTCATCCAAACGGTTTTCTCACCGCTCACCGTGGCCGCCTACATCGCCGGCAAGGAGCCGGACAGGGTCGTCCGCGAACTGAAGAAGTCGCCGGAGCTGATCCGCCCCGCGCTGGGCGTCATCGCCGACGTGATGACCGTCTTCGCCGCCCGCTCGGTGAGCGCCGGCGCCGCGGGCGTCTTCTTCGCGATCTCCGGCTACGCCTCCGCCGACCGGATGACAGAGGAGGTCTACCGCCGCGACGTGCTGCCGTATGACCTCCAGGTCCTGGAGGCTCTTCCCGAGCGGGCGTGGTTCAACGTCCTCCACCTCTGCGGCGGGCGCATTCACCATGCGATCGCGGCGGACCTGCCGGTGCAGGTCATCAGCTGGTCGATCTCGAACCGCGGCAATCCGGGCCTGCGCGAGATCCGCGAGCGCTACCGCAAGGCCGTGATGGGCGGCCTTCGGCAGCGCACGACCCTTGTCGGCGGACCGCCTTCGGCCATCAAGAACGAGGCCCGGGCGGCGATCGAGGAGACCGACGGCGGTCGCGGCCTGCTGCTGGCGCCGGGCTGCTCCGTGCCGCCGCGCGCGTCGGAGTCCAACCTCAAAGCGATGATGGCCGCGGCTTAGAGCCGTGCCGGTCGTCTTTGGAGCGATCGCGCCGCACGGCAGCCTCGCGATCCCCGAAGCCTGCGAGCCCGACGAGCAGCACCTGGCGGCGGCGACGCAGCGGGGCATGCGCGAGCTCGGCAGGCGCTTCGACGACGCCCGTCCCGAAGCGGTCGTGCTCTACACGCCCCACAACGTTCATGTCGAGGGCACGTTGGCGGTCATCTCCGCCGCCCGCATGGAGGGCTCGCTAGCCAGCTGGGAAGAGGGCTTGGGCCACGTCAGGCTATCGGTGGCCTGCGACTCAGAGCTGGCCACCGCGGTGCGGGAGGAGCTGCGCGAGGCCGGCTTACCCGCGGCGGCGGTCAGCTACGGGGGGAACGACCTCGTCCAGGCGGTGATGCCGATGGATTGGGCGACGCTGATCCCGCTCTGGTACCTGGGCGGCCGCGCCGAGCCGCAGCCGCCGGTGGTCGTGATCGCGCCGGCGCGCGAGCTCACCGCGCAGCAGCACGTCCTGGCGGGGGCGGCGGTGACGCGGGCCGTCGGTCGCTTGGATCGCCGGGTGGCGGTGATCGCGTCGGCGGACCACGGCCACGGCCATCGGGCCGACGGGCCTTACGGCTACTCCGCCGACTCTGCCCCCTTCGACCAGCAGGTGGTCGACATCGTCAGCGCCGGCCGGCTCGACCGGCTACTGAGCCTCGACCCCGCTTTCGTGGCCGCCGCCAAAGCCGACTCATGGTGGCAGATGCTCATGCTGCACGGCTCGCTCGCCGAGGCCGGCGGGGCCTGGCGGGCGGACCTGATCTCATACGAGGCGCCCACCTACTTCGGCATGCTCTGCGCCGCGTTTCAGCCCGCCTAGGGCAGGAGAGCCGCGAAGGCCTGAAAGCGCTCCGGCCGGGTGAGCACCGGACCGTGGCCGAAGCACACGACGCGTGGCCGCAGCTCGGCGACCTTGCGGATGGCGTCGTTCACGAGCGATGGCACCTCGTTCACCAGGTCGGGCGGCCGGTTGAGGCCCGGGAGGCCGGTCAGGATGTTCAGGCCGTCGACGGCGTCACCGACGATCGCCACCCCATCGCTCTCGCGAAAGAACACGACGTGGTCGGCGCTGTGGCCCGGTGTCGAGTAGACCGCGAAGCCGCCGGCCATGTCGCCCTCGGCGAGAGGCCGGCCGACCGGGTGCGGGGGTCCGGCGAAGGTGGCCTTCACCAGCTTCGCGTACCAGCTCGCGGCAGGCAGTACCTCGCGGCCCTCCATGCGCCCGACCTCACCGGCGGGGCAGGCCAGAGGCACGCCCAGCGTTGAGCAGATCTCGTGGGCGCCGCCCTGGTGGTCGGGATGGGTGTGGGTCAGGGCCACCTCGCGCACGGTTCTGCCGCGCAGCTGCCGCAGCATGCCGCCCGCCATCCGCCGCGAACCCGCGTCGATCAGAACGTCGCCGGCCAGGTAGCAGTTGATCAGGTTGGGAACGGCGGTGGTGAGCTGCCACACCCCCGGCGCCACCTCGCGCATCGGTCGAGTATCGTCTCAGGTTCCGGGCCCGTAGCTCAGCCTGGTCAGAGCGGCCGACTCATAATCGGCTGGTCGCTGGTTCGAAGCCAGCCGGGCCCACATCAACACCTGTTCGTATTCAAAACCCCAGCTGGATACGAAATTCGGCCGCTCTAAACCAGGCTTGCGCGGCAGACTATCTAACGCTCCAACGGAGGCGATTTGGTGCTAGTCTGCCTCCACTGTGCGCGTAGAGGATCTGGTGGCGCTGTTTTTGGAGGCGAAGGAGGCCCAGGTTCGACGAGGCGACCTGTCACGGAAGACCGTCCGGGAATACCGGTATCCGCTGGAGCAGGTATTTCTGCCGTACTGCCACCGCGTTGGGATCGGGGAGCTTTCGCAACTTGATAGGCAGGCGCTCGACCGGTTCACCGACCAGCTACTCACCGACGGCGCCAAGAGCGGCAAGCCCTTGAGCCGGCCCACCATCAACAGCTACCTGCGCTCAGTCAACGTCGCTCTGAACTGGGCGCGCAGCGAGCATCAGATGGATGGCCTGAGGCCGACCAAGCTCCTGCGGGATGATCGCCCGCTGCTGGATACCTTGTCGCGGGAAGAGATTCAACGCATCGAGAACGCGGCGGAGCTGGAGCGCGACAAGCTGATCGTTCGGCTGCTGGCGGACACCGGCATCAGGGTGGGGGAGTTAGTCGCACTCCGGGTATCCGACCTAGAAGAGCAGAGCGAGCACCAGTACCTCAAGGTTCGAGGCAAGACCCTTGAACGCAAGGTCCCGATCCCGCATCTATACCGCCGGCTCCGGCGCTATATCCAGGAAACCCGACCGAAGCGTGTGGCGACGGATCGCATGTTCCTCACGCGGCGGCGCCGGCCGGGCAGTGACCTAGCACCGCTGACGGAATCGGGAGTTCAGCAGATCATCCGTGAGCTAGGAGAGGCAGCGGAAGTGGGAAGGCGCGTTCACCCACACCTGTTCCGCCACAGCTTCATCACCTGGCAGCTGCGGCGAGGCACAACGCCGATGATCCTCAAGGGGATGGTGGGTCACAAGACGATCACGATGATCGACAAGGTCTACAGCCACCTGAGCCCGACTGACGCTTACGATGCAATGGTCAAGTCCCTCGCGGCGGAGGAGCAGAACTAGGCTTTAGTCGCCGGGACCTTGCCGAAGCCCGGCAAGCAGTAACGCGTTTACCTCGTCGGCGCCGATCCCCACCAGCCTGATCGCCTCCATCTGCTCATCGCTGACGCCAACCGCGCGCAGGTGGCGCGCCATCTCGGCATCGATCTTCCAGACCCGGAAGGCGCGCACCCGGCCGCCCGGTGGGGTGCCCCAGTCGCCCCGTCGCCGGCGGCGGCGATGGGAGGCGAGTCCGGCCTCCTCGAGGCGCCGCTCGAGCTCGCGCACGAGGCGTCGGGCGCGGGTGAGCTCGGCCACCTGAGCCCGTCGCCGCAGGCGCTCGCCGGCGTCCTCAAGGGCATCGACCAGGCGCCTGCGGCTCAGTCGCCGGACCTGGCGGTCGCTGACGCCGACGAGGCCAGCAATCTGACCTGAGCTCACGCCGGCCAGGCGCAGGCGCTGGACGGTGAGAAGCCGATGCAGCTCGGGCGAGAGTTCTGGTTGCCAGCGGATGCGGTCGATCAGCTCCAGCTCGTGATCGCCGGCGCCGAGATCCTCCGCGCGCTGCGCGAGCCCGTCCCAGGTCCACTCCAGGAGGTCGAGGTCGAGCTCTCGACGGCCAGGCCTTAGCGGCGGCGCAAGGCCGACCAAGACGCTGTTGGCGATGTAGTAGGTGCCGTGGGGGCCGCGCCGAGCCGGCAGCTCGCCGCGGCGCACGCGCAGGCGCAGCGTTTCGATGTGACAGCCCAGCTGCGCGGCTGCCTCGCTGAGTTTCACGTAGCCCGAGAGATCGACCTTCCGCTTGCGCCTTTGTGCGCCAGATTCAAGCTGGGCGGACCTCAAGATCGACAGATAGTAAGTAGTGGAGGGGTGACGCGCTCCTACTACTCGGCGGGAGGTGTGTCCATGAAGGAGACCCACGAGGGTCGAGGGTGATTCGGCTGCGCTCGGAGCAGCTGCGGCTGCAGGCGGCGATCAGGGGCTGGGACCAGCGCCAACTGGCGCGCAGGGCGGGGATCAGCGAAGCCACGGTGTCGCGGGCGCTGGCCGGGCACGGCGTGCGGCGGCGGACGCTGCTGCAGTTGGCCCGCGCCCTCTCCGGGCAGCAGCCGCTGCCGGAGCTGGAGGACCTGGTGACGGCGGCCAGGGAGGGCGAGTGATACCTCCGGGGTCTGCATCAAACCTCGCTACAGAGGTCTTGCCTTACGGGCACACATCATTCCTGCTGAAGCAGGAAGAGGTGGGCTGATGGCCCAGTCGGAGGGAGTCGTCCACGCCATCAAGGCCGGCGATGCGGCGGGCGCGGCCCGCTACTTCGCCGGCGAGCGCCAGGAGCGCGGCGACTACTACCTCGACCGCGAGGGCCGGCGCGGAGAGCCGCCCGGCACCTGGCTGGGCAATGAGAGGGCGCTGCGCGAGCTGGGCCTGGCACCAGGTTCGCGAATCCGCGAGGAACAGCTGCTGGCGCTGATGGAGGGCCGGAACCCGGCTACCGGCGCCCGGGTCCGCCAGCCCGCGCGGACGGGGACCGCGATCGTGGCCCACGACGTGCACTGGGCGCCGCCCAAGTCGGCGAGCCTGGCCTGGGCCTACGCCACGCCGCAGGTCAGACAGCAGATCGAGGCCGCCTTCCGAGCAGCCTGCGCGGTCGGGGTCGAGGAGCTGCAGAAGCTGCCCCTGCTGCGGGGGTACGAGGATGGTCGCCAGGTCGGGATGCCCGGCGGCCTCGTGGTGGCGCAGTTCGTGCATCACACCGCGCGCCTGGCCCAGGGCCAGCACGAGCCCGACCCCCAGCTCCACGCCCACCACCTGGTGCTGGTCGGGCAGCGCGACGACGGGCGCTGGTCGGCGATCACCAACTACCACGTGATGCGCAACCGCGCCCGCATCAACGCCCTGGTCATGGGCGAGTTCGCCTACCGACTGCGGGAGCTGGGCTTCGGGATTCGGAGCACAGAACGCGGCGGCTGGGAGCTGGAGGGCAACTCACCGGAGCTCATCGAGCGCAACAGCAAGCGCCGCCGCGACATCGAGGCGGCGGCGGAGAGGGCAGGCGCCGTCGTCCGGGCCTCGATGCGGCGCGACTACCTGGAGGTGTGCCGGCAGGCGGGCAGGGAGCCGGCCGCGACCCGATTGAAGGAGATCGAGCGTTTCCAGCTCGACCCGGTGGCGAAGCGGCCGCTCGGGCGTACTACCCGGGGCAGCAAGGCGGAGATCCCACTTCACGCCGACCTGCACCGGCATTGGCGAGAGCGGGACGGCGTTTCGGCCGAGTTCGTCGACGCGCTCCGTCACTCAGAGCACCGGCCGGGTGGCCGCGAGGTCACCAAGGAGCGTCTGAGGCGGGAGTTGATCCGGGAGGCCGGTCTGCTCGAGGACGGTGAGCGGCTCGACGCCGCGGTCCGCCTGGCCAGCGCCGGGGAGCAGGAGCTGGGCGTCGCCGCCGCCCACCTGGCCCAGGGTGACCTGCGGGCCCGAGAGGTCGCGCCGCTCACCGAGCAGGTTCTGGCTGGTCTTCTGGAGGAAGGCCGGCTGGTGAAGCTGGTGAACGGGCGCTACGCGACGCCGGCCCAGATCGCGGTCGAGAGCAAGGTGCTCGACGGCTGGCGTGCCGGTCGCAAGCTGGAGGTCGGCGTGGTCGACGCTGCTGCCCTGGCCAGGGCCCGCAGCGAGGTCGAGTCGCGCCGCGGCATCCAACTGACGGATGACCAGCAACGTGCGATCGAAGTGATGACCTCGCCAGGCGCGGTGGTGGCCATAACCGGTGACGCCGGCACCGGCAAGGGTGTGGCGGCGGAAGTGGCGATCCGAGCCTGGCAACTGGGCGACCACCAGGTGATCGGGATCGCCCACGCCAACGCCATCGCCCGGCGGCTGGAGCCGCTGGGCGTCGACCTCTCCATGAGCGTGCACATGCTGTTGAGTCAGGTCGACCGCGGGGAATTGAAGCTGGACCGGCGCTCGGTGTTGCTGCTGGACGAGGCGACCATGGTCGACACCGCCCTGCTGGCGCGGCTGGAGCGGGCGCGGGCCGAGGCGGGAGCCAAGCTGGTGCAGCTCGGCGACGACAAGCAGCTGGGCTCGATCAGCGCCGGCGGGCTCTTCGCGCTGGCTCAGGCGAACGTTCCTCACGCGCGGCTGACTTCGATGGTGCGCTACCGCGAGCCCTGGCTGGCCGAAGCCGTACGCGAACAGGGCGAGGGCCGCTCGGAACGAGCGCTCAAGATCCTGGAGCGTCACGGCGCCCTGCAATGGTGGGACTCGGCGGCAGGGGCGCGAGACCAGGCCGTGGAGCTCTGGCGCCAGTCGCGCGAGAGGGGCCTCGGAGCGGAGGAGGTGAAGATCGTCGTCGCCTCCTCCAACCGTGAGACTGATCGCCTCAACCGTCTGGTCCAAGCGGCACGGCGAGAACGCGGGGAACTGGGGCCAGAGGCCGTGGACTTACCCGGTCGAGGCATGGCCGTCCATGAGGGCGACCTCGTCGTCTTCCGCGCTCACCACCGGCAGCCGGGTGGGGAGCGGGTGGTCAACGGCACCAGCGGCCGGGTGGTCGCGGTGGACGCCCGCCGTGGGCGCGTGCGGGTGCTGACCGACGAGCGCCGGCCACGCAGCGTGGTCGTCGAGCCGGGGCGCTTCTTCCGCGAGGCGGAAGGCGGCGGTGAGCGGGAGTGCGGGTTGCGGGCTGGCTACGCAGTCCACGTGCAGCCCGGGCAAGGCATGACCGTCAGGCACGCCATCGGCGTGGTGGATTGGCAGAGCGGCAGAGAGAGCGCCACCGTGCAGATGTCGCGCGGAGCGGAGAGGTTTGATCTCGTGGTGAACAGCGGCTCGGCCCTTTTGGAGGGAGAACCCGATGTGACTTCGGCTGTGTCGGCACAGCTGACCCTGTCGACGGCCGGGAGGGCGGCGCTGGATCAGCGCCAGCCCCTGGCGCTCACGCCAAAGCAGCAGAGACTTAAGGAGCGCCAGCTGTCGATTGCGGCGTCTGTGGTCTCCCGAGAGGCGAGCAAAGGGCGCGAACTGGAGCGTGAGCGCGATCGGGAGCGCGAACGATGAAGGGCAAGGTTCGTGTTTCGGTAGCGCTGCCGGCCGATGTCCGCGAGCGGCTGGCGAACGAGGCCGCGGCGCGCGGGCAGAGCCTCGACGCGGCGCTGCGGCAGAGGCTGCTGGAGAGCCGCCCGGGGCCAGGGGCGGAGCAGCAGGAGGAGCTGGCGAGAGCGAAGGCCGAAGCTTCGGCGCGCGCTCGCGAGCTGGGCGAGGCGCGGCGCCGGATCCGAGATCTGGAGGTCAGGCTGAACTCGCTTCTGGCCGCCCCGCTCGAGATTGACGGCCTTCCGGTCTGGAGCCTGGAATCGAGCCGGCGTTCACCGGAGGATCGAGAGCAGTGGTGGCGCTGGCTGGCGCTGGGCGTGGAGAAGCTGCGCGCCCGCTACGGCGTGGTCGGTACCCATTTCGAAGCCCGTGACCGTCACCGGCATTCCTCGTACTGGTGGGAGTCACCAGGCCGTGTCCGCGCGATCGCGATCGCGGTTAGGTGGGAGGAGATGCTGGACCAGGGCGGGCCCGCGATCCCCGGCGATCCGCGCTTCGGCGAAGGCTTTCTCGACTTCCTCTGGCGGATCTCGCACCAGGACCGTGCCGCCGAGGAGGTGGGCCGGCTCTTCCAGGACTGGGAGGATGAGAAGTTCGACGACCGGCGGGCAGGCGAGCGGGCGGCCTTCGAAAAGCACCTGGCCGTTGAGCTGAAAGGCTCGGTGGAACAGGGCGGCGGAGTGACGTCTGGTGCCGAAGACAAGCAGCAATCGGCCGCTCTCCAGGGTGACGACGCGGCCGATTGGACAGTTCCCAGCGACGAGATTCGCCTTAACGCTTGACGTCCTACCGGCGCGGCTCTATAACACGATCGGCCAGCGCCTGCGGGATGCCTCGCTGGTCTTCTTCGTCAGTTAACTGCGGGAGGGACTTTCATCTAAGGTGGCAATCGCTGCCTGCCTAAATGCGCGCAAGAGAGTCTTATTTGCGCACGGTTCGGCCAGGGCTCGTCGGGCCAGCGTTTGAACCGTGCCCGCCGGCGCCTGATTAGGCTCGCCGGCCAAACCGGCAACGTCGGCCTGATTCTTCTGCTCGGCGCCTGCGTGGAGGCGTTGAGCGGCCCGACCGGTGCAGCTGTCGGCCGCCTTCAGACTCCGCCGCTTCGTCCGGCCGCTTACCTCTCAGCCGCGCCAGCCCCAAGCCCAACTCCCGTCGCCCAAGGCTCGCCCGCTCCAACGCCTCAAACCTCGCCTCTGCCAAAACCCACTCCTCGGCCGAAGCCGCCGGCCAGGAACGCGCCCGAGCGTGCGCAGGCTGCCGGCACGTCGGCGGGCCCTGGCGGTTGCGACGACCCGACCCTGCGAGGCCCCAACTACGACCAGTGCTCCAACCCTGACGGGACTCGGACCATGGAGGTCTTCTCAGGCGCGGTCAACTGGCAGAACTCCGGCGGCCAATGGCTGCCAATTAACACCAGCGCGACGATCAAATCGGGCGGTTACATCGGCCCTGCCTCGGCTCCGATCGACTTTCGTCTCGGTACCTCGACCAGCGCGTCAGACCTTCTGGCGGCCTACCTCGGCTCCGAGCACGTCGGATTTGGTCCTCCTGGCACGGCGTCCGGAGGCATCACACCGACGACGTCTGGCAATACGGTTACCTACGCCAATATCTCCCCCGGCCTCGATCTCCAATATCGCTTCTACGGCTACGACGTGAAGGAAGTCTTCATCCTCCGCCAGCGCTGGCAGGGCTCCTCCGACATCCAGGTCACCTTCCCCCTTCACCTGACCGGCCTTGGAGCCAGCCAGGCCGCTGACGGATCCATCAGCTTCAGCGACGGCGCCGGCCACTCGTTCTCGATTCCACCCGGCCGGATGCAGGATTCGGCGCAGGACCCGCAGTCAGGTCTCTCGCCGAGCTCGCCGCTGCAGTACTCCCTCGATTCGAATGCCCAGACTCTGACCATCAGCGCTTCCGGCAGCTGGCTCAAGGACCCGAGCCGCGTCTACCCCGTTTACATCGACCCCACGCTCACCGCGAACAGCCCCGACGACTCCTACGTCTCCAGCGTCGCCAACAGCCAGAACTTCAACGCCGACTACGACTCGACGCTTGGCGCCTATGTCGACAACGTCGGCCACTGGGACAGCAATACGGGTGACGAATGGTCCTTCCTGCACTACAACCTGGGTGGCCTCACCAGCCAAGACATCATCAATTCGGCGACATGGAAGGGCTACTGGGTCTGGAACTACTACCCGTCGACGGTCACGACGTTCTGGATGCACCCGGCCGGCGGCTCCTGGAGCGCCTCGACGATCACCTGGAACAACAAGCCCGGCCTGATCGGCAGCACCATCACCGGAACCGGGGCCAGAAGCGCCTGGAGCTCGGTGAACGTCACGAGCTGGGTCTCCAACTGGGTCAGCGGCAGCTGGGCCAACAACGGCATCGAGCTGGACGAGAACGGCAACGGCCAGACCTACTGGAAGCGGCTTTCGGCCGACAACAACAACAACGGCAACAACTCCTATCTGTCCATCACCTACACCGTCCCCTCCGTGACGCCGCCCCTGGGCAACCTGCTCTCGAACTCGAGCTATGAGGCCGGAATCGGCGCCTGGAACTATGACCAGGGCATCGCCGCCAGCACTGCCAGCGACCAGACCGCGAAGGAGGGCCAGAGCTACGCTCAGCTGACACCCAACGCGAGCGGGCTCTCCACCTGGCAAGACGTGGCGCAGTCAGTGGCGGCGAACCAGAGCTATTCGCTTTCCGTATGGGCACGATCACATGACGGGACTGCTCTGACTGCCACCCTGAATGGGGTCGCGATCGGGACGAACGCGAACGAAGGGACGAACAGCCAGTACACGCTGGGCGCCCAGTGGAGCCACCTGCTGGTGCCGATCGACGTTCAGAGCAGCCATACCACGATCAGGGCACAGCTTTTCCTCTACACCGCCGGGCATGCCTACGACCTCGACGGCTGGCAACTGGTTAACGTCGGCTTGGCCGACGCGAGCATGGAGTACTCCGACACCACGCACTGGGTTGCCAACAACCTCCCGACGCACGTGGGCTATGCGTTCTACGCCGATTGGACGGCGAGCCCGGAGGACGGCCCGGGGTTCATGGAGTTCAACGTGAGCCAGGACAGCGGCTCAGTCGCTCAGACGACATCGATCATCCCGACGCCTGGCCAGAACTGGACGTGCTCTGCCTACGTGCGCTCGCCAGACGGGACACAGGTCTCCGGCTCGCTTGTGATCTGGGCACTTGGCGGCACCCTGGAGAGCGGGACCCAGAACTTCTCGGTCGGCCGGAGCTGGACCTTCGTCTCCGCGCCCCTGACGACCCACAACACCGGGCACACGAACATCCGTTGCGAGTTCTACTTGCACACCTTGAGCCGCAACCTGGACGTAGACGGAGCCCAGCTGGTGCAGACCGGCTACTCAAACTCGAGCTTCGAAGATTGGAGTTGCTGCTGGAACTGGGATTCAACGATCAATGCGGTCGTCTACACCAATAACGGCAACTCATTCGAAGGCAGCGGGTACCTGGAGACGAACACGCCGACCCTCGGGCTTGGATTTCATCAGGACGCCAGCATCAGCGTGTCGCCCGGGCAGAGCTATACGGTGGGCGCTTGGGTCCGGACTCCCGATGGCGCGAGCCGCAACGGAGTGCTGCATCTTATCGGCGCCGACGGCACCCTTGAGGATTCGTCGACTAGTTTCATCGCCGCGGGCAGCTGGACGCTGGTGACAGCGTCGCTGAACGCCAGCTACTCGCACACCACTCTTCGTGTGCAGGCAAACATGCAAAGCGCAGGCAACTTTGACTGGGATGGCATTAGTTTGGGCAGCGGCAACGCTACCGGTCCGCCTCCACCGGCTGCGCCACGCGTTGTCAAATCGCTGATCAACGCACCAGCGAACGGCGTTTATTCGAGCGGACAGCAGATCACGTACCAGGTCCTGATCGTCAATCCGGCATACAGCTCGGATCCGTCGTCGTCACTTTCGGACGGGCTGGCCGCCAATCTGCTCGGCACTGGCGCGGCCATTCAAATCAATGGCCAGCCCTGCGCAACCGGGGTGACGTGTCAGCTCAATGGCAACCAGATCTCGATCCGCAATCTGCCCCTGCCGGCGAGCACAGCCAACCTGGTGGTCCCGGGCGACACTGTGAATGCCAACAGCGGCACCGCAACCGTCACTTACACCGTCATCGGAACCTCTGCTGGCCTCAGCTCTGGAGCGACGGCTGCGTGCGGCAACGCGATCAACACGGCCTCCGCCACGGATTCGTTCGGCACCAGCCTCGGCTCCAGCGCCACGGTCAGCATCTGTGATGCGGGGCTCGGCTTCGAGGACTGGTGGACTTACGCCAAACGACCGGCAGGGCCCCAAACGAATCTAGCTGTCAACGTCGCAAACGGCAACCTAGTCCTCCAGCAGGTCGACTCGATACCGGTGCAGCTGCACGGTCACCTGGCCATAGGCTTGCGACGCACCTATAACAGCGAGGACACCGCTCTCTTGAGCGGCCTTGGCGTGGACGGCGTCACTCCCTTCGGGGGATCGATAGGCAAGGGCTGGACCTTCAACGTCTCCGAAGCCGGAGATCTCGGCGACCTGGGTACAGGGCCGGACGCGCTTTACGTGCCCGGTGCTCAAACTGCTGCCAACCCGCTGGCGGTGACCTTGATCGACCAGGACGGCACCCATCATGTGTTCCAGCCGCGCTCTCTAAGCGCCATGCTCTCGCTGCCGAGTCTGAGCGGTGCCCTGGCGGCGGTGGCGCCCAGGGTGCTGACCACGCCCGGGGTCGGTTTCGCTGCCATCTGCATTGACACCACCTACACGGCGCCCGCAGGCGTTCATCTCAGCGTTTGGCGCTATGTCGAAGTCGCCGGCAGTTGTGCCAGTCCGGGAAACACCGCCGTGCTCGGCTTCGCCAGCGAGCGGCCGGACCGGCTACGCAGCGAGTTCAGCTGGGATGGTCACCTGCTCGACATCGAGGACGGCGCCGGCAACGAGATCCGCTACACCTACTCTGGCAACCTCGCCGCGGGCGGCAGCATCGGCCAGCTGACCTCGATCGCCGAGTGGGTCTCGGGAACAGCAGGGCGGTCATTCACCTTCTCGAGCGTCTCCAGTATCCCTGCGCCCTGGAACTCGTCGTTGACGGTGCGGAGGATGTCGGTCACTGACCCGGCCGGCCGGGTGACCACCTACTACAGTGACCAGAGCGCCAGCAGCTTCTTCACCTCTCACCTGCTGCGCGTGTACAACCCTGACGGAAGCTACGTTGCCTACTCCTATGGCGGCTGCGGGGGCAGCGGCGACCAGCTGTGCTCGGCCACCGATCCCCGCGGCAACTCGATATCGGTTACCTACACCGGGCTTTTTAGCTCGAGCTACGACCCCTTTCCTAACGGTGGCCAGCCCCGTGTCAGTTCACTTACTGACCGCCGCGGCAACCAGCTCACGCTCGACTACAACGAGTCGCCCTATTCAGTCACGGCCACCGAGGCCAGTGATCAGGTCACCTACTCCGAGATCGACGGCTCGGGCCGGGTGGGAGAGTTCCAGGACGGGCCGGCGGGCGGCGGCACCATTCACACGACCTACCGGACTTGGGACGGCGATGTCGCGCCAGACGGATCCACCGGTTCGAATGCCGTTTACTGCGACAACAACGGCCAGACGGTCGACAACGACCTCTGCACCTTCCGGCGCGTCGGCGGCGGCAGCGATGGTGTCGCTGACGAAGTCACGACTTCGCTCTACAACCAGGAGGGCCAGCTTCTGAAGAGCGACCAAACCGACTCCCCCGACCACCTGGTCACGACTTATGGCTACCACGCCGAGTACTTCGAAGCGCCGGCCAACAGTACGCGCACGTTCGACGACCAGCCGGCAGGTTCCGGGAACCTGACCATCACCTCGGGCGCCCGGATCGACGCCAGCACCCTCTACTACCTGAGCGACAGGACGGCCTCGCTCTCGCCGCTCGGCAACAGCCAGGCCAACCAGGGCAGCTTCGCCAGCTTCGAGACCACCTACGCCCCGGACAACCTCGCCGGCTCAGCCCCGAACTCCGGCAGCCCCACCGGCTTCTGCTCGAGCGCCGGCGCGGCGACCGGCAACAGCGGCAGCCTCTGCGAGGTCGACGCGCCCTCGCCTGACAGCCGTGTGACGCACGCGACCACGCGCTATACATACGACCCCAACGGTCAGCGGATCTCCATGACCACGCCGCTGGTCAACGCCGGCCAGGCCAGCGGCTCGTACACATACGCGTACTACGGGGATTCCCAGCGCGACCTCTCCGGGCACACGTCGGCTGGGGGCTGGCTACTCGGCGTCACCGATCCGGCGGGCAACTTCGTGGCCTACGCGTACGACGCCTACGGACACGTGGTGCGGACCTGGGACCGCAACGCGACCCAGGGCACCAGCCTCAGCTCCTACCCGGGAACCCCGGTCAGTCCTACCGCGGGTCACTTCACTGAGACGCTCTACGGCGGCGGAACCGACACCACCACCGCTCCCTTCGCTTCGCCGTGGCGCTACGCCCTGCAGACTTCGGATCAGCTCGGCGATGTCACCAGCTACACGCTTGACCTGAACGGCAACCCGATGCAGATAGTTCCGCCCAACGGCAGCTCGGAGACGATCACCCAGAGCTTCGACAACGACGACGAGCTGCTGACGAAGGCGCTCCCGGTGGTCTCGCCGGGGCCTTCGGCCACGACGATCTACACGTTCGACGCCTTCGGCAAGACCACGTCGGTGAAGGATGCCAACGGCAACCTGACCGTCTACCAGTACGACGCGGCCGAGCGCCTGGTCAAGACGCAGTGGGCGCGCAACTACCCGTCAAGTTCGAATAGCAACTGTCACCCCGCGGGCACTGGAGATTCCTCGCTCTTCACGGCCGCCACGATCATCTGCCAGTCGTCGATCTCGTACGACAACGTGGACAACGTCGGCAGCACGACGGACGGCAACAACCAGGTCTCGAGCTTCCGCTATGACGCGGCCCACCGGAAGACGCTGGCGGCCGGTCCCCGGCTGGTGAACGGCAACCCGACCACCGCCCAGTGGGTCTACGACGACGACGGCAATGTGCTCGTCGCCTGTTCCCCGCGCGAGTACAGCGAAGGAGCTGGCAGCAATTGCGCGGCCGGCGGTCACTTCAGTCAGACCAGCGCCTACAACGCGGCAGACAAGCCGGTCAGCGTCACGACCTACAGGGAGCAGGACCTGGTGCCGGCTTCGAAGACCTACCAGGCGCTGACCACGAGCTACGCGTACGACGCGGATGGCAACCCGCGCTCGGTGACCGATCCGAGGGGCACGACGGTGAGCTACAGCTACAGCGTGCTCGACCGCGCAGTCAGCCAGATTCAGCCCCGCGACAGCACGACGACACTGACCACCAGCTTCGGCTATGACGCGGTCGGCAACCGGACCTCGGTAACCCTGCCACCCGCGGCGTCGGCACCGTCGGGCTACTCGACCAGCCGGATCACGGCTTACGCGTATGACGCCGACAACAGGCTGACCGACACCGTCCAGGGCGCGGACAGCACAACCGCCGCCAACGACACGGCCTTCGACCCCATCGGTGGAAGAAACATCCGGACCCGCGTCTTCTACGACGCCGACGGCCACCAGGTCGCCGAGCTGCTGCCGCAGGCGTTCTCGGCGGGCCTGTCGGTCGCGACTTCGGCCTACTTGGTTGTCACCACGTTCGACGTCGACGGTCGGCCGGCGGTCCAATACAGTCCTCGCTTCGAAAGCGGCTCCAACGGCGACCTCGGCCTCAGCCCGAGCCAGTCGGCGCAATGCTCCACCGGTAACGGCCCGGGCACGATCCAGGCGCCGGCGTCGCAGCCCATCCCGACCTACCCGAACAACCCGCGCGACGTCGGCGTCTGCGTGACCTCGGTCAACCGCGACGGCGCCGGCAACGTGACCAAGCTGTTCATGCCGACCTACACCAACTCCAACCCGGGCCGCGTGATGACCTACGTGTACACCGGCGACAACCTGGTCGAGCAGGTCATCGGCCCCAGCCCGACCGGCGTCGGCACGGTCAGTACCAGCTACCAGTACGACGGCGACGGCAAAGCCGTCCAGGTCGCGACCCCGACCCGGACCGACGTCGCGAGCTACACGCCCGACGAGCTGCTCGCCAGCCAGACGCTGGCGAATGGGACGGGCTTTGCGCACACGACCAGCTACCAGTACGACGCCAACGGCAACCCGACCCAGGTCAACCTGCCGACGGGGCAGCAGCAGAAGACGGCTTACTACTCCGACAACTTGCCCGGCCTGGTCACGGCGGCGGCCCAGGACTCCAGCGGCGACGCCTGGACCGGCAACTTCAAGGGCACGACGGCCTACTACTACGACCCGGACGGGAACCCGGTCCAGGTCTTCAGCCCCTCCGGCTTCGCCGCCTCCACCGGCTCCAGCCTGAAGGACGCCAACAACCAGGCCGGCTGGCCGACGGTCAACACCTTCACCCTGGACAATCTGCTCGCCACCACGACCACGCCGGTGGCCTCGACCGCACCGCCGGGGCCGCTCTGCCCGAGCGCGGTGGCGGCCTGCGCCGCCGCCCGCCAGACCTCTTTCAGCTAC
>DASUWK010000030.1:0-2351 GCA_036378435.1 Candidatus Dormiibacterota bacterium | reverse complement strand
GTGATGCCGAGCTCGGTCATCGCGTCCTCGCCGGACCGCTTGCAGATGAGCTCGATCTCTCTCTTGCCGCGCTCGTAGGCATCCTCGATGCGCTGCGGGTGGATCCGGCCATCGCTGATCAGCGTCTGCAGGGTGAGGCGGCCGATCTCTCTTCTTACCGGGTCGAAGCAGGAGAGCAGGACGGCCTCGGGCGTGTCGTCGATGATCAGGTTGACGCCGGTGATCGATTCGAAGGCGCGGATGTTGCGCCCCTCGCGGCCGATGATGCGGCCCTTCATCTCGTCGCCGGGCAGGTGCATGACCGAGACGACCGCCTCGCTGACCTGCTCGACGGCTAGGCGCTGGATCGCGAGCGTGACGATCTTGCGGGCACGCTTGTCCGCCTCGGCCCTCGCCGCGTTCTCGATCGTCTTCACGGTGAGCTGGGCCTCGCGCTTGGCCTGGTTCTCGATGCCCGATGTCAGCTCCGCCTTGGCCTGCTGCGCGGTGAGGCCGGCGACGCGCTCCAGTTCCTTCCGGGCCTGGACGCCGGCGTTGTCGAGGTCATTCGCGCGGTCGTCGAGATCGGTTACGCGCTGGGCGAGTTCCTGCTTGGTCTCCTCCAGACGGCGGGCCTCGTCGTCGAGGCGCTGCTCGCGCTCGGCGAGCCTGGCTTCTCTTCGCTCCAGGTCGCCGCGGAGCTCGCGCATCTCGTCCTTGACCGCGCGGATCTCGGCCTCGACCTCCCGGCGGCCTTGCTGTGACTGCTCGGCGGCGTCGGCGGCGCGTTTGAGGATGCCCTCGGCCTCGGCCTGGGCGCGGGCACGGAGTTCCTCGGCGTCTGTAGCCGCCCGGGAACGGAGCCGCTCGGCGTCACGCTCGATCTGTTCGGCGGCGATGCGGGCGGTGCCGGAATCCCCGGGGGGAGCGCCGACGGGGTCTGGACGGGGGGCGGAACGTCTGATCACCACAAAGACGGCGGCGCATGCGCCGAAGGCGAGAGCCAAAGCGACCAGTCCGATCACCATGAACCCGGCTCCGCCGCTCACGGCCACCCCTTTCGTCCGTCGCTCCATCGCTCCCGGAACCCTGATCGCTCAGGGCGGTTTCCAGGCTCATGCCCTGGCGCGAGGTGTCCCGCTCACCGTCCGGCCGCGGCGGCTGGCCGTTCACCTGGTTGCCCGAGCCGATCACCCGTCCAGCGCTTGGTAACGCCTCACTGCCGTGAGGTTAAGCGTTGATAACAGTTTGAGCAAGCAGAGCGGGACTGCAGAGATCAAAGTTTACTTAGCGGAACTAATCAACTTCAGTCCGTATATGGGACATGCTCGTCGTCCGACAGGTCGACGGGAGGCTCGTCGCCCAGGAAAGCCTGCGTCTCGTCGAACGCCGCTGCCCCGGCTTCCTCCTGGGCCTGCGCCTCGGCTTCCAGGGCCTCGCGGATGACGCGGAAGGCGAGTCCCGCCGGGTATCCCTTGCGGGCCAGCATCCCGGCCATCCGCCTGGTGCGGGTTTCGGTGGGCTGGCCTTTCGTGCTGGCGAGCTTCCGCTCGACGAGGCGGCGGGCGGTTTCCACCTCGGCGTCGGGATCGAGGGTCTCGACCGCTTCCCTGATGTCGTCGTCGGCGACGCCGCGGCGGCGCAGTTCGGCCTTGAGCGCACGGCCGGCCAGGCCCTTGCTGTAGTGGCGTGACTCGACCCAGGCCTTCGCGAACGCGGCGTCATCGATCAGGCCGACGTCCGCGAACCGGCTCAGGACGGAGTCGGCGACGTCGCCGGGGATGCCGCGTTTCGTGAGTGCGTCGTGAAGTTGCGCGCGGGTCTTGGGCGCGAGCGACAGCTGCCGCAGGCAGATCTGACGTGCCCGCTGCTCCGGGTCGTCGGGCTCCCGCTGCTCGCGGCGCTGTTCCTGTTCCCGCGCTCGCTCCCCGGCCGCCCACTCGTCCGACCAGGCGGGCTGGACTGAGACGTCCGGGTCGGCAAGATCCGGATCGGCGAAACCCGGGTCGGCGAGATCGGGGGCGGCTAGATCCGAGGCGGCTAGGTTCGGGCCGGTGACCGCCCGCCGACCGCGGGTCCGTCGTCCGGACCGGCGGCGGGCGGGCGGGTGCTCACCGTCCACGGCGTTACTTGGTCGTGGCCGGGACGCTGCTCAGCTTCGCGCCGCCCCGGCCTGCGGGAACGGCCGGGCCAGCGGGACCGCCAGCGGGACCTCCAGCAGGGGCACCCGCCGGAGCGCCCGCGGGCGCCTCGGCCTCCGCGTCCAGGCGCGGCCCGACGCCGAGCTTCTCCTTGATCCGCTTCTCGATCTCGTTGGCGGTGTCGGGGTTGTCGCGCAGGTAGTTCCGCGCGTTCTCCTTGCCCTGGCCGAG
>DASUWK010000029.1:0-8194 GCA_036378435.1 Candidatus Dormiibacterota bacterium | reverse complement strand
GGCCTGGGCGGCGTGATCACCGGTGCCGTGGTGTTCCTGGTGCTGGCCGGCCTGGGGGCGCTCTACAGCTACTACTTCGGCGGCGCCACTGCGCTCGCGGTGGCCGGCGCCCAGCGCGCCGACCCCAACCAGTACGCCCAGGTCCACCACATCGTGGAAGCGCTGGCGATCGGCGACGGCCTGCCCAAACCGGACGTCTATGTCATCGACGACCCCTCGCCCAACGCCTTTGCGACCGGCCGTGACCCCAATCACGCCGCGGTCACCGTGACCACCGGGCTGCTGGCGATGATGAACCGCGAGGAGCTCGAAGGCGTCCTCGCGCACGAGATGAGCCACATCAAGAACTACGACGTCCGCCTGCTGGTCATCGTGACCACGCTGGTCGCGATGGCGGCTCTGCTCGGCAGCCTGCTGCTGCGCTTCACCGGAGGCTTCGGGCGGAGCCGGGACAGCGGCTCGATCGCGCTCATCTTTCTGGTCGGCGGCATCCTCCTGCTCGGCCTGGGCTACCTGATCGGTCCCCTCATGCAGCTCGCCCTCTCGCGGGAGCGCGAGTCGCTCGCCGACGTTTCCGGGGTCGAGCTCACGCGCAACCCGACCGGGCTCCTCAGCGCGCTCCGCAAGCTGGCCGCCAACGACGAGCCGCTCCGGACCTACAACCACGCCACCGCCGCCATGTACATCGACGATCCGGCCCAGCACCACCAGGCCTGGTTCGCGCATCTCTTCGACACCCATCCGCCGATCCAGGAGCGCATCGCCGCCCTGGAAAGGATCGCCGCCGTCCAGCAGACCTGACTTCGTGCCCGGCGCGGAACTTTCTGAGCCGGTGCAGGTGTAGTACGGGGTGAACGCCATGCAGGCAGGGGACGAGGTCCTGAATCGGGCCCGCGCTGGAGATCGCGAGGCCTTCGATGCCCTGATCGGGCCCCTGATCGAACCTGCCTTCCGCCTTGCCTTTGGCATGCTGCACGATCGCTCGGCCGCCGAGGACGTGGTGCAGGAGGCGGCCTTCCGGGCCTGGCGCAAGCTGCAAAACCTGAGGCCCGGAACCGAGATGCGGCCGTGGTTCCTCGCCATCGTCGCCAACTGCAGCCGGACCCTGGCCCGGAGGTCGTGGTGGTCGGTCCTCCGGATCCCGGCTCCCGACCGAGGAGCCGGCGAGGTGGAAGACGCTGTCGTCCGCGGCGCCGAGGTGCGTGCGTCGCTGCGGCGGCTCAACCCCGACCAGCGGGCGGCGATCGTCCTCCGCTACTACCTCGACCTGCCCCTGGAGGAGGTCGCGGCGGTCACCGGGGTGCCGGTCGGCACGGTCAAGTCACGCATCAACCGAGGGCTGGCCGCGATGCGGCTCGACTTCGTACCGGAGGCGGTCAGCTGATGGAAGAGAAGACCCGGATCCGAATCCACGACGCGCTCGACGTCGAACACCCGGACCCGACCCTGCGACGGCGGGTCCTGTCCTCGCTTCCGGTCGACGATCGCGACGACGAGCCGCACCGGCGGCCGGCCTTTCAGATCGCCGGCGGCGTGATCGCCGCCGTCCTGGCGGTGACCGTGATCGCGACCATGCTCTACTTCGGCGGCCGCCTCGGCCAGCATTCGCAGCCGGCGTCCGGATCTTCCCTTCAGCTCACCGTGACTTCGGCGCTCGGCTTCAAGTGCACGCTCCCGGTGACCGCCTACCTCACTTACGCCGAGGTGTCGATTCCCGACGGCCGGGCCGAGGTGCACGTGGCGCCCTCCGCGACGCCGGGCACCAAGGCCTACTCCCTCGCGACCTGGGACGCGGCCGCCGGACGCTTCGTGCCCGTACCCCGGCAGGCTCTTTCGCCAGACGGGAAGGAATACGCGTACCTGGCGACCACCTCCGGCGTCCCTGGCCAGATGCCTACGCTGGCGCTGCACGTGGTCACTATCGGCAGCGGCCGCGACCGCCAGCTGTGGACCGGGAGCGGCGGCGGCGGCGGGCCGGTCACCGGCTGGGTCGGTTCGACGATCTACTTCGCCAAGTCGCAGGAGAACGGGCCCGGGATGGAGCTCTGGGCCCTCGACACCACCTCCGGCAGCGCCCGGCGCGTCGGTCCCAACCCACCCCCGCCGGCACCGAAGCCGGGCGAGGTGATGAGCGGTCCGCCGATTGGATACGTCCAACAGGTCAACTCGCTGGGTGGCTGGTCGGTGACGAGTGACCGGCCCTCTACCGGCCCCAAGCCCGGGGACACGAGTTTCACGCCGGTCTACCCCGACCAGCTGCAGCGCATGGACCTCCGCGACGGCACCCTGGCCAGCTGGTTCACGAATCCCACCGGT
Organism: Candidatus Dormiibacterota bacterium; assembly: GCA_036378435.1. Lineage (GTDB taxonomy): Bacteria > Chloroflexota > Dormibacteria > Dormibacterales > Dormibacteraceae > DASUWK01. The sequence continues at coordinate 5,878 of DASUWK010000029.1, read as the reverse complement.
GGCTACGTGCAGCTGCTCGGCTTCGACGCCGCAGGTCATCCGATCATCCGTGCCGGACTGGAGGCTCCCAAGCCGGTCACCGTCGCGCCGTCTGGCGGCTACTCCTACGGCGGCAATCCCTTCCAGCAGCCGGCGCGAGTCCTGGTGGTGACCGGCCCCGGATCGGTGACTCCGATCGCGGATGGCAGCAACCCGTCTTTCAGCCCGATCAGCGCGGCCGGCGACAGCCACGGGATCTGGTTCGGAGAGCCGGGCTCGATCTGGTTCTTCGATCGCGGCGGGCTCCGGAAGTTCGCCGACGCTCCTGCGGGGGCCTTCCCGATGCCGACCGCGCCGCCGGGGGCACCGACGCCACCGCCGGGTTCGATGCCGTCGCCGCCGCCCGGCTACCCGACCGGATCGCCGGTGACGATCGTCGGAGGCTGCGCCTGACCGCAGCGTGACCTAGAGGCCGGCGGGCGGTTTCTATAATCCGCCGCGCATGACGGCGCCGACCGATCTCCTCTCCAGCATCGGCATCTGTGTCGCCGTGGCGGCCCTACTGGCGCTGGTCGGCAACAAGCTCCGGCAACCCCTGATCCTCACCTACCTGGTGGCGGGGGTCATCATCGGTCCGATCGGCCTCAACCTGGTCGGCGACCGCGCATCGATCCAGACCGTGGCCGAGATCGGCCTCATCCTCCTCCTTTTCATCATCGGCCTAGAGATCGACCTCAAGAAGCTGATCTCGGCCGGGCGGGCGGTGGCGCTCACCGGTGCCCTCCAGGTTCCGCTCTGCATCGCCGCCGGCCTAGGCGTCTTCGCCCTGCTCGGGTTCCGGATCGGACACGGCGACTTCGGCCTCATCTACCTGGCCGCGTGCATGTCGATGAGCAGCACGATGATCGTGGTCAAGCTCCTCTACGACAAGCTCGAGCTGGACACGCTGCCCGGCCGGATCACGCTCGGCGTGCTCGTCTTCCAGGACCTCTGGGCCGTGGTCATGCTGGCGATCCAGCCCAACCTTGTCGATCCCAACCTGGCGCCCCTGCTGGCCTCCGTCCTCAAGGGCGTGCTCCTCATCATCTGGAGCGTCGCCACCAGCCGCTACATCCTGCCCCGCCTCTTCCGATCGGTCGCTAAGGTGCCGGAGCTGATCGTGATCAGCGCCCTCGCCTGGTGCTTCTTTCTCGCTGCCGCCGCCAGCTTGGCCGGCCTCTCTAAGGAGATGGGGGCCCTGATCGCGGGCATCAGCCTTTCGACGTTTCCTTACAACCTCGACGTGATCGCCAAGGTCACCAGCATCCGCGACTTCTTCGTGACGCTCTTTTTCGTAGGGCTCGGGATGGAGATTCCGCTGCCCTCCTGGCATCTGGTCCTGGTCGCCGTGGTGGCCGCGATCTTGGTTCTGCTGAGCCGGCTGCTGGTGGTGCCGATCCTCTATGGCCTCCGCATGGGCCACCGAGCGAGCATCCTTCCCGCCATCAACCTCGGCAACGTGAGCGAGTTTTCGATCGTGATCGCCTCTCTGGGGCTGGCCAAGCACCAGATCGGATCCGACGTGGTGACGGTCGTGATCCTCGTCTTCGCGATCGGATCGGTCGCCTCCACCTACCTGATCGGGTACAGCCACCCCGTCTACGACCAGCTGAGCCGGGTGCTCAAGTACGTCGGGATCCGCGACCTCGACCATGAGCACGGTGCGATGGAGGAATCCGATGCGGCCAAACCGATCGTCTTCCTCGGCTTCTTCCGAGAGGCGAGCTCGGTGCTGTACGAGCTCGAGCTGCGTGCGCGGCGCGGCCAGCCCGCGCCGCGGCTGAGCGACCTCCAGGTCGTCGACTTCAACCCCCACGTGATCAGGGGCCTGAAGCAGCGCGGCGTCGCCTGCGTCTACGGCGACATCGCGCACAACGACACGCTCGAGCACGCGCGCGTCGACGAGGCTCGACTGATCCTGTCGACGATTCCCGATGAGATCCTCCGCGGGACCAACAACTCGCGACTGCTGCGCAGCGTCCGGCGCATGGATCCCGCCGCCGCCGTCATCGTGACCAGCACCCATATCGACCACGCGCTCCGGCTCTATGAGCAGGGCGCCGACTGGGTGTTCATCCCGCGCCTGCACGGGGCCGCCGACGTGGTCGACGTCATGGATCGGGGTCTGAACGAGGGCTTCGAGGTCATCCGCCGAGCCGCGGTTCGGGACCTCAAGAGCCGGGACGAGGTTTTGGTGTGACCAAACCGCCGCACTACATCGTGTGCGGCTTCGACGAGCTCGCCTATAGGTGCGCGGAAGAGCTCGTCAACCTCGGTGAGCGGGTGGTGGTCGTCGCCCTGGCTCCCGAAGGCAAATATCAGCACCGCCTGGAGAGGCTGGGCGCCACCATCGTGACCGGCAACTACCGCGACGACGATGCGCTGGCCGAGGCGGGGATCAAGGAGGCGGCCGCGATCATCGTGGCCGAGAACGACGACGCCGGCAACCTGCACGCGGCACTCGCTGCCCGCGAGCTGCATCCCGAAGTTCGGGTGGTGCTCCGCCTCTTCAACGTCAACCTCGCCAAGCGGATGGCCGACGTGCTCGCCGACGCCATGATCCTCAGCTCCTCGGGCATCGCCGCGCCGGCCTTCGTCGCGGCGGTGCTGCAGAACGACTTCGAGGAGAGCGTCGAGGTCGACGGACGCACGCTGATCCTGCGTCACGCCACCCCCGGCGACGAGGCCGCTCTCGTCCCCGTCGCACGGGTGCACCGGGACGGCTCGATCGATTTCTTCCCGGCCCTCGAGGAGGGCGTGCTCTGCCTGGCCGAGGACCGGCCGGCAACGGCGCCGCGTGTCATTCGGCGGACGTTCCGGCGGTTTCCGGACGAGCTCCGCGGCGCGTGGACATTGCTGCGGACGATCGCCGACCGGCGGCTGCGCTACGTCCTGGGCGCGGTCGCGGCGCTGGTGCTCCTGAGCACGGTCGTGCTCGCCGGCACCGGTCAGATGTCGGCCCTGGACGCGCTCTACTTCACGATCACGACCATCACCACCATCGGCTACGGCGACATCACGCTCCGCTTTTCGCCGTTGTGGATCCGGATCTTCGGCATGCTGCTCGAGCTGATCGGAGCCGGCGCCCTGGCGGTCTTCTTCGCCGTGATCACGGACGCCCTGGTTGGTGTTCGCCTGCGCCAGGCGCTCGGTACGCTCCACCGCTCCCTTGACGACCACGTCGTCGTCGCCGGACTCGGCAACCTGGGGCACCGGGTGGCGGAGCTGCTTCACGCTCGGGACCTGCCGGTGATCGCGATGGAGTCCAACGAGGCGGCGAAGGCCATCGCCGAGGTGCGGCGCTTCGGCGTCGCGGTCGTGGTCGGGGACGCGCGCGAGTCGGCCAACCTGCGCAACCTGGGCATCGAGAGCGCGCGCTGCCTGGTGGTTTGCACCGACGACGATGCCACCAATCTCGAGATCGCGCTCACCGCGCGTACCCTGCACCCCGACCTCAAGGTCGTGATCCAGCTCCACGACCCCGACCTTGCCGCGCGCGTCCAGCGCGCGATCGGGACCGGCGTCTCGCGCAGCACCGCCAGCGTGGCCGCGCCCGCCTTCGTCTCGGCGGCGATCGGCCACGACATCGTGAGCACGCTGCCGGTCGGGGAGCGGACGCTGGTGATCGCGCGCGCGACGGTGAAGGAGGGAGCGCAGGCCAACGGGAGGCACCTCGGCTGGCTGGTCGACGGGCCCTATGCGCGAATCCTCAAGGTCGAGCAGGACGGGGTCGCCGAGTGGATGCCCAATCCCGAACGCCCGGTCACGGCCGGCGACGAGCTGGTGGTGGTGGCGACCCGCAAGGGGCTTGACGGCGTGCTGGCGCGGACCGAGCCCACCCCGCGTGCGGCGGCGACCTCGGCTTAGCTGATCTCGGAGTACCCGGGCAGCCGCTCCAGCTCGTCCGGGCCGAGGTCGGTGTGGACGTTGTTGCCGACCACTTCGGTAACCCGCCCAATCGGCACCCGGCGCGGCTTGGCCAGGATGTGGGCGGGCCGGATGACGAACTCCGTGACGGCGCCGGAGTCATCGGTGAGAACGCGCTCGACCTCGCCCAGCCGGTGATTTCCGCTCCAGACCGGGCTGCCCTCGGTGATCTCGTGGACGTCCTCGAGACCCTCATCGAAGTGAACGGGCGGCTGGTAGGGCGCCTGACCGATGAGGGCACCGGTGATCGCCAGGAAGTTCCCCAGCTGGTAGCCGAACGGTGCGCTCCAGTTCGAGCCGGGCTCCCCGACGTGCTCGTGATCCGAAACCGGAAGCTTCTTCAGCGTGTCGCGGTCGAGGTCGGCCGCCAGCCCGTCCGGGCCGGCGTCGCGGAGCCGCTGGACGCCCAGCAGGTGCCCGTCGACGACGACGTGGGTGACGCGGTGGGCTGCGGGGTCGACGACGATCAGATCGACCTCGCCGAGGCGCTCGCCGTCCTTGCCGAGCACGTCCTCACCGATGTGCAGCTCCCTCATTCCAGGTTGAGCTGGGCCTCGGAAGTGGTGGCGGGCGACTCGGCGCGAACCTCGATCCGCTTGCGCGCCGCCTCCAGCTTGTCCTGGCAGTACTTGAGATAGCCGCGGGCTTCGTCGACCGCCTTCAGCGCGTCCTCGAGTGAGAGGCGGCCGTCCTCCAGCTGCCGGAGACGGGCGTCGAGCTGCTGCAGCGCCTGCTCGTATGTGAGCTCGTCGGTCATCGAGCTTCCTCGACGCGCGCTTTGAGCGCGCCCTCACCGAGCCGGACATCGAGCCGGCGGCCGGGCGCGGTCTGGCTCGGCGAGCGGAGGACGTGGCCGGATTCCTCGTCGATGGCGATCGCATAGCCGCGGGTGAGGACGCGCTCGGGGCTGAGCGCCGCCAGCCGCTGCTCGCGGTGGGCGAGGGCGTCGCGGGCGTTCTTCAAGATCCGGCCGGCCGCGAGCTCGACCCGCTCGCCGATCTGGACCAGCTGGCCCTGCCGGCCTTCGACCTGGAGCAGCGGGCTGAGCCGCGCGAGCTCGGCGCGGCAGCGCTCGAGCCGGTCCTGCCGGCGGCGGAGCAGGTTGGGCAGTGCCTGGCGCAGCCGGGCGGCTCGGGTGCCCAGCCGCTCGGCCTCCTGGTCCAAGCGGTTGCCGAGCTCGCGCTCCAGGCGGCGCCGGCGCTCGGCGAGGTCGGCCACCAGGTCGGCGCGCCGGGGCACCACGCGGGCGCCCGCCTCGGTCGGCGTCCGGCACTCGGCGTCGGCCACCATGTCCGCGACCGTGCGGTCGGAGGTGTGGCCGAGGGCGGTGACCACCGGGATCGCGGAGGCGAGGATGGCCCGGGCGACGGGCTCGGTGTTGAAGGCGTAGAGCTCCTCGAAGCTGCCGCCGCCGCGCGCGATCACGACCACGTCGGCGTCGCCGTCGCGGTTGCACCGGCGCAGCGCCATCACCACGCTGCCCGGCGAGGCGGTGCCCTGGACCAGCGCCGGGTAGACCACGATCTCCATGTCCGGGAAGCGCTCCCAGATCGTCTCCTGGAGGTCGTGGATCACGGCGCCTGTAGGTGACGTGATCAGCGCCACCTTGGCGGGCAGGAAGGGAATCCGCCGCTTGCGGCCGGGCGCGAAGGCGCCCTCCAGCTCCAGCTTCTGCTTGAGCTGCTCGAGCTGGGCGCGCAGCCGGCCGACGTCGTCGAACTCGATCCAGTCCACGATCAGCCGCAGCTGGCCGCCCCGGTCCCAGAAGTCGACCCGGCCGCGGAAGACGAAGGTCTGGCCGTCCTCGGGGAGGTGGGGGAGCCGGCGGGCGTCGCCGGCGAAGAGGAAGGCCTGGATCTTGGCCGCGCGATCGACCACCGCGAAGGAGTAGTGGCCGCTGGCCATCGCCTTGAGGCCGCTGACCTCGCCCTTG
>DASUWK010000028.1:0-2166 GCA_036378435.1 Candidatus Dormiibacterota bacterium | reverse complement strand
TCGGTGTCGACCCGGCTGACGAAGAAGGAGGCGACCGACCAGAGCTGGCTGATGTCGTGCCCGTTCGCCGCCGCCTGCTCGAGGCCGGCCATGTACGCGTCGATGACCTCGCCGTACCGTTCCAGCGAGAAGATCAGCGTGACGTTGACGTTGATGCCCTGCGCCAGCGTCTGCGTGATCGCGGGGACGCCCGCCGCGGTCGCCGGGATCTTGATGAACATGTTCGGCCGGTCGACCAGCCACCACAGCTGCTTGGCCTCGGCGACGGTCGCGGCGGTGTCCTTCGCGATCCGCGGGTCGACCTCGATCGACACCCGGCCGTCCAGGCCCCCGGTCTGGTCGTAGGCCGGGCGGAGGACGTCGGCGGCCCACCGGATGTCGTAGGTGGTGATCATCCGCGACGCCTCTTCGACCGAGACGCCGCGGATCTTGAGGTCCTTCGTCTGCTCGTCGTAGGCGTCGCCCTGGCTGAGCGCGTGGGCGAAGATCGTCGGGTTCGACGTCACGCCCCGCACCCAGAAGTCCCTCATGAGCATGTCGAGGTTGCCGGTGCGAAGCCGGTCACGGTTGATGTCGTCTAGCCAGATCGACACGCCCGCCTCGGTAAGCTCTCGCAGAGCGTCACTCATGGCCGTGTTCCTTCCGTTTCGCGCTAAACCTGTGAGCCAGTTAGCCCCTGGCCCTGGACAGGCTGGTCCTGGCGGCTTCGGCGACTCGCTCCGCCGTCAGCCCGAACTCCTCATACAGCTTCATGTACGAGGCCGACGCGCCGAAGTGGTCCACCCCGACGCTCTCGCCCGCGTCGCCGACGAGCTGCTTCCAGGGAGCGGTGATGCCGGCCTCGACGGACACCCGCGCCCGCACCGCCGCCGGGAGCACCTCCTCTTGATAGGAAGCGTCTTGCTCATGGAACCATTCCAGGCAGGGCATCGAGACGACCCGCGCGGAGATTCCCTCGGCCGCGAGCAGCTCCCGCGCGTGCACCGCGATCTGCACCTCGCTGCCGCTGCCGATCAGGATGACGTCCGGCTGGCCGGAGTCGCTGTCGGCGAGCACGTACGCGCCGCGCGCGGTGCCCTCGGCCGAGGCGTACTTCTCGCGGTCGAAGACAGGCACGTTCTGCCGGGTGAGGCACAGGCCCGCGGGCCGGTCGGTGCGCTCGATGATGGTGCGCCAGGCCACCGCGGTCTCGTTCGCGTCGCCGGGGCGCACCACGTCGAGGCCGGGGATGTTGCGCAGCGACCAGACGTGCTCGACCGGCTGGTGCGTCGGGCCGTCCTCGCCGAGGCCGATCGAGTCGTGCGTCCACACGTAGGTGACCGGCTGCTCCATCAGCGCGGCGAGCCGGACGGCGGGCCGCATGTAGTCGCTGAACACCAGGAACGTGCCGCCGTACGGCCGGGTGCCGCCGTGCACCGCGATCCCGTTCAGGATCGCGCCCATGCCGTGCTCGCGGATGCCGAAGTGCATCGTGCGCCCGTGCGGGTTGCCCGGCCACATCTTGGTCTGGTGCTCGACGGGAATGAAGGACTGCTCGCCCTCCATCGTCGTGAGGTTGGACTCGGCGAGGTCGGCGGAGCCGCCCCACAGCTCGGGCAGCACCGGCGCGAGCGCCGTGAGGATGTTGCCCGAAGCCTTGCGGGTAGCCATGCCCTTCTCCTCGGCGGGGAACGACGGGATCGCGTCCGCCCAGCCGGCCGGCAGGTCCCGCTTGGCCAGCCGGTCGAACAGCGCCCTGCGCTCGGGGTTGGCCGCCGCCCAGGCGGTGAAGCCCTCTTCCCACTCCGCGTGCAGCGCCTTGCCGCGCTCGGCGACCTGCCTGGCGCGGCTGACCGCCTCTTCCTCGGCGGGGAAGTGGACGTCCGGGTCGAAGTGCAGGATCTCCTTGGTGGCCCTGACCTCGGGCTCGCCGAGCGCCGAGCCGTGCGCGGCGCCGGTGTTCTGCTTGTTCGGCGCCGGCCAGCCGATGATCGTGCGCAGCGCGATGAACGACGGCTTGTCGGTGACCGCCTTGGCGGCCTCGAACGCGTCGTACAGGTCCTGCACGTTCTCGTGGTAGCCGTCCGCGGTGCGCCAGCTGAGCCGCTGCACGTGCCAGCCGTAGGCCTCGTACCTGGCGGCGACGTCCTCGGACTTGGCGACGTGCGTGTCATCCTCGATCGAGAT
>DASUWK010000027.1:0-3186 GCA_036378435.1 Candidatus Dormiibacterota bacterium | reverse complement strand
GGACGTGCACGGCTGGCTTGAGGCCACCGGAACGGAACCGACGGGGATTATCGGCCTGCATGTCTGGGAGGAGGCGTCGCAGCGCAGCCCGCTCCAGGAGGAGATGCACACCCGGCTGGTGAGCTATCTGGAGGAGTGCCTGGCCGCCGGGCGCATCGACCCGGACAAGCTGGCCGCCGGGGACGCCGGGGAACGCCGTGAATACCTCACGCTGCAGGAGGAGTGGATGTCCGCTCCGCTGCCCGATGGCCGGGTGCCCATGACGGCACTGCTCGACGAGCAGGACGAAGCGTTCCTCGCCGACTGGGCGGCGGCCGACGCGGAGGCGCTGTCCACGCTGCGCGAGATGCTCCAGACGGCAGGCGACCGGCCGCTGCCCGCCGCCGACCTGGCCGCCGCCGCCGCTAGGCTGCGCGCCGACATCGCCCGCCCCGGCTGGCCCGGGCAGATGCTGATCTCGTTCAGCGGGCGCAACTCTGATGCGCTGCCGCCCGATGACGCGGAGATGTGGCTGACGCTCGCCACCTCGGTGGTCTCGCCGCAGGGCGACCCACTGTCGGATGAGGACAAGGAGATGGCCCGCGCCATGGAGTGGGCCGAAGACGAAGACCTCGACTTCGGCGACGAGGACAACGGCCTCGACGATGAAGACGACGACGAGCCTGACGAGGTGTCCGCCGCGATGGCCGCAGTCGCCGCCCTCGATCACTTCGACTGGCTGGCGGTCATGTCGGCGCTGGTCACCGGCGGACCCGGCACGCCAGCGTCGGCCGCGGACCTCGCCAGGTACGTGCGCGACTTCGACCCAGGCGAGCTGGCCGGCTTCACCGATGAGGACGACGAGGACGACGAAATCGAAGACGACGAGGAGGAGCCTGACTCCGCCGGCTTCGAGGACTTCGACGACGAAGACCTCGAGGACTTCGACGAATTCGACGAGCTCAGCGTCGAGGGCTTGTTCTTGCACGTCACCGCCATGTGGAGCGTGCTGGGCGCGATCGACGAAGACGACAGGCTGACCCCGCTCGGCTGGTGGGGCCTCCCCGAGGCAATGCAACGCGCCTGGTCGGAGTAAGCCTCGGCCGGCACCGGAGCCTTCGTCCCTGTTTTCTGTCGCTCTGGCGACAGAAAACAGGGACAAACCCGCTTCAGGCGCCCATCCACGTCCTCGTTTCACGATGCGGAACGAGGTCACTCGTCGGCGGCCAGCTGCTCGTAGGCGGGGGCTAGGACGTCGCGGAGGTCCGTGCCGCGCACTGTGAGCGCAGGCGGGTCGAACATTCGCAGGAGCAGATCCGGGGTCGCTGGCGTCGCGGACGGTGCGGCGAGCGCGCGCAGGCGCGCCTGGCTCAGCCCTGGTGTCCAGAACCCGTCGAGGGCCCGCGCCAGCGGCGGGCCCGTTACGTCGGCGAGCACGTCATGGGTGGCGCTGGCCGGGTGGGCGCTCTCCGCCGGGCCTGGGGCAGACGTTTCCGCCGTGTTCGTTCGCGAAGCCGCGGGCCGCGGGCCTGACTGGCGCAGCGCGGCGAGCAGCGCGCTGCGCGTCCGCCCGCGCCAGGCGAGCATCTCGAACGGATCGTCGTCGAACGCCTCGGCCAGCACGTAACAGACCGCGGCCAGGTGCTTGCAGGGCACTCCCCAGTCCGGGCAGCTGCAGTGCATTTCCAGGTCCGCGGCCGACCTGGGGAACAGCGGCGTCCCGCATGAGGCGAAGACCTCCTCGATCTCCGCGGGCATCTCGCCGGCCAGCAGCTTCGCGCGGAACAGCGCCTGGCTGGCCAGCCGCCGCTCCACCTCCCGCCACTGCGGCGTAGTCAGCGGCAGCACCTTGATCGTCACGTTGTACGGCTGTGGCCGCGACCCCTGGACCCGCGCGGTGACCGTGCCCTGGGTCAGCGAGAACTCCACGACCTGGCCCTTGCGGGCATAGCTGCGTCCGCGCTGCAGCCGTCCGCTCATCCCGTAGGACTCGAGCACGGCGATGAACCGCCGCGACCACCACTGCTCGCCGATCGCGCCGCGCTTGCTTCGCGCCTTGATCCCGCCTTCGACGGGAATCGGCGGACCCGCGGTCTCCCACCACCGTGGCCCGTTCGGTGGCGGGCTCATTCCGGCACCGCGTCTTCGGAAAGCGCTACAACGTCACGCAGCTGCGCCGCCGACAGCCCAGCGAGCCAGTTCTCACCCGTGCCCACGATCTGCTCGGCCAGGGCCTTCTTCTCCTCGATCATGGCGTCGATCCGCTCCTCGAGCGTGCCCACGCAGACGAACTTGCGCACCTGCACGTCACGGCGCTGCCCGATCCGGAACGCCCGGTCGGTGGCCTGATCCTCCACGGCCGGGTTCCACCACCGGTCGACGTGGATGACGTGGTTAGCCGCGGTCAGGTTGAGCCCGGTGCCGCCCGCCTTGAGCGAGAGCAGGAACAGCACAGGCTCGTCCGCCTCCTGGAAGCGGGTCACCAGGTCGTCGCGCTGCTTCTTGCTCGTGCCGCCGTGCAGGTACAGCACCTGGCAGCCGATCCGGGCGGCGAGATGCGGCTGCAGCATCCGGCCGAACTCGGCGTACTGGGTGAAGCACAGCGCCTTGTCGCCGTCGGCCGCGATCTCCTCGCAGATCTCCTCGAGCCTGGCGAGCTTGCCGGACCTGCCGGGCAGCCGGGAGCCGTCGCCGAGCAGGTGCGCTGGATGGTTGCAGACCTGCTTGAGCTTGGTCATGGTGGCTAGCACCAGGCCGCGCCTGGTGATGTCGTCGCTGGCCTCGTCGATGCGGCTGAGCATGTCGGTGACCGTCGCCTGGTACAGGCTCGCCTGCTCCTGCGTCAGGTTGCACCAGACCTTGATCTCTTGCTTGTCCGGCAGGTCGGAGATGATTGACTTGTCCGTCTTCAGCCGCCGCAGCACGAACGGCTGGGTGACCTGCCGCAGCCGCTGCGCCGCCTCCTCATCGCCGAACCGCTCCACTGGGACCGCATACTGCTCGCGGAACGTCTTCGCCGGGCCGAGCAGGCCGGGATTGGCGAACTCCATGATCGACCACAGCTCGGACAGCTGGTTCTCCACTGGCGTCCCGGTTAGCGCGACCCGCGTCACGGCGGGCAGCGCACGGACCGCGCGCGCCTGGCCGGTGGCGTGGTTCTTGATCGCCTGCGCCTCGTCGCAGACCACCCGGGCCCAGCCCACCCGG
>DASUWK010000026.1:0-2682 GCA_036378435.1 Candidatus Dormiibacterota bacterium | reverse complement strand
GCGCTCGCGGCGCTGGGCGAGCACCGACCAGGAGCAGTTGGACAGCGGGCCGAGGGCGCCGGACGCCTCCTCGGGCAGGCCGAGCAGCCGCTCCATGCCGAGGCGGAGCGCCGCGCCGTGGCTGACCACCACCGCGAGCTGGCCGTCCGGGAGCGCCGCGGCGATCCTGGTGAGCGCGCGGCACACCCGGTCCGCGACCGCGGCGGTCGGCTCGCCGTTCGGCGGGTTCCAGGTTGCCCTTTCCGCGGGGTAGCGGGCGCTGATCTCCTCGTCGTTCAGGCCCTCCCAGTCGCCGCCGAACCGCTCGCGCAGCTCCTTGTCCAGCGTGACCGGCAGGCCGGTCAGCCGGGCCAGCGGCGCGGCCGTGCTCGCCGCGCGGGTCAGGTCCGAGGAGAAGAGAGCGCCCGGCCGGAGCGTCGCCAGGCGGCGGGCGGCGTACTCGGCCTGCGCCTCGCCCGTCTCGTCGAGCGGGATGTCGGTCTGGCCCTGGAACCTGTGCTCGACGTTCCACATCGTCTGCCCGTGCCGCCACAGCACGAGCCGCCTGGCCTCGCTCAGCGTGACTCCCCTGACTTGCCCGCGCCGGCGTTGCCGGCCAGCGCCGCCTCGGGCAGCGGGACAACCGGGCAGTCCTTCCAGATCCGCTCCAGCGAGTAGTACACGCGCTCTTCCCTGCTCTGCACGTGCACCACGATGTCCACGTAGTCCAGGAGCACCCAGCGTCCCTCTGCCTCGCCTTCGCGGCGGGCCAGGGTGGCGCCGGCCTGCTTGAGCCTGAGTTCCACCTCGTCGATGATCGCGCGCACCTGCCGGTCGTTGGCCCCCGAGCAGAGCAGGAACACGTCGGTTATCGCTAGCTGCTCGCTCACGTCGAAGGCGACGATGTCCTGGGCGAGCTTGTCCGCCGCGGCGGCCGCGGCGATCTCGGTGAGCTCAATAGCCCTTGGGGTGGCAGTCACGTGGCTGGCTCGGCCTCCTCGGTTGGGGTGCTTTCCCGCTTCCTAAGCATCTCACGCGGGCGCAACTGGTCTCGGCTGATCTCGGCGCGTGGCTGGCTGACAGCAAACCTGGAGCGTCGGCGCCTAGTTTGTGATCAAAGTTGAGTGCTAGTACTTATTATCAGGCATTAACACGCATCGCTACTGGGCGATTCCGGGGATGGAGGCGGCGGTGTCGCGCTACGAACGCTGGAACAACCTGCTCGAACTCGTCGCGGCGGACGGTCACCTCAACGTCGCCGCGGCCGCGCAGGCGCTGGGCGTCTCCGAGGCGACCATCCGGCGGGACCTCGACCAGCTCGCCAGGCAGCGGATGCTGACCCGCACCAGGGGCGGCGCGATCAGCACCGGCCAGATGGCCTATGACCTGCCGCTGCGCTACAAGACCGAGCGGAACGCCACGGAGAAGCAGCTCATCGGGCAGGCCGCGGCGGCGCTCATCACGCCTGGTTCGACCGTCGCGCTCAACGGCGGCACCACGACCGTGGAGGTGGCCAGGGCGCTCGTCCACCGGAGTGAGCTGCGGGACCGCGCCGTGACCGTGGTGACCAACGCGCTGAGCATCGCGGGCGAACTGGCGGTCCGGCCGCAGATCAAGCTCGTCGTCACCGGCGGCGTGGCCCGGCCTGAATCGCACGAGCTGATCGGGCCGCTGGCCACGTACGTGCTCGCCGACCTCACCTTCGACTGGGCCATCCTCAGCGTCGACGGGATAGACGCGCTGGCCGGTGCAACCGCGCACCACGAGGGCGAGGCGAGCATCAACCGGCTGATGACCGAGCGGGCGCAGCGCGTGGCCATCGTGGCGGACAGCTCGAAGCTGGGCAAGCGCGCCTTCGCCCGGGTCTGCGGCGCCGACAAGATCGACGCGGTGATCACGGACGCCGACCCCGACGTGCCGGCGGCCGCCGCGCTCGCGGACAAGGGCATCCGCGTCATCACCGCTTTAAACAGAACTCCCAGGACCGCACACTGCTGTGCGCCGGTCGAGCACAAGTTGATTACATCCCTGCTTTATTTGCGCAATCTGCGTTGACTCCTGCTTGAAACGGTGGCTACGTTCCCTTTTACGAGCATCAACCGCGCAGGGAACGCACGTATACCAGCGCGCCGAGTTAGGGAGAGATGACGTGAAAGCACGACTGATCGCCGCGGCCGCCACGAGCGCCGCGGCTCTGATCGCCCTCGGTGGCTGCAGCTCCTCTAGTTCGAGCACACCCAGCAGTTCCGGCAGCTCGGGCTCGGTCACGCTGAAGTTCTATGGCGCCGACTACGGCACCGGCCCGGCCAACAGCACCACCAAGTACTGGGACGCGGTGGCCACGGCGTTCCACGCCGCGAACCCGAACATCACGGTCAATGTGCAGACCGTCGACTGGACGGACTTCCCGACCAAGGTCGCGACGCTGATCCAGAACAAGCAGTATCCGGACATCCTCGAGGGCAACCCGGCGCCGCCGTACGCGCAGTCCGGCCTGATCTACCCGACGTCCGACGTCCTGTCGCAGTCCACGGTCAGCAACCTGATCCCCAAGTTCCTCAAGGACACGGAGTACCAGGGCACCGCCTACGGGATCCCGTTCACCACCAGCACCAGGGCCATGTACTACAACAAGAAGATCTTCGCCGCGGCCGGCATCGCGTCCCCGCCGAAGACGTGGGCCGAGCTCCAGACCGACGCCGC